>JBKJOT010000041.1:0-25740 GCA_046595335.1 Methylotenera sp.
CACCAATATACCAGCCCGTTAAGGCTCACTACGCTTTCGGGGTTTCTGGTACCCATACTTCCCTGTAATGCCTTGGTATTTCCGATAACGCTGTTTGCCCTGGACAAAAACGCGCTACCCTGTGTGTCAAACAGTTCCTGCTCACCCAAGTAGCAAGACACCGCTTCTCTTTCACAAAGCGCCAGCAATACGGTTCCATCCTCTTGCACCTTGCTGACCAATTCCAGTTTTGATATTGGGCCGTTTTCACTATCCAGTACCACCTCGTTAAGTGGTTCAAATGAGGAAAGTCCGTTTGTTTTCGTTCCCGGAATATACACATTGCTAAAGCTGATCGTGTTTTTCAACTCCTTCTGGCCAATTTTATCAATAATGTTTGGGGTTACATCATTTCTATACCAATCCCTCCAATATTTGTCGTTTGGTGCCATTGCTTCAAAAAACATAACCGGCCCCGAAGGTGCAGTTAATCTTCTTGCAAGGGCATAAATATCACCTGCTGTAAGCGAAATAGTAGTGTTGCTATACGTGCGACCAGCCTGGCCGGGGTTAATAACATATAGAAAGCCATACCCGTTTAAGGTTTGCGGGTAAAATATTGCGGAGTTTAATTTTCTTTTTGGGGCGTAAATTTCAAACACCGCTTTAATAGCAGATAAATTACCGGTGAAACTGTTATCCCAAGGCACAATCACATAATCTCCATCAGTATCTATAACTGACCGCTTATATGTAATACTGGTATTGGTATATAATTTTAGAATATCCCCACTCCCTTCGGTAAAGCTATATCCCAAACCGGCAAGCACCGCCTGTTTAATATTTATTCCTATCCCGTATGGCTGACCGGTAATAGTATCAGTAAAAGTGTAAAGCCCGGTTGTGCTGTCCTTTATTACATACTTTAACCCGCCCGCCTCCATCCATCCTTGCATAAAAAAGCTGGCCTGTTGTCCATGAGATAAGCAAATTCGGTAGTAATAAGCCCAATCCGGGATCTCGTTTACAGCGTTGATATTACTTAATGACAGTTGAATAGTTTGTACCCTTGAAGGCACGGTTGGCTGTGCATAGTACGCCATATCTGGCGTAGTTACCGCCGGTCCTTTTACTATACCACACTTTCTGCCAAACTTATCGTAAAACTCAATGGCCGTTTCAAAAGCGCTATCGCTTTTAAAGTATGTTTGTGCATTTGAAACGCCTGCTGAAATAACCGATACCAACGTAAGAGAAGTAGCGGTGGGTGCCGATCTTCCCACGTAATTATAGCCGCTAAATAACCTGTTTTTTGCCATAGCAAGTGTCCTGCACCTCCAGGGTACATTGTCAAAAGGTTTAACAGCATATACATCGTCCAGCATTTCGCCCGCCTGGTCATTTTTAAAATAATATTCCAACGCTCCACCCCCCACAAAGGTTGCAATATCCGCAGCATCCGCGGCCACATCGCGGTCCCAGGATTTAATAATCATGTATTTCCCTGTTTCGGCAAACTGCACTATTAACTCCATACCCCTTGCATCTGGCTGTAATGTATCATATCCACTTCCGCTTGCTGAATCAACGGCAATAGCCACCTTTACAGAATTGTAACTATAAGCTGCGTTTTCCCGGAAATCAACTATTTCGGTTAATGGGCTTAGTACACTTACCTCACCATCCCGGTAATTCCACCTCCACGCAAACCTGAAAACCTTTCCATCGCATAAATTATACGTAATAGAAGGGCTGGCTAAAACCTTTAAAACACCCGGTGATCTATATGGTGGTTTGCGTATTATGGTAATTACGCTATTGTCCATTGGAGCCACTAAAGAGTAGGTGTCGGTAAAAGTTCCAGGGTGGTTGAGGTTGATACCAGCCTTCACATTAACCCGGCAAGGTTCTCCAAAATTATCAGTCCAGTATAAAATACCTTCATGTATAAAACAGCTATGTATATAATTTTCCCTCGTTTTTTTCAAGTTAAGCCCTCCTGTAACCTGCGTATTCAGCAGTACCTTATATGTATTGCCGCTGGCTTTATCCCAACAATAAATACCAGACTTGGCCGCTACTCCATGAAAGGCAAACCACACTATCCAATTATTTACTTCATCTGTACATCCGCCTACGCATATATGGCTACCGGTAGAATTTAATATTTGATCCGTAATAAGGTCAGTTCCGCCCACGATCTCCCTCCGGGAAGTTGCCCCGTTATCGGTGGAGGAAATGCGGAAATTTTCGCTATTCACCAGATCACCCTCTGGTATTAACTCAAAATCATCATCAGCATTTACACCACCACTAAGATATGTACGCTTGTTTTTCATATTATTTTATGCTGCCGTGCGTTCTCCTTCTCATGCTTTTTTTAATGTATGAAATAAGGCCGGGGTTCATTCTTCCTCTTAAATCAACCAGCGCGCTCCTGTATAGCCGCTGCGCCCTGTCGCGCTCGCCTTCCCCATAGCTGCGGCCGTTTTCTTTTAATTTCCAGCCCATGTAAGCCTCAATGGTTGTTTTGGCATACGGTGTTATTTGGGTTGCGTTATCCGCTTCGCTGCCATCGCTGATATATTCCAGGATAATATGTGTGGCATCAATATCCTCGTCAAGCTGTATCTCCTGTCGTTCTTTTATTACTTTAAATGTGTTGGTGCCGTGTCCTGTATAACCAAACTTCCTTCCCAGGTTTTCCCCGCGGTCATTAAAGTTTATGGTGTCGGGCCAGGATATAGAAATATCGGAAGCATCATCATCCCCAAAAGCTACCTTATCCCCGGTTGTGGCATCGAAGTTGTTTAACCTGGAAATTCCCGGCCTTTCTGTTAGCGGTTGAACAAACTGCCCGTTTGCAATACCAACTTTACAGTAATCCATATAATCACAAGGAAGTGGCACCGCTTTGTAACTGTTGATCGGAAGTTTTACCGCCCTTACATTTCCTAATAAGTCAAAATGCAATTCCTCAAAACACCGTACAGCATGGATAAGGCAGTCAATATAAAAATGGATTGGGTACCCGCGTTGTAGCAAGTAACCTTTTACGACCTTATCCAGGGTAGTGTATTTCATAGTTTTAAAATAAGTACCCAAATACTTCAACTGTCACCGTTGCAGCCTGGGTTGTGTTTGGTTTTATGTATAAACTTGATCCCCCCGTACCAATAGCGGCACCGCTTTTTGCCGGCACCACCTTATATAATAAACTTGTCGCCAGTTCCGTGTGTGTGCCATTACTCACAACATCATCAAAGGTTGCGCTGTTATACCCTATACTCACCGATGCTGTCGCCAGGCTGGTACTGGCCTGGTGTAACAAAATGCTGGTTATAATACAACTCTTACCTGATGGCACTACATATAATGCCGTTTCAGCGCCACTTAAATCCACTCCGTTTATGGAGGCCAGCCGGGTAGTTGCATTTTCCTCTAAGGATGCCATATATTTTTATTAGGGTGGAATTACTTCATGGATTGCCTTGCCGGGAGCCATATAGTAAACCACTTCATTACCTGTTAATATTAATTCGTTTTTATGTGCTACCTGATGGTTTGAAGCAAAGACGGTTTCTTCTGTAACCGCATATACCAGTTGCACTTTTTTCCATAAAGCGGCAAAAGTTTTTTCAGATAATTGGGGTGCGCTCCCCGCCCCCCTTTCTCCTAATATCTTTTTTATATTACTCACCCTCTGGCCACTTTATCTGCTTCGTTAATAATACTGTCCACTTTCTTATCCGGGAACATTGTCTGCAAAAGCATTTGATACACCTCCTGCACTACATCACCTGCCATATCCGCCGGTATTGGTAAAATATCGAAGTCGGTGTATTTGTCCATATTGGCAACCACCAATCGCATTAATACTGCTGTAATCGGTACCGCCCTGGCTGTTAAATCTTCTGTAAACACCGCATAGGAATCGGCTAACTCATACCCAACCTGCCCCAAAAGCCCATTCATTAAGTTTTGTGTTTTTACAAAGCAAAATTGCCCGTGCTGTAATGGAATAAATGGGTTGTCCAGATCGTCCGTCAGGCTAATATGATAAACCCCCATTCCCCGGCGCAGCTTAATTGGCATTGCTGGCAACTGTGCGCGGCTTCTGTCTTTATATGCAGAAACCACCACGTTATCATAAGTGGCCAGGCACAACCCTTCTGGTATGGTATCATCCATTGGGGTAACTACATTAAAATACTCGGTCTTTAGCCTTTTATTTAATGCAGCTTCCAGAAAAGTGTACACCATTTTAAATTCAAACTTCGCCGCCACGGAAGGATCGCCGCCAGATAATAAGGCGCGTACTTGTTCGGCCAGGTATTTTTTTGTTACAAGTGCCATTATACGTTTTGAGCCTCCTTCTGCTCTGTGTAGTTAATTATCAATTCATCGTTCAGGTTCACTCCGGCCAGTTGTGCGGCTTTAAGTAAAATTTTATTCATGCTGGTTTCGTTCCACTCCATTTGTGTTGATGCGCCTTGGTTGTAAACCGTAACGCGCTCGTCCGAAGTGGTGGTGAAAACAAATACCGGCGCTTTTGGGGTGCGGAAATAGGTGCAACGGCCAGCGTAAACAGCCGCGGGATATAGTTTAATTTGCCCCGGTGCGGGTTCTTCTGCCACCGGATCTGTGGTAGTGGGTTTTAAAATTTGGCTATTCAGCCTTTCAGCCAGTTCATCGTCAAGCAACACCTTAAACCCTTTGTATTCTATTTCTCCCTGGGTATTATTGAAGTATTGAATCCAACCCGCTTTAAAATGCTCGTATGGATTGGTGGCTGGTGCGACCGGCATTTGAATAATTCCATCTGAAAGTGTGGTGAAAACAAGCGGTACTGTAAAAACATTTAGGCTATCCTGGTCTTTTTGAGATTTAGCATACTGATCATAAGCCAGGTTGAAATACCAAAGTTGCGCCCGGTGCAGGTACATATCCTTTTGCGCCGGGGTAAGCATACCGCCCGAATGTTTATTCAGAATGTCGTCAAGAAAATCATGCGCAGTTTTTAGATCCATGTTACATTTTTGCCAACACCCTTCGGCTTCTCACTATGTAGTGTTCGGCACCAAGAATATTGTATTTTTGAATGTACTTTGGTTCTATACACACAATATCTCCCATATTGCAGGATAGCCGTAGTTTTGATGGCTTGGCCTTTACCATAGCCTTATTATGATCGTCAACAGGTTTCCCTAATAATACCAGCCCTCCCATTTCAATAGGCGCTGAACTGTCCGCCGGAGTTAGTAAGATATTGTCTGTAACCATATCTATCTCTCCACTTTCATTAACGCTACAAAAAACCTCGCCCAGGTGAACCATCCATAGTTCCCGCCCTTCGTGAATAACCAGGTTCTTATAAACAGGGTTTTCAAATTCCGGCTGTAAATCATAATCAAAGATCACGCTGTATGAAAACCAAATATCATCACCATCTGAAACGCTCCCCACTATTGGTCTATCATCATCTGGTGCTACTCTTAGCGGGGTGCTGTACACTCTCCCATTAAGCGTAGTATATTCTTCTGGTGTCCATGTAGGGTCAATAAATAACCCGCCTTGTTTGTCTGTAAATTTCTTTTCTATCTCAACTAACAGGTAATTTTCGGTACACCTTAGTATCATACCAACCAAATTTGTAATATTTTTTGCTTTTAGGCAATTTTTTGTGTCCATAGTTAAATAAATTCGTATTTTACAATTCAATTATTTGCTTTGTGTATTTGTTATTGATTCAAAAAAAGGAGGCTTAACCCGCCTCTTTTTTTAAAACTATGCAGCCATTAGGAAAATATGTTTTTATACAGCCTATAAATGAGGAAACCGGCGGTCTTTTCCGGGAGCGCGAAGTATTGGCCAGGGCAAAGGTTTTGAAGATAACCCCGGATGAACAGGTGGGGTTTTGTGAAGGCGATATTGTTTACTATGTGCGGGGAAAACTAATTGAGTTGGAGAACATTACCATAGCCCACATTGACAATATTTTTATGACCGAACAATAGTTTTATGAAACAGCCACATTGGACCGGATCAGAAGGGCCAGAAAGCGAAGCTGAACTGGAATGGCCTGAAAATACCGAACAAGGATTTTAATTTTTACTGTATGCGTATTTATGGAGTAATTGCAAATATTACCGACCGCAAACCCGTGTCTGCCAATTTTATAAAGCGGGAGGTTTGGTTATTCCAGGCAGATAAAAAATTCCCTCAAACTATTCCGGTTGAATTTAGCAATAAAAACTGCGATTTGCTGGATGGGTTCGATCTTGGCCAAGAGGTTCAAGTTACTATTCAAATTCGCGGAAGGGTTTGGCAGGACAAATGCTTTGTTTCTCTTAATGGCTACCAGATAGAACCGGTTCCGGTTGCCGGCAAAACAAATGTAGATAAGCTGGGTAATTGGGGTACTGGACACCCTCCAGAAGATTCAACTTCTGACGACCTTCCTTTTTAATGTTTTGGGGTGTATTCGTAGTTGCCGCTTACTGTAGCGTTAATTGTCTTACCATCAGGATTATATTCATTACTGGCGCCCATTGTAGCGTTTATGGTTTGTGGCGTAGGGTTAAGTAGTTGCCTTGCTTTGCCTCGAATGTTCATTCTTTTGGTTACGTTTTGATGTGCTGACTTGTATTTTGTAGATCCATTTTTAATGAATTGTGTTTTGTCTTTGGACTGCATATATTCTTTTAGGCTTTCCTGGGCAACCTTTGGTCCGCCGTTATATTGAAGCATGGTAAAGTAATCCAAAGCATCTTCATCTAAACTGATTTTATTCTTGTCGGCATACCCTTTAACCGCATCTGCGCCCTCTCTCAACATTGCCCCTTTTGCCACCAAAGCATCTTCGTTGGTACGAAATGAGGCAGTTTGAACCTTAATGGGGTTTTTTGCATCATTCATTGTTTCGTAGGGGTGAAATTGCTGGGCAAAATCAGCCTTTAAATATCCCTTTTTTACAAGGTCTGGAAATTTTGAAGCAAAAGTATCAAGGCCATAGTTCCCATATCCATCAACCGGGTATTGGTTAGCATCTACTTTACCGGAATTTACAGCTTCGTTCCATCCATCGGAAGCCAAGTCTTGGTCGGCCTTGTTCATACCCTCAACAAAAGCGGAAGAATAAAGCATTTCGGGGCTTACCCCGGTTCTTTGGGCTGCTGAACGCACCAGGGTTTGGGCATCTTTTTTATCGTAGGGGAGAATTTTTTTACTAAATCCATCCATTTCATCTGCGGGATTCCAAACCTTTTTCTTAGGCTTCCCATCACCTGGCCCAGGTGTAATAGGGTTTTCGGCGGTAGCCGCAACTTGGCCGGTATCGCCAAATGCCGCAAGTAAAGATTGTGATAAAGATGGCTCCATAGGTTAAAAATAATATAAGCGCAGATTATATTTACTTTTTTGTACCCATAGCATTAGCCCTTCTTTGCTCTAAAAAACTACTCGCACCTACGTTGGAAGTTGATTTTGAAATAAGGTCAATTAAGGACCGGTCAACAGTTTTAGCTGGTTTGCCTTTATAGTGTACCATTAAATCCTCCGGTGTACAGTTATGGTTTGAGCAAAATAGTTCTACTTCGGCCACCCAGGATGGCAAAGAGTTGATAGCTTGCGGGGTTGCGCTTTCTCCTATTGAAGGAAACTTGCCGGCGCTGGTGGGCGATGCACCTTTACGGTGAAAATTCATTTTGCAGTTATCATCACAAAATTTTCTGCTTGGGTGCTTTGCATCAATCAGGTTTCCGCAGTAATGGCAATTTTTTTTCATTTATACATTTTTTTTGTTTCACGTGAAACGTAATTAAAGGGCTGTATGATTAGGGGTTATACCATATTGCCGATGCCGGGAATATGGTCGGTTATTGTTTAAAGGTTTGGGTTGCAGTAATGCTATTGTTAGCTGCTACTGCTACCAGACGTTAATAGCAGTTGATTGTTTATAATATTCAGGTCTGCCATATTATCTATCTGTTGGACAAGTTTATCTAATGTTGCAGCACTTCCTATCTGTATCTTCATTGTGATAGTTTTACATTGTGCATTTAACTGCTTAACCTTGCCTTCAATTTCATCAATCTTTTGCTGATATTCTACAAGGGCTTTTTTATATTCATCAGGAATGACAAAAACTTCGTCTGCCAATAATTTGACATAGCTATTTTTTGTATCGTTTCTTTTTCTTCTGCCACTATACCAGTTATCTTCATCATTTTCCTCAATTAAGGCATCTTCCCTTCCCATCTTTAAAACCCTGTCCCGTATCTTTTCTTTTAATGGTGTCAAGTCTGCAAATTCAATGGAGTTATCCATAAAGGCAGCTATTAAATAATTATTCAAAGACGGCTGCTTTGGTTTTTGTTTTTCAAGGTCTTCGACCTGTTGCCTAAGTGTGCTATCCACTTGGGATATTAAATACTTTCTTTGGTCTTGGTTCATATCTTAATTTTTAAAGTTCTTAATTAATAGCCCGCAGTTGAACTGTTGTTTTTCAATTTAGCTTTTGTGGTTTATTGGGCTGACGTTCCTTGAAGTCCAGCCCTTCGGCAAGCCCAGAAACGTTGTACGCTACTTATTCGCACTCTCTAATTGTGCAATGCTTGACAAGTATTCTTCTTCGGTTGACGGTTCAAAGCTATTGTAACTCATGCTCCTATTGCCGCTTCCCCACCCGTCTTTGTGGTCTTCTGTACAAAAAATATGTATTGAATTATCACGCCACTCCCCGTTACCTGCATTAAAATGCTTTTTAACTTTTATATGCCAATCAGGAATTGTATTATCATGGCTATCAACCATGCCTGTTTGTTTTAAGTACATCGGCATATCTTCAATTTTTCTTTCCTCCCACCATTCAAGTTTTTGGAATAAATGCGGGAATTTATCATAGAAATCAGTAAAGTTTCTTTGTATTACTTTATTTGGCTTCCACGCATCAATCACTTCCCCTACTTTAACATTTTCATAATGCTCACTTCTTGGGTAATCAGCAATTACTTTATAACGTGGGTTTAATAAATCTTCGTTTGACATTGTAACAGTTTTATAATTTAAATAATAATTCTAAATCCCTAATTGCAGCGTACATGGGTTTTGTGCAAGGCAAGCCCCTACCGTTATATGCCATTTAGGACAGACCATCCATTAGGCTCATCAAAATAAATTTGACCATCAGCATCACTATAAAAATGAACAACCTTGCTGCCACACAAACACAAGTACCCATATATTCCATTGACTTTATAATAAATTGGTTCGCCTTCAAAATCAATCAATTCACCGCCTTGCGACAAAAAACGGCATATAACATTGGGTTTGGCAATAGTTTGGCTTGACGTTGTTTCTTTTTTCTTTTCCATGTTATTGTTTAAAGGTTGAGGTGCAATGACCCGTCAAGGGACACTTGGCTATTGTACAGTTGAAAGGTTAGCCGATACGTTCTACCACTATTGAATATTACAAAAACGCTCCCACCATATTGGCTAATCTTCTTCACACCTTTTTCAAAAGGAGCGATTTCATTGTACACGCATTCAAGGTATTTTTGCAGTTCAAGCGGTACTGTTTCTTTTTTCTGTTCCATGTTATTGTTTTAAAGGTTGGAGTTGTTTGGGGGTGCGCATATACTATTGTACTACGCTATTCCCCCTGCCAGCGCCACGCAGTAATTCTATTGGGCTTTATTACTGAATTTCAACTTTTATTCTAAAGTTCTTCTAACCACTCTATTTGAGCGTTCGGAAAATAATCACCGTCAGGATTAACCCACCCATCATGGTGAGTTGAATAATATGCTATGTAGCAGTGGCCATCTATCTTAACGGATTTG
This sequence comes from Methylotenera sp., assembly GCA_046595335.1. Classification (GTDB taxonomy): domain Bacteria; phylum Pseudomonadota; class Gammaproteobacteria; order Burkholderiales; family Methylophilaceae; genus Methylotenera. Next base: position 9,824 of record JBKJOT010000041.1, read on the forward strand.
TTTATAAATGGCGGCGGCGGCAATCTTTCAGTTGCTTTTACCCAACCTGTTTCAAAAAGTACTTGTAAATCTAAAATTATTTCATTGTAGATTTCTAGCATTTCTATACATTTAAGAAGATGTACACCATCTGGCTTGTTAGTATCCATATGCCATCGTACATTATCTCTCATGGTAATATATCTTTTAATAAGTTCTTTTTTTGTAATTCTACGCACAACTTTAATCAAAGCTGTTTCATTTATATTTATGCGATGTAAATAATCAGCAATATTTGGAAGTAAAGATTCAGATGCAGCCTGTAGTTTTTCGGCTGTCAAGTCTTCGTCATTCAATAACTTTTGTAATTCGTCTGCGTAATTCATGTTTTATAATTTTACTAGTTTAAAAGTCTTCTTAATCGTCTTCTTAATAACTGTTTTGTTTCTTGATTGCAAATGCACTTCCTTTAAAGGAGGAAACATTTGATTAGGCATTATTTTTAAAATACAGCAAATGATGTAGAATCTATCCAATGTTGGGTGATGTCTATCGGATTCTATATTGATGACGCTTGCTCTGGTTAATCCAAGCATTTCGGCAAACGCCTGTTGAGAGAAACCTTGTTTTATTCGGGCTTCTTTTATTTTATCTCCGATTGTAAAGTTTAATTTTTTCATCAATCTTCTTTTATAATTTATAGTTCAAAATGGCTCCGCCGCACAGGGGAAAACAGCGTAGTACATGGGGTTTGGCGCAATACCGGCTTGACAATCTTACTATCAACATCGGATTAAAAACAAACATTTGTACAAGGGCTGAAATTTAGTATTCCAAATTCCGGTACGTGCAGCCAAGCCCTGAACGTTATATGAAATGCCGCTTGAGGTTCATTGTGGAGCGACATATCCTGTATTTGTTTTTGCTGCCCATGCCACACATTCGTTCATCTATCGACTGACGTTCTTAATTTCAGCATTAGATATTTTATAATTTATATCTCTATCCAAACACATTGGAATAAGCCAATAAAGATTACCAATCAAATCGTATTTATCCAATTCGGCTAATGGCAAAAGATTTGGTTCTTCATCTTCCATTTGTTTATAATCAAATACATCGTCCGACTTGCAGGTAAAAACATAGCATTCAAAATCATCGCCGTACATTTTTGTAACTTCTTTCCATAGTGGACTATTTAACCCAGTTTCTTCTTTAAACTCTCTCACCATTGCACCGTAAGGAGTTTCGTCCTTTTCTATTTTACCGCCTATGCCGTTAAACTTATTTAACTGCCAAGCAGGTTTATTTTTAAGTATTAGCAAAACATCGGTTTCTTTTTCGTTGAACATAAATCCAACTACGTACTTTGTCATTTTATAAAGTTTTAATTTTTAATAATGCTCCGCAGCTTTAGCACTTCATATTACAAACGGTTTGCTGCTACCGCTTGACAGTATATTAATTTCAAACGCTCGTTATGGCGGCAGACAGCAAGCCGCAAACGTTAGCGGTAATACTACTTACCACGAATTTGTAAAGCGTATTTTATGAACACCTTCGGGAATTTCAGAAATGATTATTTCAAATCCTTCTGTCATATCCTCACCGTATTCGTGTTTGGGTATTTTAATTGACAGCTTTTCTTCCAGCAAATACTTTTCAGGATATTTAGAACCGAAGTATTCAGCCGTTTCTTTTGGCATTTCTTCAATACCAGCATCTGCACAAGCAAGTAAAACTTTTGAGTGCTTTTTGTAAGTTTCATTTTCAGGAGAAACAAAGCCTGTGATGTATGTTGACATTCCCATTTTTATAAGTTTTAAATTTTGACAACCCCTAATTTATCTTACCGTACTACCGCTAACAAGGGGTTTGGCAATAGTTTCTTTCTTTTCCATGTTTATTGTTTAAAGGTTGAGGTGATATTATTGTTGGCGGCATTTTGTTGGAACAGGATTACAGTGCCAACAAATTGAATAACCACACTTAGTGCATACAGGCCCATTATGTCGGCCTGAATCGATTGCAAATATGTCAATGAAACCAGATTCATCTTCTTGCCAAATATGACCGCTATTTAAAAATGCTTGTTGTTTTTCTTCATAGTTATTTGAATAAAACTTTTGTCTACAATTTGTGGCTGACGTTGTTAATTTTTTCTGTTCCATAGTTATTATTTAAAGGTTCCATTACTTCTTAGTTTTATTATTATTGATATACTGTATTAGATCCGTTTCCGATACACGCCACCCGCCTAATCTCCAACCTTTTCTTCTACCTGGTACATAAATATATAATCCTCATAGGCAACATAAAAAGTAATTTCCGAAGTTTCTTTATCAACAACTATTTTAAAAATGCACCCACGGTCTTTTTCATCTTTGGCATACCACCCTACCTGCAAATTGCCAAGATTTGTTTTACTGTCAAATGCCTTTTTACCTAAAACATAGGTACTATTAGCATCATCTGATACAAGAACAATTTTTCCTTTGATAGTAATATCCATAGGGTAGGCCAAATAGTTATTTTCCCGCCATATATATTTCCCGGTAGAAGTGTTTTTTACTCCCGAACAAGTAACAGTACAGGTGTAGTGCTTTTGTGCCATAGATACTACTGCACACAAAATGATTGCGAATAACAAGATTACTTTTTTCATGTTTTTACATTTTAAATGATACATATATTTTATCAGTTTTAAAAACTACACCAGCCACCCTTCCGGCCTGGCTGACACATTAAAGTAACCGGTTTCTTCATTTTGGCTACCGGTATAGATAACCCTGTTTACATCAGATAATTTCAACCCAAACTTTTGCGCTATTTCCCTGGAAGGTAGTTTACCGCGCAACTCCATTATATCCTTTTCGTAAGACCACACACGCGCCCGCATTTCTTTTAAAACCTTACGGTCAACCCTCTCCCACCCTTTTTCCAACAAATACCTATATACCCGCGAATTTGGCACCCCTAACACCTGGGCCATCTTTATTGCAGATAACTTTTTATAATTATCAAATATGTACTTGCTTTGTTCCGGGGTGATCTTTAATGTACTCATGGACTTATATTTTGGTTAAAAAGGGGATGCTTGTGTCATGGTGTAGTTTTTCTATTGCTTTAAATATTTGATATGCTACCTGTGGAACTATTGCATTACCGGCAGCTTTTATACTTTCTTGCCTCCATTTAGAAAAGGTAATGCCGTCCAATCTTTCGGGAAGCCCATCATTTCGAGAACAAACGGGGGGTTGAGTTGGGAAGTTTCGCCAGTCGCTAATTTTATGAAGTTTGGTAATTGGTCTTGATGGCTGTTCCCTTCGGTTTGCCTGTTTAGGTGTTCTAAACTGTTTCCTGCCTTCCAATCCCTGGCTGCTGGTGTTGGGAGCATTTGATTTATCACACATTGTAAACTCTTGCCCCCTTGTTTGTATTGGGTGTTCTGTTGGTGCGCTGTTGGTGTTGGTAGCATCCCCAGGCTCCCCCATTCCTGTAATCCCATTCCACCCTCCCCGTGTACACAAGGCGTTTTTGCGGTTTGCTTTCTGGGCGTAGGCAATAAACCAAACCCTTTCCCTACGGTGGGGAGCGTTGACACCGCAAGCTGGAAGTAAAAACGGGAGGACTTCGTACCCCGCAGCTTCCAAGTCAGTTTGCACTTTATCGAATACCATCCCTCCATTCCAATTAACGAGGCCACTAACATTTTCCCCCACAACGTAGCCCGGCTGAATCTCCCGTATTGCTCTAAGCATCTCGGGCCACAAGTGGCGTTCATCTTCCTTTCCAAGCCGTTTTCCTGCTTGTGAATAGGGCTGGCATGGGAAGCCTCCTGTAAGTATGTCAATGGTTCCTCTGTGAATAGTGAAATCTGTTGTTGTGATGTCATGGTAAGATATAGCTTTAGGCCAGTAATGTTTTAAAACCTTTTGTCCAAACTCGTTCCATTCACAATGAAATATATTCTCCCATCCCATCCATTCGGCTGAAAGATCAAAACCTCCAATCCCGGAAAATAGCGAGCCGTGTGTCATGGTGTAAATTTTGATATTTTAAATCCTACACTATCTTATCAAAGTGTTCTAACAGCAATTCCAAAGAACGATTGGTGGCCTCTAACCTGGAAATGTGATTATTCATAACATCAACAAAACATTGGGGGCTTCTGTCGTCACCCTCACCAACGTCCGGATTGCCATAGTCATTAAATATCAGCCTGGCCTTGCCTTCAAGCTGGGATATAGTCGCATCAATACCCTCCATTCTTTTTTGCAGGGCTTCGTTAAAGGTCATAAAAAGCGGTGGCGGGGTGTTCGATGGGGTTGAACTCATTCCATTCATAATTGTTTATTTAAGGGGTTAATAATCTACATACGTTTCTAAGCACTTCCAAAACCCAACGAACCACACTCCCACCGTAACATACCGTAACACACTATCGTAACAAAAACCTGTTACGTAACACTATCGTAACAAACACAATGTTACGGAACTGTTACGACACACCCAAACTTATTGCCCTTTATTAAAAAAAATTACCCCAAAAAAATTTTACTCCCACCCACAAACACAACGCCTGTGTGGATATGGGTACGGGGTAGATACAGGAAAGCGGGGGTGCCAAGCGCCGGGGGGAACGGGCAAATGTGGACCCGGTACCCTGCCAGCGGGCGATCCAGGGAAGGGGAAAGGGGAAAGGGACCAGCATACCACCGGCACCAATACCAATGGACAAAACTGAATGTACCCAGGCAGCAAACAGGGTAGGGGAGGGGCTTTGGTACGATCAGGGGAGCAGGGGGAACAAGGGGAAACAACGGCTACTTAACATAATAAGTATTATACACCCAAATTAGACAGCAGGAAAGGACAGGCACCACCACCCACCACAAAGCCACCACCACCCCACCAGTGGCAGGCACCAGCACGGAGGGTAAACACCACGGGCAGCGGGCATAACGTGGAAATTTGGGCAGGTTCTATGCTTTTGACAAAGGAATTACCCCTACCCCACTTGCTACAACGGTTGAATAATCTAACTTTAGTTAAATTTGTTGGCTATGGATGTGTTATTGTGTTGTATGCTGGTGAAAGGTTCGCTACGCTCATATAGGGAGCGAAAAGGACTGATATTATTGGAGGTGGATTTATATATCCTGTTATTGATCCGGGAAAGAACAAAAGCCGGGAAGGAGCGGACGGTTTTAACCTTGGGTTTATTACTTGGGCGCCAGTTCAGGGGATGTAGTGGCCACCGGCTAAGGGATAGGTTGCTGCACTTGGAAGGACTGGAACTGATCAGGGTTGCAAGGCCACCAGGCACCGAGATAAGATATAACAGACCTACGCACATAACCGAGCGCGGGTTGCAGGTATTGAGGGAGGTGGCGAAGTTGGTGGAAACGGCCAAGATTAACGAAAAGAAGGTAAAAAAGAGCGATTGAAGGCCGCGAGAGCGCGATATTTGAAAGTAACCCGCACCAATACCCGGATAATTAAGCCACAACCCGCTAACAGCCTACCTTTTCCCGGTTTTTACTTATAGGCACATTTTTTACAACCTTTGGCCGGGATCAGGTAATTTAGTTGCCTAAAGGCAATATGTAATGGGCAAATATCATTGGAGCCAGGAACCGGGACCGAAAAAGCGCAAACCAATACCTAAGAAATCCGAGCGGCGCATTGATCAGGAAAAGATATACCTGGCCGAGCGCAAATTGCACCTACTTATTAACCCGACCTGCCAGGCCCAGCGGCCAGGATGCACCACGAAAGGAACAGATGTACACCACATGAAAGGAAGGACCGGGAGCCTATACACCAACCGGGAATATTTCCTCACATTGTGTAGAAATTGCCACACCTGGGTAGAAAATAATCCCCACTTAGCCCGGATTGAAGGATTTACACTTCCCCGTATTAGTTGATTTATAGCCATTTAGTTTAAATTTAAACTTTGGCATAGTATGTGTATAGTATATTGTACACTAATAGAACAATAGCCAACCCCCGGAAGCCTACCCGGTTAAAATAGGGCCAACAACATGAAACAAAATAAAACAAACCACCCCGCCATTATTGGACTTTCCGAGCAGGAAAGCCAAGAGTACCAACAACTTCGCCGGCGCCTATTTAAGCCAGGAGAAAACCTGGCCAAGGCCGACCTGACCGACCCCGCTACAATCAGGTATTGCGATCTTTCCGCGATCTATTTGGAAAACCGGCACCACTTCGCGCAATTTATCTGCAATCCTATTCGCCATAATTAAAGCCCCCGATCATGGCAACATATTTTTATCTATGCACCACCCCGGAAGAAGCCAAGGCTGAATATAAAAAGCTATACCAGCAGCACCGGGACCAGCCCGCAATTATGCAGGATATTAACGCGCAATTTGCGGCATTTATAGCACCACCAGCGCCCACCACCCCACCGGCCACCCCGCCAGCCTGCGACCTGATCGAGAAGGCCGCAAAATTACAAGCTATCTCCCAGGATATAACCGTAGAAGTAAATGGTAAATGGATATGGGTAACAGGTGATACAAAGCCAGTACACGAACAGTTAAGCGCGGCCGGTTGCAGGTTTGCTTTCAAAAAGAAAGCCTGGTATTACCATACAATGAAAGGATTTAGGAGTAAGAACAGATTAACACAAGATCAAATCCGCGCCAGGTATGGCAGCGAACAAATAAGTAATAATTAAAATTTAAACCCAAAAATCAAAACAAAATGAAAACAGCACACCACCTGGCCGCGCTCTTATTCGTAACCGCCGCCGCCGTTTACTTGCTTGTATTTATCAAATTTTCGTAACCCCCTACCCGGAAGGCCAACCGGTTAACAAATAGGCCCAATTTTTTATGGAATATAACACACCCCACCAACCGATTAATTTCTTCCCTTTGCTGGTATTGCTGGCCGTTATTATCATTTATTTTATCAACCACTAAAACATAATACAATGACCGTATTACAATATTGTAAAGAGAATAACCTGCCCGAAGTATTGGAAACCTGGCAGATACTCGGGCAGCAGACATTATTAAGAACTGGATAAGAACAAGAGGGACAGTGGAATTTTTAGGAATGTGGGAGGGCTTATATAACCCAAATTTTAAAGTGGTCGAATTTGACCACTTTAGAAAACAAGCTGGATTGCCAACCTTTACTTTAAGCGTTAGTCAATGGGTAGAAAAAACCCATGCAATAGGGATATTTTCCAAGTCAGGAAAGACCGGAGGCACTTACGCACATAAGGATATAGCGTTTGAGTTTGGGGCTGCTATCAGCCCCATTTTTAAACTATATTGTTTTTGTAGAACACTAAAAAGTAAGAATGATTTTTTCTTGCATGTTTTTGTTTTATCATTCTACTTACTCCGGGCTTCCCTCTCCTTAACAGGATAAAAATATCATCGCATATAAAGCCCTCTTTGACGTATTCGTTAATTAGCTCAACGTGTGTCAGCCGTTGCTTATTAGCACACACCTCGTCCTGACATTTAACTATAAAGATGCCTTTTGATTTTAGCACACGTTTCGCTTCTTTCCCTGCATCATAATATAAATCCAGTACAGCTTCGTGGTACTTCTTTTCGGTCTTGTTTCCAGTTCCGTTATTCTTGTAATAGCTTTCAAAATTCTGGTGGTTTGTATGAGCTGTTCCACCTGGCGAATGCATATAAGGTGGATCAAGCACAATGCAATCAATAGAGCCAGCTTCATAAGGAAGATGCCTGCAATCAGTACCAGTAGATAGGTCGCTCTTTAATAAATTATAATCCTTCTTATTTACCTTTCTCCAAAACACACCTTTTCCGTAGGTAACATCGGCTACAGTCATTTTCTTTTTTAAATACAGTTCAATGATTGCCGGAAATAAATCTTCATTTGTCCCGACATGAGCAGATAGTATCAGGTCGTTCGTTGAGACACCGGCAGGAGACTTTCGTTTCTTTTTTATTGCCGGGGTCATTGGCAGTACTTTAGCCTCCTCATGGATACTTAAATACTCTTTCGGAGATTGTTGAGCGGGAAGTTTCATTACCAGAATGTTTAAATAAATTTTGGAAAAATAAAGGCAATAAAGTTATATTTGCCTTAGAAAGACATTAAGCCCAAGAGGGCATAAAGATAAGTACTCGCCAAAGTACTCTGAAGTCGCAGTTAAAATTATTTAAAAGGAGTAGCGCCAACTACTTCCTTTTTTATTATGTCAAATGTAATACACTTTATCTCGAATTATCACAGTTATCTACAACTGTGCAGAAAACCCCTTATAAATAATTTAATAAAATACCGTTAATAACTTTTTGTTGCCATGCCCTGAATAAACCAATCCCTGCACAAATAACCAACCAAATAAAAAAAATCAAAGACTAAAAAGTTTTTTATGTCTACTCCAATTAAATTAGTACAACAAGCAATCAGTTCAAAACTGAGATCACTTGGATATTTTAAAGTTGAAATTGATGAAAGCGACGAGAATCATATTTATATCCATGCTGATGGGAATCTGAGAAATATTTCTCTGATTGTTATAATACAGAATAAGGCTAATAGTCTTGATATAACAATTTCAAGTAAGCAGCTTGCACAACTAAAAACTAAGGCAGAGACTGAAGATAGAGAACCTTGGTCTGCATACGTAGAAGTGGACGATGCCGGTAGAGTGGCAGAAAATATTAAATGGAGAGATTTATCCTACGCTTAGTTATTACCTCTTCATGCCATGATATTAAAAACCCGCAGGGGTAATCCTACGGGTCAGGGGGTTTCCCCTTATGAACGTTCAATGGCTGTAAAAGTAAAGACCTGTATGTAATCAGACTATAGTAAAACACCCTATTAATCCGTTGTTTTTCCCGCCGTATTGTCTTTGACTACTAAATAAAGATTATCATTCTTATTGACTTTATTATGAGTATAATATTTAAACTCATATCCTGCTCTTTTCAATTCATGCTTTTTGACTTTAGATTTTCCGGCTGAAACAATATCTTGTAGTATCCTCCGGTTTTTATACAAGGCACTATTTATATTTCGGATCAAATTATTTTGAGCAGCATTCAGGACGTTGTAATAAGTATAGCTACAAAACCGATCACAGAATTTTCTATTTGATCTACCGCCTGTAAGTTCCTTACCACAATACAAGCAGCATCTTTCATCTGTAGTTCCTATTAGAGTTATCTGATCTAATTTCTTACTTGTTTTTAAGTGTGCCATTTCTTAACTTTATAGTTCTACTAAGTTACGTTTTTGACCGTATGTTGGGATTGTTTTTTCTTCGGAAACATCAGTATCAACAAGGCTTTGCAGAAGTTCTTAAAATATTAAAAGCAGGTTTTTCGGGATAGTATTTTCTAATACTTCAACTGTTTTTAAGACGTTAAAACTCACTCGTAATTTTTCTTTCCCGTTTGGTGTAAACATCTATATCATTGCCCATTAAACGCTTATATTTTAGGACACGCAAGAGGGAAAGAAAACTTTCATTTTTAATTAACCAGGCCAGGGACCGCCACCTGGCCACAAATTTTTTTTATGCCTAAATTACCCAGCTTTGTATTAATTACCGCCCAGCCACCGGAGCAGCCAAATAATTACATCCTACAAACGGAGCCGCCGTACTACCTTGGCATGATCTACCGCCTTGCCCCCGGCGATCCACAAGCCGCGCACAAATTTGCTAACGCTAACAAGCCGCTGGTATATGCCAGGGTGCCAGGGTATAATATTCTTATATTGTTTGCCGGAAACCTGGATGGATATAAAGTAAGGGCCAGCGATGCAAATTGGCATCGGGATCTTACCGCAATTTATGAAGGTATGGCCTACCATTATTTAACCACCAAAATTGCCACCCACGCCGGCCAGTTTACTAAATTCAAAATTTAAACGGAGCAAAAACGGAGCGGTTTTAAAATGGCTGTTTTATTTTGCGGTGTACCTTATTTGTAATACATTGTGTTACCGTACCCCAACCTTTAAACAATAAAACAAAAAACAAATGTCACAATCTAAGTACATAAAGTTTGAAAACCTGTTCCCTGACTTCTTGCCGCATATTAAGTGCTTTAAACACAAATTGCGGCGCAGGAATGGTAGGGGTAACCCGGTTGATTTTTCCCCGGAGGAAAAAGTTGAGATCAAAGCCGCCGTTATGAAGATGGCTAAAGAATTTAAAATATAAAAACAAGTATATGAAAGCAACATTAATCTCAATCGCATTATTAATTTCCTCCCACGCATTTGCACAAACAAATGGTGATAATTTAACACTTAAATCCGGGGATTCGTTGAGCCTTTATTTTAGGAGCACCGGTGATTCATTGGTAAGTTACATTTATCAATATGGACCTACGTCTGCTATAACATTGACTATTCCAGATGAATCTCCTGTTGTATATAAGGGAACAGTAATTTTTATACTGGATAAGAAAGGGGATATGTACTACGACCCTTCCCTATATTGTAAATGTATAGAGTGCAGAGAACACAAGGGGCTAAAATTATTTACACCAAACAAATAAAAACTCCCAGTATAGACATACCGGGAGCAATTAAACCAAAATTAAAACAGAAGATTAATCAGGTAGTTCAGTAATAAGGCAATCAGTTGTTATAAACATTGCTGCCACACTTGCAGCGTTGGTGATGGCGCACCTTACCACTTTAGCCGGCTCAATAACACCTTCCTCAACCAGATCGCCAACATCATCCGTCTTGGCGTTATATCCGAAATTTATATTTTCACTATCTGAAATAGCTTTTACAATAAACTCATGGCTTGTTTTTACCGCGTTATTGTGCAGTATTTGAAGTAAAGGGCTTTTTAGTGCGGTTTTTAACAATCCCTCACCAACTATTGAATTAAGTTGATTAGATAAATACAGGTAAAAACTTCCACCACCAGGCAAATACCCTTCTTCCAGGGCAGACCTGGTGGCCAATATAGCATCTTCACACAAATCTTTCCGGTCCCCGCGCTCCACTTCTGTTGGCGCTCCCACATATAAGACAGCCACACCTTTGCCAATGCTGGCAATTCGTTTGCGTAGTATTTCCTTGGCGTAGTCGCTTGGGGCATCCGGCAACTGGCTTTTTATCAGATCCCGGCGTTTGGCGATTAGTTCATAATCTCCCTGCCCGGAAACAATGGTGCATTGATCGCGTGTTATAACCACCTTCATTGCGCTTCCCAGGTAAGCTTCGTTAAACTGGTCCGCCTGAATACCCTTTCCTGTTTCTTCGGATATTAACTGCCCGCCGGTGAAAATGGCTATATCGTCCATTATATCTTTTCGCGCCATCCCTTGTTCGGGCGCTGCAACCACACAGGCAGACAATCCGTTTTGCTGAATATTACTTACAATCATTCCCAGGGCTGCGCCTGTCATATCTGCCGCTATGATCAGTATTGGTCGCTTATCTTTAAATGCCTTGGAAACCGGAGCAAATATATCCTCCTGGCGGCTTATCTTCTTATCGTAAAGCAATATGTATGGCTCAATTAGTACGCAACTATTGTTTTTGTGGTTGTTCACGAAAAATGGTGACACCATGCCGCGCTTAAAATTGTACCCTCCTAAAATTTCTGTACTCATGGTAGGTAGTTGTGTTTCCTCCATTGTAATTTCCCCATCCACGCCAATTTCTTTGAAAATATCGGCTATAAGCTGGCCTATTTCCGGGTTGTTGTTGGCGGATATGGTGGCTATGTTGCGAATAGCCTCTATATCCACCCCTATTTGTTTTGAAAACGATTTAATTAGCGCTACACACTTTTCAACTGCGCTTTCCAGGCCAGTCTTTAGATCCACGGGCGAAACTCCTGCCAAAAGTTGTTCATTGGCGGCATTGATCAAGGATTGGGATAATACACAAGCTGTTGTGGTGCCATCCCCAGCTTCATCGGCGGTCCTCCTGGCGGATTGGCGGATTAACTTACAGCCAGCCTCTAATAATGGGTTGTCGGGCTTTACTTCGCCTGCTACGGACACTCCATCTTTGGTGCTGCGCACATTGTAACCATACGGGTTAAATACAACATTTCTTCCTTTTGGCCCAAGTGTTACCTTAACGGCGTTGGCCAGTATATTAATACCTTCAAGTATTTGTTGGCGGGCATCTTGCCCAAATTGGATTTGTTGGCGCATTATTTTTTTTATAAAGTTATATTATATTTTTATTGCATTGTCATTGGCGCAAGTTCGGGGTAAAATATTTAACCTGGCACCGGGTTTAATTTCAATGGGTTATGTTTTTAGCGGTTGCTTGGGGTTGCGCATATACTATTGTTAAGTGCAACTGCTATCAGTGCGTTTCAATTCGACAATTTCATATCCAAAATCGTAGCTGAAATTGTGTTTATCGGCAATACATCTCGTTTCGTATTTGTCGGTGTAAACATTTCCTTTTTCAATACAGGTTTTTATATCTTCAATTGATGCTTTACCGAAATCGTGGCTCTCACCATTTAGGATAAAGGTGTTTGTTTCTTTGTCTAATCGCCACCATCCACCACCTTTTACATTTTCTTTTTCGTTGACAATTTGATGGTGGTAGGTGCATTTAGCTATTACTAAACAATCACCCTCAACAACGAATTTTGGAAATACATCACTCATAATAATTTCGTTTGACTAACCGCAGATGCACTTAACAATACGCTTTGTGCAAGTGGGGGCAGACGGTTATAGGCTCATCATTTTATCTTTAATCATCAGTAGTGCAAGGGTTGGGCTGACGAGCCTTGAAACCCCCACCTGCACAAAGCCCTACCGTTAGTTTCTATTTTTTTCTCCCACGCCACACATCCGTTCTTTATTTGAGCATTTCGTCAGACATTCAACAATTATTCAAACTCTTTTTTTAGCTTTAAATAATCCTGTTTACGCCTTTCTTTTTCTCTTTCATTTCTTAATTTTTCCTGTTCCTTGTTATAAGCATCTCGTTTTATACGTTCTGCTTCTTCTTTTTGTTTTCTTTCATTAGCAACAGCATCTAAATCTTCGGTGAGATTTTCGGCTGATACGTATTCTGTATCTTCATCAACTTCGCCACAGCGATAATCAATAAACCTTGCTGTTATCATGCCATCTGTATCTAATTCAATACGGTCAGGTTCTTTGCCATACTTTGTTATAACATATTGATTTGCTCTTTCGTAAATTGTTTGTAACAATTCGGTTGTAATTTGATGTTCCATAATATTTATTTTGACGTTAATAATAATTTCAAGATGCTCCGCAGCACAGAAAAAAACAAAAACTAACATTGGGTTTTATGCAAGTTGGGCTGACGGAGGTATCATCAGCTTTAGTGCATATCCCGGCTTCGGTTCCGGCTGACGGAATACTAATCGGCATTTGTTGTTTATTCATCTTTTGTAATTCTATTTTACATTTGTTCCGAGCAGAAGCAAGTCAATTCCCAACCTGCATAAAGCCCTACCGTTAGCGGCTATGCCTATCAGCACACTTCTGACAGACACCGTATAATGTGCTATGCAAACTGCCACTACTTACTACTATTGATTTTTGGCTGCTATAACGTAGTTCACTTTCCCAATGTAGTTCTCCGCAGTTAGGGCAGTTTATAGCCCGTTCCTTTGGACGGCACAAGCCGCTAACATTGGGTTTGGCAATAGTTTGGCTTGACGTTGTTACTTCGGCTGCATCGCTTTGTTGTGCGGTAGTTTCAGCTTTTGAATTACTATTTTGCATTTGTTTTTAATTTTATCAGTTAATCAATATTGTACTTTCTTTCGGGCAGACGTTTCCCAAATCCCAAACCATCGCCAAGCCCTGAACGTTATACGCCATTAACTCAAACTCCCTAAACATTCAGAGCGCATTGTAGACAGTTCTTTGTCTTTTATTTTTCTATTCATTGACATACCACGACCAAGATATTTGTACCAACTAACTTCAAAATCTTTCCATTTGAAGTTATAGGTTTGTGGCTGCCATCCGCATTTGCATTTATCTTCTGTCCAATCATCATCCCATGAACCTGAGCATTGACATTCAGACCAATCATAAGCATTACATTCAAAAACTGAATTTCTAAACCTTTCACCTGAATTATCAAATGGAGTGTATTTCGTTTTTGATTTACTTTCCATAAGTCCTCTGATAGTTCTTAAAGCATTTTCAACATTGCCTGTACAGCCAATTTCTTTGTATGGCTGACCGAAAACAACCTGTCCTAATTCGGGTTCATATTTTTTCATAATTAATAATTTATAGTTCAAAATAAACGGCATATAACAAACGGTTTTGTGCAATAAGGGCAGAAGTGCAAAGCCGAGCGAATATAAAGCCAAGCATTTGAGCAGTCATTCCCCCTTACTGCACAAAGCCGCAAACGTTAAATGAAACCTACGCCAACAGTCTTTCATTGCAGGCTTCGATTTCAACTATTTTATTTTCCAGTTGGTGAATAAGCATAATTGCCATTGATTGAGCCATTGTTTCGGCTGTGCAATCATCATCAGGATAAGTTTCAAATGAACCACAATCGCTACAAATCCACATTTTTTCACCTGATAAAAATTGACAGTAACAAAGCTCTTTTAGCATTACACCAATTTCTGCAACACTAAAGGCAGAATAAACAATATCCCTACTATCGGGGTGCATTGTTATTTTCTTTACTTCCTGATTGTAGCTATTGATAGCCCAATAAAAAAGGCTGCTTTGTTTTACGCCTAATTTTGCAAGTTTGGAAGCCTGTTCCAAAGTACATACTTGATTTTCTATTTTCATTTTACAGTTTTTAATTTTGACAGAATATGCGAAGTCCCTAATTGGCTTCATTTAACAAACGGTTTGGCGCAAGCAGGGGCTTGACAATCATTCACCCGTTCATCGGTTTTTCAATTTGGCTGCGGTTCGTTTTACGGGCTTGACCAGCACCGTTTCCCCTGCCTGACAGCCAAGCCGCAAACGTTGGCTGCTATACTACTTACTTTTACTTTGAAGGAATAATTCGTATAGTTGTTCGGTTGTTTTATTGTACCGACCAGTTTTATCTTGATAATACCATTCTCTTTCTTTGACATCGGTAGGGAATACACCTAATACATTATTTGCACAAAAGACTGCAAACTCAATCGCTTCTTGTTTTGCAAACTCATTCATTGCATTATGTATTTCTTGTTCAACATATTCTATTACATCATCATAAGTAACATATTCAGACTTATCTGAAACTTCTTTTAAAATTTGCTGTTTTGTTTTCATAATTTCTTTTTTAAAAGTTCATAAATCCCACCTAATATTATACAGGCTGTTAATAATAAAAATGTGTTTAGGTATTGCATTTTGTTTTATTTTGACAGTTTTAAATTAATCTTACCGTACAGCAGCCAACAAACGGTTTTCTGCTATGGCTGGACACTGATTTTTAATGGTTACTTTCTGCTTGCCACAGCAGAAAGCCGCAAACGTTAGCTGCTATATAGGTACGGTTCTACACCACTACCATCACATTCTGAACATACAACCATAACGTCCATTTCAATTTGCATACCTTCTTCACCTCTCCATATATTTTTTTCTACTTCGCCTGAACCTTCACAATTAGTACAGCAGCTAACATTGGGTTTGGCAATATTTTGGCTTGACGTTGTTACATCAGCTTCGGTACTTTGTGGAGCATCAGTTCCAGATTTTGAATTACTATTTTGCATTTGTTTTTATTTTTATCAGTTAATCAATATTGTGCATTTGTTCGGGCTGACGTTTTTCAAATTCCAAACCATCGCCAAGCCCAACCGTTGGCTGCTATACGGAAACACTCTACTTCATTCGGGTTCTGACGTGTTCGCAATAGTCAAACTCATAATCTTTTCCCCTATATATTTTGACATCTAATCCTTGTGTTGCATAATCAATAAGTTCTTTGACAACTCTTGCATT
>JBKJOT010000050.1:0-2833 GCA_046595335.1 Methylotenera sp.
GTACTGATTATTCCGGATGGGGGTTACAGCTGAATAATGCGCTTGATCCCAGACCAAACTATTCTATTAATGCACCAGGTTTTGTCATGAATCATCATACAGGCTTAACTTTTTCGGCACATTCAGTTTATGGGGGTATTCGCTTTTATAATCAAGGTTACCCTAACGGACCATTTAGTACTGCAAATGGCGCAGTAATGGCCATGAGTATAACTAATGGAAATGTAGGAATTGGCACTACAAACCCAACCTCAAAATTGCAGGTTTATGGTGGCTCTATAGATGTTTATGCAGGTGTGCTTGGAACTACTGCCGGTAGTACTTTAATGAGAAATACTTCAATGGTAAATTCAGGCAATGGTAGTTTTTTAAATGTTTTTGATAAAAGATTTAATGACTATCCGTTATTTGGTTTATGAGCTGTACCAAGGTTTTTCCAATGCTGTAAGGATCAATCTGTCAAAGAGGGCGTTGCCAAAGTGCCTTCTGTTGAACTTGTAACAGAACTCGTCCAGATAGTTCTGCATATACACATCTTTTACCTGATGGTGCAAGCCAAGTAGTTTCTTTTTGGCATTGCTGATAGCCGTATGCACCCATGGAAATACGGTTGCGACCTTCTTTTTGTCCTTGATAATAACTTTTTGTACAGTTTTGCAAATGTTTTTCAGTCCATTATAACAAGGCCTGCCATCAACCATAACGGTTGCCGACTTTTTTATCATGTTTCCTGCTTCCGTTATGACCTCATTGCTACACAAACTGCTTACCACACTCATTTTTATAAACCCGGGCTTTGTTTTAGGACGATGCTCTCTTTGATCCTTCTCCGCTATCGGTTCTGTAGAAATGGCCACTATGGCCTTTACCTGCCGGTCCAGCTCCCTGGCTGGTTTACCATCAGGCATATCTTCATCATTTTTACGATGTCCTTCAAAAAAGCCCTCGTCCATTTCTAAAAAGCCATCTAATTGATACTTATCATCTCTACGGCCCATGCTTATCCGTATCTTTTGCATCATTAACCAAATTGGCTCGTAACGCTTATGGCCTATCAGCCGCTGCATTTCCAGTGCTGAAAACCCTTTCTTGGTCAGGCTCATCAAAAATAGCCCCCATAACCAAACCCGGTAACCCAAATTAGAGTTCTCCATTACGGTACCCTGTTTTAAGCCCATGCTATGCTTGCACTCCTTGCATCGCCAACGGCTTTCTTGCTCTATCCAATACACAAGTAAAGATCCACACCTATTGCAAAATGTATGTGCCACTGCTCTCTTTTGCTTGAAAAATGCTTTACTGCTTTCCTCGTCTGCATAACAACTGAAAAATTCCGATATTTCCATAGCTAATATATTTAGTTAAAAATACTAAATATATTAGCCAAAACCAAATGCCGGATAGTCATTAATCTTTCTATACAAGGAGTCTGAAATTAAACTGGGCATATCGCTTAAAAAAAATCTTAATGAAACTGAAATCCTGATACTTAACGGTCAGTTTAACGCTGCGTAAAAAAACTGTTATTGCCAGAAATATAAAATCAGATTTAGTATTAGCACTATGATATGAACCTTCACAATAATGATAAAACCTTTTTTTTGCCAAAATTGCTCCTGACTCTACCATATCAGACAATTGGTGCTGGCAAACAATATCTAATAAAATAAAATATTTATTATGTTTTCTAAATCTATTTATAAACTCAAAGTCGCTAAAATATAATTTAATCTTTTCATTATACCCACCTGCAATATTGAAAGCAGCAAGATTTATCAAGATGCCGCTATTAAGTACAGTCTTGTTCCTGAAGGAGTGTACGCCAGCTTCAGGCTTTGTCCAAATAAATCCTTTAGTAAAATAATATTTACATGGAGAATAAACTCTACTATCAGATATTAAGGTGGGTACAAATAAATTAATATTTAGCTTGGTGTTTATTATCGCAGCAAAATATTTAGGTATTGTTTCCTTAGGAAAATAAGTATCCTGATCACATAGAAGCATCCATCTACAGCCAAGTTCGTTAGATATTTTCGCTGCTACATTATAGGCCTTACTAACTCCGGGATTTGTCTGGTCATGAATGTATGTAATGTTCCACTCAGGACACTTGCTTGGTTGAATTTCCTCGCGTAGTGGACTATTATCATAAACTATAAGATTTAAGCCATTGAAATCCGTTTGTTTTATGGAGGAGCCCAAAGATTGAAAAGCTATCGAGTCTTCAAGCTTTGTATTGAATAATACAATTGTGACAGAAAAGGGTGAGTAGCTATTAACCAATTTTTATAATTTCAGCCGTCAATATTAATATAGCTTTTTTCGCACCACTCTCGTAACCATGGTATACAGTTACATTAGGTAAATAAATAGTCCTGTATTTTTTATGCATTCTTCTTGATAAACCAAAATCTTCGAAATACATAAAATATTTATTATCATAGGCACCAAGCTCTTTAATAGCATTAAGTTTCAAAATTGTAAACAACCAGATAAAATGGGAGTGTTATATACTCTGTTGCTAGTTGTAATTCGTACCTGTTAATAAATTTATTATAACTTCTTGCGGACATTTTGATTGTTCTTCTAAGTAGCCAAAATGGATTCGGCAATAAGTCAGGAATGAATTGAATGGCTTCGTATTAATCTGCGGGGCTAGCAACATTTAAGATCATGGGTTTTACATTAAGGTGGATTATAGCATTAGTATTTTCAAAAATTTATTTGACTGGTATTCCAGAGGCTAGTCCCTGATAAGCTGATTATATTCTGATAAGTAGTTTTAAATAGCGAACCAATTTTGCCCAACAATTCCTGAAGCACCGGTATT
>JBKJOT010000073.1:0-17668 GCA_046595335.1 Methylotenera sp.
CTCCATGTCTGTGTACTTGCCATTATACTAACTCCTTATGCCAGCCAATTATATTACCCGTGTCATCATAGTCCTGCACAATCTTTTCATCTGGTACACTCTGGGGGGTCTTAATAATAGTACCATCTGGTACACCTGCTGGTTCTGACCAATCAGTAGGGGTTGCTTGTGTAACTTCAATCGCTGGGCTAGCTGTTTCTACGGGGGTTGCTTGTATATTATCTGCCATTCTATCTCCTTATTAGTTATTATGCTGTATCTACCCACAAATCACCAACAGTTGGCGCGGTTGGTGCGGTGCTGCTAACAGTTATCCGTGGGCCAGTGTATGAATGGGCGGTTTGTACCAGAGTCGTGCCTGATTCGCTGATGATAGCCACGCCAGTCGGTGAAGTCGGGTCTAGCCTAAACCTCATGTATAGCCTCGTTTAGGAGTTTGTAGCTATGGCCAACGTAACTGTCCCAGGCTTTTGCATAGCCTCTACTGCCGAACTTGTAGCGCAAACTGTTATTTTCGACATCGTTCTGGATGATGTACCAACCACCGGTTAAGTTAACAAAGCCGACGTACTGGAATGACTCGCCGTCATTGGCTATATCCTGTGCCCGGTAATCATCAAGGTTTACTTTCTCCGGCATCTCAAGTGACGCCTTGATCTCGGATAATAGGTTGGTCAGTGGCGACAAGTCTATTTCCTTGCCCTGTACCTTTACGACAGGAGCAGGGACGTTGACAATTGGTTGCATTTCCTTGGCGTCAAAAGCTACAGCTAGTGCCCGCAGTTCCCGCTTGACGTCTTCATCGTTCTGGACTTTGACCGTTTTAATCTGGGCGACAATTGCCTGTAAACTATCGACGGCTTGGCTAAAGCTTTTCTCTATCTTATCTATACCGCCGGTACTGAGGCCATCGACAACTGACTGGATACGCTCGGCAGCCCCTGCCATTTCCTCAACGACTGTCGTCCAGTTGTCTTTGCTAGCCATGAACGTCGTAATGTTCAGGCGGTTAACGGAATCAACGACGCTTTGAACGTCATCGGACTTGGCTAGGTTGTCATTCTCTAACTTAATGGGTGTGGTACGGCTTTTAGCGCCCTGGCGGGCTATTTCGTGGCGGATAAGCTCGGAACTGTCCTTGACTGCTCCCGTGCTTTCCTGGTGTTCGGTGTTTCTTTTGTGAAGTGCTGCCTGTTCTGCTCGGCGTTCTTGAATCAATTTTAAGGGGTCGTTCACGCGTGTACCTTTGCCGCCCGTGTCAAGGGCATTTTAGCATTAAAAGTATTGAAATACATAATCAAGACCATAGGTGCTTTCTGCTATGGTAGGTTTCACTGTCATCAGCTAGTCCCTTGTCATTCTTTTTATAGGTGTCATCGGTGGCAAAATCCCCCAGCCAGGTAAACGACGGGTGCTGGTGTTCGATACAGGGGGCGGAACAGGCTGCCCAGACACCCCTGCTCTGAGCCGTTTCGGTCATTTCATTATCTATAAAGTTATGGTTGTACGGATAAAATACCCTGTCCGGTATGTCAACAACCCCTGAGCGGTCTTTGATGTACCGGCGGCGGATAAACTGGACTGCCGAGAATGACGTACTGGGATTGCCGTCATGGACGCCTAAGACCTGGATGTCTGAATCGGCTTTTAACATTTCTATCGGTAATTTATCCCAGTCTTTTAAGAACAGGAAATCGTCATTGGCGGGAAACATGAACGGCTCGGTCGTGCTCTCGTAAATGGCTTGCAGGGCGTCGGCATACTTCGGGTCACGGTCGTTGAATATGACGGGGTGTCCGGTAGCCTCGGCAGCTTCTATAGTAGCCTCGTCAGACGTCTCAACCCCCCAGTACAGCTGATACGGGTTGTAAGTATTCTCCCGGATGTTATCGGCGACGGCTTGTAGCTTCTTTGGCCTGCCATAGGTAGGAATGTAGATGCCAATCATGCTTGTCTAATCTCCTCTACGTGTGGGAGGGGCAACAGCAGCATACCGCCGTTTTCCAGATATTCATACTCACGGGCTATGATTTCCTCAGCAAAGAACCATGGCCCGATAATCATAACGCCGGGATTATCAGCGTGCGCCTGCTCTTCGGATATAATCGGGACGCCGATAGCCGAGAAGTACTTGCCGACTTTGGCGGGGTTGCGCTCCACTGCAGCCGTTACATATTGCTGTATATTAGCGGCTTGCCAGATAGTTGATCCCCTGGTCGAGGCGGCCAGTATATAAATCTTATTGCCCTCGTCGAATAGCCGTTTAACCGTAGTAGTCAGAGCGTCAAGCGTGGCTTGGGCTTCAGCGGCAAACATAAAGTACGTTCTCAATGCTCCCACTCCCTCTTCCTCTTCTTCTACTCGGGTATCGGTAACAGACTGGTCAATCTCCTGTGTGCCAATAGGAGCCACATAAGTGCGTAACGAGCCACCGTTTACCATACTCGTCTCAACCTTAAACACTTCTAACCCATGGCGTTTTAGTAACGGTTCGAGTGATAGCAGCGTGTAGTATTCAATGTGCTCATGGCAGAAGTTATCCACTGCCCCCAGCTGCATGGTAGTTAGCAGGTAATTCTGTTGGATAATCCAT
The DNA here is from genome assembly GCA_046595335.1 of Methylotenera sp. GTDB lineage: Bacteria > Pseudomonadota > Gammaproteobacteria > Burkholderiales > Methylophilaceae > Methylotenera. The sequence continues at coordinate 2,594 of JBKJOT010000073.1, forward strand.
ACCCCGTTATCAGCCAAGACCTTTTTAACGTCCGCAACAAAGGCATTCGGGTCGGCCATGTCGTAAAAGCAGGATATAGACGTTATTAGATCAAATTTGTCTTTACCGTCAAAATCGGTCGCCGAGAAATAATCGTTTATGATCCAGTCGGCATGTTGCAGCGCTTCATCACACAAGAACTTGACAGGATCAACACCGACACGGTAGACGTCACTTGGTACATAACTGAGTAGTGTGCCGTCATTGCTCGCAATATCTAACCAGTTACGCGGTTTGTATTCCATCCCCCTGCTAACAACTTCTTTCAGGTCAGCCTTTATACTATCGGATATACCGGACTTAAAGCCGTAGTTATCGTGGTACATAACTTCGCTCGGCGTGGTGTGGCGGAGTTGTACCAGCATACAGGTACGGCAGATAACCGCTTGAAGCGGATAGGCGGGTGTCGGTTTCTTGTCATCACGGAAGTCAGACGTAAACTGGCTGCCCAAATCAATCATTTTCGCCAGCTGGTTACTGCCGCATGAACGGCAGGCGGTTATTGTTTTCACTTGTTTCTCCAGTATTCCAGGACATCATGGAGTGTCCTTGTTAAGTTATATTCGGGCTCCCAGCCTGCCTTTATCAGCTTGGAACTGGTCTGGTAAAAAGTCTTTTCAGCCGTGTAGGGGCGCATCAGGCTGGTCTCGTTAGACGTCACAATCGGTACTTTCGCCTGTCGTACCAGTTCATCTAACAGTACTTGCATTTCGGTGCTTTCCTCAGACGTGACGTTATAGACATAGGGGTCAAGGTCGATAGCAATCCGGTACGCCCGTACCACGTCCCGCACGTCCAGGTATGATTTAAAGGCGCTTAGGTCGCCGTGTTTCAGCACGTCCTGCCGTCCCTTTTCTATCTCCACAATCTGGCGGGCAAAACTAGTTAGGGCAAACGGGCCATCCTGCCCGGGGCCTGTATGGTTGTTGGTGCGGGTCACCACAACGTGCATATCGTAAGAGTTGGCATAGATGGCGCCGAGTTGTTCCATAGCCAGCTTCGAGACGCCGTATGGTGTCCGTGGTTGGACGGGTGAAGCCTCATCCAGCGGGGCGTCGCTGATAGCCGCCGAGTACACCTCGGTACTACTGGCCAGCAGGACATGGGCGGGCAGTTCCAGCTTCCGCACTGCTTCGAGCAGGTTGATACTACCCCCGATATTAACTGCCATGCAACTAACTGGTTGCTCAAATGACGATACCACCGAAGTGACTGCTGCTAAGTGAAAGATATAATCGGGGCGGTACTTGGCTAGGGTGTTATAGATGCTGTCGTAATCCGTCAGGTCAAAACCGTCCAGTACGTCAAAGCCGATTACCTCTATACCTTGCCCCTCGAGTAGCCGTGTCAAGTGTTGCCCGACAAAGCCCCTAATTCCTGTAATAACTGCGTTCATAACCCGCTTTCTTTTAGTTTTTCATCATAACCACGCTCAAGCATTGTCTTCTTGTAATACTCCGGGTAATCTTTCCAGTTACCGGTGTTGGCAAATGTCCAGGCTAACCGCTCGGTCATGTGCCCGGTAATGTAGCCAACAGCTTGGATCTTAGCACTCAACTGCGAGTCCTCTTGCATCGGTGAGCGCCTGCCGTCGTCCCATCGCAGCTCCGGGTACTGAATACCGCGGTACCAGAATTTACGCAGGATGATATTCGGCCCACCGACACAGCCAGGCCACGGGTTGAGCCGCTTGCCGTTAATGTTCAATACCCGCATGGCTGCTCGTGGATCTTCTATAGCCTCGTGGTCAAGTCCTAACTGGCCAAGTTCGGGTATCTTGTCGAAGTAATCGGCGGCGGCTATGTCCCAGCCCTTTTCCAGGTGCATGTCGTTATCGAGGCGCATCAGGTGGGTGGCTTCGGGATAGAGCTCGAGTCCTGCTTCCCAGCCTATATTGGTCGCCTTGCCGGGGTAGTAATTAACCTCGTTCAGTATTACCATGTCGGCACGGTGGCGGGCTTCTAACTTCTTTAAGTAGTCCTGTGTGCCATCGGTTGAGGCGTTATCGACAATCACCAGGTAATACGGCACTTCAATGGTTTTCCACAGGTCTCGTAGGGTCTGCTTGGTATAGGCCAAGCGGTTATAGGTGATGAGCACAATTAACAGGTTCACGAGATACTGCCCCAGTCTATCTGGCTATACGCCCTCGGCATCTTTGCGGCTAGGCCTTTCTTGAGTAACTTCTGGCCATGCTGCTTACTGACAGTAATCTCACCACTGGGGGTCATAACGCTAATCAGCTCCCCCATGTTCTGCTTCGGCCACTTACGGATTTCCTTTAATAAGTAGTCCTTTTTAACTTTTCGCCATTCCTCGATGGTATGGGCGCCATCATTGCTTCCCGCCTTGCCTAAGGCTACCAGTTTGCGCTGGCCGAGGATGGTATCAATAACGTGTATCGGCACTTCTAAGCGGTGCATATTCATACTAAAATTTACATCATGCAGGCCGTAGCCCTCAATCTGTCCTGTTACTGCCCCGGCAATCTTTATATAGCCGTCCATGTTCTTAACGTTCCAGCGGATATCGGTACGGAAATACGGGGCTTTTAACTCGTCAAAGACTTCCCGCTTAACTAACGTGCAGCCCGTGCCCATAATTAACGGCTTGCCACCGGCGTCTCGGAAGACCGCCCCCATACCGTTCTTGTTGGTTGGGTAATCAGCCGTTACCACCGCCACGTCCATGTCCAGCATGGTTTGTAGCGTATCGGGCGGGATAATCATGTCGTCCTCTACCAGCCACAGATGGGTAACGGTAGCGTCTTTTAAAGCTTTTAGTACCGGCAGTTCAAAACACTCAGGAATCGGGCGTTTATGGGAGAAGTAGAACGTGTGCGGTATACCCCGAACATTCTGCATGATTTCATCAGCCGATGCCGAGAATACCAAGCCCCGGCTAGGGATAACCACGGCAACGTTAGGCATTCTCTACCTCATCATCAGGCGCCCCCTCGGGCTTGTCTTCCGTCCACTCGCCACACGCACACTGCCAGCGCAGGTACTCTAAGTGGTAGTGCCAATCATGCTCATGCTCGTTATTTGACAACTTCATACTGCCTCCCATCATTTAAATACGGTTGTAAATCTTCGGTGTAGCTAATAAACGGCGGTATGTCCTGCCAGATCTTAACGTTTTTCACCCGGTTCAGTGCGCCTCTAAACATATCGGCGTTTTCCGGGGTTATCATACCCGATACTAGGTCACGCCCGACCTCAGTTAATTCCATAATCTCATGGGCACCGTTATTGGTGCCTGTTTTGCCAAGAGTTACCAGCTTCCGCTGTCCTGCTACCCGTTCCATGACGTGAATTGGCAGTCCGGCACTGTATAACAGCAAGCCAAAGCGCAGATCATGCAATCCATAGTATATTTTATCTAACTTACGTGGCCAGAAGTGGATAGTATCCTTATCGATAAAGGGGTCAAAGGTGGTATCGGTGCGCCAGATGGGTTTCTCCATGCCCTCTAGGACGCTTTTCGCCACTAACAGGAAGCCCGTACCTGTCCAGAATGCCCTGCCGTTCGGGTCGTGCAATGTCGTGGCATCACCTTGCTGCTGGAACGGGTAATCAAGCGCCACGACAGGATAGTTAACCCCGAACATCTGCTTTAATATGCCTTTTGGGATAATCATATCGTCCTCGCAGATAAGTATGGCAAATACGGCAGGATCAGCCAGTGCCCGCTCGGTCGGCTCGTTAAAACAGTCTGGCAGTCCCTTGCCGTGCGCCCAGAACAGCTCGAAGTTGTAGCCCACAAGCTCCCGTAGTAGCTCGTCTAAGGTTTCCGAGAACATCAGCCCCCGTGACGGCACGATAACAGCCAGTTTGTCCATTAGGCTTCTGCTTCTACCAAGTCCTCAAGTTCTTTAATGAACGGTAGTGCGACGTCAAGAGCCGCCTTGGTCTGGCGCAGGTCACTCTCATACTCGTTGGCTTTTTTCAGGTACGCAGCCTTGGTACTGTCGTCCTTGGAGTCTTCCATGCGCAAGTAACTAGTCGTGATATCAAACAGCAGGCGGTTCACGATGTGCTGCATCTGAATAGCCTGTTCACGGGCAAAACTCAGCATACCGACAACCTCTAGGTTATACTCCGCGCTGATACCGAACTTGCTGGCGACTTCCCGATACTTTTTTAGTGGTGATTTCAAAACTTATACCCCTGCTTAGTTATAAGCTGAAGTATAATGAAGTGTTCTAAAAAAAGCTACAGTATTGTTTATTCCGCTACGTTAAAACCTTGATCATTAACGGCTGGTACCCGCTGAATCGGCACGGCAGTAACTTCGGCGGCGGTTGGTTTTGCCAGTACTGGCTTGCTGGTGTGGCGTTGACTAGTTTTTCTGCGCATAATAAGCCTCCTTAATTTCATAGGCTCAGTATACAACAAAAAGAGACCCCTCGCAGAGGCCTCTAAATGCTGTTGCTACCAGTCTGTTATGACTTTACAACGAAACCGAAGTTGCTGCGCAGGGCGGCAGTTCCGTAGAGAACATCGACGGTTACTAACCAGCCGAGGTACTCTTGCTTGTACTGTGCCTGGGTTCGTGGCTCCATCTGAAGCGCGATAGCCCATGCTTCCTTGTGGAAGAACAAGTGGTTGTACTCGTTGGTCGTGGTAGTGAGTGAGATCAAGTTCTGACTCATAAACACTTCTGAACCGTAGATAGTACCGATTTTACCGGTCTTGATAGCTTCGCCAGTGCCGAGTGAGTCGTAACGGACGTACTTATCAATCGCCAGCATTTCAGCTTCGCCCTTAGGATGGACAACAATCGCACGGTCACTGCGTGGTGCTTTGTTTTCGCTTAAGTAGCGGTTAACGGTCAGGATCAGGTTATCATTTAAGGCTGTGCCGTAAGCGCCGTATGCCTGGCCTGCTGCTTTCCATGCTGTGGTCATATCAGCAGCGATGTTGGTGTCAATCTTTTCAGAAATAGCGTAAGCGGCTGCCTGCGTGTAGTCGCTGCGGGTCTCAAAGTTGGATTGAACCTTAACGAGGTCTTCGATAATGAATGAACTCTCGTAGTGTTTGTTTAGCGTAATGGTTGTCTTTGTCTCTGTGTTGTAGTTAAGCGTTACAACCGTGTTCTGTGACTTTAGGTTCGCTGTGATAGCCGAAACGTTTGGAATTTCCAATGTCTGGCCAGAGCTTTTAACCTCAGCGTCATAGTGCTTAATGAGTGGAAGTAGGACAAGGTTGCTCTTAACAAAAGTTAAGACTTCTTTGCTCCATACGTTTGGTCGGAATACTGAACCGGCTGTTGCGCCGATGTTTACGGCACCTGAGCCGTATAGTCCTGTCGTTGCCATGATGATCCTTTAAATTATCCCGCCATAGCCTGGTTAATCTCAGCTTGGTGTTCACGGAACCAGTTAAGGTCGTTCTGTCCGACCAGCTGGTCAACATTCTGGGACGTAATCTTAGCGGCTCCCATGGAGTTGCCATTAATTGCGTTCCCTTTTGGTACGGCGGCTTGTTGTTTGTGTACTAACGATTCGAGGGCTTGTTTTTTGCCTTGGTTCTGTAGGTGTCCGGACTTATAGATAGCGGTTGCGTAGAGTGACTCAAGGTCACCAGCCAGATGCGGTTTCGCGCTCAACTCGGTAGCCATTGCCTGTTCGTATGCTTTCGCTTCGGGGTGGTCTTCAAAGAATTCACGCACGTTCATCTTAACTTTGATACGGGCAATTTCTACCCTATCATCGCCAGTCAATCCCTGTGCTTCTGCTTCCTGCGTTATACCCGTGTCGATAGCTTTCTCAAGCTGTGAAGCTTTGACCGATTTCTCGTGCATTGCTTTCTCGGCGTTCCGTGCCATCTGAGCAAGCTTGCGCTCGTTGTCAGTTTCTATACTCAAGCCTTTATTCTTGGCCCATGCAGCGTCTTCGTCTGAGTTGTCAGTTTCCTGGCTCTCGGATTCCGTTACTTGTTCCGTCTCGGCTTGTTCGTCCTGCGTAGTCGATTCCGCCGTAGCTGTGTCCGTTTCAACGGGTTCTGCAACTGCTTGTCCTTGGTCATCAACTGGGATGCCATTGATAGCTTGTGCGCCCGTATCCTCGGCAGCATTGGTTGTGGGTTCTTCCATGCGTACCTTTCGTTTAATCCTCCGCCCGTAGGTGGAGCAGGTAAACCCCGGGCGGAGTTAATTATTGCGCCTGCCCAACCTATAGATTGATGATATTATCTAATCTTTGTACCTCCGCTCACCATTGAATTAATGTGCTCCTGAACCGCCCGGACACCCTTAGCGGTCTGCGTATGGTCTCGGGCGTAATCAGCGTCCAACTCAGCCTGTTTATGGTAATCATCTATCAGGTAATCTATTTTACTCAGCAAGTCTTTGCCCGCTTCGGTAACCAAGAAGCTCTTGTAGCCGTCGCCGACCTCTTTACGGTGTGTGTTCATAGTTGCATGCCTGCCATTAACGGCGGTTCCATTGGTGCCCCCATGCCAGGATCCATCGGCATACCAGTAGCGGGATCTATCCCAGGCATTCCCATCGGTGGTGCGGGCATCATCAGCGAGTCAACTTCATCGGGGTCAAGTTTAAACGCCCGGGTCATTACCAGTTTTTTAAGTTCCTGCTGGTTAATCTCAGGGTCATTTAAGAACGCAGCCAGCATGTCCTTGGCCATAGCGGCGTCTTCTTTCTGTTGGTTCTCGATGGATATGTCCAGCTGTACCCGTGGCTCATACTGGCCTTTGAACTCCAGCGGGTCGAACTCTTCCCACCTGATACCGTCACGGCCGACAATCCGTACCATCGTGGCTTCATTGACATACAGCTGTATCATGGTAAACACTATCTTACCGAGTGTATGGAAACCCTCATTCTCTATCTGGGTAACTTTCAGGTTAATCCGTTGTCCTGCACCTGCTATCTGGGCGTTAATCTCAGTAGCTGTGGCTTGTGAGTCTTGAGACACGCCCTTAACAACTTCATTACTGGCGGTTGTTTCACGTATTTCATTCTTGAGGTTCTGCCGTTCCTGAAAAGCATCGGGCGGTATTGGGCGCTGCTGTATCGGTACCAGGGTGCCGGGCTTGGCCAGGTAAACAGCGCCAGGTATGTTCTCGATTGACTCTAAAAGATCAGCATGAATGGGGTCAAGCGTGTACATCTGATTAAGCGTAAAGGTAACGGAGTCAATGTTCTGGTTAGTGATGTCGTTGAGGAGTTCTTGTTCGTCGCCGATAAAGTCCACTTCACCTTTCGCATAGAACAGGGATTCATCGACGTAATCACGAAGCGCTGCGAATGGCATCAGCCCATCGGCGTACTCATTGCCGTTCGCCTGCGCCTTGAGCTTGTACGGGTTGTCGCTGTTCTCTATAATAACTGACCTATTAGCAACGGAAATCACCTTGTCCTTAGTCCAGTACTCCAGTACCTCTATCTGCTCGGAGCTTTTATCGTCCACGGTAGAGCCGTAGAACATATCCTTGCGCTGCTTATCTGTCTGTTCGCCCTCAGTGGCTTTGCCTTTAATCTGGTCAAGCTTCTGATACTTCTTTTTCATCTCACCAGTTGGTTCGCCAAGTTCGTCCAAGCGTTCCAGGTCTATAATCTCAAAGCTTTCCAGCTCTGCTTTAGTCGTTAAAAACCGGCGCCCCATGTAACGGGCATCGCTGAGGGTTGAGGCGGTTGGGTCGATAAAGAAGTCCCGTATCGGTACGTTAATCATGCACGGGTGGTCATTCTCCCAGTATATATACACCACTGAGGTGCCAAGCATCAGCATTGAACGCCCCCAGTTAATAACCTTAATGCCCCACTGGTCTTTGTCCCAATAGTGGTCAACAAGAGCGTTCAATATATCGGTGTTCTGGTCAGGCTTGGTGTGTGGTGGCAGATAGTTAAACTTTGGCTTAGTGCCGAACAAGGCGGACACCATAGTCTCAATCGTACTGAATGTCATCGGTACGAACGTATCGGTTATACCCTCATAGCCACGCTTAACCCGGTTGTTGTTATACAGGGCGTACGAGTCACTCCATCTTTGGTGCCATGAACCTTGGCAATACTGCCAGGAAGCATTGAAGTCATTAACTACTGTTGCGAGAGTGTCAAGTTTAGCCACGTTCATTGTAATATATCATACATGTTAATGGACACCATGTTTACGGCGCATCATATTACTCGGCTTGTGGAAACTAGTCACCGGCTTTGGCTTGATATTCTCCATCCCATACCGGGCAGCGTCTAAGAAGTGGTCGAGCCCGCCCTCAGGTACGTTGATGATCTTACCGTTCTTGTCGGTCTGCCATAGATAGTTGCGGTATTCTTTTAAGCCGTCAATAGAACGCTGGGTAATGTATATCTTTTGTTCCTGCATGTACTGGATACCCTGGCTTAGTGAGCCTGCGCCCTTTTGGGCAGGCAATACCACGATGCCATAACTCTCTAACTCGTCAATGCTCTTCGGCTCGGCACTGTCAGCTATTACCAGTGTTTGTGGTTCTTCAAGCCCGTTCAGGTAATCAGCCAGGGCTTTGTTGCTCATGCCCTTGCGGTATAGGCGTTGGTCAAGTACATATCCGCCGCTGTATTCATATATGTCAACAATGGTGGACGGATCATTACTATATCCGAAGTCCATACCTCGACGGGTTAATCGGGCATCATCGGGCACGGCTTGTAATATGTTCCATCCTTTATAGATCTTAGCGAGCGTATCCCCGCGTTTGCCCTGTGCATAAACCAAGCCCCAGTTCCTATCGCGGGCGGCACGTTTCTCAATCTCTTTAATAATAGCCGGTTCAAGTGCTTCGTTATCTTTATAGGTAAGGATAATAAACTCGGCGTCTTCATCAGTACTGGACGGGGCAATCTCATCTTCTAGCCCGTAATCCTCATATATATAGAAGTCAGCGACAGGGTTCCAGTCGGCAACAACAAACTCACGGGTACGGATGACTAATTGTTCCCAGGCTTCTTTCCCGACATTGTTAACCTCATTGACGAACAGCCTGTCACGCCTTGGGCCACGTACCTTATCTGATTGGTCGGCGCTAAAGAACTCTAATTTACTGCCAGTTTCAAACGTGTATGTGTAGTCAGTCTTAGACCACCTATCATCTGTATAGTAGCCATGATCCTGCATGATGTTCAGAAAGTCACGCATTGCACCCCTACGCAAGTGCGGGAATGATTCACTCACGACTGATGTTAACGTCGGGGTAGTATCATACTGCGCACGGCTTATCAGATACAGTAATACCGATATAGTCTTACTTGCGCTGGTACCGCCAGAGATGAGACGTATCCGTTTGTTTAACCGTTTAATTTTCTGGGTTGCTGTTGTCAGTGAGAACATCAGTTAAGTCCATTAACGGCTTTGGTAAATGTATCGTGTTATCTGTTTCGATCTTAGTACTGAACTCATCTTTACGTTTTCGCTCAAGATACCATCGGGCAGTTATGACATCAGTCTCAAGGGCTTTTAACACGGTTTGACGGGCTAATAACACTGGTCGTTGCTTGAGAGAAGCTTTCCGCTCGGTAAACTCTGGGTTCTTCTTTTGATATTCATATAAAGTATCTGGATTTATATTAGCGTAAAAGCAAGCCTCCTTGTCACCAGCACCAATTGCAAAAGCTTCTTCTAGTTTACCGAGTCTAATATCATCAATGATGTGCGGTCTACCTATTGGCATGTTCGAGTTCCTTTACTGCTGGTGTGTTAGCCATCCAGTCATCTGTTTCTGAATCTAATTCACCGAATACAAGGTTATAGTATCTTTTGCGGATAACATCACAATATTTGGGGTCGAGTTCCATAGTATATGATATACGCCCCATTTTATCAGCTGCAATCAATGTTGAACCTGAACCGCCGAAAACATCCAAAACAACCTGGCCTCTTACTGTGACGGTTTTCATGGCTGTTTCTGCTAGTCCGACAGGTTTCTGTGTAGGATGTTCATATAGAGATGGAGAGTCTTTGCCGATTGACCAAACACTGCCTAATCGCTCGCCAGTTAATTTCGCGCCGCGATTAAATACTAGCGCCACCTCGTAATCGCTGGCGTAGGTTCCTGTCAAATCGCCAATTCCGCCCCCGCCTTTATCCCAAATAATCATATTAGTCATTTGGCCTATTTGTTTTGTTATTTCTAACCATTCTGCTAATACCTTCCAACTAGTCCATATAAACACCCATCCGCTAGATACTTCCAATACAGGCTGTATCCATTCCGTTATTAACTTGTCGTCATTTTTTATAACATCGAACTGAGCCGATTGTGTACGCATATTTGACTGATAGTTAACACCATATGGAGGGTCTGTAAAAACAAGGTCAGCTACGGCTCCGTCCATTAAATCGCTTAACGCCCCAAAATCCGTACTATCGCCACACATCAAACGATGATTGCCAAGTTGGTAAATTTCGCCTAGTTTTGAAACTGGCGGGTTTATTTCATCAACCTCTGGAACCTCATCTTCTTCGACTTCTGGCCCGAACTTGTCAATCAATAAATCGAGTGTTGTCGTACCGCCTAGATTAAGTTCATAACTTTGTAATTCAAGCGGTGTTAATCCTAAGTCTAATGCAAGTTCTGCCAGCTGCTCTTGCTCGTAATACCCAAACTCTTCGTTGTCAGTTAAAGCCTCGTCGAATATTTCTTTATCGGTGGTTGCATTGCTAATACTCACCCAGATATCTGTCCAGCCAAGTTCCTGCATGGCGCGGAGTCTCATATTGCCGCCGATTACAATACCGTCCTTGGTAACTCGTAAGGGCTTTGTCTGCCCTAGCCTTTCGAGCCGTACTTTAAGTTCGTTAAAGCGTTCGGTTTTTATACTGCGGGGATTCTTGTCCCATAAAGTTAGCTTATCAATAGACCAATATGCACTCTTACTATAGGTAGCCTTCATACTTGCCATAATACCTAAACTATAGCACAGACTACCGTATCTTTAGTTTCTCTGCTCTGAGTAACCACCTACAGAACAATACCTTTTGGTTATAGATAGCTACCTGTATGCCATATTCTTTAGTGTCTGTTATGAATAGTTTAAACATGTACTGTCCCCTTGCCTTATGTTATGTACATATAGTTATACACTACCAATGCAACCAGACCCTTTAATCTAACAGCTTTCCGCTGCAAGGGTTATATATCGACTCGTCTTTCCTGCAACTTATCCGATTGGGGATAACTCTAGGGAGTTCGTACTAGTATGGGTTATGTCTTATAAGGTGATTATTTTATAAGCGATAGCTAAGACTTACGCCCCGTAGGGGAGAAATCATTAGTGTTACACCAAGTTGTTAAAGGACTGCTTCATCGGCTTAAGACTGCTATTTAGAGGCACAGTACCCCAGTTTAGTTCTTCGTAGCTTACCATCTACATCCAGGGGCTAATTTATTAAGGCTTCCCCTCGTCTGCGAACTACGCATCCTGTCTACCTAAGTTAGTAAGGTGTGGGGATTCCTCTATAAAAGAGAAACGCCCCGTGTGAGAGGCGTTTGGTTCTGTTGTGATATGACTAATAATAGCAAAAATCACACGTATGTCAACACTTTCTCGGTTCAAGCGTCTGGTTATCACAACAGATGCTTGGCTTATTACTATAGCGCTTCGTTAGTTGTTTATCAATTGCATAGTTATGCACACTGTGGATAAGTTCAAGGTAGCTTGGGGCACCTACTATTAAACAATCAGGGCGCTATAACCCAGGGCTGCTAGGTTATAGGATGATTGCTCCACTATGAGTCAAGGTAGGCCGTGGGCACATATTAAGCCCTACCTGATTCTACCCTACTGCCGTGCTGCTTCAAACAAGTTATTAATGGCTATAAGTGTTCCCTCTAATCCTTTAAAGGCCACGTAGCCACACGCACGGGCTGTGTACGAGGCGTAACGGCTTAATTGATGCTGTTTATCTAATGCACCGTCTATATAGATTTCTACGCCCTCTAAATGTGGCTTGCCGATTGTTGGGTAGTTGTTTGTGTTTGTTGTCATAACATGTTCAATAATAGCATAGATAACTATATATGTCAATAGGTGGATAAGTATATATGATTAATACTATAATGTACTTGACAATAACGTATACAAGCGTATAGTTGATCATGTAAACAACAATAACAAGGAGAAAAACAATAACAAGGAGAAAAACAATGGAAACAATCAAACAATGGGCATGTATGCAATGCGGGTTCTGGAACACTGAGTCAATGATGCGCTGCCGTAACACCAGCTGTAAGAGCCATGCTGCGAGGGCAAAGTAATGAGCCAAGCTATTAAGAGCCAGATTGCAGCTATCAACGCCGCAACCGAAGCTATCAAGCAGATTGCTGTTGAGATACGAAAGGAAATGCAATTATGATTTTTAGTAAAGAGGATTACTTTACACAACAAGTTACCGCTATAAATAGGATTAGCCAGTTTATGGAAGAGTGCGACATGGATTATTTTGACTTGGATCAGCGGGCGGGCGTCATTAGCCTACTAGAGGATTTAGGTGTTGAGATAGACGCTTGTTCCCATTGTGGAGCACAACCAATGAACACTAACTGCAATAACGCGGAGTGTGACGTATGAACTACTCCACCGATGAATTATTGCGCCATATAGTTACGGAACATAAAACAGTCAGATGGGCTACGCCAGAGGGTTCGGTTAGTATCCGAAAAGATAACGGACTATTTATCGTCCGACTGCATGACCGTATTTACCGCAAGCGTTCACAGACACCCTACAAGACCCTGCAAGGCAGCTTAATAGCTACCGACATGGTACGGCATTACTATTTAAACGAGGAGGCATAAATGGCACGAGACGATTTCACCACCCGAACAATACCGAACACAACAGACGGTAAGTTCGTAAAGATTAAAGAGATACTTGACCAGCGCAACGTAGACAATGGCGGGTTTGGAAAGATTAGCGTGCAGGACGTTATGGATATGCTCGCTACCCAGTGGCTGCAGAAAGAACAGAAGTGAAACTTAGAGGAATAGTTATAGCGGTAATAATTGTATCTATAGCGGTGTTTGCTTACCATGACGCTCATAAGAGCACAAGCCGTATGGTATGGGACAAACCCTGCACTGCCGAGCCGTGCATCAAGATCATACAATCGGATGGCAAAGAATATAAGCTCAATGATTTTAAGTTTATGCCTAATCACTGCATAGAGTTTGTTTCTTTACCTGATAGTAAGAGTCATTACTACTGCGGCAGTTATAAACTCGATTGGATTGGCCCGAATACTAGTTTAAATATGAGGGAGTTTTAAAATGGTTGAATATGTATGGGGTTGGACATGGTTAAACAAACTATGCGATAAGTATAGCCGTAAGAGTAAATGCTGTAATGCCCTGGTATTAAAACCACGCCACCACGGCTACCCCAAAGATGTCTGCGACAAGTGTAGTAAAACTTTAGCGAAATATAACTAATGAGCGACTTTATACACGTGCATAAATATTACGCCTTTCAAGTTAAATACGAGTTTGAACCACTGCCAGAGGGTAACAATCTATACCGCCGAGTCGAGTATTCGTACAGTGTGTGCAACTGCGGCCGTGCCATTAAGTCCAAGGTTGTTAGTAAGGATGAGATATAAATGAGAGATATTAAATTCAGAGCGTGGGATAAGAAAACAAGGCAATTTGTCATTCACCCTGACAGCTTAGGAGGAGGAAAAGACTACGATATTTCAGAGATAGCTTATTGGAACTCAGTAATTGATCGTGTTGAACTCATGCAGTACACCGGCTTAAAGGATAAGAACGGCATGGAGATTTATGAAAGTGATATTTTAGAGTATATAGATGAGTACATCCAAGAGGATTTAATTAGCTACCTGAAAGGTATTGTAACGTACACAGATGGTGGATTCCAGATAGACAATAAAGGCCTAGTTGCTGAGTGGGGAACCGTTAAAGTCATCGGCAACATATACGAAAACAAGGAGAATGAATAATGACAATCTGCGCCTTTTGTGGAGCTGATGACACGATCAATGAGTGGCACGACTACAATATTCCACATGAGGTTGAATATACGGACATTGATTGAACTTTAAAACTTGGTGGATAGAAATTGGCGGTAGTTTGCAAGAGCATCTCTTGACCTCGCCAGGTGCTACCGCCATTCACCTGTCCATCAAGCAACAATATAACGATTAAGTAAGGAGAGATTATGAGTAAACCAACCCCAGGCTCAGACGAAGCTGTAGAGCAAGGCTGTACATGCCCTGTTTTGGATAATCGTGGCAGAGTTACAGAGTTCTGGATTAGTGCCGACTGTCATTTGCATATTAACCCTAGTGAGGATGAAAGAGGTTTGTTGTGAACAGAGAAACTAGCAGCAGACAATTAAATTAATAGAGGAGACATAAAATGTCAAAGCAAGAAACAATAACACTAAATGGTAAGCAGTATGTTGAGTTTGATGCAGCTAAAAAAGATATTAAGCCTACGGTTGATACTGACCATATAATCGTTATAGCCCAACGAGGTTGGATATTTGAAGGGCATAAAGACAAGGCCATTACGGATAAACTACAACTCTTAAATGCCAACGTAGTTCGTTCATGGTCAAACAGTAAAGGTATCGGCGGTCTATGCAAAGAAGCATTCAAAAAAGATTACACGCTTGATGAAGTAGGCACCGTATCTTTTCCGAATGAGGGTGTTATTTGTACTATCGACATAACAGAGTGGTAGGAGGCTATATGTATAACAGAAATGTGAATACAGCCGATGATGTACGCCCTATGTCCTTAGCCCTTATAGGTAAATACGGCGACGGCAACGGCTACGGCGACGGCGACGGCAACGGCGACGGCAACGGCTACGGCAACGGCTACGGCGACGGCAACGGCTACGGCAACGGCTACGGCAACGGCTACGGCAACGGCAACGGCTACGGCTACGGCGACGGCTACGGCAACGGCAACGGCTACGGCTACGGCAACGGCTACGGCAACGGCGACAATTTACAATGGAAAATCGCAAATTAAAAGGAAACGTTTTGAAAAACTTTCTTCTAGGGTTTATTACT
>JBKJOT010000016.1:0-24113 GCA_046595335.1 Methylotenera sp.
GCGTTTGAGACCGGTGATTGATGCTGCCGTAGCGCGTTTTGAAGAATTCAAGCATTTACGTAGCGCGCTCAGTCAGCTTGGTATTCGCTTCATTGAGCGCGCTACGTAAATGCTTGAATTCTTCAAAACGCGCTACGGCAGCATCAATCACCGGTCTCAAACGCTCGTTGGGAATATTGCCCACTACATAAGCGCTGACGCCAGCTTGAGTAGCGAGCTTAATCTGTTCTTTGTCGCCATCATGGGTAAACATCACAATCGGGCGCGGTTGGTGCATAGTCATCACGCAGATATTTTCAAGCGTATCGCGGCTAGGGGAGTCGGTATCAATAATTACGATATCTGGATGTAACTCACAACAAGCATCGTCCAGATTCACCGTATCTTTCAAATGTGCAATGACTTCGTACCCAGTATCAAGCAGTGATTGCTTGAGGGGTTTGGTCCGCTCCAAGTCATTATCAACAATCATCACCCTTAACATAGCTGCTCGTCTTTAAAATTTAATTCATTAAAAGCAATAGCTATGCCAAGATATATCGGTCATATTTAGAGGTATGATTTCATTAATTAATTTATATTTTAAAGGAGGTATACAGAATTGTAAGTTTTTACTAAACGCGACTAAAAGGCGCACGATTTAAGTGCGTGCGCACCACACTATTTTGGTGCATTGCAATTAATGGTTCATTAAATGATTTATGGTAGGCTCAAAGCTGTTGAAATTAAGCTAATTGCAATTCAGCAAGCCGTGCATATAGCCCGCCTTGCTCCCTTAATTCCGAGGGACTACCGATTTCTACGATGCGGCCTTGCTCAAGCACCACGATACGATTGGCTTTTTGCACTGTGCTTAAACGGTGCGCAATCATCAAGGTGGTACGGCCTTGCATAGCGGCATTCAAGCCTTGCTGCACCAATATCTCCGATTCTGCATCCAGTGCACTGGTCGCTTCATCTAGCAAAAGTATAGGTGCATCTTTTAAAATTGCCCTAGCGATAGCAATACGCTGCCGTTGGCCACCGGAAAGTCTAGTACCGCGTTCACCTAAAAAGGTTTGGTAACCTTCGGGCAGGCGATGGATAAATTCATCGACTTGCGCAGCTTTGGCTGCTGCTATCACTTCTTCATCACTAGCATCTGGCTTTCCATAACGGATATTCTCTAATGCATTGGCCGAAAATATGACGGCATCTTGCGGTACCACAGCAATATGGCCGCGCAGATTATGTAGACCTAAGGTGCGAATATCTTGCCCATTGATATTGATATGTCCGGCGCTTAATTCATAGAAGCGCAATAGACACTGGAATAAAGTGGTCTTGCCCGCACCGGATGGGCCTACTAATGCAATGGTTTCACCAGCCCCGATTGTCAACGACACATCATCCAGCGCAGCAATTTGTGGCCGAGAAGGATAGCGAAATGAAATATTACGAAATTCAATGACGGCTTTCGTTGGATTAATCAGTACTTGTGCATTGACCGGTTCTTGAATTGCAGCATCAGCATGTAAAAGCTCTAGTAAACGCTCGGTAGCACCTGCAGCACGCATCACTTCCCCCCAGACTTCTGCCATCGTACCTACTGCGCCAGCTACCATTACGGCATACAGCACAAATGACGCAAGTTGACCACCGGTCATGCTGCCAGCACTGACTTGGCGCGCACCTATCCAGAGTACGAATATGATCGTGCCCAAAATTGCCGTCACCATTAACACGGTCAACATGGCTCGTACTCGTACGCGTTTTAAAGCGGTAGTAAAACTGATATCTGCACTTTTGCTAAAGCGTGCAATCTCCCGATGCTCCTGCGTGTAAGATTGTACGGTAGGCATGGCATTGAGGATTTCTCCCGCCATAGCCGAGCTATCGGCAATACGGTCTTGCGATTCGCGTGAGAGCTTCTTGACTGAGCGGCCGATCATGATGAGCGGAAATATCAGTAACAGCATCAAGCCAATATTGAGTGAGAATAAATAAAGGTTCGTCACGGCCAGCATAACCATGCCGCCAATGAACTGGAACAAGCTGCGCAGGCCCATGGATATTGAACTACCGACCACGGTTTGAATTAGCGTGGTATCGCCAGTCAGGCGCGAAAGCACTTCACCTGTTTGAGTGGTCTCAAAGAACTGTGGTGATTGCGTCATTACGCGGGCGTATACCGCACTGCGTAAATCTGCCGTCACACGTTCGCCCACCCAGGAGATGGTGTAATAGCGGGATGCGATCATCACGGCCCAGAAAGCTGCCAAGGCAAACATCAGCAGGAAATGCCCATTCAAGCTTAATGAGCCTATCAGGCCTTTATGGCTGGCAGTAGTTGATGCCTTGGTGACAAAGCCAAAATCAATTAAATCGCGGAATGCTAGTGGAACTAATAATAAAGTCGCAGAACCCAGGCACAATAATATAAAGGCCAGCATCACTCGTGAGCGGTAGGGCCGCAAGAACGGCCATAAATTAGCTAGCGGCGCTAGTTTCTTTGCAGGGATTACGTTGGGGGTAGTGGTTATTACGGTAATTTGTGCCATGTATGCTAGGTCATTTCAGTAAGGTTTAGATAGTAGCATGTGATTATTCTGATTGAGTTTTATTAAACCCAGTGGTTCCGTAAAGGTGGTTCAAGCAAGTTAAGCCCACTAATAGGCATGCCTGCGAAGCTGCTTTATACTTAGCGCTATTCGATCATATTTTTGCAGACTTATTAGCCAACAATCATGAATAAAAACCTCAAAATCATCATCTGGTTAGCCGTTGCAATATTAGGTGCGGCCGCCATCGGCGGTATTGCGCTTAACCGTGGCGAAAGCATCAACGCCATGTGGTTTATTACCGCAGCAGCCTGTGTTTATGCGATTGCCTATCGTTTTTATGCAGCATGGATCGCTGCTACGGTACTGGTGATAGACGAGACGCGTGCTACTCCAGCGGAGCGATTAGATAATGGTCGGGATTTTGTGCCGACGAATAAATGGGTAGTTTTCGGTCACCACTTCGCCGCCATCGCCGGCCCTGGGCCG
This sequence comes from Methylotenera sp., assembly GCA_046595335.1. Lineage (GTDB taxonomy): Bacteria > Pseudomonadota > Gammaproteobacteria > Burkholderiales > Methylophilaceae > Methylotenera. The sequence goes on from JBKJOT010000016.1 coordinate 3,030, forward strand.
CTTGTTGGTCCAACCTTGGCTGCGCAATTCGGTTATCTGCCAGGTACGCTATGGATATTGATAGGTGCGGTACTTGGCGGCGCGGTGCAGGACATGGTCACCCTGTTTTTCTCAACACGCCGTAATGCCCGCAGTTTAGGACAGATGGCGCGTGACGAAATTGGCCCGGTAGGTGGAGCAGCAGCGCTTATTGGTACGTTCCTGATCATGATCATCCTGATCGCGGTGCTGGGTTTAGTAGTGGTTAATGCAATGAAGCATAGCCCATGGGCAACATCTACTATCGCCGCGACTATTCCTATCGCTATGATCGTTGGGTTTTACATGCGTAGTTTCCGCCCTGGACGCGTACTTGAGGCTTCAGCTTTAGGCGTGATTTTGCTTTTGCTAGCTGTTGTTGGTGGAGGTTGGATAGACCATCATGAAGGTTTACGTGTGCTGTTTGACCATGAAGGTTTACCGCTAGCCTGGGCGATTATTGCTTATGGTTTTGCCGCTGCGGTAGTACCAGTGTGGCTATTATTAGCGCCGCGTGACTACTTATCTACCTTTATGAAGTTGGGTACAGTAATTCTTCTTGCAATCGCTATCGTGATATTACAGCCACATGTGCATATGCCAGCACTGACGCAATTCACCGATGGCACTGGCCCTATATTTGGCGGCAAGCTGTTTCCGTTTGTATTTATTACCATTGCCTGCGGGGCGATCTCTGGCTTTCACGCGCTGATTGCTTCGGGTACTACACCCAAACTGCTAGCAAATGAACGCGACATTCGCATGATAGGCTACGGCGCCATGCTGCTAGAAAGCTTTGTGGCGATTATGGCGATGATAGCCGCCACAGTACTTGAGCCTGGCGTGTTTTTCGCCATTAACAGCCCTGCGGGCGTAGTAGGCAAGGAAGCGATTGACGCAGTAGCAAAAATCAATAGTTGGGGATTTGCCGTCACCGTAGAGCAAATGCAGCAACTGGCGCGCGATATGGGTGAAAGTACTTTATTTGCTCGTACCGGCGGCGCGCCTAGCTTGGCAGTTGGCATGGCAAGTATTTTCGGCAGCGCTTTCGGTAAAAGCCTGCTCGCGCTGTGGTATCACTTTGCTATTATGTTCGAGGCGATATTCATCCTGACTACGCTGGATGCCGGAACACGCGTCGGACGTTTTATGCTGCAAGACATGCTGGGTAATATCTGGCCGAGTATGGCCCGTACTTCCTGGATGCCTTCAGTCATATTAACCAGTGGTGTCGTCGTCGCCGGGTGGGGTTATTTCTTGTATATCGGCGTGATAGACCCGAACGGTGGAGTGAACATCCTATGGCCGCTATTTGGTATAGCAAACCAAATGCTGGCGGCGATTGCCTTGTGTGTAGGTACAGGCATTTTGGTCAAATCAGGCAAGCTTAAATACGCATGGATCACCGCATTGCCCCTAGTATGGCTAGTGATCATCACTACTACAGCCGCATGGCAGAAGATTTTTAGCGACGATATTCGCGTTGGATTTTTTGCAGCAGCGAAAGACATGGCAACAAAGCTGGCAACTGGCGTCTTACCGCCTGAAAAAGCTGCTGTAGCGCCGCAGCTCATATTCAACCAGCAGTTAGATGCTTATTTAACAATGTTCTTTGTAGTAGTGCTATGGGTGGTGATTATTGATACCATGCACTTGGCTTACCGCTATTTGTCAGGAAAGCCGCTATTACCTTTGACCGAAGTTCCGCATGAGCCGAGCAGGCTGGTTGAAGAGTGGGTGAGGGATTAAGCATTTAGTTTGACTAGGAGTTCCAATAATAAAATTAATAATAAAAAAGGGAGAATCAAAAATGCAATCCAAGAATCAATTGCCGTTTAGTTTTACAGGGTCAGGTGGGGAATATTTCCGTATCTGGATCGTGAATGTCTTTTTAACGATCATTACCTTAGGTATTTTTTCTGCTTGGGCAAAAGTAAGGCGTACACAGTATTTCTATCGCAATACTTGGCTGAATGAGGCTAATTTTGATTACCACGGCAATCCTATCGCGATATTAAAAGGGCGTTTAGTAGCAGTCGCTTTGCTATTAGCCTACAACCTTAGCGTAAAAGTATCGCCAATTCTTTTTCTGGTTGTGGCCATACTAATCGGCTTGATCATGCCATTTCTGTTTTTAAAATCCTTTCGCTTTCGGGCAATTAATACGAGCTATCGCGGCTTACGGTTTGGTTTTTCCGCACCGTTAAGAAAAGCTTATAAGACATTTCTGTTGTTACCGTTGCTAACAGGGTTCACTCTGTATTTACTGGCACCTTTTACCCATCAGCGCATCAAAAAATTTCAGCATGACAATAGCCGTTTCGGCACTACGCCATTTCATTTCGATGCACCGGTTAGTAGTTTCTACAAAGTATATGGAGTGATGCTTTTACTTTATATGGCAATTGGCGTGGCTGCCGCTATGTTTATCCCTGTGCTTAATATGACTCATGAAACGCGCATTACACAAATGATCTTCATTACGACGATTGTTTTCGTCATATTTTTGATAGCTGCCATGCTAGTGGGACCTTATTTTATCGCTCGTATACAAAACCTGGTGTGGAACAATACCACCTTGGGCGACACACCAAAAGACGAGCTTATGGCCTTGAATCCCGCTTCTTATGATCACCCTAAAGGAATTTATTCATTTGAAAGTACCGTGAAGGCAAGAGCCTTGCTTTGGATATTTCTAACTAATTTCATCAGTGTAATCTTTACGTTAGGCTTATTCAAACCTTTTGCCGATATTCGACTTGCAAAGTATAGGCTTAGCCAATTGCAATTGATTGCCGATGGCGATTTACAGGATTTCATCAGCGATCAGCAAGGAAACGTTGATGCGACCGGTCAAGAAGTTGCAGAAATGTTTGATCTGGATATTGCGCTATAACTGCTCATTATTGAAATAATCAATATGGTTCCGGCAATTTTTTTTGATGGGCAAAGTGCTCGGAAAAGACCAGTGCAGCTGTCTTTGCGTGCTGGCGATATACATGTGCAAGGCGAAGGTATATCTCATAGCGAGCCTTTTAATGCAGGCATGCTTTCAGAGAAGTTAGGTAATGTGCCGCGACAATTGCATTTATCCACTGGTGGATATTGTCTGATTCAAGACAATACGGCATTTGAAGCGATGTTGCATGAGGCCAATATCAAATCACGTTCTGTCGTATCCCATTTTGAATCGCGCTGGCACTTTGCGCTTATTGCCTTAGCTTTCACATCATTAGTAGCTATTTCTGTTTATATTTGGGGATTGCCGGTTTTAGCCGATGCCCTGTCAAAACGTATTCCTCCGTCCATCCCAGCAAGAATGGATAAGGAGACACTGGCCCTGCTGGATAGGGGTGCATTAACGCCCACTACTTTGAGTATTGAACGGCAAAACACTGTGATTGAACGCTTCAAGCAACTACAAGTCCTCCAAGGGCAGATCAAACCAGCCTATAACCTGGTTTTTCGTAACAGTGAAGTCATTGGGCCGAATGCATTTGCACTACCTGGCGGTACTATTCTTATTACGGACCAATTGATTAAACTGGCAGATCAAGACCCGAAAGAGCCAGATCAGGTCATTGCCGTGTTATCGCATGAATTAGGGCATATTAGCCATCGCCATGCGTTACGTCAGATTGTGCAAAGTTCTATCGTAGCCTTTGCCATGACATGGTATCTAGGTGATATAAGTAGTTTGTTAGCAGCCGTTCCTACGGCTATATTGCAAACTAAATATTCACGTGAGTTTGAAAGCGAAGCCGATGATTACGCTATTTTAATGCTTGAGAAGAATGGTTTATCTTCGAATTTATTAGCTGATGCGTTAATGAAACTAGAACGTTTTTATAAACTCAAAAGTCCAACAGATGAAAGCTCTCAGGATTCATTAGGAGAGTATTTCTCCACACATCCGCTAACCCAAAATAGGATAAACAAACTGCGAGCAAAACATCATGAAAAATAGACTGATGGGTTTTTGGCGCTTAATCCGCCGCTTGTCTGGGGATGATGCCTACGAGCAATACCTGAAGCATTATGCTGAGGCGCATTCAAGCGTTGGCGGAAAAGCAGAAGAGATGCCGCCATTATTGAATCGAGAAGAGTTTTTCAAGCAATGGCAGGATGGCAAGTGGAAAGGTGTGAAGCGCTGTTGCTAGTGTTTTAGCGAGCGATCTTAGCTGTCACTTTACTCTTCGCTCTTAAGGCAGCAATCGCCATCGCGATTTTTTCGTCATCGGTCATTTCGGCTGCGCGTTTAAGCTCCAATTTCTTTTGGATTTCCCTGGAGACTTGCTGTAACTGTTGCTTGCTATTCGGGAACGCACTCAGTACTTTTGCTTCATCGTTAATGGTGTTACCAAATACTTTTTGAACTAAAGTTTTCATCATCAGCTCCTCACTTATTATTAATTATTGTTTGAACATTGAGGTGCAAACAATATGCCAGAGGAACGGTGATGAAATTTTTAAAAACAGATCCGCTATCTATTTGTTTTTAATGTAAATATAGATATTTTAATTTTCTTACATTCAAATAAGTGCCGTGCTAGTGTTGTTTTTTAATAAAGAAATGATGATTTTCCGACAGCTTTGTATCAGATGGAGTTAGGGTAAATGGGTGTAGTGTTAGATAAAAATTTGGAACCCGCAGATATCTCGCGAATCATTGAAATGGCTTGGGAGGACCGTACGCCATTTGAGGCCATCGAAAAGCAATCTCGTTTGAATCAGGATGGCGTCATCAAATTGATGCGTGCTAATCTCAAACTCAATTCATTTAAATTATGGCGTCAACGTACGCGTGGACAAGCAACCAAGCATGTTCAATTAAGGAACGTTGCGGTGACTAGGCATAAAGCTAATCACCGCGTTAGCCAGTTTTAGCTGAAATAATTTTGCGTTTTTTTATTTACCATGGCGAACATAACCAAACCTAATACAATCATTGGTAGGCTTAGCCACTGGCCCATGCTTAACCCCATAGATAGTAGCCCTAAATAGTCATCGGGCTCACGGGTGAATTCAACCAAAAATCTAAAGGTACCGTAACCGATCAGGAATAAGGCAGAAATCGCCCCGGTGGCGCGCGGTTTGGCAGAGTATATCCAAAGTATCAGGAATAACACGATACCTTCTAGTGCAAATTCATAAAGCTGCGAAGGGTGACGCAGTTGTGTATCTACCTTAGGGAATACCATGCCCCATTGAGCATTGGTTACACGTCCCCAAAGTTCGCCGTTAATGAAGTTGCCCAGGCGGCCAGCGCCCAGACCAATCGGTACTAATGGTGCAACGAAATCCATAATGGCCAGCCATCTAAGATGATATTTACGGGCAAACACTACCATGGCGATTAATACACCCAGGAATCCACCATGAAAACTCATACCACCTTGCCATACCGCCAAAATTTCAGCCGGATGTTGCATAAAGTAATTGAACTGGTAAAACAAAACATAGCCTATGCGACCACCAAGAATCACGCCTAATGCGCCAAAGAAGAGGGCATCATCCAGCATTTCTACTGTCCAGCCATGCCAGGTACGGTATTTAATCTGCCAGCGGCCTAGGCCAAGAAAAGCTAAAAATCCGGTTAAATACATAAGGCCATACCAATGAATCCCAAAGGAGCCAATATGAATTGCGATGGGGTCAAAACCTGGGTGCGTGAACATGAAAAAATAGAATCCGTAACTTATGAATAATGCTATTTTACCCTGCACACTATCGGGTAGTATGTTTTTATATTTATTAGGAGTATATTAATTATTAAGTAGTAAATGGCTATAAATTAAAGTATCCAACGGAGGTAACTTTAATTGTTCAATGCCGATCTAGATGCAGTACTTTCTTCTCTTGACCTAAAGGTCAAGTCAATTACCAGCTTGTTGCCATTCTTTCATATGCTTTTTGATGCATCATTGGATAATATCGTGGTGTATTCGGCTTCTGGGGACACGGTTTATATAAACCCTGCATTATTAAAAATCTTCAATGTTGATCGTGTTGAAGGGGATAAAGTTATCATCGCTGATGCATTTTTCTCTCAGTACAAAAATGTATTGCAATCAGTATTACAAACTGGCCAGTCCAAAGAGTTCTTAATAAAAATTCCACATCTCACATTGAGTCGGGTCATTGATGACTTAGTCTATATTTCACCCATTAAGAATAATAAAAAGCAAATTATCGGGGCATTAGCAATTAGCCGTGATTTAGATTTTTATCAACAGCAGCAGAACCAGAAAGCTATTAAGCAAGAGCATTATTTAAGGGCATTGCTTGATACCTTTCCATTTATTGTGTGGATGAAAGATAAGGAAAATCGCTATATCACTTGTAATAGTGAGTTCGCCAAAATTGCAGGCGCAGCATCAACAGATGAGTTAAAAGGTAAAACAGATAGCGACTATTTTCCTGAGCAAGCATCAGGCTACGTGGAGGATGACCATGAAGTGCTAAATACGGGCATACCCAAAACGGTTGTTGAACGCATTAGGCACAGTGATGGCGAACTGCATTGGGCAGAAACTTACAAATCACCAGTCACTGTTGATGGCGAAGTCATTGGTACCGTGGGCTATGCCCGCGATATTAGTGACCAGATACATTTGCACAAAGAAGTAGTAAAAAAAGACCTGGAATTTTTTGAGCTACTAGAAAGTTTACCCTTAGCCATCGTGCGTTATAACCGACAATGCGTAAGAACATTTAATAATGCGCATCATGACAGTCTCAATGAAAACTTAGCAGAGCCTGCGTTAGGAAAAACGCCCAGTGAACGTTGGTATCAAAGTTTTGTAGGGATAACGGGTCAGGAATTTCAAGAGATTCTTCAAAGGGTGATGAACACGGGTGAAGCCAAGACACTTGAAATACGTATTGAGCAGGAGGGAAAATCTTCAATTTATTTTTTCAATATCCTGCCGGAAAAGAACAGCAAAGGTGAAGTAGTGGGTGCGCTAACCCTGGCAAATGATATTACTGAAAATAGTCTTAATCGTCAGCGTATTGAGCACTTGGCTTATCATGATGCGTTGACGGACCTGCCGAATAGAACCTTGTTGAATGATCGAATACAGCAAGCGATACGTCAAGCCAAGCGCCACAAAGAACAGTTCGGTGTTCTGTTTTTAGATTTGGATAACTTTAAATCGATTAACGATACTTTAGGTCACGCCGTAGGTGACCAGTTGCTGGTAGAGGTAAGTCGCCGCTTATCTACGAGCATCCGCGAATACGATACTGTGGCGCGTATGGGTGGTGATGAGTTTTCTATCCTTGTCACGGATATTAAGAAAATAGAGGATTTGGCGGAGTTAGCATTGCATATAATCAAGCAATTTGAATTGCCATTTAAGATTGACAACACAGACTTTTTTGTCACGACTAGTATGGGTATCGCCTGCTACCCACAAGACGGCGATAACGTTGCAGATTTATTGAGATACGCAGATTCTGCCATGTATGTCGCGAAAAAGAATGGTGGTAATACTTATCATTTCTATGCGAATGAGCTCACGGTGATAGCATCTGGTCGTCTTAAAGTGGAAACCTTGTTGAGATATGCGCTAAGTCATCATGAGTTTGAACTTTACTATCAACCGATTGTTTCATTGTTAGATTACAAAATCGTGGGTGCCGAGGCACTGATACGCTGGCACAGTAGGGAGTTAGGCTTTGTGTTGCCGGAGGCATTTATTCCAGTGGCTGAAGAAAGAGGCTTTATTGTAGAAATCGGCACTTGGGCGCTGGAGTCTGCGTTTAATGCCGCCGTTAAATGGAACATATTAAGAAAAGTGCCACTGGTCATTTCAGTCAATATTTCTTCCCGGCAATTGATACAGCAAGATTTTGTACCAACCGTACTTAGAATGTTGAACGAGACGGGTTGCCAAACGAGTTGGGTTAAATTTGAAATTACAGAAAGTTTGTTATTACAAGAAAGTAAAACAGTAAAGGATGCTCTTTATTTCTTAAATGCAATGGGTATAAAAATTTCCATTGATGATTTTGGTACAGGTCATTCTGCTTTGGCTTACTTGAATAAATTTACGGTCAGTGAAATTAAAATCGATCGTTCATTTACGCAAAATATTACCACTGATGAAAATCATGCATTGCTAGTGAAGTCTATTATTGCGATGGCTGTCAGTCTGAACAAAACTTTAATCGCAGAGGGAATCGAAACTGAAGAACAGTCAAGACTGATCTATGCCTTGGGTTGCAATATGGCGCAAGGCTTCCTATTTAGTTCACCCATAATGGCAGCCGATTTCGAGGCTATGATTGCCAATTAATTACACTTTTAAGTTTTTTTTAAACTAAAGTTGGTGAGTAAAAGTCATATTTATTTAGCTACTTACCGCCAGCTAGTCTAAAATTATGCTTTTACTAAAGCAATATGGAATTTAAACATGCCTGTATATCGTTCCCGCACTACAACACATGGTCGAAATATGGCAGGTGCCCGCGCATTATGGCGTGCTACCGGCATGAAAGACGGTGACTTTGATAAGCCTATTATCGCCATCTCAAATTCATTCACGCAGTTCGTCCCGGGTCATGTGCATTTAAAAGACTTGGGCCAGATGGTCGCACGCGAGATTGAACGTGCCGGCGGTGTAGCAAAAGAATTCAACACCATAGCTGTGGATGACGGTATCGCCATGGGCCACGGCGGTATGCTGTATAGTCTGCCGAGCCGAGACCTGATTGCTGACAGCGTGGAATATATGGTAAATGCCCACTGTGCGGATGCATTGGTGTGTATTTCCAACTGCGACAAAATCACCCCTGGCATGCTCATGGCGGCATTGCGTTTGAATATCCCAGTCGTATTCGTTTCCGGCGGTCCGATGGAAGCCGGTAAAGTGAACTGGCAGGGTGTCGAACATAAACTAGATTTGGTCGATGCCATGGTAGCAGCTGCTGATAGCAAGGTGTCTGATGCAGAGTCTGACGCCATCGAGCGTTCAGCGTGTCCAACCTGTGGTTCATGTTCAGGTATGTTTACCGCAAACTCTATGAACTGTTTAACTGAGGCACTGGGTTTAAGCCTGCCTGGTAACGGCTCTACACTTGCTACCCATGGTGCACGTAAACAATTATTCCTGCAAGCCGGTCGCTTGATTGTAGAGCTGGCAAAACGCCATTACGAGCAAGACGATTATTCAGTATTGCCACGTAGCATTGCCAATATGCAAGCATTTGAAAACGCCATGGCACTTGATGTTTCGATGGGAGGCTCAACCAATACAGTATTGCATTTGCTAGCAGCAGCACACGAAGCTGGCCTAGATTTCACCATGAGTGATATCGACCGCATCTCCCGCAAAGTGCCGTGTTTGAGCAAAGTTGCGCCCGCTACGTCTAAATACCATATGGAAGACGTACACCGTGCCGGTGGTGTGATGGGAATTTTAGGTGAATTGGACCGCGCTGGTGTCATCCATAGAGAGACGCCAACCGTTCATAGTAAAACCATGGGCGACGCGCTGGATAAATGGGATATCAAAGTTACCAAAGATGAGGAAGTGCTGAAATTCTATCGTGCTGCACCAGGTGGCATCTCCACGACGATTGCGTTTTCGCAATCTATGTTGTGGCCGTCACTGGATGATGATCGCGCTGATGGTTGCATCCGCGATTTAGCACATGCATATTCGTTAGATGGCGGCTTGGCAGTATTGTACGGCAATATCGCGTTGGATGGCTGCATCGTCAAAACCGCTGGAGTGGACGACAGCATACTGAAATTCACTGGTCGCGCACGTATTTTTGAATCGCAAGACTCAACCGTTGAAGCGATTTTGGCAGACCAAATTGTGGCGGGCGATGTTGTTGTCATTCGCTACGAGGGCCCACGTGGCGGTCCGGGTATGCAAGAAATGCTGTATCCGACTTCTTATTTGAAGTCTAAAGGACTCGGCAAGGAATGTGCTCTATTAACGGATGGTAGGTTCTCTGGCGGGACTTCTGGTTTGAGTATCGGTCATGCTTCACCGGAAGCAGCTGAGGGCGGCGCCATAGGCCTGGTGGAAGAGGGTGATACGATAGAAATCGATATCCCGAATCGCACCATTCATCTAGTCATTACTGACGAAGAAATGGCTCATCGCCGTGCGAAAATGGACGCAAAAGGTAAGGATGCCTGGAAACCATTAAACCGTGAGCGCATCGTTTCACCGGCATTGCGCGCTTACGCAGCAATGAGCACCAGTGCGGCTCGTGGCGCTGTTCGCGATGTATCGCAAATTGAGAAGTAATTTATTCAATCAATTATTAAGCAGGGACAGTAATTAATAAACCAATACATAATGGTTATTACGTAGAAATGAACTATGACGCAAACAAATGTTTTAAAGAAACCCGAATTGGCTGAGGCTGAATTGGCTGATGACGTCCGTTTCATCAAAGATGCAAACGGCCTGGATTATATAGAGATCGAAAACCGGTTTGCTACGGCCAAGCTGGCCTTGCAGGGTGGCCATGTGATGCATTGGCAACCGCATCATACTCAGCAGCCAGTATTGTGGCTATCTGAAGAGTCTCGCTATGAAACAGGGCGTTCTATCCGTGGCGGTATTCCACTGTGTTGGCCGTGGTTCGGCGCGCATCCTACCGATAGCAGTCTCTGTATGCACGGTTTCGCACGCGTAACACCGTTCACGGTGATTGATATCGGCCAGATGAATAATGGCTATACACGTGTCATCCTGCAAATGAAACACACGGAAAACGCGCAACGCCAGCTTTCCTATCCATATACGCTAGTGATGACGATAGAAATTGGTGAAACCTTGTCAATCAAGCTTTCAACGACCAATCGCGCGACCCAACCGTTCTTTATGGGTGAAGCCTTCCATACCTATTTTAATATCGGCGATGTTGAGAAAGTAAGTGTGACGGGCCTAGAAGACACTGAGTATGCAGACAAGTTGCTGGATTACTGGCGCGACAAACAAGAAGGCGTTATCCAGTTTAATCATGAATTTGACCGTGTATACGTTGGCACTCAAGCGCCGGTCACGATCCATGATCCGGTATTCGGCCGCAATATCAGCATCAAGAAAAAAGGTAGTAACACGACGGTGATATGGACGCCTTGGGAGAAAAAAGCCCATCAAATGGCGGATATGCCTAAAGACGAGGCTTGGCGCAACATGATTTGTGTAGAAACCGCCAATGCCATGGAGAACCTAGTGATGATTAACCCCGGTTATACGCATATTCTTGCAGTTGAATATGCGGTAAGCGACGTTTAAAATTCGCTAACATGTCTAACAAGCTGGCCGACGAAACCAGTCCTTACCTATTGCAACATGCTGAAAACCCTGTGGAATGGTATCCATGGGGTGAGCAAGCGCTTACTTTAGCCAAGCAACAAAATAAGCCGATATTACTTTCTATCGGCTACTCAGCCTGCCATTGGTGCCATGTCATGGCACATGAATCGTTTGAAGATGAAGCCACCGCAGCGATCATGAACGAGCATTTCATTAATATCAAGGTAGACCGCGAAGAGCGCCCGGATATTGACCAGATCTACCAGACTGCACACAGCATGCTCTCGAATAAAAGCGGCGGATGGCCACTTACGGTATTCCTTACGCCAGACCAAGAGCCGTATTTCACTGGTACCTATTTCCCTAAAACTCCACGCTACCAATTACCAGGTTTTGCCGATTTAGTACCTCGCGTCGCTGCCTATTACCATGAGCGTAAAGATGATGTCGCCAATCAAAACGCGCAACTGGCCAATGCGCTTGCCAGCACAATTCCCACTGCAAATAACACAGTCAGTGCGAACGCCACGACATTACAACTAGCATTCGAACAATTACGTGGTAGCTTTGATTTTGAGCATGGTGGTTTTGGTACAGCGCCCAAGTTTCCTAACCCGGCTGACATCACCCTATTGCTGCATCAGGCAAAAGCAGGCAATAAAGAAGCGGAAGCAATGGCATTGCAAATGCTATCAGCCATGGCGGCAGGTGGTATTTATGACCAGATCGGTGGAGGATTCTGTCGGTATTCCGTAGATGAACGCTGGAACATTCCGCATTTTGAAAAGATGCTGTATGACAATGGCCAACTACTTTGCCTTTACGCAGAAGGTTGGCAGGTCAGCAAAAACCCTACTGAAAAAGCACGCTATGCCCAAGTGATTGAAGAAACCATTATTTGGCTACAGCGAGAGATGTTATCAGTCCATGGCAAGACTAAGGGTGCGATTTATTCTTCGCTGGATGCTGACTCATCGGATGCACATGGTCACAGTGCTGAAGGCGCTTTCTATATCTGGCAAATTCAAGAGGTGAAAGCTTTACTGACACCGGAAGAGTATGTAGTCGCTTCCCGTTGCTTCGGCTTTGACCGTGGCCCGAATTTTGAAGACCCGCATTCGAATACCCAAGCCTGGCATGCCTATCTTGCAGTAACGCCTGATGAGGAAGATCAATCTTTATCGAACAGCGCACGGACTAAGCTGTTTAAAGCGCGCGAGCACCGCCCCCGCCCTGGCTTGGACGACAAATTACTAACTTCCTGGAATGCATTAGCGATAAAAGGCTTAGCTAGAGCCGGCGCCGTGTTTAATCGCAACGAGTGGATTGTAATGGCACAACATGCCGTTGACTTTATCCGTAATCATCTATGGATAAAGAGTGAGACAGCGCAATATCAATTACTAGCTACTGCCAAAGGCGACAAAGTACATTTAAATGCTTATTTGGATGACCATGCATTTTTGCTTGATGCGCTAGTAGAACTCATGCAAACGGCCTATCGTGAAGTTGACATGCAGTTTGCCGAAGAGATTGCAGAGGCGTTGCTGGAAAACTTTGAAGCGGATGATGGGGGGTTTTATTTCACTTCTCATCATCATGAACAATTGATACATCGCAGTAAACAAGGCTATGACAATGCTACACCCAATGGCAATGGCATCGCAGCAGTTGCCTTGCAGCGCTTTGGCCATATCCTTGGCGAACCGCGTTACCTGCAGAGCGCTGAGCGCACTTTGCAAGCGTTCGATTCCGTCATTAAGCGCAACCCGGCTGCTTGTGCTAGCTTGACCCATGCGTTAAACGAATACCTGACAGCACCTACGATGGTAATTTTGCGTGGCGGAGCAGACAAATTAAAAGGTTGGCGCTATGAGCTAAGGCAAACTCACTATCCTCATCACCTGTTTTTATACTTGGATGAAACGGTAAAAAATCTTCCCATGACCCTGCAAAGAAATTTAACTGATGATGTCAACGCATGGGTATGTAAAGGCGTTGTGTGTTCTCAGAGTATTGATAATTTGCAAGATTTACTCGACCAAATTAAAGATTAATTGTTGGATGGCCTAGCCATTCGTCAATTACTTGTTACAATTACAGATGTAAGTCGCATTTTATATAGAGTGCAAATATAATCATTAAGTGTATTTCGAGGAGATAGCATGAAAGCATTATTATTAGCAATCGCTGCTGCTGGTTCTATGTTGGTTGCGGCACAAGTTAACGCTGCGGATTCAGCTGAAGCGTTAGCACAAAAAAGTGGCTGTTTAGCATGCCACAGTGTTGAGAAAAAAATCTTAGGCCCGGCCTATAAAGATGTTGCTGCTAAATATAAAGGTGACAAGGGTGCTGAAGCTCGCTTGATCGCTAAAGTTAAAGCAGGTGGTAGCGGTGTATGGGGTCCTATGCCTATGCCGGCAAATAGCCCACAAGTTAAAGATGCGGATATCAAAACTATCGTTGAGTGGGTATTATCACTTTAACGAGAGCTAAGTGACCGTCCTTAAGCGGTTAACTAGACAAAAAAGCCAGTCGTTTGACTGGCTTTTTTGTTAGGTAAATTTTATGTGCTTATGTTTTAAGTTTGCTATGGTGCATGGAGTACAGGAAATATACGGCAATGCCTACCAATATCCATACACCAAAGCGCATCCAGGTGGTGGCCGGCAAGAAATACATCAGCGCACCGCAAGACAAGATACCTAATACGGGAATCAATGGATTCCATGGATTCTTAAACGGACGTTTTAAATTGGGCTGGCGAATGCGCAGTACTATCACGCCTACACACACCATGATGAAGCTAGCCAGTGTGCCGATATTCACCGTTTCGGCCAGTTCACCTAATGGAATAAAACCAGCCACAATAGAAACCACCAACCCACACATGAGAATTACTTTGGTTGGGGTTTGACGATCAGGATTCACTTCAGAGAATATTGGAGAAATCAGGCCATCACGACTCATGGCGAATAATATGCGTGTCAGGCCATACAATAGGACTAGTAGCACGGTAATCAAGCCAGCCAACACGCCCGTGGCGACTAAGGTGGATGACCATGTATAGCCGATCTGGCTCAAACCGAACGCTACTGGAGAAGGCACATTGAGTTGCGCATATGGCACGATACCCGTGAGCAAGCCCGAAACAATAATATAAACAATCGTGCAAAAAGTGAGTGAAGCCAGCAGGCCAATAGGTAGATCGCGTTGTGGGTTCTTGGCTTCTTCTGCTGCGGTAGAAACTGCATCAAACCCAAAGTAAGCAAAGAACACCAGTGAAGCACCAGCCAGCACACCAATCGTTTTGCCATTATCTAAGACAGTAAACCAACCATATGGCATGAATGGGTGCCAGTTATTGGTATTCAAGTGCATGGAAGCCAGCGTGATGAAAATTGCGATGGTGGAAAGCTTGATAATGACAATGATATTATTGAAACGCGCACTTTCTTTCACCCCGATAATCAGCAGGATAATCAATACCCAGATGATGCCAAAGGCAGGTAAATTGATGAGGCCACCTAACATAGGTGCTTTCGTTAAAGCTTCAGGCAGATGCAGGTTAAAATTGGCCAGGGTACCGATAAAATAACCGGCCCAGCCATTCGCTACCGCTGCAGCACCAACACCGTACTCAAGTAGTAAAATCCAACCCATTACCCAGGCGATAAACTCACCAAAAGCCACGTAGCTGTACCCATAGGCACTACCTGAACCACCGACGGAGGCGGCTAGTTCAGCATAGGAAAGTGCAGCAAATGCAGAAGCAATGCCCGCAAATATGAAGGACAGCACTACTGCCGGGCCTGACTGTGTTGCTGCAGCAATGCCGGTTAATACGAAAATACCAGTGCCAATCGCGCAGCCTATGCCTAGCAAGGCTAAGTCGAATGCCGTAAGACACTTTTTCAGACCGCTATTAGAGTGATCAACAATCGCTTTGGTGCGCAGAAGCTGCTTTAGCATTATCTTGTCCCTTATTGAGTGCTTATGGTTGAATGCTCATCATTGAATATGAAGAGTAGCGTTAATATAGTATTAAATTAAACTTAACAGCGATAGTACTTTATAACTTAGTCTTTATAGTGACTTTTAGCTTTTATATAACTCTTGCAGTACCGCAATCATATAGCTTTGGTCTAGCACACCAGCGCTTTCGCGTATGCTGTGCATAGCCCACATCGCAGAGCCAACGTCGACGCTAGCCACGCCTAAACCAGAAGCAATAATCGGTCCTATGGTACTGCCACAGCCTAAATCGGTACGGTGGGTGTATTGCTGGTAGGGCACTTGGGCAGTTTCACATAGTTTAATAAAACGCGCGGCTGTCTCTGCATTGGTGCTATATCGTTGATTAGCATTGGTTTTAATTACCGGGCCATGATTGACTTGCACGTGATGGCAAGGCTCATACGCACCAGAATGGTTTGGATGGTAGGCATGTGCCATGTCGGCACTGATGAAAAAACTTTTCGCTAATGCACGTAATCGTGCTTCATCATCAAGTTTTTGGTTACTTGATATACGTGTAATGACGTCTGCCAAGAAGCTTCCACTCGCACCATTAGCGCTTTCGCTACCGACTTCTTCATGATCGAATAGGGCACAAACTGCGGTGGCATCGGGATTTTTCATACCAGTCATTGCAGTAATCGCAGCATGGCAAGAAGCTAAATTATCTAACTGGCTATTAGCGATAAATTCCTGATTAGCGCCCCATGTCACGCCTTTTTGCGTATCAAAGACATTAAGCTCAAAGGTTAAAATGTCTTCAGGCTTGATGTTGAGATGCACTGCAATATGGCTTAAAAACTGCTGGTCTGCTTCCACGCCATCTTCACTTTGGGCAAACAGCAGTGGCAATTCAGTTTGCTTGTTAAGTTTCAAGCCTTTGTCATTGACCTCACGGTTCATGTGAATGGCAAGGTTAGGCAAGCGCAGCAATGCATCATCAAATTTAACGAGGCGGGCTTCAATGCCATTATTAGTGCGCACCATTATGCGTCCGGCAATGCTTAAATCACGGTCAGTAAAGGTAGCCAATATCGGTCCACCGTAGACTTCTACGCCAATTCTTATGAGACCGTCACTGCTGTAAGCGGCGTGGGGTTTGAGCCTGAAACCGGGTGAGTCTGTATGAGCGCCAACCATACGGAAACCGGTTTCAGTTAAAGGAGATTGGCCTAAGGTAAAGGCGATGATAGAAGCGCCTCCACGTATTACATAATAACTGCCGCCAGCTTTTAGTTGCCATGCATCGGCTTCATTGAGCATGCTGAAGCCTTGCTTGAGTAAACGTTGTTCCGTGCTATTAACTGCATGCCAGGGACTTGGGCTGGCATCAATAAAGTTAAGTAGGTCTAGGGCAGTTTCGCGTGCTTGAACGGAGATATTTGTCATCAGTACCTACTTTGCAAACTGGGTTTAAATACTGGCTAACCAGTCTTTATCAATCAAAAAGTCGGTATAGAGTTTAGCTTCGGCGCTTCCGGCTTCCGGTTTCCAATCATAACGCCATTTAACGATAGGGGGCATGGACATTAAGATAGATTCAGTTCGACCATTTGACTGCAAGCCAAACAGAGTGCCGCGGTCATACACTAGGTTGAATTCTACATAACGACCGCGACGATATGCCTGGAAATCACGCTCAGCTTCGGTATAAGTGGTATCTTTGCGGCGCTGTAAAATAGGCAAATAGGCATTTAAAAAGCTATCACCCACGCCGCGTTGCAGTTCAAAGCTACGTTCAAAGCCTAGTTCATTGAAGTCATCAAAGAAAATGCCGCCGATGCCACGTGGCTCTTTGCGATGTTTAAGGTAGAAATATTCGTCACATTGTTTTTTGAATTTTGGGTAATACGCTTTATCGAAAGCATCTAAAGCAGTTTTATTGGTTCGGTGAAAATGCTCGCAGTCCTCTTCGAAGCCGTAGTAAGGTGTTAAATCCATCCCGCCACCAAACCACCAAATATCTGCATCAGCCTTTGAGGTGGTGTCGGAGGGGTGATCCTCAGTATCCCCAGATTTTATTGGCGCTTTAGCCACGAAGAAACGGATATTCATATGTACTGTGGGTACATAAGGATTGCGCGGATGCAAAACCAATGACACCCCCATGGCTTCCCAGCTACGCCCGGCAGCTTCCGGATGTGCAACTGTGGCAGCAGGAGGAAGTTTATTGCCTAATACGTGGGAAAAGCCAACCCCAGCACGCTCGAAAACATTGCCGCCTTCTAGCAGGCAACTGGTTCCGCCGCCACCTTCATTGCGGTTCCAGCTATCGTGCAAAAAAGTTTTTCCGTCGACGAGTTCAAGGGCTTCTACGATTTGGCTTTGTAGGTTTTGCAGATAATGGAAAACTGCTTGGCTATTCATGAATTGATCTTTAGGTGACTAAAGGAGTTAACCTTTGATGGCCCGGTAGCCAATATCGGTGCGGTGCTGGGAACCATTGAATTTAATGTCTTCAATAATACGGTAAGCTTGCTGTTGCGCGAATTTAACTGTTTCTCCCAATGCGGTCACGCAAAGTACACGACCGCCGCTAGTCATTACTTTACCATCTATCAACGTGGTGCCGGCATGAAATACCTGCGCATCTACTAAGTGGTTAGGTAACCCGGTAATTTCATCATTTAACCTTGGCGTTTCTGGATAATTGTGCGAAGCCATGACCACGCCAAGCGCAGTACGCCTGTCCCATTCCGCTTCTACCTGATTCAAAGTGCCATTCACTGCATGTTCAGCCAAAGCCACTAAATCAGACTTGAGCCGCAACATAATCGGCTGCGTTTCCGGGTCACCCATGCGGCAGTTAAATTCCAGCGTTTTAACAGTACCATTTGGAGAAATCATCAAACCTGCATATAGAAAGCCAGTATAGGGAATGCCGTCTTTAGCCATGCCTTCCACCGTAGGGCGGATAATCTCGCGCATGACCTTGGCATGAATTTCCGGAGTAACGATTGGCGCAGGTGAATACGCACCCATACCGCCAGTGTTCGGACCTTGATCGGCATCCAGTAAGCGTTTATGGTCTTGGCTAGTGGCTAGTGGCAATATATTTTTGCCATCGACCATCACGATGAAACTTGCTTCTTCGCCAGTTAAAAACTCTTCAATCACCACGCGTGCTCCAGCGCTGCCTAGCTTGTTATCAGATAGCATCGCATCTATCGCGGCATGTGCTTCATCGTCTGTCATGGCAACGACTACGCCTTTGCCAGCAGCCAAGCCATCGGCTTTAATCACAATCGGTGCGCCTTGCTGCTTCACGTATTCATGCGCCAATTTAGCATCGGTAAACGTGGCATAAGCAGCAGTAGGAATGTTGTGGCGCATCATGAATGCTTTGGCGTAATCTTTTGAGCCTTCTAACTGCGCAGCTGCTTTGGTGGGACCAAATATTTTTAAGCCAGCCGCGCGGAAAGCGTCGACTACACCCATTGATAATGGCGCTTCGGGGCCTACGATAGTTAGGTAAATTTGCTCTTTTTGCGCGAACTCGAGTAAGTCCTGCACACTAGAGATCGGTACGTTAATCATATCAGGATCAAGTGCTGTCCCTGCATTCCCAGGCGCTACGTAAACACGGCTGACTTCTTTATTCTGGGCAACTTTCCAGGCAAGAGCATGTTCGCGACCACCACTACCAATTACCAATATCTTCATAAATTTATTTTATAGGCAGATCACGTCGTGCGTGCTCGCTCTTTCCTTGTCTATCTTAATGATATGCCTGCATCATTCGCTGCGCGGCGCCTAGTGCTTTACCCTCTTAAATTAAGTTATAGTGTTTAATGGCGGAAATGACGGATGCCAGTCAATACCATCACCAAACCATGCTCGTCTGCCGCAGCGATGACTTCTTCATCGCGCATACTGCCACCAGGGTGTATCACACAACTGGCGCCTGCTTCAGCCAGCACATCTATGCCATCCCTAAAAGGAAAGAATGCATCTGAAGCTACCACTGAGTCTTTAAGTGTTAAGCCAGCGTTTTGTGCTTTGACGGCAGCAATTTTGGTGCTGTCTACCCGACTCATTTGACCAGCGCCTACACCTAAAGTCATGCCATTGCCACAGAAAACGATGGCATTGGATTTCACGTATTTCGCCACATTCCAAGCGAATAGCATATCCGCCAATTGTTGGGCTGTAGGTTGTTTTTTTGAAACGATTTTTAAATCAGTTTCACTAATCTCGTGGTTATCAGCGGTCTGAATCAAGATGCCTGAACCTACGCGTTTGATATCATGCAAATTACGACCTTGTTCCCAAGCCGAAGGCATTGATGATAATTCTCCGCTTGGCAAATCGATTTTTAATACGCGCACATTAGCTTTAGCTGTAAATACTGCCAATGCGTCATCGGTATAGTCAGGCGCAATCAGCACCTCGACGAATTGCTTGGAAACCGCTTCAGCTGCAGCTTTATCCAACGTGGTGTTGAACGCGATGATGCCGCCGAAAGCAGAAGTGGGGTCAGTCTTGAATGCTTTGTTATAGGCTTCTAGAGGGTCTTTACCTACTGCAACACCGCACGGGTTAGCGTGTTTGACGATGACACAAGCTGTGCTGGTAAACGACTTTACCGTTTCCCAAGCCGCATCAGCATCTGCAATGTTGTTATAGCTCAGTTCTTTGCCTTGTAATTGTTGCGCTGTTACCAATGACCCAGGTGCCGGGTGTAAATCGCGGTAAAACGCCGCTTGTTGGTGTGGATTCTCGCCGTAGCGTAAATCTTGCAGTTTAACAAAGCGACCATTGGTTTGGCCTGGGAAATTGCTGCGTGTGCCATCGGCATTGAAAGATGAGAGATAATCGCTAATGGCGCCGTCATAATTACTGATGCGGTTGAACGCCGAGATAGATAAAGCAAACTGTGTAGCCTGGCTGACCGCACCGCCCGTGCTTTGTAACTCCTTTAGCACGTCTGCGTATTGGCTAGCATCCGTTAAAACCGCAACGTCTTTCCAATTCTTAGCGGCAGAGCGCACCATGGCTGGACCGCCGATATCGATATTCTCAATTGCATCTTCTAGCGTACAGTTTGGCTGGGCAACAGTGGCTTCAAACGGATAGAGGTTCACTACCACCATATCGATATTGGGGATGCTGGCAGTTTCCATAGCGGTTACATGGTCTGGTACATCACGACGGCCTAAAATACCGCCATGCACTTTCGGATGCAGCGTTTTTACGCGGCCGTCGAGCATTTCAGGGAAGCCCGTGTAGTCACTGACTTCAATAACTGGAATGTTGTTATCGCGAAATAGTTTAGCGGTACCGCCAGTGGAAAGGATTTCAATACCGAGTTGATTCAAGCTTTTTGCGAAATCGATAATGCCGGTTTTGTCGGAGACACTGATAAGTGCACGTTTAATAGTTGCCATAAATTTACTTTGTATTCAAATGATTACTGTGTTGGCTTCGTCTTCATTGGCTCGCTGTACTGGTTTTACTATTTATAATAGCTGTACTATCTCGCCACTTCATCCTTGCCGCCTTGTACTCCTTTTTGACTACAAAATAAATTAGATTTTGTCTTCAAGGGAGCAAACTAATTTATTCGATGTTGTACTGCTGAAGTTTCTTACGCAGAGTATTGCGGTTCAAGCCTAGAATTTCTGCTGCTCTACTTTGATTACCGGATGCATGCTGCATGATGTGTTCCAACAAAGGTTTTTCTACGCAGCCTAACACCATGTTGTACACCGCGTGTGGTGGTTCACCATCCAAGTCTTTGAAGTACTGTTCTAAAGAT
>JBKJOT010000096.1:0-28457 GCA_046595335.1 Methylotenera sp.
GCATTAGGTATTGCGGCTTTGTTTGGCCTTGCTATGAAGGTAGGCAATTTAACTTCTAGCAAGATTGGCGATACCTATAGTGTCACTGCGGCATTTGAAAATATCGGTAGCCTTAAATCTATCGTCGTTCTATCCACTTCGCACCCCTCAATTCTTTACTTAACTGTAGTCTTTAGTCACTATTATTTGCTACATACCCAGCATAAAAGCTGTTAACACAAAATCTAGGCCCAGCACCGCTAACGATGAAGTCACCACTGTACGAGTAGTGGCGCGGCTAACGCCTTCAGCCGTAGGTGGAGCGTCAAATCCCTCAAACAAAGCAATCATGGTACAAGCTATCCCAAAAACTACACTTTTGATTAGACCATTGATAATGTCAGCCCGCACATCCACATTCGCCTGCATTTGTGACCAGAAAGCCCCATCATCTACGCCTATCATAGGCACCGCCACCAAATAGCCGCCCAAGATGCCGACCATAGAAAACAATGAAGCCAAGATAGGCATGGAAATCACACCGGCCCAGAATCGCGGCGCTACAACTCGAGCAATTGGGCTTACAGCCATCATTTCCATGGCGGATAGCTGTTCAGTCGCTTTCATCAAACCGATTTCCGCCGTGATGGCTGTTCCAGCACGTCCAGCGAATAACAAAGCAGTGACTACTGGACCTAATTCACGTAGCAAAGCCAGCGCGACCAATACACCAATGGCCTCGGAAGAACCATATTTTTGCAAGGTGTAATAGCCTTGCAATGCCAATACCATGCCCACAAAAAAAGCGGAGACTACAATAATGATTAAAGACATCACCCCAGTGGAATAAATTTCACGGATAGTTAAATGAAAGCGGCGAAAGCTTTCATGGGAATAAATTATCGTCAAAAAGAATAAACGCGCACCTGCGCCTAAGCGCCAGAGACGCTCAATGAGACGGTGACCGATACCGCGTAAAGTACAGGTGAGGCTAGCGAATAAAGCAGATTTGATCATGTATTAATCACGCGAAGACATCAATTCAGATTGATAGTTACCGGCTGGATAATGGAAAGGTACCGGTCCATCTTTTTCGCCATGGACAAATTGATGCACGAAAGGTAGCGTCGATTGCATGAGATCATGAGGCGTACCTTCGGCAGCCACTTCACCATTAGCCACGAAATAAACATAATCGGCAAATGAGAAAGTCTCTTCCACATCGTGCGTTACGATAATTGAGGTAGCGCCAAGTGCATCATTAAGGCTGCGAATCAAGTCGCAGATAACCCCCATGGAAATAGGATCCAGACCGGCAAATGGTTCGTCGTACATGATGATATCCGGATCGAGCGCAATTGCGCGAGCCAATGCCACCCGTCTCGCCATACCTCCAGAAAGCTCAGTAGGCATCAAGGAATATGCGCCCCGCAAACCAACCGCGTTAAGCTTCATGAGCACTAAATCTTTAATCATTGATTCCGGCAAATCAGTATGTTCACGGATAGGAAATGCGACATTTTCGTACACTGACAAATCGGTAAACAAAGCGCCATGCTGGAATAACATCCCCATTTTACGGCGGAGTTTATATATTCCACCGCGATCTTGCTTGTGTACCACTTCACCATCGACGCGTACTTCGCCCTTGCTGGGCTTGATCTGGCCACCTATTAAACGCAATAAAGTGGTTTTACCGCTACCGCTACCGCCCATGATCGCCACCACTTTGCCGCGTGGAAATACCATATTGATGCCTTTATGCAGCAAGCGGCCTTTGTAACCAAAGGAAAGATTGTCTATTTCAACGATATTGGGGTTCATGGATAACGTGCTGATTTGCCTGTTTTTGTTCGAGTTTTTCTAGATGCACTATTCTAAAACAATTTAACTTCTACGCAAGCTGTAAAATTAGTTAGAACGTATGTAAGCAGTGGTTCAAGAACAATAAAAAACCCACCGAAGTGGGTTTTTTATACTTGCTTAGTTAGAAGCCCATACAAACTGTGTAAGAATCGCTATCTGCCCATGCCGCTTCAGCAGTTTCCCCAGTTGTACCAAACGTGGTACCTTTCGTAGCTCGAATTGATCCTCCATCAGGAGTACCATCATCAATTGTTAAATCCAATTGCTTCGCATATTTGCCTAAAATGCCCCCAGAGCACATAAAATAAGCCCCAGGTAAAGATGCAATAGGGATTTGACTAGTAACGCCTATTCTACCACCGTCCGCGTTTGTTGGGAAAAATCCTGATGTTGCAGTTGCATTAGTGATATCGGTACTACCTGGTGCCAGACCTGCCAACCTTATATGCTCCCAAAACTTTGCGGATTCCACTGTTATAGTAGAACTATTCCACGCCCCCTCAATTTTACCATTCCCATTTCCAGAAGCCACAGATCCCACATGACCAATAGCCGCGCCATCATCACCTGGTAATGCTTTAAACTTGTCTTGATAGCCGTAAATATAAACTGGCACATTTCTAAAATCTGCAGCCATATTTTTTACTTTGGCGCTATTAATCAATTCCTGGCCTTTTAACACGCCACCCAATAGCAAACCGATAATCACTAGCACGATTGCTAATTCAATTAACGTAAAGCCTGTTTGTTTTTTCATCTAGTTCCCCGTAACCGTGTACATAGTAGCAATTAATCTTGAATGCTTATTATGCAAATAATGTACCAGCTGTATTTTTAGAGTAAATTGTTATTATTACTCAACTATTTTATAAGAATTCATAAATAAATGCTTAATTATTGTCAAGAATCTAACAAGTATGTTCAAATCCCAACATAAAATAATATCTACATGGATTAATTTTACATCGTAATACTCTGTATATTAAACGTTTTTTACAATTCTAAAAATTAAAATATATGCATAAATCATCGAACTTATATCAAGACTGGCTCAAAGACTCTGATCGTGTCATGGCGCTGATGATTTTGTCTTTGCATGCTTTGTTGATTTGGGGGAATTTAGGCAACTTACATAGCGCTTTATTTTTATGTCATTACGGCCTGTTTTTGCTGTGGCAACCGATTGTCGGACAAAACAATAAACTTTCATGGCAGGCGGGCATTGCCATTGTCATAGGCGCCATATTGACCATGACTTTCAACAACTGGTGGGCCATCGCTTTCTGGTTGGCGGGTTTATTCGCATTGATAGGTGGGCGTGTGTTTTCCAGCGAATCCCAGCATTCCACACTACCTAACATCCTCTCCGCTACTTACCTACTGGCAATTTTATTACTATGGGTAGTGCCCAAATTGTTAGGCGCAACAGATGACCTTGCTGCGGCAGAATTCTTACTCATTTACTTTTTGCCTATTCTGCCACTTACCATCCTTTTTCTTACGGCAAAAAATCGACCTGGTATTCAGCCTCCCAACATAGATTTTTTCTATACCTTACTACTGTTCCTACTCACTTTAATTATTATTTTGGGTAGTTTTGCCATCGGGATAATATGGAAGCTCCACTATATAAAATTACTGTTGATAGCCGTAATGAGTCTCGCAACAACACTTTTCGCTTTAAGCTGGTTGTGGAACCCCAGTGCAAGCTTTTCTGGCTTAGAATTATTAATGTCACGTTACTTATTGAGTCTGGGCCTACCATTTGAGCAATGGATCAGGAAGATCGCAGGACTTGCGGATTTTGAACCGACGGCAAATAAATTTTTACAAGCTTCTATGCAGGAGCTTTCTCAGCTGAACTGGGTGAGTGGACTCGATTGGAAAGTTGAGGATGTACATTATAAATTAGGCGATAAAACCAATTTCATTTCTACCTTTAAGTTCCAGCAATTACATTTGACGCTGTATTCTCGCTGGCAGTTCACGCCGGCTATGTATTTGCATGTGCAGTTACTTACGCAAATATTGGGTGAATTCTACGAAGCAAAATTACGCGAAGAAACCATCACCCAAAATATCTACATGCAAACTTTTTACGAAACGGGTTCGCGACTCACACATGACATCAAAAATATTCTGCAGTCCTTAGGCACCTTGTGCACCGCTGCGGAACAGAATGGCAATAGCGATGATGATGTAAGACTCATTGAACTCTTCAGGAAACAATTGCCTAGGTTAAATCAACGCCTTGCCTCTACACTTACCAAGCTTGAGCGCCCTAGCGCCGAGAAAAAGCATCAGGCAAAAGTAAGTACTTGGTGGAAGAATTTCATCAAGCTGAATACGCATCTTAACAACAATTATAAAGTCCAATTTGATACGCCAACCATAATGCCCAAGGTGGATATCGATCCTGAGGTCTTAGATAGCGTAGTAGATAATCTACTGCAAAATGCTTTGGAAAAAGCCAAATTAGCTCCGAACATTATGATTACTATCGCATTAATGCCCTTGAATTACTTTTGTCTGGAAGTGAGCGATACTGGGCAAGCCATGCCCGCGGATGTAGCTGAACGATTGTTCAAATCACATGTAAGCTCAAATAGCGGTTTGGGCGTGGGGCTTTACCATGCTGCCCATCAGGCAATACAAGCTGGATATAAGCTGAGTGTAGTGGAAAACCGTGATGGTGAAGTACGTTTTAGATTAGAGAAAACGATTGCTGATATTGTTAAGGAATAAAAATGAAAAAGCACAGCTAATTTAGCTGTGCTTTTGTCTGTTAAGCCTGAGGCGGAAATACCTCGAGTCGGCATCTCAACTCAATTGAATAAGCTTAGAGTTCACCGTAAGAATGCAAGCCGCTCAAGAACATATTGACGCCCAAGAATGCAAAGGTCGTTACAAGTAAGCCAATCAAGGCCCACCAAGCCAATACCGGCCCTCGCAAGCCCTTAACCATGCGTAAATGCAACCATGCAGCATAGTTAAGCCACACGATAAGCGCCCAGGTCTCTTTTGGGTCCCAGCTCCAATAACCACCCCACGCTTCTGCCGCCCACATGGCGCCTAAAATGGTAGCAATAGTAAAGAATGCGAAACCTACCGCAATGGATTTATACATCAGGTCATCTAACACATCCAAGCTGGGTAAGCGTGAAGTGAGATAGCCTTTGCTGGACAGCAGATAAGCACTTGCCACCATGGCAGATAGAGAAAATGAACCATAGCCGATAAAGTTAGCTGGCACATGGATTTTCATCCAGTACGATTGTAAGGCTGGCACTAGCGGTTGAATATTATTGGCCTGACGGTCAAAGGTATACCAAAGAATGAAGCCCACGGCCGCATTCACCACTAGCAGCACAAACCCGCCTAGCTGCTTGGTGTTAAAGCGTTGTTCGTAATGCAAATACAGTAAGGAAGTAATCAGGCAGAATAGAATAAATACTTCATACAGATTGCTGATAGGTATGTGGCCTACATCGGGTGCGATTAAATAAGACTCATACCAACGCACTAGCAAGCCGACAAAGCCCATCAACACTGCGCTCCAGGTAAGCGCAGAAGCGACTCTTCCAGTAAATTCAGAACGTTTGAACATGGCAAACCAGTACGTCGCCATCGCCATAACGAATAATACGTTCATCCACATAATGGCGGACTGGCTGGAAATCAGGAATTTGAGGAAAAAGGCCTGTGTAGCGCGCGCTTGATCTCCATGATACATACTGATGGACAACAAACTCACGACACCTACACCCAACACTAGCTTGCCAAATGATTTCCATTGCCAGCCTAAAAAGCTGAATACCGCCGCAAAAGCAAACAAGAAACCCGTTTCATAGGCATCCATATATTGGGCATATTTGCTGTAAGCGAAGATCGCTCCGGCTACTAGAATAGCCGCATAAGCCCAATCTTGCCAAGCCAAGCGCTGCCATAATGACTTAGGCTGGTAATCATTTATGTTCATTTTTAAGTCATTGGTATTCATGTTGAATCCTTTTGGAAACTATTACGCAAGTATGTTCTTAAGCTGTTCACGATACAAACTGAACTCCTGCTCAAAATCCAAGTTCTTACGGTTTGAAGACATAGCAAAATGCACTTGATTTTCTGCTGGCTTGAGTAATAGCCAAATACGACGTTCGCGTATATACATCATGGCAAATATACCGAAAACCAACAAAACCGAACCCAGGTAAACCCACTTCTGCCCAGGTGATTTAGTTAGTTGCAACCCACTCGCTTCTTTATGTTCAAATTGAGCAAGCTGCAAATAATAAGGCGTACCGTAAAAAAACATATCGCTAAATGCGTTCAAACTATCTCCAATCAACGCTTGAGTGTCTGTATTGTTGACCAGAAGCGGTTTTTTATTTGTAGCCAAGCTCATGTTGTAGGCTTCGAATGTTGCGACATTAATCATCTTGATATAAGTCTTGGCCGCCATTTCACGCTCTTTTTCCGGCACATTTTTCTCAATCACTTCGGCCACCTGGTTATAACCGCCACGTGCAAAAGTGCGTAACAACTGCACTACGCTGTCTTCAAATTGTTTGCGCAGTGCAAGTTCCTTACCATTAGATTTTGCATTACGTTCCACCGCATCCGTGGAAAGTCTATGCGCAATCTCAGGGTATTTTGTTTCGTCCATTAATATCGCTCTAAGGTTCATAAAACCATTTAAGCCAAAATCTGCATCCACCGGAATACGCAGATAATGGAATTCATCCTGCACCGTTTCACGCATACCCGAAATAAAGTAGAACTTTCCATCAATCTGCATAGGCTGCATGTAAGTGACGTATTCTTTTGCCTGGCCTTGGGTATCACGCAGCTTATAAGTGATATTAGGCCCGACGTTATGCGGCTTGCCCTTGCCATCCGGCGAAAGGTTAATGATGTTGAATTTGCGGAAATCGTTATATTCCACTTTCAGTGCCTCAGGGCCTGAGCCAAGAACACCTTTTTGGAAAATGGCACCGTCCAAGTCTTGGGGGACATTATCTTTAGAAAGTAGATTCCAAACCTTGAAGTTAAGTTTGGTGCCGCCATCCTGAAAATCCGATTGGTATATAGCCACACCTTTGTAAATAAGCGGATGATTCACACTGATGGTTTTGGTGAGCGGCTCTTTTAAATCGGGATCGCTGATCACGATATCGCTCTCAAACGATTTAGGCTGGCCGGTCGCATAATGCTCGATACGGAAATCTTTTAATGCAATACGGAAGGGTAAGTCCTGCACTAAATACCCATCACGTACCCGCACAAAAGCAACGTTATCACTTGTACCTTCCGGCAAGGTCATATTGGCGCGGAACGATGGATTATGAATACTTAAACGACTGATCGGTGGCACTTGAGATTCAGGAATATCCAGAGTCTCAATGCGTTTCTGCCCTAGTAACTCCTGAACCTTAAGCGGCAGGTTACCGTCTAGCAGACCGCCGAAACAGATGATGACAATGGCCGTATGCGTAAAAATATAACCTAATCGCTGGTGTGTACCTGCTTTGGCCGCAATGAGCTCGCTACCGTCCTTATGAGTTTTGGTCTTGTATTTAAACCCTTTAACCTGCAAAAACTGCAAAAGGTTTTGTTTAGCTTGCGCTAAGTCTTTAGCTGAATAGGTTTCTTGGTGGCTAAAAGCATTGAGGGATTTCTCAGTGGCCTGCTCTTTAAAAGTCTTCCATTCTTTTACCATCAATGGGCTATTGCGATAGATACACAGGCTGGTGGAAATCACCAGAAACAGCAGAATGACCAGAAACCAGGCGCTGTGGTAAACATCGTAAAGGCCTATACTTTCAAAGAAGCTAAACCAGAACTGGCCGAACTTAATAATATAGTTTTCATACGGCTCATTCTGCTTAAGGACGGTGCCAATAATCGAGGCAATGCCAAGCACACTGAGCAAGCTCACCGCTATACGCATGGAGCTCATGAGGTCGAGGATTTTTTTTGAGAAGGAGGAATTAGGGTTCAAAATGGGTCAATTAGTTTTTACATGCAGCTACTATGAATAGTCATGCATGAATTATGAAAGTTATGACTGGGCAAATGCATCAATAGTTGCTAAAAATAAAGGCAGCCACTGCTGCCCTTTGATTCGCATATTATTAACGTAAGCCTTGAATATAATCAGCAACTGCCGCCATTTCAGCATCGGTCATTTTCGCGGCAATGGCCATCATCATAGGCGCATTAGCGCGCTCACCGGTACGGAATGTCCTGAGTTGTGCCAATGTGTAATCTGCATGCTGGCCTCCAAGGCGAGGAAACTGTTTCGGTAAACCGGCGCCAGTAGCGCCATGACAGGCTGCACAAGCTGGTACGTTAGTCGCAGCAATGCCACCACGATAGATTTTCTCACCTAATGAATCCTTACCATTAGATTTTGCTTGGCCTAGAGTCAGCTGCTGACTTGAAAAATAAGCTGCTAGATTCTTCATATCATCTTCACTTAACGCAGAAGCAATACCTGTCATCACGGCGTTATTCCGTTTGCCAGACTTAAATTCAGTCAGTTGCTTTTCCAGATATTCAGGATGTTGCGCAGCTAGTTTAGGATTCAGCGTGATCACACTATTACCGGTTGGGGTATGGCATGCAGCACAGACTGTATTGACGATCTGCTCAGCGGTTTTCTTATCGGCGACTTGAGCCTTTACCGACTCTTTAGCCGTCGTTTTTTTTGTAGAATTCATTTTTGTTGCATCTATGGTCGCAGCTTGTGCAGACAAACCTAACACACCTAAGACCACACAAACAGCACCCAACTTTGCTACGCCCCTCATTGCCTGACGAAAATGCATACCACTCCTAATATTTATCACCTGTGCTCGTTAGTGTATTAAAAATTATCCTAACAAACTTATGCTAAATCTAAATTATTCAATCAATTAAGCTTACATTCAACCCGGTATTTTAGCGAAAATCGTCTATTCGTGATAGCATTTTTCACTGTCAGTATTATATTTCCGCTTTGCCTCCTATCTTTAGCAAAATCCCTGGCAAAGTCATTAATTAATAGCACAGCTTACTCATCACTACGAAATCACAAGAACTGGATTCAAATGCCTTTGTTTCAAAATGCTGCTTTTTATATTTCTGCTCACCACTTACGTGATTTGCCGCCATCCAGCGGTATTGAGGTTGCGTTTGCAGGCCGCTCTAACGCGGGTAAATCGAGCGCGCTAAATACACTAGCTAATCATAATCGCTTGGCATTCGTGAGTAAGCAACCTGGGCGCACCCAGCTGATTAATTTTTTCACATTAGGCAATGATAGACACTTGGTGGATTTACCTGGCTACGGATACGCAAAGGTGCCAGAAGCCATGCGCGCTCATTGGCAGAACGTATTGGCGCGTTATTTGAGCGAACGTACCAGCTTGGGCGGCTTAGTACTCGTGATGGATAGCCGGCATCCGCTAACGCCGCTAGACAGACAGATGCTGGACTGGTTTTGCCCAAGCGGTAAGCCGGTACACGTATTACTCACTAAGTCAGACAAGCTTTCACGTGGTGAAGCCAGCCTGACATTGAACAAAGTGCGTAAAGAGCTCATTGAAACTTGGGGCAATCATTACAACAGCGAGTGCACCATTCAGCTATTCTCTAGCCTGAAAAAACAAGGCGTTGAAGAAGCTGAAAAAATCATCGGTAAATGGCTATTTGCAGAAGAGCCTGAAGATTTAGTGCGGAAGACTTTAAAAATTGATGATAATTAGCTTCGTGACATGCTGTTTAAACGAATCCAGCTAGCAAAATCCACCTCATTTAAATCACCGCTGGCAACAGCCAGCATAGTTAATGTGGCATCTACCTGTGACGCCATTAATTTATACCCATTTAACCCTAAAAACAAACCGACCGACAGGAAAGCTACACGCTTATTACCATCAATAAAAGCATGATTCTTTACCAGGCCAAATCCGTATGCAGCGGCCAGATCCGCCACGCTTGGATCGCCATACATCGCTAAATTTACTGCACGGTTTAATGCAGAATCTAGCAACCCTTCATCACGAATGCCTGATGCACCGCCGTGCATACTCAAACTTTCGTCATGCAAATTGATGAGTAATTCTTTATTTATCCATTTAAACGCTTGCGTCATTATTTGGCGAGTGCATTAAATGTATCCCGATACTCACGCATGAATTCTCGCCCAATATCTAATTGCTCAGCAAAACCAGGGTCGTGCGGCGTAATCGTCACGGCTCCCGGTGCATCTGTTACAAAGACAGTATCGCCCTTTTCTAATTTCAGACGTGCCAACACCTCTTTAGGCAAAATAATACCGACTGAATTACCAATTTGAGTGAGTTTTAATGTGTGCATGATTTCACCTTAAATGTAAGTTATAACAATTGTTATAATAACGCATAAGTCATTGTAGTTACAAGTATTCTAGAATGACTAAAGCATACCTACATTAAAGTACATCTAATGGGCTACCCACACCTCGCCCGCCTTTATTCAATACGTGGGTATAAATCATGGTGGTACTCACATTGCTATGCCCTAAAAGTTCTTGCACGGTACGAATATCGTAACCACCCTCTAGCAAATGTGTCGCAAAACTATGCCGCATGGTATGCGGGGTTGCCAGCTTAACAACACCCGCCAATTTCACCGCCTTTTTAATCGCGCGCTGCACCGTTTTCTCATCGGCATGATGCCTACGTGTGACTTTTGATCGCGGATCAATAGACAATTTGACTGAAGGAAAAACATACTGCCAGCCCCAATCCTTACCAGCGTTTGGATACTTCTTATCCAACGCCATTGGCATAAAAACTGAACCAAAACCTGCTTTTAAATCCTCTTGCTGCAACGTCTGTACTTTGAGTAAATGACTTTTTAACGGCTCCACCAAAGACATTGGCAACATAGTCACCCTATCCTTAAAGCCCTTGCCTTCGCGTACCAATATCTCGCGTCTTGCAAAATCAACATCTTTAACTCTTAAACGTAGCGCCTCCATAATGCGCAAGCCGCTACCGTAAAGTAAACTTGCAATTAACCACATCGTCCCATCCAATCGACTCAATATAGACTGCACCTCAGCCTGTGTAAGCACCACAGGTAATCGCTTTGGTACTTTAGCCTGCGTTACATTTTCTAACCATGGTAATTCTATTTCCAACACCTCTTTATAGAGATATAACAATGCACTTTTAGCTTGATTTTGTGTACTAGCGGAAACGTTACGCTCAACTGCCAAATGCGTTAAAAAAGCTTCCACCTCTACCACGCCCATTTCCCGTGGGTGGCGCTTGCCATGATGCCAAATATAACGTTTAATCCAATCTACATAGCTTTTCTCAGTACGAAAGCTGTAATGTTTCACTCGCATTTTTGCAGCAACTTGCTCTAATAGTTTGGGTGGCTGTGATTGACTAGGTGTGTCGAGATTATTCATTTATTATTATTTAGGTGTAATAATTTATTTAAGTCTTGATTTAATTAAGATTATGCACTTTATTGTAAATTTAACAACCTGCCCTAATAAAAGATTAAGTTCTTTTTTGGGGTCTACTTTACGTTAGGGTTTAAATATGGGATTTGTAATATTAATTGCCATTCTGCTTTTTGCTCTTGCTCCTATTATTGTACCTCTTGTGTTTTCAGAGATAATGGCAGCCAAAGAAGGTGATAAAACCAATGATTTTCCACGTAAAACCTCTAAAGTTCTAGGTTGGGTATTTGCTGTTCTTGTTAGCTTATTTTTAATCTACTTAGCTCTAACTCATGAATCTGGCAATCCCCATTTTAACCAAATTTTTAAAATCATCATCTCAATGTTTGGGTTTTTAAAGTGAACTGCACCCTAACCCATCCATCAAGCGGGACGCCTAACGGCGCCCCTTATGTCAAACGTTAGGTATGAAATTACAACATTTTAATATTTATAAAAAATTGCCTCGATTAGATTCAAGAATAGTTTTGATATCAGAATTATGCGAATCAGTTGATGATGAAATTTTTATAGATAGCATTGCACAAAAAGTTATTAGTAAGTATGGATGTGATATTCATACTACTGATGATTTAATTCTTAGAGATAAATCATTAATTGAGGATTTGAAATCCACGGATAATTACTTAATATTTTTAGCTTCAAATCGATCTGAACAAGATATAAATGATAGTTACTGGGATAGTGAGTTGGGACTGGAAGACCTCATATTTCTTGGCTGGACAATTAACAGTGGTATTGATGGTGAAGGAGATGACGCTGCGACTGATGGTATTTTCCCAGTTATATTTAATGACCTTCTAGCTGATGAAACTCAAATGTTGAAAATAATAGATGAGGGTTCGTTAAACGAATGGGGTTTAATCAAAGATGAACTTATCTGTAATAAATATATTGAAACTAACAAAAGTGAGGTAAAACACTTCATTGTTAAAGACGATGGGACACATCAAGAATTGATTACTGATTGGTATGCTTTAGGAGTTTATTGCGATAAATATACTTACGATAAACTGAGAGCTCTAAAGGTTACTCAGCCACACAATAACCTAACCCATCATTCAAGCGGGACGCCTAACGGCGCCCCTTAACTCAAACGTTAGACGTCACGAACGCGTCCGAATATGAACGTCCTGCTTGAACCACCAGCGCCAGTTCCATACTTCACCAATGTAGGCGCAACACTGCAGGCGCTTGGCGTCAAGGCATCCGACTTCGATTGGTACGTGAGTGATATCGAGATGAACTTCAACGTCGAAGGCTTCTCCCCCATCGACGGCTGGGTGACTGGCTCAGAGCTAGAGCGAGTCCTCTCACATCCGAATCTGCAATTCGTCTGGGGAGTCTTCAGCGCCTTTCCGGTTGGCCTCAGACTTGAGATTCAAGAACCACCGTCGGCGGACGGAAACCCGACATACTGGAAAGGAAGTGGAGTGCTAAAACCGCAGCTTGAGGGAGCAGGCTTCGAGCTCGTATGCTGGGATAGTTCCGCAACACTGCTCATTGGCATCACCAGCGAACAAGCCGCACATTTCTCCACGGTATACCCGCATGCCAAGCCTCATGTGCGTGATCAGCAGTGACGCCTAACCCTTCAATCGAGAGGACAAGCCCTGACAAGCCGGGTCATGCCTCTCATCTCAAACGTTGGGCATCACAACTATGGCAGTTCTGAGACATGAGATTTGGAAAGACCCGGAAGGGCTAACTGGCGTTTGTCTAGCCGGCCCGATGGGAGATAGTATGTCAAACGTTAGGCGTCGTCCACAATGACGCACTCTTGCGATTGATCTTTACTCCAAGGAGAACGGATATGAGCCTAAAAACGGCAATTATCAAATATGCAGATAATAAATACCAAGCAAAACCTGACTTTCCGTGGGCAAAGTTTCCAAATTACACTGTGTTGCGGCATCAAGGGTCAGACAAATGGTTTGCCCTCCTAATGAACGTTCCAAGAGATAAACTCGGTCTCAAGGGAGACGGCGAGGTTGACGTGGTCAACGTAAAATGCAGGCCAGAACTCGTAGGCTCTTTGCGCATGAAAAAAGGCTTTCTGCCTGCGTACCACATGAACAAAGAGCATTGGCTGACGGTTCTTCTGGATAACACGGTTCCAGAAAAAGAAATTTATGAGCTGATTGATGACAGTTATCAACTCACCACACATGATTGAAGACGCTCTCCAATATGCCATCTAACAACTTGCTGTACTCGGACCCAGCTACGCGCCGCACTAATACCAGCATCCAAGAGTCATACATTAGTATTAATTTCGATAGGTGACTAAAATGCTAAATAAATATAGGCTTATTTCAGGGACTGTATTTGGTGCGATAGCTTTATTACAGCTAGTGCGGGCAATCTACCAATGGCCGGTACAAATAGATAGTTTCAATGTACCAATATGGCTCTCATGGCTTGCTGCCGTAGTTGCAGGAGTTTTGTGTGTATGGGCGTTTAACTCTAAGCCTAATAAACTGTAACTTAAACCCGTTCAAACACCATATCCCATACACCGTGCCCGAGTTTGATGCCACGATTCTCAAACTTAGTGAGCGGACGATAGCTGGGTTTTTCTGCATAGTCTTTAGCTGTATTTTGCAATTGCGGTTCTGCATTCAATACCTCTAGCACCCATTCCGCGTATTCCTGCCAATCGGTGGCCACATGCAGGTAGCCGCCGATTTTTAATTTCGTACATAGTAATTTCACAAACTCAGCTTGGATTAGCCTGCGTTTATGATGGCGTTTTTTGTGCCATGGATCCGGAAAGAAAATATGTACGCCATCCAAGCTTGCATCAGGCAACATGTTCTGGAGCACTTCAACCACATCGTGCTGAATAATCCTGATGTTAGTGAGTGTTTGTTCTTCAATGAGCTTGAGCAGACCGCCTACTCCGGGGGTATGTACCTCCACCGCCAGGAAGTCGGAATCCGGCAGCGTGTGTGCAATTTTGGCGGTGGTTTCGCCCATGCCAAAGCCTATTTCTAGTATCTTTTTGCTTTCTACACGTTTGAATTTATCATCCAAATTAATAAGTACCGGACTGTATGGAATACCGAATTTCGGTAAACCTGTGTCAAGTGCGCGCTCCTGCCCTTTAGTCAGTCGACCTTGACGCAGTACAAAGCTGCGGATGCGTCTTTGTTTTAAATCTTCTAGGGGGATATCTTTTGTATTATCTGATTCGGTCATGGCGGGCATTATACTTGAGCGGCTAATTAGAGCGTATGGGATTTATCGCCCGTAGTAAAACCTAGTAACGGTTCTTCCATATTTTTGGTGAATGCGATGACTTTGAATAAATCACCCATCTCTGCCGGTGACAACAATTTCTGTGCGGCAGCGGCTAGCGGTGCATAGCGCGCCATGTCATGCGGCGACACTTGTGACATGGCATCCAAAATACCGCAGTTCATTAAAAACTGGGCTTGGGTGCAAAAACCTGCCAATAGCAGACCACCTTCTACGCCAGACTCTGCAATTGCAGTGAAATCCACATGCGCTGTGACGTCCTGTAAGCTTACATAAACAAGCGGATCGGTGTGAACAAGCTGCTGGTAATGACACATCAGTGTGCCTTGGTTACGCTGCGGGTGGTAATACTCTCGTGCTGCAAAACCGTAGTCAACCATCAAGATAGCACCAGATTTCAGCATCTGGGCAAGGCTGCGAATCAAGCCATTTGAGGCTGGACATAATTCCGTAAGATAGCCGTCAGGTAAATTAAGCTTTCTTGCAGCATCCAACAAGTGAGGCTCTGTAAGTCGTTTATCCTGCCAATCAAAACCTTGTTCAGTCGCAGTAACACCACGTTCGTATATCTGTTGATCGTCGGTATATATCAAATGCACGGGAATGGCATCCAGCACTTCATTGCCAATCACAATCCCGCTAAAATTTGCAGGCAATTCATTCAGCCACACGAAACGCTGCATTAAATCATCTGGCAGATGTTGTATCAAATACTCAAGCTGAACCTGGCGTAAGTGGTCACTTACTTCCAGTATGTAATATTGATCTGGTAAACATTCTAATTGTGCTAGTGTTAGCAAAATATCACCAGCAAGCTTACCTGTGCCTGCGCCTATTTCGAGAATATTGCCCTGCGTAGCGGGCAGGATTTGGGCAAGTTGATTTGAAAGTGTTTGACCAAACAGGGATGAAATTTCCGGTGCGGTGACAAAATCTCCCGCTGCGCCAAACTTTATATTGCCTGCACTGTAATAACCTAAGCCAGGTGTATATAAAGCCATGTGCATGAATGCTGCAAAATCTATCCAGCCACCGCCATCAGTGATTTTTTGTTGTATCAGTTCAACTAGTTGTTGGCTGTGTTTTTGCGCTTCAGGCGATGGGATGGGCAAAGGAGTCATAGACTTAGATTATAATAGCTAGAGGGCATACCTAAAAATTCAATTTT
This sequence comes from Methylotenera sp., assembly GCA_046595335.1. GTDB lineage: Bacteria > Pseudomonadota > Gammaproteobacteria > Burkholderiales > Methylophilaceae > Methylotenera. The sequence continues at coordinate 15,774 of JBKJOT010000096.1, forward strand.
AAAGACGCTCTCATTCAAAATTGGATAACGTGTGGATTCTAACAATACAAATAAAGTCGTGCTGATTACAGGTGGCGCCAAGCGCGTTGGGGCTGCGATTTGCCGTAGCCTGCATGCACAGGGGTTTAGCCTCATGATTCATTATAAAAGCTCTTTGTCAGAAGCGCGGGCCTTACAGGCAGAGCTTAATTTGAAACGAGCGAATTCCGTAGCGATTATTCAAGGCGATTTGCTGAATATTTCAGGCTTGCCAAATTTGGTTGCTGAAACGGTTACCCGTTTTGGCCGCTTGGACGTACTGATCAATAATGCTTCAACCTATTACGCAAGTGAAGTGGGCGATATCGATGAGAACAAATGGCATGACTTGATGGGCAGCAACTTGAAAGCCCCATTATTTTTATCTCAAGCTGCAGCGCCTGAACTCCGTAAACATCATGGTTGTATTGTGAACATTACCGACATGCATGTGGAGCGGCCTAAGAAAGGCTATATTGTTTATAGCGTAGCTAAAGCCGGCTTAGTCACACTGACAAAATCGCTTGCCCATGAACTAAGCCCTGAAGTGCGCGTCAATGCTGTAGCACCGGGGCCGGTACAGTGGCCGGAAAGCAATCCGCAGTTTGATGAAGTTTATCGTCAGCGCGTCATCAACCAGACCTTGCTTAAACGTGTGGGTGAGGCTGAAGATGTAGCCAAAGCCGTGAAGTTTTTAATTACCGATGCACCGTTTATTACCGGCCATGTACTTGCAGTAGATGGCGGCAGGTCACTTAACCTTTGATGGATAAAAATTTTAATTTCTAAGTCAGATAAGGCGCGCTTGTGAAAATGATGACGCCGCATATAAATAATATGTAAGGAAGAATTTTACAAGCGTAACGTCATATGACAACGAAATTATAATTTTAATACTATGATAAAACACCTACCAGACAACCACTCCAACAACTTCATCAAGCTACGCAACAGCTTGATTAGCGCTACTGGCAAAGCTATTGGCGACTACAACATGATTGAAGAAGGCGATACCGTGCTGGTATGTATGAGTGGTGGTAAAGACTCTCACGCCATGCTGATGATATTACTAGCACTCCAAGAACGTGCGCCAATTAACTTCAAATTAATAGCCATGAACCTAGACCAAAAGCAGCCAGGCTTCCCAGCGGATATTTTACCGGCCTACTTTGAAAAACTCGGTATTGATTACCGTATTGTTGAAGCTGACACCTACTCGATCGTTAAAGAGAAGATTCCTGAAGGTAAAACCACCTGCTCGCTATGTTCACGTTTGCGTCGCGGCATTATTTATACCACTGCAAAAGAGCTAGGCGCCAATAAAATTGCGCTTGGTCATCACCGTGATGACATTGTGGAAACGCTGTTCCTCAATATGTTTTTTGGCGCTAAGATGAAATCCATGCCACCAAAGCTTGCAACCAATGACAAACAAAACATCGTGATTCGCCCGCTCGCTTATTGCAGTGAAAAAGATATCGCTAGCTACGCGCGCCAAATGGAGTTTCCTATCATCCCTTGCGATTTATGCGGCTCGCAGGAAAACCTGCAACGCCAGAAAATAAAAGACATGCTTAATACTTGGGAACGTGAACAGCCGGGCCGTGTGAATAATATCTTCCGTGCGATTACTAATGTAGAGCCTTCACATTTGGCAGATTTCAATTTGTACGACTTTAAAAACCTGAGCCAATCTAAGCCAGAGGACGAAGACCCATTATTTGGCGACATTGCTAACGAGGGTGCAGCACTCAATTTATCCAGTTCTGATGGCACCCGAATCGAATTTTCTCGAAATAATTACGCTAATACAAAGTAAATTACTCAATATAAACATAAATGTAGTAAATTAGCGCTCTTTGTGACTAGGCTTATTGTCTAGTGACTATTTACCTTGTTATTATCTAAATCATATTCTAACAGCCCTTTAATTTAGGCATTCATGTCCAAACTCTTAATTGTTGAATCTCCATCCAAAGCAAAAACCCTGAAAAAATACCTCGGTAATGATTTCGAGGTGCTTGCTTCTTACGGACATGTACGAGACCTGATTCCTAAAAATGGTGCGGTTGATCCTAATAATGATTTCGCGATGAAATACGACATCATCGAACGCAACAGCAAGCACGTAGACGCGATTGCTAAAGCCGTTAAAAATGCCGATAGTATTTATCTAGCGACCGATCCGGATCGCGAAGGTGAGGCCATTTCCTGGCATATTGCTGAAATCCTCAAATCCAAGAATTTACTTAAAAACAAAGTCATGAAGCGCGTAGTGTTTCATGAGATCACCAAAAGCGCGGTAGAACACGCGATTGCCGAACCGCGCGACATTTCTATGGACATGGTGAATGCGCAACAGGCGCGCCGTGCACTGGATTACCTGGTAGGTTTCAACCTGTCTCCTCTGCTCTGGAAAAAGATTCGGCGAGGCCTCTCCGCTGGCCGTGTACAAAGTCCCGCCTTACGTTTAATCGTTGAGCGTGAGTTAGAGATCGAGGCATTCAATTCGCAGGAATACTGGTCTGTGCACCTAGATGCCTTGAAACATAGCCATGGCTTTACGGCAAAATTAGTTCAACTCAATCATGAAAAAGTTGAGCAATTTACAGTAATCAACCATGACCAGCAATCCGATATCGTAGGCAAGTTATTGCTTGCCAGCGCAGGTAAAACCACAGTCTCACGCGTAGAAAAGAAGCAGCGTAGCCGCAGCCCTGCAGCGCCTTTCACTACCTCTACACTCCAACAAGAAGCTGTACGTAAGCTTGGGTTTACCACTTCACGCGCTATGCGCATCGCCCAGCAATTATACGAAGGTGTAGATGTAGGCGGCGGCACTGTAGGCTTGATTACCTACATGCGTACTGACTCATTCAGCATTGCCACGGAAGCGGTAATGCAGATTCGTGATTACGTGAAAAAGAATTTTGACGCAGACTATCTACCAAAATCGCCAATTATGTACAAGACGAAGTCAAAAAGTGCACAAGAAGCGCATGAAGCGATACGTCCCACTGATATTAACCGTACACCCACTAAAGTACGCCAGTTCTTAACAGATGAACAGTTCAAACTGTATGAAATGATCTGGAAACGTGCCCTTGCTTGCCAAATGTCGCCTGCTAAATTCGATGCGGTTAGTGTGGATTTAAGTGTAGGCAGTGATGCCAACCTGTTCCGTGCTTCTGGTCAGACTTTAGTCTTCCCCGGCTTTATTGCTGTCTATATGGAAGGCAAGGATGATGAGGAGGAGGAAGGCGAAAGCAAGCTGCCACACCTTGAAACCGGTGAAGTACTCTCAGTCGAAAAAATCTATGGTGAACAGCATTTCACCGAACCACCGCCTAGGTATGGTGAGGCTAGCCTTGTAAAAATTCTTGAGGAATATGGCATTGGCCGTCCTTCTACCTACGCCAGCATTATCAGCACCCTGCAAGACCGGGAATATGTATTGCTCGACAAAAAGCGTTTCACGCCTACTGATGTAGGTCGCGTTGTGAATAAATTCCTCACAGAACATTTCACCCAATATGTAGATTATGACTTTACAGCGAATCTAGAAAACGCGTTGGACAGCGTTGCTGAAGGTGACCGTGAGTGGATACCGCTCATGGATGAATTCTGGCAAGGCTTTAATCGCCAGTTACTAAGTAAGGCAGATGTTGACCGCCCAGGCAATGAGCTGATTGGTGAAGCTTGCCCCAAATGTGGCATGCCATTGCAAAAACAACTAAGTCGCTACGGTAGTTTTATTGGCTGCACTGGCTATAATAGCGTGCCTAAATGTGACTATAAACGCAGCATAGACGGTACAGCCAATACAGCAGCGGAACCTACAATCATTGGTACCGATACAGAAAGTGGCAAAGATATCCTACTCATGAATGGCCCTTATGGTCCATACCTGCAGCTTGGTTTGGCGGTAGAAGGCGAGAAGAAAAAACCAAAACGCGTCAGCGTACCTAAAGAAGTATCCATAGCAACACTGGACCTGGAAGTTGCTAATATGCTACTTTCACTGCCGCGCGACTTAGGCCTGCATCCTGAGACCAATAAAAAGATTGTTGCCAATATCGGACGTTTTGGTCCTTACGTCAATCATGACGGCAAATTCAAATCCATACCCAAAAGCGAAAGCGTGTTTGAGATCAATCTAGAGGGAGCGGTAACATTACTCGCCCAAGCCAATACCGGTCCGGCGCCTATACTTTCCCTAGGTGCTCATCCAACTGAAGATGGCCAGATTGAAGTATATGCTGGCCGCTTTGGGCCTTATGTACAGCACGGCAAGATTCGTGCAACATTGCCAAAAAGTGTAGAACCTGAAGCGCTAACTTTGGATGAAGCATTAGAGTTATTGGTAGCCAAAGCGGCAAAAGAAGCTCCTGCCAAAAAGCCAGCGGCTAAGAAAGCCGCAATTAAGTCTGCAGTTGCAAAAGCAAAACCGGGCAAAAAAGCCCCAGCTAAAAAAACCGCTGCTAAGAAAACAGTTGTCAAAAAAGCTACTACGAAAAAAGCTCCTTGAAAAAGCTTTAGTCAGGCTTATAGGTAATAAAAAAGCGGCCTAAGCCGCTTTTTCGGAGAAATATAAGTGATTAACCGCTTACATTGTCACCTAAAGATTTAACACGCTCTATCCATTTACGTATACGGTTTGCATCACCAATACGTGTTTGTTTTCCTGCTGAATCCAATAACACGATAATCATTGGCTGGCCTGAAATCTCGGCCTGCATTACCAGACAGCGCCCTGCTTCGTTAATAAAGCCGGTTTTGGATAAGCCGATAATCCAGTCACTGCCGCGTACCAGCGAATTGGTATTCACAAAACTAGTTGGGCGAGTTCTGCCGAAAAAAGTAAAATCTTGCGACGCCGTTGTTGTGACCTGGCGAATTTCAGGGTAGTGATAAGCGGCATTCACCATTTTGGCCAAATCCTCAGCAGTAGATCTATTATTGCTATCCAAACCGGTCGAATCCACGAAATGGCTGGAAGTCATGCCCAAAGCCTGTGCCTTATAATTCATAGCATTGACGAATGCAGTAATACCTCCCGGGTAGTTGCGACCCAATGCAGCTGCAGCGCGATTTTCAGAAGCCATTAGCGCTAATTGCAACAATTCGCCGCGCGTTAGTGAAGTACCTACACTTAAGCGAGAGTGGGTGTTTTTAAGGTAATCGACATCCTGATCATCGATATACAAAATATCGTCCATCGGCAGATGTGCATCTAACATCACCATCGCTGTCATGAGCTTGGTGACAGAGGCAATCGGGGTAGGTTGGTCGGTATTTTTGGCGAAAATCGTTTCACCTGTTAACTGGTTGATGACCAGTGCTTTAGATGAAGCTAAACGCAGTGGGCCGCTACCATCGTAAACATCATAACTGGCATTAGTTCTTTGTAAACGGGTATGAATCCGGCGGGTATTACTTTTGTTAACCAGCGTATATTTGCCGCTGTTATTAAGTTTATATGGGGATTTTTTGCCTGCAGCTTGGCCAACAGCGGGCGATGCGCTTATCATGACAGCAATATAAAATAATAAAAATTTACGCATCATTAAGGCCATTTGTGTTGTATCTCATGCAGTTACATAGGAATACTATATAAAAACTTTAGCTTTGTCATTAACAAATTTAAGTTTTCAGTATTCATTTTTCTATTCAATCGTCAGACAGTTATGAGAGAATAAAATTCTTAATAGTTAGAGTAAATCACATGCGCATTCCAGAAGCTTTATTTTACAGTGCCGAACATTTATGGGCTAAATCAGCCGGTGATGGGATTTGGGAAGCTGGCATTACAGATTACGCGCAAGATTTACTAGGCGATGTGGTTTTTATTGAGCCGCCTAAAATGGCTAGTTTACTGGTCGGTGGCCAGCCTTGCGGACTAGTGGAATCAGTCAAAACCGGTTCGGATTTACATGCACTGGTGGATGGTGAAGTGGTCGATATCAACGATGAATTGCTCAATATGCCAGAACTCATCAACGACAAACCTTATGATGCATGGATTTTTAAATTCAAATCCAACGAGGATTTACAACAAAAGCTATTAAGCGCAGAAGCTTATAAAGCTTTAATTAGTGAGCTTTAATTCTTCTCTTGGAAATATCAGGCGTACTGATTCCACAAGTTTCACCACTTCTTCTCTGGTTGCTTCGCTGATTTTCTGCTCAATACGCGGCACTTCCACATCCAATATTTCATTGATTTTATTTTGCATGGTGTCTGCCACAGCTGGTAATTCTACATTTATAGCCTGCTTGAAATCTGTCATAGAAATTTCAGCCAAGCCAATAAAATCGCGCTTGAGGCGTCCACCTAGCTCATCGGCCAAGCCTTGGTATAAAGCCGGGAATGTATCAGCCAGCTTTTGTTCAAGTTGTCGTTGTGATTGAACCTGTAGTGCATCCAGAAACACATTCAGCTCCTCTTGCGATTGCTGAGTCATGGTTTGGTAAATAGTCGAAAGTTCATCTGTCAGATTGGCACGATGTTCCAACAGGATTTCATCATGAAATTGGGACATCTTAGTTTTTAGTGCTTCGGTAGCTTTTTCTATCGTTGTGGCTTCTAAATTTGCCAAAGTAGTTTGCAGTTGGCTGGTCAATGAATCCTGCATCACCGGCAGGGCAAGAATAAGTTTAGCTTGTACCTCAGCCACACTTTGCACTTGAACCTGTTGTAGCTGGTTAACCAAATCGGTCTTAATGATTTCAGCATTGACATGCAGCATCTTGGGTAATTCCGTAGCGAGGTCCGCCTTGGTCTTATCGATGAGTTGTTGTTGCGCATCATTTACTTCAGATGCTAGTAAGTCCTTGATGTGTGCTTCAGAAACTTGCTGAGCTACTTCGATTTGTTCGGCAACCTTCTGGCTGACTGTATCCATTAAGGCTGTATGGCTGGTCTGGTGACCATCATCCAGTTCACGCATGAGATGTTCTTTTAAGTTCTGTTCTACTTCGTTATGGATTTGTTGGGATTTACTTGCTAACTGTTCTTCCAGTTTTTGATCCAGTGTGTCTAATAGATAGGTCTGGTTTGCCTTCTGAATATTGGCTGCCTCATTCATCAGCTCGGCTAAAATTTCTTCCTGTAGGCCTTTTTTAAGCTTTTTAATAAACGCTTCTTCAATCTCGGCTTCGATCTCAGCTTTAATCTCATCCTGAAGCTGGGCTTTTAATTGCGGTCTGATTTGATTGGCGATTTCAGCAATCAAATCACTAGTCACAATGGGTCTTGCAATAGACTGCCCGGAAGTACGCACTTCCGTTAATACTGGAATATCCTCTTCCTGCATGCCTAACCCCTTTCTAGCGTGATAGTGACTTTTGTAACTTGATAATCATGTTTAAAAAGTTAAACTGCAACATCGGTGGATTTAATCTCATAGCCACGATCTTTATAAAACCTGAATCGCGCCCTGGCTTCTACTTTATCAGCTTCTTCAGTACCGACCAATTCAACCAGGTACCTGAAACGGCTAAAAAATGGCGGGTATTGTTGTTGCAGATTGATTAAGACATCATCTTGCAGCAATTTTTCGCCTTTTGAATCGACAATAATCGCAGCGAATTCGCTAGCCGATTCTTCCGGGCTGCTGCTCGGTAGAAAACTCAATGCAGAATGTTGCCACAAACGTTGCTGCATGGACTGGCTCATGGCTTCATCCACTGTAAAAATGGTGAGCTGCCTGCCTTTGGCCACCGCTTTTTCGCACAATTCTGCAGCTTTAGCGAGCTTGTCCGGCACATTAAAGAAGAATTCCACCCGTGTCATTTTTTTCTAATTTCTTGCTAAGCTTTATGTGCGCGATTAACCAAGAATTGCGTTAACAGCGGCACTGGGCGGCCTGTTCCACCTTTTTCCTTGCCTGATTTCCAAGCAGTGCCAGCAATGTCCAAATGCGCCCAGTCATATTTCTTAGCAAACCGTGATAGGAAACAAGCTGCAGTAATGCTGCCAGCTGCACGGCCGCCGATATTCGCCATATCAGCAAAATTACTGTCTAGTTGTGGCTGGTAGTCATCCCACATCGGCATGTGCCAAGCGCGATCAAGTGAAGTTTCACCAGCCTGCAAGAGCTCTTTCGCAAGATTGTCATTATTGCTGAACAAACCACTAGCATGGTGACCTAGCGCAATTACGCAAGCGCCTGTGAGCGTAGCTATATCGACCACAGCAGCTGGTTCAAAACGCTCGGCGTATGTCAGTGCATCACATAAAATCAAGCGCCCTTCTGCATCGGTATTCAACACTTCTATGGTCAAGCCAGACATGCTGGTGAGTACATCTCCGGGCCTAGTGGCGCGGCCGTCAGGCATGTTTTCACAGGTCGGGATAATACCGATTACGTTTAGCGCTAAGTCCATTTCGGCGATAGTCTTAAAAGTACCCAATACGCTGGCCGCCCCGCACATATCGTATTTCATCTCATCCATTTCACTGCCTGGCTTCAATGAAATACCGCCAGTATCAAAAGTAATGCCTTTGCCGACTAGTACCACAGGTTTTTGGTCTTTCTTACCTTTAAGGTGTTGCATGATGATAAATTTAGGCGGCTCTTCGCTGCCTTGCGTAACACCTAAGAAAGAGCCCATGCCTAATTTTTTAAGCTCGTCTTTCTCTAGTACTTTAACTTTGAAATCATATTTCTTACCCATGGCAACCGCTTCATCGGCCAGATAGGTAGGAGTACATACATTGGGTGGTAAATTGCCTAAGTCTTTAGCTAAATTCACACCTTTTGCCAGCGCTTTACCATCGGTAACACCCTGCTCAGCTTCTTTCACATCCGCATGTTCTGCAACATGAATCGTAAGTTTGCTAATACCCCTTTTGGCTTCATCTTTGTTAGTTTCTTTTTTACTTTTAATGGCATCAAACTTATAGCTTGTATCTAGTGCCACTTCAGCCAGATGAGCAGCTTTCCAGCGAGCATTTAACTTTTTGACTGGCAAATCGGCCAAGTAAGTAATCACTTCATTGGCTTTGGTATTTGCCAGCGCTTTGATAGAAGCACGCACTGCTTGGCAATATTGCTTTTCTGCAAAGTCAGCAGCTTTTCCCAAGCCCACGAGTAAAATACGCTCTGCAGTGACGCCCGGTACATTATGCAACACCAAGCTGCTGGCTAATTTACCGTCTATATCGCCACGCTTGAGAATTTTGCTGATATAGCCTTCTGATATTTGGTCTAATGCAACAGCGGATTCGGATAATTTTGCGCCTTCATAGACACCAATAATCAAACAATCGCTACGCTGTTTTTCCAGATTGCCCGTTTTTATGCTAAATTCCATCTAGTAACATCCTTTATCTATTATTTTTTAAATTATCCCGTGTTTTACACGTAATTCATAGTCGTAAATATATTGCCATTATCCTATGCTTTTTAAGCGCTCTCTCATACAAGAACTTATCTCGACAGCCGCTGGCGCGTTTCTCATACTGGTGGGTATCGTCATTGCACAGCGCACGGGCTATTTAATCCAACTTGCAGCAAAAGGTATTTTGCCAAATGATGCCATCTCTACTCTGTTAGGTTTCAACATGGTTAAGTTCCTGCCCATGCTGTTATCGCTGACTTTATTTTTAGCTGTCCTCATGACGCTATCGCGCTGGTATCGTGATTCTGAAATGGTAGTTTGGTTGAGTGCCGGATTAAGTATCAAGAGCTGGATTAAGCCTGTACTTTACTTCACTGTTCCAGTCATTGTCCTTATTTCAGCGTTAAGCTTATTTATCATGCCATGGGCCACCCATAAAGGTGATGATTACACAACACAGCTTAAAAGTCGTGATGAATTAGCTTCTATCAGCCCTGGCGTCTTTAAAGAGTCTAGTAATGCAGAGCGCGTATTCTTTATTGAAAACTTTGATGAACTGGGCAATATCGTAAAAAATGTATTTGTACAATCATTGCAGCATCAAAAACTTGGCATCATTGTCGCGGCCGAGGGCACCCGTTTATCCCAAAAAAATGGCGATAACTTTCTGGTCATGCACAATGGCAGGCGCTACCAAGGCGAGCGAAATAGCAAAGAATTTTCCACTACCCAATTTGAAAGTTATGCGCTGCGGATTGAAACTGCGGAAGTGAAGCAGGAACCGCCTAAAACTCAGTCCAAATCAAGCCAGGAGTTGCTTATGCACAACGATAGCGCCAATAGCGCTGAACTACAATGGCGGCTTGCCATTCCTATCTCCGCATTATTACTGGCGCTACTGGCAATACCGCTCAGCTCGGTAGATCCGCGCGCCGGGCGTTCTGTCAACTTTGTCATGGCACTCATTATTTACATGATTTACAACAATCTATTAAGCATTGTACAAGCTTGGGTTGCGCAGGGTAAGCTCAATGGAACTATAGGTCTTTGGCCCGTGCATTTGCTGTTCCTGGTGATTACGATTTACATGTTCTACAGACGGGGCAACCAATTGCCCATGTTGCCTGACTTCTTTTCCCTTGCCTGGTTAAAAGCCCGATTCTTGCGCAAATAAGTCAATGAACATTATTACTCGCTACCTGCTTAAAGAAATTACACTCAATGTAATATTTGTGATGCTAGCCCTCATCGCAATGTTTTCATTTTTCGACCTGATACAAGAGCTTGAAAGCTTGGGCAAAGGCACTTACGGTCTATCTAAAATACTAGTATTCGTACTATTAAGCGCGCCAGGCCATATTTATGAAGTGATGCCAGTTGCAGTGCTGGTTGGCTGTATGTATAGCATTGGCCAGCTAGCTCGGCATTCCGAACTTGTAGTACTCAGGGTCAGCGGAATATCGCTGGCGAACATCGCCTTCTTATTACTAAAAGTAGGACTAGTTTTTACAATTATTACTTTTATTGTGGGTGAATTAGTCACACCATTTAGCGAAAAAATGGCACAACGCATGCGCATCAAGGCCACTGAGTCAGTGGTTGCACAAGATTTCCGCTCTGGTTTATGGGTAAAAGACGGCAATAGTTTTGTCAATGTAGAAGAAGTGTTGCCAGATGCCGGTTTACTCAATATCCATATCTACGAGTTCGATAAAACCTTTAAATTACGTACCATTAGTACAGCCAAACGGGGACAGTTCGAAAATGAGGCGTGGAACCTGAAGGAGGTCACACAGACCTTTTTCGATAAAGATACGATACGTTCAAGCCATTTTACCCAAGCCAATTGGCGCTCACTTATTCGACCAGAACTACTCAATGTATTATTGGTATTACCGGAAAAAATGTCGGCATGGAACCTATATTCCTACATCAACCATTTAAAGCTCAACAAACAAAAAACCACACGCTATGACGTAGCCATCTGGTCAAAATTAATCTATCCCTTGGCTTCCCTGGTAATGGTGATACTGGCATTGCCATTTGGCTTTATTCAGCAGCGCTCTGGCGGAGCCAGTACCAAAATCTTTATTGGGATTATGCTCGGGGTTCTATATCAAATATTAAATAGAGTATTTGTGCATTTGGGCTTGCTCAATGACTGGTCGCCATTGTTTAGTGCTATTACGCCTACCATCTTGTTTTTGCTGGCTGGAATTACAATGCTGTATTACGTGGAACAGAGATAATCCGATTCTTCAGCAATCGGTCATGTAGATATAATCCGTTACGATCAACCATTGCCCATAAAAAGCCCAGAGCCACTATTATTAAACTGATGGTTGCTGCAATATAACGCAACGACGCCGCTTTGAAGTTCAATAGATTGCCAGCTTTATCGACCACCTTTAATTTCCAGGTTTTCATGGCTAAAGTCTGGCCACTTCTACTCCAGCACCAGGAAAAATAAATCCCTATAAAAAGCCATAGTGTGAACTGCAAGAAATAGCGCTTTAAGCCATGTGTTGCATCGCCAGCTACTAATACAAATAGTCCAGCCAAGGCAAAGCTCAAGGCAATAACGATAAGCGCGTCATAGATAAAGCAAGCCCCAAGCTTTAACAGACTTGGGGCTGATTTATTGTTTAATTCTTTATTCGACATTTTTAATATTTATTCTAAATCGGCATCCGTATAGGTTTCCGGTGACTCAGCGCGTAACCTAGCCCTTTCAGTCTCGGACAAATTTTGATATTCCAGCCATTTTTTACGTAGCTCAGCTTTTCTTTCCGTTGGTAGGGATTGGAATTGCTGATGCTTTTTCCTGGCGTTTTCACGCTCGTATGGCGTCATGCGGCTCCAGTTAGTCAGGCGTTTCTTTACAAGCTCTTGCTTGGCGGGGTTCATTTTTGGATAATCGCGTGCGATATCCAGCATTTTTTCACGTTGCCAAGGTCGTAAAATATCCCATTCCGAACCTAAGGGATTGAGCACCTGGCGCTGATGTTCATTAAGTTGCGCCCATGTAACATTAGCATCATCGGCTAAAGCTAAATTACTCAGAAACAAACACAGCAAAACCAGTACTGAATAAGCTAATCTACTTTGGACTCTAACCATGTATCAAACCCTTTATCTGCAAATGCTTCTGGCGGCAATTCGGATGCAAGCAAAAAAGCATCACTATTTTCTAAATTATTATTACTAAATTGCTGGGTAGCAAAAAAAGTCAGCATCATTACCCCTGCAAGCATGGCTGCAGACATGGCACGGTGATGCCCCAAGTATTGGCCTACACCGCTGCCTAACCACATTAAAAGAT
>JBKJOT010000100.1:0-5714 GCA_046595335.1 Methylotenera sp.
GCATTAGGTATTGCGGCTTTGTTTGGCCTTGCTATGAAGGTAGGCAATTTAACTTCTAGCAAGATTGGCGATACCTATAGTGTCACTGCGGCATTTGAAAATATCGGTAGCCTTAAACCGCATGCGCCTGTAAAAAGTGCAGGGGTGGTGGTGGGGCGGGTTGACGATATAAAATTTGATAGCAAAAATTTCGAAGCGATTGTGACCATCAATATCGACAAGCGTTATGATTTTCCTAAAGATACGTTTGCCAACATTTATACGGCAGGCTTGCTTGGTGAGCAGTACTTGGGACTTGAGGCTGGTGGCGCCGAAGAACCGTTAAAAAATGGTGATAAAATCACTCATACTCAAGATGCGGTAGTCTTGGAGAAGATGATCAGCCAATTCCTGTTTAGCAAAGCTTCTGAAACTAAAGATGCTGAATCCAAGTCGGATTCCAAAGTTCCTGCAGTTAAGGCGGATGGTAAGTCAACGGAACTTGGTGACTCCGCGTTTTAATAGCCCAGAGTTAAAGTTCATGGTTTAAAACTCATGGTTAAGCGTTATTGTAAATTTTGAATATATTAAGGTAAATAATGAAATCATTTTTAAAGTATTTAGTGAGTGTAAGCTTGTTTATGAGCTTAGGCGTAGCTCAAGCAGAAGTCACACCAGATGCTTTGGTAAAGCAAACTGCCGACGATGTATTAGCAACCCTCAAAACCGATAAAGATGTACAAGCCGGCAATCAGAAAAAAATCTATGCCATTGCTGAAGAAAAAATCTTACCAAATTTTGATTTTGATCGTGTTTGCCGTATGGTTTTAGGTAAAAACTGGAAAATAGCTACCCCTGAACAGCAATCTGGTTTTCAGAAAGAGTTCCGTAGCTTATTGCTACGTACCTATGCTTCTGCTTTGAGTAAATACAAGGACCAAGTAATCGAATATAAGCCTTTGCATACAGATGCGGATGACAGTAATGTAAGCGTGAAAACACAAATTGTGCAGCCAGGTGGCCAGCCTATTACTGTTGATTACAGCTTGGGCAAGTCAAGTAACGGCTGGAAGGTATATGATATTGTGATTGAAGGCGTGAGCTTGGTCACTAATTACCGTAGCCAATTTAGCAATGAGATTCGCCAAAATGGCTTGGATAGCCTAATTAAAAAGCTTGCTGAAAAAAACCGTGCTGCCGGTCTTTAATTTAACGCTGTAAGCCCAATTATTATATTTAAGATATTAAATGACTGAAATCTCACAACAGGAAAACCAGTGGCGTGTATCAGGCGATTTGCTAATGGATAACGCCTGTAAAATACTAGATCAAAGTGCAGACTTGGAAATGGCTGATATGCTGGAAGTGGATTTTTCAGCGGTGACTGATGTAGATACATCTGCGCTGAGCTTGATGATGGAATGGCAGCGCCGCGCAGCAAAAACTAGCCATCAGATAAGATTTACCCATGTGCCGGTAAACCTAACCAGTTTGGCAGATTTGTACGGAGTAAAAGAGTTTATCCATTATTAGATTTCTAGCGATATCCATTTGATTTTACTGACGGCTTGTTAATTACGAGCCGTTATTTTTTCTAATCAACCAAATTATTTAAGAGTGAAATTGATTACTTCATCATCAAAACCAGCCATTCAAATCAATAATGTGCATAAGAACTTCGGCAGTTTGCAAGCACTTAAAGGTGTTGATTTAACTATCGAGCAAGGCGAGTTTTTTGCCTTGCTGGGTCCGAATGGCGCTGGGAAGTCTACTCTCATCAGTATCCTTGCTGGTTTGATCAAACCGAGTGCGGGCGATATCTCGGTCATGGGTTTTGACGTTGTGAATCAATATCAGCAAGCCAGGCAGTTGTTGGGAGTTGTGCCACAGGAGCTAGTATTTGACCCATTCTTTAATGTGCGTGAGATGTTGCGTTTCCAGGCGGGTTACTTTGGCCGCGGTCCTGAAAATGATGCATGGGTAGATGAGATTCTTGAAGGCTTAGGGCTGGCTGATAAGGCACACACTAATATGCGTAAGCTTTCCGGCGGCATGAAGCGCAGGGCATTAATAGCCCAGGCATTAGCCCACAAGCCGCCAGTGATTGTATTGGACGAGCCAACAGCTGGCGTGGATGTCGAATTACGTCAGATGCTATGGGAGTTCATCAAAAAACTAAACCGAGATGGCCATACTATTATCCTAACCACCCATTATTTGGAAGAGGCGGAGACTTTATGTAGCCGGGTGGGCATGATGAAGCAAGGTGAAATCGTAGCGCTGGATAGTACTGCTAATCTGCTGAATAAGTTTGCCGGCAAGAGCCTGCGCTTAACTTTAGGTGATGTTGTGCTGCCCGCCAATATCCAACCCTTATTGCGTCACCAAGAAGCCGGGGAGTTCACCTTTGCTTTGAATGATATGGCGCAGATTGAATTTGTGTTGGCCGCGCTTCGCGCTGAGAATATCAAGGTGATTGATATGCAATTGAACGAAGCGGATCTGGAAGATGTATTCCTGTCGCTAGTAGGTAAAAAAATATGATGAATATTAGTCCCGCGCTTCGTGGACCATGGACCTTGCTGAAAAAAGAATTATTGCGCTTTTGGCGAGTAGCATTCCAGACCGTAGCTTCCCCAGTGATAACTGCACTGCTTTACTTGCTGATCTTTTCACATGTGCTGGAAGGTCATGTGCAAGTCTACCCGGGCGTGCCATATACTGCCTTCCTAATACCCGGCCTCATCATGATGTCTGTGTTGCAGAATGCTTTTGCCAATAGCTCTTCAAGCCTCATCCAATCAAAGGTCATGGGTAATATCGTCTTCGTATTACTGACGCCGTTAACGCATCTGCAATTCTTCCTGGCCTTTTTATTGGCAGCGATTATTCGAGGCCTGGTGGTAGGCGTATTTATTTACCTCGGCGCGATGTGGTTTGTGGATTTACAGATGGTGCACCCATGGCTGATATTCGCTTTTGCATTGTTAGGCAGCGCATTGCTGGGTACTTTCGGCATCATTGCCGGTATCTGGGCGGACCGCTTTGACCAGATGGCAGCATTTCAGAATTTCATCATCATGCCGTTATCGTTTTTATCCGGTGTATTTTATTCCATCCACTCGCTGCCGCCGTTTTGGCAAAAGATATCGCAATTGAATCCATTCTTCTACATGATAGATGGCTTTAGGTATGGATTCTTTGGCATGGGGGATGTGTCTCCGTTAATTAGTTTGCTCATCGTAGGTGGCTCCTTCTTAGTGTTAGCATGGATTACCCTAAAAATGTTAAAATCCGGCTATAAATTAAGAGCTTAAGTTAATTACAGTTTAATAAGGTGAATTCGTTGTTAAGTGCACAGCAGTTAGAGTCTTACATTACACAGCATTTAACGTGTGATTACATTAAAGTATTAGGTGATGATGGTACACATTTTGAAGCGGTGATCGTAAGCCCGGCATTCGTCGGCAAGACTATGATACAGCAGCATCAATTAGTATATTCGGCACTCGGAGACAGGATGCGTGCCGAGATTCACGCCCTATCCATGAGGACATTAACGCCAGAAGCCTGGCAGAAACTCAATGGTTAGAATCAATTATTAAGAATTTATAGATATTAATTAGGAATAGTAATGGATACACAAGCAGTCATTAAAAATCAAATAACAAGCAATCCAGTAGTGCTATATATGAAGGGCAGCCCGAAATTCCCTCAATGTGGTTTTTCAAATTTGGCTACGCAAATCCTGGATGCATGTAATGCACAATATTTAGCGGTAGACGTATTGGCTGATCAGAATATTCGTGAGGGTATCAAGACTTACGCTAATTGGCCTACGATTCCGCAGTTATATGTGAACGGTGAATTTCTTGGCGGCTCAGATATTATGCGTGCCATGTACGAGAGTGGTGAGTTGCAAACTTTGCTAGCTACGGCTAAGTAATTGGATAAGCTACTGATACAAGGCGGTAATCGCCTGCATGGCGAGATCACCATTTCGGGCGCTAAGAATGCTGCATTGCCGATTTTATGCGCTTCTTTATTGGCCGAGACACCGCTCAATTTGAGCAGTGTGGCTGCACTTAAGGATATTGATACTACCATCAAGCTGCTCGACACGATGGGCGTGAAGATCACGCGCAACGCTGACAAAGTAAGTTTGGACGCTAGCGATGTTGCCTCTTTTGAAGCGACTTATGAAATGGTGAAAACCATGCGCGCCTCGATTCTGGTCTTGGGACCATTGTTGGCGCGCTTCGGCACGGCACGTGTGTCATTGCCTGGGGGCTGTGCAATTGGTTCGCGCCCAGTGGATTTACACATCAAAGGTTTGCAGGCCATGGGTGCGGCTATCCATATTACGCATGGCTATATTCAAGCCAGTACTTTGCATTTGCCGAATCGCCGTTTGCAGGGTGCGCACTATTACATGGATTTGGTTACAGTGACAGGTACTGAAAACCTGATGATGGCGGCAAGTTTAGCCCAAGGTACCACCATATTAGAGAACGCTGCAAAAGAGCCGGAAGTCGTCGATTTGGCAGAATGCCTCATTAAAATGGGTGCAAAAATCACCGGTGCAGGCACTGATGTGATTACCATTGAAGGCGTGGAGCGCTTAAATGGCACTGATCATAACATTGTCTGTGATCGTATCGAGGCGGGCACTTATATGGTCGCCGCTGCAATGACAGGCGGTGAAGTAAAGCTATTAAATGTACAGGCGCATTTGTTGGATGCTGTGATTGAAAAACTGCGTGATGCTGGTGCAACAGTGACTATTGATACTGAGACTATTACCGTTAAAAGTGACGGCCAATTAAAAGCAGTCAATATCCGCACCGCACCGCACCCGGCTTTCCCGACAGATATGCAGGCACAATTTATGGCATTAAATGCGGTAGCAAAAGGCGTTTCAAAGGTCACAGAAACCATCTTTGAGAACCGATTTATGCACGTACAAGAAATGCAGCGACTAGGAGCAGACATCAGCATTGATGGCAATACCGCCTTGGTAAAAGGGGTGGAATTCCTTGATGGCGCAACAGTCATGGCAACCGATTTGCGTGCATCTGCCAGTTTGGTATTGGCCGGATTGGTCGCTCGAGGTGAGACGGTGATAGAACGTATCTACCATTTGGATCGCGGTTACGAGAACCTGGAAGCAAAATTGAATGCACTTGGCGCGAATGTAAAACGCGTCAATTAAAAAAATATAATTAAAAATTTAAATTAAAACATGATAACTATCGCACTTTCAAAAGGCCGTATCTTTGAAGAAACCACACCATTATTGGCTGCGGCGGGGATTCATGCGCTTGAGGATCCTGAATCTTCACGTAAGCTGATATTGGAAACCAATCGTAACGACGTACGCTTGATTATCGTTCGCGCGACCGATGTACCCACTTATGTACAATATGGCGCAGCGGATTTAGGCATTGCCGGTAAAGATGTATTGTATGAGCATGGCGGTGAAGGTTTATACCAGCCGATTGATCTGCAGATTGCCAAGTGCAAAATGATGGTAGCGGTGCGGGAAGATTTCGACTATTTTGGTTCGATTCGTAGCGGCGCACGCTTAAAAGTTGTGACTAAGTACGTGAAGACTGCACGTGAACACTTTGCCGCTAAAGGCATGCATGTCGATCTTATCAAGTTATATGGGTCAATGGAGTTAGGGCCATTGGTTGGCCTAGCCGATGTGATTGTCGATTTAGTCAGTACCGGCG
>JBKJOT010000032.1:0-13990 GCA_046595335.1 Methylotenera sp.
CCTTAAATAAGCCAAAGATGAATACCCAGCCCCAAAATCATCTACAGCAAGGGAAATTCCTAGCTCTTTGATCTGGTAGAGTTTCTTGATGGATTCTGCTTCTCTACGCATCAATATACTTTCGGTTAATTCAAGCTCTAAGGACTTAGCGGGGAAACCGGTTTTCTTGAGAATATCGCTAATGATCTTGGTAATATCACTATGGTAAAGCTGTGTTGCAGATAGGTTAACCGCGATAGAAAGGTCTATGCCTTTATCATGCCAGATTCGGCCTTGGTGACAGGCTTCATTCAATACCCATTCGCCCAGTTTAGTAATGAGTCCAGTTTCTTCGGCGATGCCGATGAATTCATTCGGCATGATCATGCCGGCTTTAGGGTCCATCCAGCGCACCAAGGCTTCTACACCGACAATTTCACCTGAGAAAATGTCCAGTTTAGGTTGATAGTGAAGTTTCAACTCGTCATGATTGATGGCATCACGCAACCTTGCTTCAAGTTTAAAACGTCTTCTGGCTTGGCGTGTGAGGCTTTCGGAATAGTATTTTGCTACACCACGGCCAGAACCTTTGGCTTGGTATAAAGCGGCATCTGCGTGTTTAAGCAGGTCGAGCGCATTATCTCCATGGTCGGGGTAAAGACTGATGCCGATACTCGTGCCTACATATACTTCCGAATCGTTGTGTAGCAGCCAAGGCTGCTCGACGGTAGCGATAATATTCTCGGCAACTTTAGCTGCGTATTCAGGCTGGTTTACATCCTCCAGTAATATAACAAATTCATCGCCGCCTAACCTGGCGATCATGTCATTGCCCCGCAACCGTGCTTTCAAACGGATGGCTAACTGCTGTAACAGATCATCCCCGGCAAGATGACCGAAACTATCATTAATATTCTTGAAGCGATCCAAGTCCAACAACAGCAAAGCCAATTGCTTGCCATTGCGTTTTGCGCCTTCTACTGCGTGAGAGATATGCGATATAAGCATCATGCGGTTTGGCAGGCCGGTAAGTGCATCATGGTTCGCCAGGAAAGCCAAGCGCTCTTCAGTATTTTTCAGGCTTGTGATATCGGTAAATACACTAACATAGTGCGTAATCTGTTTTTTAGCGTTCTTTACAGCGGTAATACTGAGTATGCCCGGATGTATTTCTCCATCTTTGCGGCGGTTCCAGATTTCGCTTTGGAATACTCCGGTTTCGTTTAGCGATGTATACATGGTAGAGAAATAATCTTTGTCGTGCTTACCGGAATTAAGGATATTAGGGTTCTTACCCATAATCTCTTCAGGCGTATAGCCTTCCAGCATCGTGAAGGCCTTGTTCACCATCAGGACATTGGCATTATGATCGGTGACTAATATAGACTCGCGTGAATTATCCAATACTACGCCCGCCATATACAGGCTTTCCTGCACTGATTTGAGTTCCGTGATATCCGTTAGCTGCCCTACAAAGCCATTAAAATCACCTTTGTCATCATGACTAGGCTGCGCCTGACTTTTTACCCAGACGATTTCATTGCTCGGATGGATAAAGCGGTACTCCATGTCAAACGCGGTTTTATTTTGCAAACTTTTTTGGAAGGTGGAGATCGCCGCTTTACTGTCTTCAGGATGGATAGACGAGGTAAAGGTTACCCGTGACTCAAGCTCCTCATCCGTGGCCGCAGTTATTTTTTGCCAAATCTCATTGTAGTAAATCAGGTGACCTTTTTTATCGGTCCGGAAAATACCACCTGGTGAGTTACTTGCCAGGTTATGGAACAAGGCTTCACTTTCGGTCAGGGCCTTTTCGGTTTTCTTACGCTGGTTCTCGCTATCTTCAATTTCAAGTGCAAATGAAATATCTGCTGCCAGTTCATCAAGTAAAGAGATTTCCTTCTCGTTGAAGGCTTGGGTTTCATTAGAGAATAAGCTGAAGTTCCCCACTACTTTGCCATACTGTGCAATTGGTAATGCCACCATAGAGCGGTAGCCGCTTTCCAATGCGCTGGCCACCCAATGTTCTTCATAATCTGCGCTTTCCAGATCATTACATATAATATATTGACCCTCGGTAATACATTGGATGGCAGGAATCTTGTAATCAAAGTTTTGTAGGTTATGATCTAAAGATTCAATAAAACTGGTAGATAATCCGGCATAAGTAATGCATTTAAGCTGATTTTTATCCTGAGTTAGCAGTCCCACCCAGGCAAAATTGAATCCGCCTTCCCTCACTGCGATCTTACACACCTCATTGAACAGCACCACCGAACCTGGCTTGCGTGTAATCAGCTGGTTGGTATTGGTGATCATCGATAACAGCCGATTTAATGTGATGATTTCACGGTCGGTTTTCTTGAACTCTGTGATATCAGTATTCGTACCGCTGATGCGTATAGCCTTGCCATTTTTGTCTCGGAGAATGTAGCCCCGTGTAAGCACCGGCACATAATGGCCATCTTTATGGCGTAATCTTACTTCAATTTCATATAAGGTATTTTTTGTCGCGACTATCTTGCGCAGATAGTTAAGAGTGCGTTCAATATCGTCCGGATGAGCCAATTTTTGCCAGTTAAGCGGATCGTAGCTATCCATATTGGTGTCATAACCTAGCATAGACCACCAGCGGTCCGAATGGAAAGCAGTGTCCGTGATTAGATCAAGATCCCACCAGCCATCATGACTACCCCTTATTACCAAGTCCAAACGCTCTTCAGAGGCCTTCAGCGCTAGTTCCGCAGTTACACGTTCGGTTATGTCTTCAACGGCAACGACGATAGTCTCTATTTCATCATAATCATTGCGGATAGCTGTGATTTCTACATGGGCATGAATCAGCTTACCGGATTTATGGATAAAGCGTTTTTCACGCATGTAATGGCTGATTTCACCGGATTTTAATTTTGCATAAAAAGCGTTATCTGTTTCGACATCATCGGGATGATTCAACTGAATGTATTTCAAGCGTGTCAGTTCTTGTGCAGAGTAGCCAAAAATCTCGCACAAGCGAGGGTTTACTAGTGACCATTTTCTTGTTGTTGCATTTACAGTCCCTGTACCTACAAAAGGCATGTCATGGAATTTATCCAGTAATTTATTCAGTTCTATATCTTTAAGTTCAAGCGCTAAGCGGTACGCAGATTTCTGCTGCTTCCATAATAAGAATAAAACGACACTGATGATGCCTAAGGCGATGAGCGCTGCGAAGCTAGTCCAGAACAATAAATTATCTAGACCGGTCATGACTTCATCTTGTCCTACCTCAGTAACGAAATACCAGGACGTTCCGGTAATAGGAATGCTTGCGCCAAAGGCCATTTCTCCTTGTAGATTCTTGCCTAAAGATAATTTCTTTTGCAGGTTATAGAGGGTATCTGAGGAAGTCGGAATGCTATAGATTCCATGACCGTTAAAATCATCTATGGTCGCATCAACCACCACTAAATTGCCATGATCATATTTAACCAGCATGGCATCAGCACTCTTGCTCTGCGTTGGCCACATTTGCAGAGACGGAAGTATCGATTGAGAAAAGCCCGTTTGAATCAGCACAAAAGCAACCAATCTCGATTGCCCCTCTTTATTTATCGAGATGGGTGCTAATACTTGCAGGTTTAGTGATTTTTTTTGATCAATGAAAAAGTCACCATGCTGGACTTGGCGATAGTTGCGTACTGAATCAATAAAACCTTTATCCATTGCGATGGAGTCATAATTGCTGCCAGCTTGTAATATTGGTTTGCCAGCTACGTTTAATAAGGTAATGCTTTCGTAATGATAGGAATTAAGAATGGCATTGAAACGCGACTGGATTTTATATGCCCTGGGATATTCCTCTTGACCTATAAAGCGTTCAACGTCGATTGCAAAATCCTGATCCGCGGCTAGGACACTGGCATCTGCTACACGGTAACGCAACCACCTTTTTAATTGCTGGACCTTAATGCTGGCAATTGCTTCCAGGTTGTCGTAAGTTTTGGCCTCTACCTTAGGTACTTGATGACGATAAATACCTAAATTGACTAAAGGGATTAATAGCAGGATGACGAAAACCCAACTTAAATAAGTGAGTTTATTTTTGAGAAACTGCTTATTGTTCTGAGCGTCTGCTTGCCCATAGCTTTTAAGGCTGATTAATAGCACATGAAAAATAGCTGTGGTTGCGACCAGGATTGAAAAATCAATAAAAAGATTGGTGGATTTTGGTAAAAAGGTATTGCCGGGTAAAAAAGAAATGAGATCATGTTTATAGCCTACAAAAATCCCACCTACTAAAAAATACAAAAATGTAAATTTAGCAGGGTTGATTACATGCAAAACCTTTTGCAAAAACTTTTTCAAGTTCTACCGTTTTTCTTTTTGTGATAGCTAAGCATCAACGCCTTGGCTAATTAGATAATCCTCGTAGTTCCCGCTAAAGTCAATGATTTCATTCTCCTTGATTTCTAGAATACGCGTTGCTATTGAGCTTACGAATTCACGGTCATGGCTTACAAAAAAGAGGGTGCCTTTGTATTTATCAAGTGCAGTGTTGAGAGCTTCGATAGACTCCATATCCATATGGTTAGTCGGCTCATCCATGAGTAATACATTAGTCCGTGCCAGCATCAGCTTGCCATAAAGCATGCGGCCTTTTTCGCCGCCGGAAAGCACCTTAACGGACTTCTTGGTATCTTCACCTGAGAATAGAAGACGGCCCAACATGCTGCGTACCGTTTGGTCGTCGTCACCCTGTTGAGTGAAGCGTGACATCCATTCAAATAGCTCATCGCCATCTTCAAATTCATATTCATGGTCTTGCGCAAAATAGCCAATCGTGGCTTTCTCTGCCCATTTCACTTCACCATGCTTAGGCTGTAAATCGCCAGCTAGGCAACGCAGGAAGGTGGTTTTACCAATGCCGTTCTCGCCGATGATGGCGACTTTTTCGCCCGCTTCAAACATCATGTCGATGTCATTGAATAGTGTGCGATCAAAGCCATGGCTGAGCTTTTTCAGCTCTACGGCATTGCGGTGCAGTTTTTCGCGTTCATCGTATTCAAAGCGGATGAATGGGTACTGACGGCTTGATGGCTTGAACTCTTCAATCTTGATCTTATCGATCTGTTTGGCGCGGCTGGTGGCCTGCTTGGCTTTAGATGCGTTAGCAGAGAAGCGACGTACGAAGTCTTGCAAGTCAGCAATCTGCTGTTTCGCTTTGGCATTATCTTTAGCCTGCTGCGCACGTGCTTGAGTCGAGGCTTCCATATAATCATCATAATTACCAGGGTAAATAGCCAGCTTGCCATAATCCATATCACAAGTATGCGTACAGACTTGGTTTAGAAAGTGACGGTCATGCGAGATGATAATCATTGTACAGCTACGGCTATTCAGCACATCTTCCAGCCAGCGAATGGTATTGATGTCCAGATTGTTGGTGGGCTCATCGAGTAGCAAGATATCCGGGTTAGCAAACAGCGCTTGCACCAGCAGAACACGCAGTTTCCAGCCCGGGGCTACAGCGCTCATAGGTCCAGTATGCTGCTCAATCGGGATACCTACACCGAGCAGCAATTCACCAGCGCGCGCTTCAGCGGTATAACCATCATACTCAGCAAACACGGCTTCTAATTCAGCGGCGCGCATATAGTCATCTTCAGTGGCTTCTAAGTTTTCGTAGATCGCATTCTTTTCTACGTTAGCTTTCCACATCTCCTCATGCCCCATCATTACTACATCCAACACACGCTGGTCTTCGTAAGCAAACTGGTCCTGACGCAGGAAAGCCATGCGCTCATGGTTATCTAGCGAGATATTGCCTGAAGTCGGCTCCAATACTTTTGCTAAAATTTTCATATAAGTGGATTTGCCGCAGCCGTTAGCGCCGATCAGGCCATAACGGTTGCCATCGCCAAATTTAACAGATACGTTTTCAAACAGCGGCTTAGCGCCGAATTGCATGGTGATATTGTTACTAATTAACACTGGTAAATCCTTAAGGTTTATTGGGCCTTAAAACTTTTGGTTTTTTCGGCTTAAATGAATACTGAGTTTTTAAGTGCTTAAGCTTTAAATAGCTTAGGTTTTAGAACTGGTTATCTATGACGACTTCGTTCATGGTGAGTTGTCCGCCGCGTGGCCAGGCCTCTTTAATGCCTTTGCCCACTGTTACGAACATCGCCGGGGTGTGGTCATCCGGCAGATTCAGCAGCTTGGCTACGGCATCAAAATCAAATCCATCCATAGGGCAGGTGTCGTAACCCATTTCTTTAGCAGCCAGCATAATGGTCATGGCTGCCATGCCGCAAGAGCGCATGGCTTCATCGCGTTGTACTTGTTCTTTGTTAGCGTAATACTGACCAATAGTGGGTACCAGAAAGTCCGCTACTGCTTGCGGTGCATCTTTCCAATAACGCTCAGGGTGCTTAGCCCAGGATTTAAGATCAGCAGTCAAGATGATTAAAAGCGATGCTTCTTCAACTTGTGCTTGATTCCAGCTTACTGAACGTATTTGCTGGCGTAACACCGGGTCAGTGACCACGACAAAACGCCAGTTCTGGATATTGAAAGCGGTAGGAGATAGCATGGCCAATGACATGAGCTGGTCAATTTCAGCCTGAGTCATTTTATGTTGCGTATCATAATATTTTATAGAACGGCGATTCTGAATAGCCTGATGTACAGGCATACCATGTTGTTGGGTAGTGCTAGCTTGCATTATTTAAGTACTTTCTAACTAAAACGTGATTTTGATTATCGTTAACTGAGTATTGCCTATTGGGCGTTGCCATTCTACGGCATCACCAACTTTGCGGCCGATAAGCGCTTTGGCGACGGGTGACAAATAACTTACCTTGTTTTTCGCAATATCTGCTTCATCTTCACCAACGATGTTAAAAGCATGTTCTGTGCCATCTTCATCTTCTACAATTACATTTGCGCCAAACAAAATAATTTCAGGTGAATGCGATGCGTTATCCACCAATATTGCACTGCTTAAACGCGCCGCGATGTATCTTAAGTCGCGATCAATCACAGCAATCTTTTGTCTCACCTGGGGGTCTTCCGACACTAAAGCTTGCCCTGGTTTGTTGCCTTGTAGAGTTTTTAATGCAGCTCTTTCCTGCTCTATCTTATTGGCTTCTGCTTCTAACTGTTTTAAACCATTTGGTGTCACGTAATTAGGATAATTGCTGACAGGGCGTTCCGGGATATCAATACCCGCATGTTCCAAATCATTTTCTTTTACGAATGCACGGCTCATAATTAGGTCTTAAAGCGAGGGCTCAAAGTTAGAACTAAAGTAAGTGTTCAAAAAAATCAAGCCGAGCAAGCCCGGCTCTCATTGAACGTAATAGCTATTACCTAAGCAGGTGAGTCCATAAATTCAATATTCACGCTGGCGCTTTCAGCCAGAGTTTTTAGCTTGTTCTGATTGGTCTTACCGTTTACATAAATAATTTTTGAGCCGGCAATCTCATCTTTACCTATTAGCAAGGCTCTTTCGAGCGTGGCGGCTGTCAACTCTTCGTCATTTCCGGCGATAATCACGGTAGATGTCTTAATTTTCAGCGAGGTAATAATCGTCACCACTTTGCCGGAATCAGCGCCAGAGGAGACTTCTTTTACTGCTACACCCGGCGCAATAATGCCCTCGGGTGCACCTATGAAAATAAGATTAGTCGGTTCAGCAGGATATTTTTCATTCACTGCCTGAATCAGCTTTTGCGGTAACAATGCCATTTTTGGGCCATCATTCGCGCATGAGGCCATAGTCAGTAACACTGCAGAGGAAACTAGTAATTTCAATAACTTCATAACAGCTCCTTATTTAATATTAATCCCAATAAACTCTTTGATATTAACACGTTTAAGTTTTTGATTATATTACCAATTGTAAAAGACTATTCCCATTCGATTGTCGCTGGCGGCTTGCCTGAAATATCGTAAACCACACGGTTAATACCGCGGACTTCATTGATAATCCTGTTAGATACTTTACCCAGCAGGTCATACGGCAGTTCAGCCCAATGTGCAGTCATAAAATCACTCGTGACTACGGCACGCAAGGCGACTACGTAATCATAGGTACGGCCGTCGCCCATTACGCCAACTGATTTAACAGGCAAGAACACGGTAAAAGCCTGCGAAGTCTTTTCATACCAGGACTTACCATCGGTATCTTTGGTGGCGCGTAATTCTTCGATAAATATCGCATCCGCCAAACGCAGTAAATCGGCAAACTCTTTATTCACAGCGCCTAAAATACGTACGCCTAAACCGGGGCCAGGAAATGGGTGGCGATACACCATGTCATGCGGTAAACCTAATGCAACGCCCAGTTCACGGACTTCGTCCTTGAACAGATCTCGCAGAGGCTCTAACAGCTTTAAGCCTAGGGTTTCCGGTAAACCGCCTACATTGTGATGACTCTTGATGCTCACGGCTTTTTTGGTTTTTGCGCCGCCAGATTCGATTACATCTGGATAGATAGTGCCTTGTGCGAGGAACTTTGCATTATTGAGTTTTTTAGCTTCCGCCTGAAAAACCTCTACGAACTCACGACCGATGATTTTACGTTTAGCTTCAGGCTCTGATACGCCCTCTAAATGTCCCATGAATTGTTCAGTCGCATCTACATGGATCACTTTCACATGTAATCGGCCGGCGAACATTTCCATGACCATTTTACCTTCGTTTAGGCGCAACAAGCCGTGGTCTACGAACACGCAAGTCAACTGGTCACCAATGGCGCGGTGGATCAATGCTGCTGCAACACTAGAATCTACCCCGCCGGACAAGCCTAGAATCACTTCTTCATCACCAACCTGCGCTTTAATTTTAGCCACGGCTTCTTCGATATAATCGCCCATGACCCAGTTAGGTTTTGCACCACAGATATCCAGCACAAAGCGATTCAACATTGCTTGGCCTTGCTTGGTATGAGTCACTTCCGGGTGGAATTGAACGCCATAAAATTTACGCACTTCATCAGCCATCGAAGCAATTGGTGTAGTGTCATTGCTGGCAATGACTTTAAAGCCTGCGGGTAACTCAGTGACTTTATCGCCATGGCTCATCCATACTTCCAGGAGGCCATGACCTTCAGCATTGCTGCGGTCTTGGATATCATTAAAGAATGCAGAGTGACCACGTGCGCGAACTTCGGCAAAGCCGAATTCACGTTTGGTGCCAGCTTCTACCTTGCCACCCAGTTGTTGCGCCATGGTTTGCATGCCATAACAGATGCCTAATACCGGTATGCCTAATTCAAAAACGGCTTGTGGTGCTTTGTCTGTCTCAGCTTCATATACACTGGCGTGACTGCCTGACAAAATAATGCCGTCAGCTTTAAAGTCACGCACAAACTCATCAGTAACATCGCAAGGATGAATCTCACAGTACACATGCGCTTCACGCACTCGGCGTGCAATTAGCTGAGTGACTTGTGAGCCGAAATCGAGGATAAGGATTTTTGAGTGGGACATAAAGTTAAGTATCGTGAGTTAGTATCGTGAATCACAAAAGGAAAATGCAGAACACGGTGCTTGTTAAAGCGATCGTGTTCTGCAAATTAGGGTTATTAATCAATGCGGTAATTAGGTGCTTCTTTGGTGATCTGGACGTCATGCACATGAGATTCGCGCATACCGGCAGAGGTGATTTGCACAAACTCGGCATTTTCACGCATTTCTGTAATGGTGCTTGCCCCTACATAACCCATGGAAGCACGTAAACCGCCCATCAACTGGTGAATTACTGCCAATACGCTACCTTTATAAGGGACACGGCCTTCAATGCCCTCAGGCACCAATTTGTCGGCATTTCCGTTGTTATCCTGGAAATATCTATCAGAGGAGCCTTTTTGCATGGCGCCGATAGAACCCATACCGCGGTAAGATTTATATGAGCGACCTTGATAAAGCTCGATTTCACCTGGAGCCTCTTCAGTACCGGCAAACATGCCGCCCAGCATCACTGAATATGCACCAGCAGCAATAGCTTTAGAAATGTCCCCAGAGAAGCGTATGCCGCCATCCGCAATAAACGGTACGCCAGAGCTAGCTAATGCTTTTTCTACATTGGCGATCGCTGAGATTTGCGGTACACCGACACCGGCAACGATACGTGTGGTGCAGATTGAACCTGGACCAATACCTACTTTAACGCCATCAGCACCGGCATCCACTAACGCTAATGCAGCGCTGGCAGTAGCAATATTGCCACCAATAACTTCAATATGCGGGAAATTCTTTTTCACCCATGTCACGCGGTCTAACACACCTTGCGAGTGGCCATGTGCAGTATCTACTACAATCACGTCTACACCGGCTTCAGCCAGTGCCGCTACGCGTTCTTCAGTGCCGTCACCCACACCTACCGCAGCGCCAACACGCAATCGGCCATGGCTGTCTTTACAAGCGTTAGGGTGGTCAGTAGATTTTTGGATGTCTTTGACCGTAATGAGCCCTTTAAGCGTATCTTCATTATCAATTACCAACACACGTTCGAGGCGATGCTGATGTAGCAAGCGAATCACATCTTCTTTAGCGGCGCCTTCACGTACCGTAACGAGTCTGTCACGCGGCGTCATAATGTTCTTGATTGGCTGGTCTAGGTTAGTTTCGAAACGTAAATCACGATTAGTGACGATACCTACCACTTTGCCATTATCTACCACAGGCAAACCTGAAATCTTGTGCATTTGCGTGAGTTCAATCACGTTGCGTACTGTCATGTGGCTTTGAATGGTAATCGGGTCGTTCACAACACCTGATTCAAAGCGTTTTACTCGAGCTACATGTGCTGCCTGCTTGATCGCTGTCATATTCTTATGAATAAAGCCTAAGCCGCCTTCCTGCGCCAATGCAATGGCAAGTGGTGCTTCAGTCACGGTATCCATTGCGGCAGAGAGCAGTGGTATATTGAGTTGTATGTTACGAGTCAGTTGGGTGGCGAGTGAAACTTCGCGAGGTAGCACATTTGAGTAGGCAGGAACTAATAATACATCGTCGAAAGTGAGGGCTTGTTGCAACAAACGCATGTGAAATCCTTAATTTCCAAAACGAAATTATACAGATTTCGGCGTAAAGACGCGAGAGTTGATAAAAATCTATCCGTAAAAGCGCTAAAATCAATGGAAATTAGCTTAATTGATTTTTATAGCATTAAATTCCGTTGTTGGATAACGTCCTCACATTCGAATTTTGTTCATACTGGTTTTGATCCGGAGTACCCAAACGAACCTGATTATTTCTTACGTATTCGTGCATAAAATATTGTAAACTTAATTAAGTTTGGATGGCTGTAATGCTGGTATAAGCCCAACGGGATGGCAAAAGCTCTTTGCCCATTGGAATGCAACCTAATTTCAGTGATATACGAAGGTGTGAATATTGAAGTTGCCTAGCCTAATCCAAATGCAAGTTATACATTGCCTAAATTAGAATAATACTGAGTAACTAAAGATAAAGTAGACGTATGTTGCTAGGAATCTTGAACCATATCGCTGGTTTCATCAATTCATGCGCGCTGTGGAACTAATCTGTCAACGCCAGCCCGGTTACCGCGTTTTAATCGTAGGTAGTTATGAAGTTAGTTATGGACGTCCAAAAAAATAATAAGACTTAATAAGAGCAATGCTGGAAGCTAGGGCGATAGGCTACTCAGTAATAGGATCAGATACAGCACCGGTGCGGGAGGTTATTACGCATAGGAAAAATGGGTTGCTAGTTGATTTCTCTATACCATCAGTGATTGCAGACGAACTGGATTTAGCATTAAATAACCTAGCGAAATGAAGAAAAATACGCGAACCGCAAAACGTTATATTAGCAAACATTGCCCGATTCAAAAATCAATCGAACAATATAAAGAATTGCTTGAAACTATAACTGGTAATATTATTAACTGATGAGTATTAAAATACATTATAAATGCCCAAGGGATTAACCTATGAAGTTACGTATATTATTGCTATGTGTAATGATTTTGCCAATGCTGGTGAATGCGGAAATATACAAATGGAAAGATAAAGATGGCAAGGTGCGCTATAGCGATGTTCCACCACCATCCAATATGAAAACGGAATCTTTATACGGTAAAAAAATCCCTCGACCTTCTGGACAAGCACCTTTAGCACCTGTTGAGGGAGATGCAACGGTAGCTGCAAACAAGCAAAAGGAGATAGATAAAGCTGGTGGAAAAGAGGTTGTAAAAGAACCGCTTACTAAAGAAGAGGCTGCAGCTAAACGTTCTAAAGACGCAGATGAGAAAAAAAAGACGGATGAAGCGAAAGCGGAAGAGCAAAAGTTCAAGCAAGAGAGCTGTAAAGCTGCCCAAGCGAATCTAAGAAACTATCAAGGTGGTGGCCGGATAGTCAAAACAAATGAGCAGGGAGAACGTGAGTATTTAGGCGATGCTGATATAGAAAAAGGTAAAGAAGACGCGCAAAAAGATATAGATAAATATTGTAGTTAATCTGAAAGTCTCAATAAAAAGGCGGTTAATAACCGCCTTTTTATTTACTTTTCACTCGTCTTTTACGTGCCTCTTTAGGGTCAGCAACTAATGCTCGGTAGATTTCAATTCGATCAAGATGACGTAATGGTTTATCTAAGTCAATCAACTTACCAAAGATACCAACCTTATTAGTGTTCAGATTAATTTCCGGGAATTTCGATAACATTTCTGAGGCGACAATTGCCTGTTCAGCTGTAGTCCCTTCATGAGTTATGATGGATATAATCAATTGCTCGTGTGGCAATGCATAAACCACCTCAATAACAATTTCCTTATTATTCATCCCCACTTACTTAATCCTTGTAAATAATATCTGCACGGGTTACAAAGCCATCTACAAAAGTATTAGCAATATGGCTGAACACTGGTGCGATAATTTTTTCCAAGAAGCTATTTGCAAACTCATAATTTAGCTTGAACTCGATTTTACATGCATGGTCATTGAGTTCAATGAATCGCCAAATGCCTTCTAACTGTTTGAAAGGGCCATCTTTTAGGCTGATTTCCATCAAATTTGGGTAAGTCTTGCGGTTTTCGGTAGTAAATTTTTGATGTAGCCCATGATAGGCGATATGCAATGTAGCAACAGTCGTTTGCTCATCTTGATTTAGTAAGTCAACGCCTCCGCACCAAGGTAGGAATTCAGGATATTTTTTGACGTCATCGACAAGTGCATACATACGACTTGCTGAATGATTGATTAAAACCGTTTTTTGTACTTTAGCCATACGTAGTTTTCATTGAGCTTTTTTATGATGACCGCTAATAGATACCCAATGGTGAAGTAGAGTAAAATACGATTTTAAGTCATTTGCCAAGAATATTCAGTTTTATGAGCATTGCCCAGAATAAAAAAGCATTTTTTGATTATTTCATCGAAGAGAAATACGAAGCAGGTATCGTGCTTGAAGGATGGGAAGTCAAGGCTATCCGCGATAATCGTATTAATATTAAAGAAGCATATGTGATTATTCAACGCGGAGAAATCTTTCTTATAGGCTGCCATGTTACTCCTTTAGGAGCAGCTTCTACCCATGTGCGCCCTGATGCGATTCGGACACGTAAGCTATTGTTGCACAATGAAGAAATTTCCAAACTTATTGGCAAGGTGGAACGGGCAGGCTATACGCTTGTACCACTTGATATGCATTTTTCCAAAGGCAGAATCAAGATTCAAATTGGTTTAGCCAAAGGCAAAAAACAGCATGACAAACGCGATACCGAAAAAGCACGTGATTGGGAGCGTGAAAAAGGCCGCATCATGCGGGCCCATAATAAGTAAGGGCATAATTTTTAATTGCTTATTATAAAGCGTATAATCACTCTTCTGTTTTGGGGATGACCAGGTTTCGACGTGGGTTGCAAAGCAGTGCAGGGCATACCGAGGCTCAGATTACCTCGTAAATACAGCTGAAACAAGTATAGTCGCAAACGACGAAACTTACTCTCTAGCAGCTTAGTTCTGCTGGACGCTACACCAGCTCTCCCGTGGGTTGGATTG
>JBKJOT010000025.1:0-3124 GCA_046595335.1 Methylotenera sp.
GAATGCAGGTGAAGGCACGGATACAGTACTGTCATCTGCGGATTACACACTGTCTGGTAACATCGAAGACCTTACCTTAACGGGCACAGCTGACATCAATGGCACTGGTAATGCCCTTGATAACACCATCACGGGAAATAGCGGCATCAATGTACTTACTGGCGGGGCTGGCAATGACACCTATATTGTCGACAACACAGCAGATGCCATCGTCGAGAATGCAGGTGAAGGCACGGATACAGTACTGTCATCTGCGGATTACACACTGTCTGGTAACATCGAAAACCTTACCTTGACCGGCGCTGCTGACATCAACGCTACTGGCAACGACTTAGGTAATACGATTGTAGGGACAAGCGGCGCTAATATTATTGATGGCGGCGGCGGCAATGACATAATGAACGGCGGCGGCGGTAATGATACTTACATCGTTGATAGCACGAATGACGTGATTAATGAATCTGTGAATGCGGGTATCGATACCGTTTATTCGACAGCTACCTACGCTTTGACTGCCAATATCGAGAACCTGACCCTTACGGGCGAGGCGAATGCCAACAGCACCGGCAATGAACTGAACAATATCCTGATAGGCAATGATTCCAATAATCAACTTCAGGGTTTAGCCGGCAATGACACTTTGGTAGGCAATGGCGGGAATGACACGTTAGATGGCGGTCTCGACATTGACGCCATGTCTGGCGGTACAGGTGACGACACCTATATCGTCGACAACGTTGCCGATACCGTAACTGAGAACCTCGATGAAGGTCTGGACAACGTTCAATCCAGTGTGACTTATACGCTCAGTAGTAACGTAGAGAACCTGACCTTGACTGGCAGCGGCAATATCAACGGTACTGGCAATGGACTCAACAACCTCCTCACCGGCAATACTGGCAACAACGTACTCTCAGGTCTGGCTGGTACAGACACCTTGCTAGGCAATGCCGGCAACGACACGCTTGATGGTGGATTAGACGCTGACAGCATGGCCGGTGGCCAAGGCAATGACGTTTATGTCGTAGACAACACAGGCGACATCGTCACGGAAGCACTCAATGAAGGTACGGACTTGGTACAGTCTGGCATTACTTACACGCTGACCAACAACGTCGAGAACCTGACCCTCACTGGCACGACTGACATCAACGGCACGGGCAACACGCTCGCTAACGTCATCACTGGCAATAGCGGCAATAACATTATTGATGCAGGACTGGGGGCTGACTCCATGAGTGGTGGTGCTGGAGACGACACCTACATTGTTGATAATTCAAGCGATATCATCATCGAAAATGCAGGCGCTGGTACTGACTCTGTATTGTCAGGTGCAACCTATATATTGAGTGCCAATATTGAAAACCTGACTCTTACCGGAACGGCCAATATTAACGGTACAGGTAATGTCAGCAGTAATCTGATTCTTGGCAATAGCGGCGCTAATACCCTTAGCGGTGATGCTGGCAACGACATTCTGGATGGTGGACTGGGGGCCGACTTACTTTTAGGCGGCGTTGGTGATGATACTTACATCATAGAGAACACGGGTGACAGCGTACTTGAGGTAACAAATGCTGGTATTGATTCGGTCCAGTCTAGCATTACCTACACGCTGACCGATAACGTAGAAAATCTCACCCTGACAAGTGCAGGCAACATTAGCGGAACCGGTAACATCCTTAGCAATGTTATCTTGGGCAATGATGCTAACAATGTTCTTTCCGGTTTAGCCGGCAATGACACTTTGGTAGGCAATGGCGGTAATGATACATTAGATGGTGGTCTCGACATTGACGCTATGTCTGGCGGCACAGGTGACGACACCTATATCGTCGACAACGTCGCCGATGTTGTAACCGAAAATCTAGATGAAGGCCTAGACAACGTGCAATCCAGTGTGACTTACACACTGAGCAGCAACGTAGAGAACCTGACCTTGACTGGCAGCAGCAACATCAACGGTACTGGCAATGGGCTCAACAACATCCTCACCGGCAATACTGGCAACAACGCCCTCTCAGGTCTGGCTGGCACAGACACCTTGATAGGCAATGCTGGCAACGACACGCTTGATGGTGGATTAGACGCTGACAGCATGGCCGGTGGTCAAGGCAATGACGTTTATGTGGTAGACAACACAGGCGACATCGTCACGGAAGCTGCTGGCGAAGGTATAGATACTGTACAGTCTTCGGTTAACTACACGCTAGGGGCCAATCTTGAGAACTTAGTGCTGACTGGTGATGCGCTCAGCGGTACCGGTAATGCCCTGAACAATATCATTATGGCAAATGACCTTGGTGATCATCTATCTGGCGCAACTGGTGATGATAGTCTGATCGGTGGGCTAGGCAACGACGTGCTAGATGGAGGTATTGGCGCTGATGTGATGGCGGGTGGTAGCGGTGATGATACCTATATCATCGATGAGTCCAGGGATCAGGTGGTTGAAGCTGGGAATGGCGGAATTGATACCATTAAGACTAGCATTAACTATATTTTGAATGAACAGGTAGAAAATCTTGTGCTTTCAGGTAGTGCTACACAAGGTGTCGGAAATGCATTGAATAATCATCTGACCGGTAATGATTTGGGTAATACGCTTTATGGTGAGGCAGGCGATGACATTTTAGTAAGCGGTGCAGGCACTGACCAATTAGATGGTGGTGTGGATGCGGACACGATGGCTGGTGGCGCAGGCAATGATACTTATTACGTTGATAATATTAATGACGTGATCGTAGAAGCGTTCAACGGTGGGACTGACAATGTTCAGTCTAGTGTCACCTACACACTTTCCTCCAATATGGAAAACTTAGTGTTAACTGGGTCAGCCAATTTAACGGGTACAGGTAATAGTTTGGATAATATTATTCAAGGTAACAATGGCGACAACTTGCTTGATGGCGCTGCCGGTGCTGATAGTATGTCGGGCGGTCTGGGTAATGATATCTATATAGTCGATAACATTCTTGATAGCGCTGTCGAGTCATTGTTTGGAGGAACCGATACTGTCGTATCCTCTATCAATTATGTACTTGGCGATAACTTTGAGAATCTAACGCTTACAGGAACCGGCAGTCTTACTGCCACGGGTAATAATGTAGCCAACATTTTGCAG
>JBKJOT010000056.1:0-2544 GCA_046595335.1 Methylotenera sp.
TTAAAAACAAAATTATAGCCTAAGAGGAATAATAGAATTGAGATGACAAGTAAAGTTATTATAGATTTATACATGGTCTATTTTTTATTAAAGATGAGCCATCCAGGTGTATAGTTATAACTTGCTCCAATCTGAGGAGTATATAAACCTAAACCTAAAGCGTTTTTCGTAGCATCATTTGTGGGTGATATGGTCCAATTAATACCTCCTATATAACCACCCCCTATACTTATCCCGTGACCAGAAAGGAAGTTATAAGTTTCATTAGGTGTTGGTTTGGTGGATTGTAATAACCAATTACCTGTTAAGCTGGCCGAAGCAACCGTAGCGGATTTACCGACAGAGACACCAAATGGAGATAAAAATATTTGTCCGTGCCTATCTATTGTTGCTGCCCCATTCCATCCAACTAATGTTAGCGTAATTGGATTTGGTATTGCAATTGAAATATTTAAAGTGTAGAAATCAGGAAACCTAAAGCCTGTATCGCCACCCTTTGCAGGTGGGTCGCCTGGCCCTTCTCCGCTTGTCTGTTGATCAACTACTCGCCAAAATCACAATACCTTTCAATGAACTACTCTCTGCGCAAAATAGCCTTTATTTTTTTCAGTTGAAAAAGAAAGTATATTCACTTATGGAACGACTTGCACTATTTCTTAGCATCGTAAATTCACTGATTGTGATCTACGAGTTTTTAAAAGTCTTCTAATATAAATAACCTGTATAAAGCATTCGGTTTATTTATATAACACGTGTTCGATTCCCGTACGGACTACACAACTGGATTGAACACCTGATTATGAGTCAGGTGGTTAATGGTACACGATTTTGAATCGTGCGCGTCAACTGACTTGTAATCAGTAGGTCGCTGGTGTGGTTCCAGCTGGGCCCACTTCCTGACACACGCCAACCCTTCTGCACTTTTCTTGTCATGCTCTTTGCATCCTCTACTCACAGGCACATTGCAAGGCCGCGCAGATCAACGCTTGAACCTAAGCCATGCAAAGAGCCTTGCCAATACGCATGCAAAAGATCACGCCAACAAAACTGCCCCAAGCAACTTAACATAACAGCTTCTTATAAAAACTCCTCGCAGTTGATTTGATTGTTAATGGAGCTGCGGGTTTTATAAGGCAATTATGTAAAGTAGCCGCACATCCGACACGCACCCAACGCACTCACGACTTCGATTGAAGATTGGTGTAACTGATAAAGTGTATGAGTGTGTGCATACTTAGCGCGCCAAAATAAATTTATCCTTCGATCAAAGTTTACGGCTGGCTTGCATCATTTTTTTAAAGCTCAAGTACTCATTGGGATTTTGTCCTGGCATTTGAGTAAATACCTTTCGCACTTGACCTTTAAAAAAACGCGATCAACTTTTCCAGTAAAGAAGGTTGACGTTTTTTTGAAGATGAAGTGATGTGTGTAATCTCAATCACTTCACCAAAACGTTGTCATCACTTCAGCTTCAAAAAAATGATGCGAGGCAACTACTGATTTTTTTCTGTGCGATACACTTCCATGCCGCTGCTAAAGTGCAGACTCTTGTATTTTGTATTTCTGCTCACGTGGTGACTTGCTGAACTTCGATCAATGTAAATCACGTGGAGTACCAAGCGCGCCCGAGCCAGGCGTGTGGGGGTGCGGGGGAGCCTGGCGAGGAACAAGGCGCGCACGAACAACAGGGCTATGTTCGCCTCCTTATTCCCCCCGCAAGGGACAAAGGCGAACATAGACCGTGCAAGCACTTTTGTTTGTGTCAAGGCCACATCATAAAAAATAAAATCATCGTGGCCGGGTGCTGTCCAAAGGACATGACAAAAGAGGAACGAAGGCGTTTGAAAAAAAATGGAATGTGTGTCGGCAAAGATGGTGGTGAGCTAAAGTAAGTCTCCATCATTTTATTTTTCAACTGACTTACTTTAGCTCACGGCCATGCGCGTTTTTTTTTATTGCCGTAGTGGAACTTTTGGCGTGGCCTTTGGTCAGCACCCACAAACAAAAGTGCGCAGCACTCCGCTTCAACCTTGAGGCATGCCGAAGGATGCCAGGCGCGGGTCGGCATGTGCGTTGGCCGTGCGGTCGGATGGATTTGTGCGGATGGTTTTATTTCAACGGATGGTACTCATTCAAACTCGCTTGCAGGTCTTGCATGTTCACATCTTTGTAACACTGTGTACTCACTATGCTGTTGTGCCCTGCTAAATATTGTGCTTCTCGTATTGGCTTCTCTTTTACCCAGTGACTGAGCAATGAACTCCTGATCTGGTGCAGTGCTTTCAACTCCGGGTTTGAACGCTTCAAGGTTTGAAGCATCTTCCGTAAACTTTCATTTACAGTCTGGCCGTTGGCATAGGTAAAAAATAATCGATCTCCTTTCTGATAATCCGTTTGCTTCAACAACTCCGGCCTTGCCCGGTGTAGGTAATCGTTCAGGCTTAGCACTTGATATGCTGCCAGTGGCAAAATCCTTTCAGCTGCTTTGATGTTCCTTCGGATGCGTATGGTTCCTTTCATCAAGTCAATATCCTGTACTTCCAG
>JBKJOT010000064.1:0-29946 GCA_046595335.1 Methylotenera sp.
ATGCTGACCGAAATGAGTCGCCGCAATGAATTCTCCGTCTTCCTAAACGATACAAAGCGTCAGCAAGTTTTAAGCGCGATATTCACCTCTTACTATACTGACAATCCTGCGGATGTAATATTCGATACCAGCCGTGCTTGGTGTGCCCGGGTTCCTCTAATCACAATGCTGTATCCTGACGCTAAAATTATTGCCTGCGTGCGTCATGTGCCGTGGATTGTCGACAGCATTGAGCGATTGATACAACGCAACGTGGTTCAACCTTCCTCTATTTTTAATTACACGGTGGGTGGCACGGTGTATTCGCGTGCCGATGGTATAGCCGGACCTGAAGGCATGCTGGGCTATGCCTATAATGCTTTAAAAGAAGCGTACTTTGGTGAGGATGCTTCAGCCCGCCTTATGCTTGTGCAATATGAAACGCTGGTGAATCAGCCGGCCAAGGCGCTTTCTTCCATTTATGAGTTTATCGGCGAACCTCAGTTTGCCCACGACTTTGAAAAGATCGTCTTTGATGCGACGGATTTTGACAAGCGTGCTGGCACCCCTGGATTGCATGTTGTGCATCCCAAGGTCAGAGCACAGGAACGCGAGACAATTTTACCGCCAGATATTTTTAGACGCTTTGAAAACGACGCCTTTTGGCGCGAACCATCGCTTAACCGCAGCGGTATTCTAATAGTCTAGTATAATGAATTTCTCTGTAATTTTTTTCTTTAACCCCCCTAGCTGGAGCTTTATTTAATGAACCGTGTCTATCGTCTTGTCTTCAATCACAGCTTGGGTCTGATTCAGACTGCACCCGAAACAGCCCGCTCTAAAGGCAAAGGCTCGATAACGCAGGTGAGTTCCTCTAGTACCCTAGCCCGTAGACAGCCACGACTTTCATTCAAGAGAAATGCGCTGTCCGCCGCCATCGTACTTGCGCTGAGTAGTTTTGCTATGCAAGCAATGGCGGCCCCAGTTGGTGGTAACGCCTCAGGATCCACTCCTGGCGCTGGTGCTGGCGGCGGCGGCGACGGTGGGGCGGGTGTTGCTGGCGCTGGTGCTGGCGGCGGCGGCGGCGTTGATGCCGGCGGAAATGGTGGGTTTTCGGGTGGCAGCGGTGGAGTAATCGCTACCACACTAATAGGGAATTACACTAACTCCGGTACCATTAATGGCGGAAACGGGGGCAATGCTGGTTATTTTAGTAGTGGTGGTGGTGGTGGTGCAGCGGGCGTTAATGTATCGACATTTATGTTTACCCAATCTGGGACAGTTAATGGTGGCCGGGGTGGCCAAGGTGGCACTGGTGTCACCTCAGGTGCTAAATATAGTAATGGCGGCGCAGGAGGGAGCGGCGGCGGCGGCGGGGTTGGGGTTTATGGTGCTAGCGGTAGCAATATAATTAATAGCGCTAATATAAATGGCGGCACTGGTGGCACTGGTGGCACTGGTGGCAATGGCGGCGGAGGTGCTAAATATAGCGGCGCAGGAGGGAGCGGCGGCGCTGGTGGCGCTGGTGGCGCTGGCGTTAGCGGTACCGGCTTCACGTTGAATAATAGTGGAAGTATTGTTGGTGGGGCTGGTGGTGTTGGTGGTGTTGGTGGTGTTGGTGGTTTTACCTTTTTCGGCACTGGCGGCAATGGCGGCAATGGCGGCAATGGCGGCGCTGGCGGCGCTGGCGTTAGCGGTACCGGCTTCACGCTGAGTAATAGTGGAAGTATTGTTGGTGGTGATGGTGGTAGTGGTGGTAGTGGCGGTTCTGGTGGCATTGGAGGTTCTGTTGGCTCTGTTGGCGCTGGTGGTGTGGGTGGCATCGGGGTAAGCTCAATGGGCAACTCTACTATTATCAATTCTGGCACCATCTCTGGTGGCTTTGATAGCACCGGCTTTATACGCGCTGATGCCATCAATCTATCTGGTGGAGGCAATCTGCTCGTATTGCAGGCAGGCTCAATCGCCAATGGTAATGTTGTGAGCACTAGTACCACTACGGCAGATATTGTGCAGATCGGCGCTGGCGACTCCACCATCAACGGTAACTTCACTCTGACCTCTGCGGACATCCTGCGGATTGATGTTACCAATGATACGACTTACGGCAAGCTCACGGTGAACGGTACGGCCAATCTGCCGGCTAACGCGAAAATCGATGTCAATGTGGCTAATCCCAACTTTAGCTTTGCAGCGACTAAGCTCACCAACATATTGAAGGCCACGACACTGAATGCCGGTGGAGGGTTTAGTGTCACCGATAACTCAGCTTTATTCGATTTTGGTGCGGAAATTGACGGTATTGATCCCAATGCTATTGACCTTACGCTCACTAGAGCAGCATTAACCGTGAGCCAAAGTGTAATTGATTCTAATAATCCCTCAGCCCTGGGTGCGGCCAAGGTGCTTGATGGCATTATTGATGGCACCATCCCTTCCACTGGCTTCCAGCCAGTCATTGATGCTCTGGGCAGGCTTCCGACTGGGAAAGATGTCTCAGATGCTGCATCACAAACCACACCTAACGATAACAGTATTGAAGCTTTACAAGATAGTCTGAATATTCTCCAGCGTATTATCCATTCACGTCAAGATGATAATCGTG
The DNA here is from genome assembly GCA_046595335.1 of Methylotenera sp. Taxonomy (GTDB): domain Bacteria; phylum Pseudomonadota; class Gammaproteobacteria; order Burkholderiales; family Methylophilaceae; genus Methylotenera. The sequence goes on from JBKJOT010000064.1 coordinate 2,585, forward strand.
GATTGTCTTCAGGTGAAGGCTTCCTCGGCGACCGATACGTGTGGCTCAAGCCATTCGGTTCATGGGCTAACCAAGATGACCGTAAAGGCGTGAGTGGATACGATGCTCATATGACCGGCATCATTCTCGGTGCTGATGGTGAAATTAATGATAACAACCGCATCGGGTTTGCTGCGAGCTATAGTTATATTAAGGTTGATGGTAATAGCTCCACGTCGCCTAGAAATGCTAAATTAGATAACTATCAGATGACGGTCTATGGCAGCCATACACTAGATTTAGCAAACTATTACATTGACTATCAAGTAGATGCAGGTCGCCACAATATATCGGGCAGTCGCAATATTCTCTTTAACGGGACGGTTGCCCATTCTGACTATGATGGCTGGAGTGCACATATGGGTGCTGGCTTAGGTCATATCATGCCTCTCAGCGAGAAGACTATCTTCACCCCCTCAGTACGCGCAGACTATACGTATATACGCAATGATGCTTATACTGAGAAAGATGCAGGCGTTCTTAACAACAGCGTAAAATCTAATAGCGCCAATGAATTGATAGTGGGGATAGACGGTAAGTTAAGCCATCAGTTGACCGACCAAGTGGCATTGCTTGCTAACTTAGGGACTGGATATGATGTGATTAATCATCATAATTCTGTTACCTCCTCATTTGCCGGAGCACCCAATGCGTCATTTACGACGCCAGGAATTGATCGAAGTCCTTGGCTCGTTCGTGGCGGACTTGGCATTAGCAGCACAATAGCAAATGGCATTGAGATTTCTGCCCGATATGACTTTGAAGTGCGGAACAGCTTTGATAACCAGACCGCCTCGTTAAAAGTCAAAATGCCGTTCTAAGGCGCTTTAATAAACAGATAACATTTGACCTTACACTAGCCCCACCCAGTAGGTTGGGACTTTTTATTATAATGATTTGTAAGCTTTAATGGGTTGCGTCAGTAGCATATACAATTTAGTACATTGTAAATTGTACTCATATGGGTCGCTCAATGGAGATTATAAAACTATGGCATTAGACGAATTACACCAGTTTGCGGAAAACTTTATCAGTACGGCAGGGGTATTAGGAGCAGTACCTTTTGCGGGAGCTGTAGATCATGTCGAGAATCTAACATCTGTACTTATGTACCGCAAAGATCAATTCCAGGTGCAACTTTTTATTGTTCCTGAAGGGACTGTGATTCCTGAGCATGTTCATCCAAATGTAGATAGCATAGAAGTCTATGTTGGGGGCAATATCAGATTTTCTCATTCTGGACGATTTACTAGTCACGCCGATGAAGTTGTCGCGTTTGATGGGCCTTTAGGATTGGCTAAAATGAGAGGCGCCTGGATTCGAGTGAAGCCCAATGACCTACACGGAGGAGTATTCGGCAAAGGAGGTGGCGTATTTTTTTCTATTCAACATTGGCTTAATGGGGTGAAACCTCACTGTGTGGCACGCGATTATTCCGGGCTGACCATGGGGCAAGACCACAAAGCAAAAGTAATATATGGAGATGCCTCCGTACCTACTGAAGAATTAAAACTCTCAGATGCGGCGCGTTTTGAAACGAAGTTGTAGAGTAAAACACACTTATCTAAATGCGGATAAACCATACCTCTTCAGAATATCAATTCTGTTAATGATAGTAATATGCCATTACCTTATGGCTTTCTGCTCGCCTACCGCATCATTCACTACCCTAGGTATTGAAGCAGAAACCAGTGGATTTTTTGGGTCAATGTAGGTGTAATGTCATATGCTGATTTTGTTAAGCATCAAGGTTAAGAAGCTAAACATAATTGGTTAAGTGCCCGTTACAAATAACAACAAAATATCTAAAACACACGACATAAGATCTACATATATTAAGATTAGCTTTATGAGTGGAATATCACAAGTACTTTATAAAAAACAGATAGGGGACGTAACCGTCATCAATTTGTATGGCCAGATGTCTCCGGCTCAAAAATCTTCGCTTAGCAATTTCTGGATGGCCAATGGCGCCATACATGATCAGCATGAAGCGATGAGACGTACCAATGAAGCTGTTTGCCTTTGTTTTGATCGCAATGAACAAATAGTTGGTGTCAATACCTGCTTCCCAGACATTCTAAATACTGACAAGGGGCCTTTAATCTATTGGTTTTATCGTCAGTTTATGCATCCTAAAGTACGTGATATCGGGCTTTCACTAGCGGTTTACAAAATGACTTTTGAATATTTTTCTAAATTGTATGCAGAAAATGGCGGCCCACAAGGCATTGCACTTCAACTAGAAAATCCAAAATTGTACAAACGCTCGGGGCGACGAGTTATGGAATGGATGAATATGAAAAAGGTCGGGACTGATACTACTGGTAAAGAGATATGGGTATCTGAGTTCAAGGATTAAAAAGCTTGTTCCATGCCCCTGCTTTAAAGCCATGAGATTCACAAAAGTCCCCCATTTTAAACTCTATTAATGAATTGTCACCTTAGCTAGTGCCATCCTGCCACCAGCATCAACGATGTCTAAGGACTCATCAATTTTCTGAAATCTCTAGGAGAAAGTCCTGAAACTCTAACTTCCTCTTCAGTTCTTGCTAGCTGTTCAGCAGCTCTTAAATCTTTAGTCTTGAGGCTTTGGATTATTTCAAGCTTGGGGAGTAGTGTGGAAGTAATTCCAATGGAATACGCCTACGAAAGTAGTAGGTTCCATTACGTAATACTAGATGTGTTTGTATAGGCAAGTTCATACATCAAGTGTAACACTTTGAAGTCTAACTTATTGATATATCAGATTATTACTGCGAATCAATCACTTAAGATTAACTGGCGTCCCCACGGGGATTCGAACCCCGGTCGCCTCCGTGAAAGGGAGGTGTCCTAGGCCTCTAGACGATGGGGACCTAAGAATTTCTAACCTTATTGCAAGTGCATAATTTTACAGTAAAACACGTATAAAACTAAGCGTTTTAATACTAAATCGACACTATTGCTACTAAAAAATGCTACTAAATTGGTGGAGGTAAGCGGGATCGAACCGCTGACCTCTTGCATGCCATGCAAGCGCTCTCCCAGCTGAGCTATACCCCCGTACCTACATCGTTTCGCTGTGAAATTGTGTCATCCGTCAGCGAGGCGCAATATTAAAGATGGGCAGTGTTATTGTCAATCACTTTTAGCTGAAATATTGGGGATTCAGGAAATTATTCATGATGTACTCAATTCTAGCCGCGCGTATTGGATTGGCTATCGAATTGCAGCAAATCAACGCGCGGTAAAGGTTGCCATCCGGATTTACGATGTTCGGCAACTACATTGGTGAAGATACCACCGCGAACATAGAACTTGGCGGTTACACGCATGAACCGAGGCTGGGTAGCATTGACCAGGTCATCCAGAATGCGATTCGTTACCGCTTCATGGAAACAGCCTTCATCGCGGAACGACCACATATAGAGTTTCAAGCTTTTAAGTTCTACACATAACTGGTCTGGAATGTAGTCCAGATAGATAATGGCGAAATCCGGCTGGCCGGTTTTAGGGCACAGGCAGGTGAACTCAGGAATCTCCATATGGATATGAAAATCTCGCGTTTGATTCGGATTGTCAAACGTTTCTAAAGTTTTTGTAGGTTGGGCGGTAGGTTTTCCGCCAATTGATTCTGTTGACATGGCTAATTTTGCTAAAAAAAAGTTATTATACAATTTAATAAAACTATATAAAAATTTACCCAAGTATTTTAACTGTCTAATTTGCGCTTAACCCACTTAAAACTCGCTGGTTTCAAATCATTTGTTGATCCAACAACTTTGCACATTCACGGGCAACGCGTTGGTGTAGTTGGTCCTAATGGCTGTGGAAAATCGAATGTGATGGAATCGGTACGCTGGGTTCTGGGTGAATCTTCCGCTAAGGAAATGCGCGGCGACAGTATGGATGCCGTGATTTTTAATGGCTCCGGTAACCGCAAGCCTATATCACGTGCCAGTGTGGAACTGATATTCGATAACAGTTTGGGCGGCGCTTCGGGTGAGTGGTCGCAATATGCTGAAATCTCAGTGAAGCGGGTGATTGAGCGTGATAAAGGCTCGACTTATTACATCAATAACGCAGTAGTGCGCCGTCGCGATGTGGCAGACTTATTTTTAGGTACAGGCTTAGGCGGCCGTGCATATGCCATCATTGGCCAGAATACCATCAGTAGAATCGTCGAAGCCAAGCCGGAAGAGATGCGCATCTTTTTGGAAGAAGCTGCGGGTATTAGTAAATACAAAGAGCGCCGCCGTGAAACTGAGCTACGTTTACGAGATACGCGTGAAAATCTCACGAGGGTAGAAGATATCCTTCGCGAGCTGGATAAACAGATCGCCAGGTTACAGTCTCAGGCTGTAATCGCGGAGCAATATCACCGCCTGCAGGATGCTTTGAATGTCACTAAAGGTCAGGTTTGGCTGCTCAAGAAGCGTGATGCAGGTACACATTGGGAGAAAGCTCAACGTACGGTGGAAAAGCTGGTGAATGAGCTTGAAGCGCAAATGGCGAGTTTACGCAACAGCGAAAGTGCTTTGGAAATCGCACGCCAGTCTAATTTCAGTGCTACAGAAGCTGTCAATAAAGCGCAAGCCAAATATTATGAAGCCAATGCCGAAGTTTCTAACTTAGAGAACCAAGTCAGGAACACTACGGAAGCACGTGAACGGATGCAATTGCAGCTACAACAGCTATCTGCACAACTGGAAAAAAATACGTCACAGCAAGTTCAGTTTGAAAGCACGCTGTTAACTGCACAAAATGAATTACATAATGCAAACGAAGATTTTGCTGCTATAGAAGCAACGATCCAGGAGGCGCGTGAGGCGGTGCCTAAGCAATCCCAACTTTATCAGTCAGCATTAACCGCATTTAACGCCAGCCAAGCAGCGCTGATGAACGCAGAACAGCGGCTGCGTTTGGAACAAGCTAACATAGGACATATAGCACGCACCATCAACGAGACCAATGAACAGTTATCACGGTTACAGCAAAACCTATCAAACATACAGATTCCGCCGGAAGCATTATTATTAGAAAAGCAGGCGGAGTTGAATAAAGCCGAAGCTGAGATTGCAAAACTTGAATCACACGTTGCGCACGCACAGACTAATGAACAAAAGTTTAACGATGAGTTAAAAAGCCATAGGGATACGCAAGCTGCAAAACAACAAAAATTACACGCTGTGGAAGCAGAAATTAGGTCCTTAAATAAAATTCAGCAATCTATCAATAATAACAACGAAGCCAAACTCACAGACTGGCTGAAAAATAGCGGCCTAGAGAACAATAAACGTATTTGGCAAACGCTCACTATAAAGCCGGGCTGGGAAACTGCATTTGAAGCTGTTTTAGGCGCCAGACTAAATGCTGTTACCCAAAAAGGCTCATCAGGTACACGAAGTAATAGGCCGCCTGGCGCATTAAGCCTCGCTGAATTGAATGTTAATAGCTATATTGCTGGGCAGGTCGGTGCGAACACCTTGTTTTCTGTGATTGAAAAGATAGATGCCGAGACGCAAGCGGTAGTAGAGGATTGGCTTTCATATGCCTATTTGTTGGAAGACAATGCGGATATAACGACTGCGCGCAAATCGTTGAAAAATGGCGAATGCCTAGTAAACAAGCACGGTGATATTTATACACAGCATAGTGTCACGTATTTCGGTGCGCAATCGCAGTTGCATGGAGTCTTGGAGCGACAAACTCAATTAGCCGCTTTAGAAAAGCAGCTACCTATTTTGCAGCAAGCTTTAACTGAAACGAGCGGTATAGTTACGGCTTCGGAACAGCAATTACAAGCCTTGCGTACCACTCAGCAAAATTCAAGCTTGCAATTAAGAACGGCTACTCAGCAGGCACATCAAATTAATCTAGCGCTACAACAACTTAAGCAGCAGCAAAGTAATGCATTACAACGGCAAAAATCCTTGCAGGCTGATTGCACGTTGGCAAATGACAAGCTGGCTAAACTTAAAGCAGAAAACGAACTCAAAGAAAAGCTAGTAAATGATATTACCGAAAATTTAATACAGCTTAAGAATGAAAAAATCACGCAGGAAGCGAATAAACAAGCTGCTGAATTAGTGTTCAATGAAGCCCGAAATTACTTACAAGCAGTAGAGCGTGCTCACCAAGAAAAGACTTTTAATTTAAAGTTAAATAACAATACTATCAATGATTTAAATAGTAAAATTAATCATTTACTTGAGGAAAATTCAGCGCTCAAGTTACGCCATAATGAAGTTGATACAACGTTAGCAGCAACTAAGATGGAAGCCTTAAAGGCGAATTTAGAGGCAGGGCTTAACCAAAAGCAGCTACAAGAAAAGTTATTAACAGATGCCCGTAATCAAATGAGTGAATGTGAAGCTGCTTTATTGCAACAAGAGCGCACACGCATGCAGAACGAGCAATTGCTACACCCATTGCGTGATAAATTGGAAGCCAGCCGGCTGGCCGAACAGGAAGCCCGAATCTATTTTGAGCAATGCCAGGCGGAACTGACCGCCTCTAGCATTGCCGAATCACAGTTGATTGAAAACCTAGAAGCTCTGCAGACAGCAAAACCGAATGAAACACTTAAAGTCGCAGATATGGAGCGTAAACGAAACAAGCTAGAGCTAGATATCCAGGAATTAGGCGCAGTAAATTTGGCTGCCATACAGGAGCTTGAAACCGAGCAAACGCGTAAAATGTACTTAGATAGCCAGTGCCTGGATTTGCGTGAAGCAACGGATACACTGGAAGATGCAATCCGTAAGATTGACAAGGAAACAAGAGGGCGCCTACAGGCCACGTTTGACGAGGCTAACAAGCATTTTAATGAGCTGTTTACTACTTTGTTTGGAGGTGGGCAGGCTAAGCTGGAATTATTAGGCGAAGAGATATTAGATACCGGTATGCAGGTATTTGCTCAACCACCCGGTAAAAAGAACAGTACTATTCATCTGCTTTCGGGCGGTGAAAAGGCCTTAACTGCGCTTGCTTTGGTATTCGCACTTTTTAGGCTCAACCCGGCGCCATTCTGTTTGATGGATGAAGTAGATGCGCCGCTGGATGATAGCAATACCGAGCGTTTTTGCGCGATGGTGAAAAAAATGTCAGAGAAAACGCAGTTTCTTTATGTGAGTCATAATAAAATTACCATGGAAATGGCGCAACAATTGATAGGTGTTACTATGCAGGAATCTGGCGTTTCCCGTATTGTCGATGTTGACATGGAAGCCGCTGTGCCCATGGTGGAAGAGTTCGCTACTTAAGTAGTAGTTTTAATTAGTAGTCATGTTGAAAGCTAAAGAATGAGTGATTTACAAATAACGTTGATAGTGATTGGTGCATTAATTATATGTGCCGTGGTGATTATTAATTGGTGGCAGGAAAGACGTTTTCATAAGCAGGTGGAAAATAGCTTTTCAGCCTTAAAGAGCGATGCTCTGCTGGATGATCCTAAGCTAGATATCAGTGGCGCCTACCAAAACCTGGACGATGCAGACGTGAAGGATTTTTCAATCAAGCGCACAGTTCATGATGAGCCGGTAGATGACTTGGCTGCATTAGATAATTTTATTACTGCTCCTATGCCTAAAGATGCATTTTCAGAAGAGGAATCCTCTATTGATAACGTCTATGCCGAGCTTGAGCATGCTAAATTCAAAAGCCACGCGGATAACAGCCCGAAATTAATGGATTCTAACTTTAATGCCCCAGACTTTACTGAGCCAGACTTTAATGTATCACAGTCAAACTTAACTAAAACTCCTGCCCAGCATGAAGATATAAAAGCCATATTCAGTGAGGCATTCAGCAAAACTACCAACACCACATCTACTTATAAATTTGAAGAGGAAGACTCTGCTCCAATCAAAGCGCATGAAGAATTAGGGAATTATGGTGATGTACAACAATATGATGATGTAAAAGTAGAAGAGCCTGCAGAGGTTTTACCCACAATGCTGCATTCGCAAGTGGATCTCACAGCCTTGCTTTACCTTGCACATGAAACCCCGCTAAATGTCTTAAAAAATGCATTAATAAGCTTGCTGCAAGGTTATGAAAAGTCGGTATTCGTACATGTATTAGATGAAAGCAAAGTTTGGCATGACATTGATAAAGCCATTACCAGTTTACCCATCACGAGAGTAGCTTGTAGCTTGCAATTGGCTGATCGTGGCGGTCCTGTTTCACGCCAGGCATTGAATCGTTTTCAATTGGCGGTGGAAACTATAGGTCTAGATATCAATGCACATGTGGAGTGGCAAAACCCAGGCGATGCTTACACTACAGCCGTGGCATTGGATAGCTTTTGTATAGAGGTTGATAAAACCATGGGTTTTCACCTTGTGCATGGTGAAAATGGCGCCTTCACTGGTACCAAGCTGCGAGGTTTGGCAGAGTCTCAAGGCCTGACCTTGGCAGGTGGCGCTTTTAAATATTTTGATGACCCTTCTCATCAACATGCGGCTTTCGTCATGGTAAACCGTGATGACTACCCGTTTAATCCTGAAATGTTACGATCTTCCGTCGTTAAAGGCGTGACTTTTCAGCTTGATATACCACATGTTAAAAATTGTGCAGAAGCTTTTTCCCATATGGTGCAGATTGCCAGGCAGATGGAGATAGGTCTAAATGCGACCTTGGTCGATGACAACAACAAGGTATTAGGCGATATTCAAATTGAAAAAATCCGCCAGCAACTCAAAGTGATTCATGCCACCATGCTGGTTCGCGGCATTACTCCTGGTTCTGATAGTGCGCACAGGTTATTTTCTTAAATGGCGGACAGCAGTGAAGATTTAAGCATTCGTTATGCTGAATTGCGTGCTTTACTTGCGCGTTATGACCATGAGTATTACGCCTTGGACGCACCCTCGGTGCCGGATAGCGAGTACGACAATGTCTACCGCGAACTAAAAGATTTTGAAAACACCTATCCCCAATACATTGCAGCGGATTCTCCTACCCAGCGTGTAAGCGGTTCAGCAATCAATGCTTTTAATAGCATTACCCACCGTCAGCCGATGCTATCGCTTAATAATGCATTTGAAGATAGCGAGTTGGAAGCTTTTGATAAGCGTATTCGCGAAGCTTTAGGTCATGCAGAAGTTGAATATGCGGTTGAGCCTAAGTTTGATGGTCTGGCAATTACGCTTACTTACGAAAATGGCATTTTCACCCAGGGCGCAACGCGTGGTGATGGCTATAGTGGAGAAGACGTTACCCATAACCTACGCACCTTGCGAGCCATTCCCATGCGCCTGAATTGTGAAAATGTCCCGCAGTTGTTAGAAGTGCGTGGCGAAGTGCTTATGCTAAAACGCGATTTTGACAAACTTAACCAAACCCAACTGGCAAACGGCGACAAAGTATTTGCCAATCCGCGCAACGCTGCTGCCGGCAGCCTACGTCAGTTAGACCCTAATATCACAGCCAAACGGCCGCTTACTTTTTTCGCTTACGGCCTAGGCGCCTCAGAAGGTGTACCTTCATTTAGCAGCCACAGTAAGGCTATGGATTACCTGCAAAGCTTGTTGCTGCCAGTCAGCAATCAACGTGGTGTTGTTCAGGGTTTAGTAGGGCTAAAAAGCTATTACCAGAAAATAGGCCAGTTACGCGATCAATTGCCGTTTGATATCGATGGTGTAGTCTACAAGGTTAACCAGTTCCGTCAGCAGAATGAGCTCGGCTTTGTGTCGCGCGCGCCACGCTGGGCGATTGCGCATAAATTCCCTGCCCAGGAAGCGCTGACAGTCGTTGAAGACATTACCGTGCAAGTTGGCCGTACCGGTGCTATTACACCTGTAGCGCGCTTAAAACCGGTGTTTGTGGGCGGCGTGACCGTGACCAATGCTACTTTGCATAACGAAGATGAAGTACGTCGTAAAGACGTATATATAGGCGATACCGTTAGTGTGCGCAGGGCAGGGGACGTGATTCCAGAAGTGGTTGGTGTATTAGTTGAACGCCGACTGGTAGATGCGCGTCGTTTTGAAATGCCTACAGTATGCCCGGAATGCGGTTCGCATATTTTAAGGCAGGCAGACGAAGCTGTAGCTCGGTGCACTGGCGGATTGTTCTGTCCGGCTCAGCGTAAACAGGCGGTCACGCATTTTTCATCGCGCCGCGCCATGGATATTGAAGGGCTGGGCGAAAAATTAGTAGATCAACTGGTGGAAGCTAACCTGGTTCATACATTGGCAGATATTTATAAGCTCGATTTGGCTACCTTGAGCAGTTTAGATCGTATGGCTACAAAGTCTGCCCAAAACGTACTAGACGCACTAGAACATAGCAAAAGTACAACGCTGGCACGCTTTATATATGCGCTAGGTATGCGTAATGTAGGTGAGGCTACTGCGAAAGATCTGGCTAAACATTTCGGAAAATTACAAGCGCTCATGCAAGCCAGCACTGAAGACTTGATGAATGTGAATGATGTTGGCCCGGTAGTTGCGGAATCCATTATCAACTTTCTTGGTGAGGCACATAACCAAGAGGTGATTAACGCATTGCTGGAAGCCGGCATTACTTGGCCGGAGACTGAAGGCAAGCAGGCTGCAACCGGCCATTTAATAGGTAAGACCTTTGTACTTACAGGCACATTGCCCAACTTATCGCGCGACGATGCTAAAGAAAGAATAGAAGCTGCTGGTGGCAAAGTCAGCGGTAGCGTTTCTAAAAAAACCGATTATGTAGTGGCTGGGGCAGATGCTGGAAGCAAGCTGGATAAGGCGCAGGAACTTGGAGTGAACATCTTGGATGAAGCCGGGCTTTTGGCGTTGCTATCATGAGTCAGCAAAATTATAAGCAATATTTACAACCGGTCATTGCGATCGCCAAAGCCGCCGGTGAAGCGATTATGCAGGTCTATTCAACTGATTTTAGCGTGGAGAAAAAGGAAGATAATTCACCGCTCACCTTGGCCGATACCGCCGCGCACAATATTATTGTTGATGCGCTCAAAACACTTACACCTGATATTCCTAGCTTGTCAGAAGAGTCTGAGGATATTTCACCAGATATTCGCAATCATTGGCGCCGATACTGGCTCATAGACCCATTAGACGGTACGCGTGAATTCGTGAAGCGTAATGGGGAATTCACGGTCAATATCGCATTGATAGATGACCATAAACCAGTATTAGGGGTTGTCTATGCACCGGTAAAAGAATTGTTATATTTTGCTAGTCATCAAGTTGGCGCTTATAAACAGCAATATGATCTAGAGAGTGAAAAAATAAGCATCAAAAAATTTGATGCCGGTAAACCAGTAGTGGCAGGTAGCCGTTCTCATCAAGACCAGAAATTACATGATTTCATTCAAAAAATTGAAACGAACCTTGGAGTCGCTCCGGAACTCATTAGCATGGGAAGTTCGCTCAAGATTTGTTTGGTGGCCGATGGCACAGTCGATGTTTACCCTAGACTCGGACCTACGTTTGAATGGGATACTGCTGCAGGTCATTGCATATTGAATGAAGCCGGCGGGGATATTGTAGATGAGCAAGGATTGTCATTGCTATATAACAAAAAATCCTCACTACTGAACCCATTCTTTTTCGCAACAAATGGTGCGATGCAATGGGGGGAGTTTTTATAACCTTGCATTTCTTAGTTTTAAATCAGCAAGTTTAAATCAATATGTTTTTAATTAACGGACAGAAAATGAAATTACAATTTACTTTAGCTTTACTCACTACATCATTGTTTATTAATAATGTTTATGCCATGGATGCTGACACTTCTGCCTGTAATCATGCTGTAGAAAAAGGCGATACAAGCTCAGCCTTGCAACTTGCAGACAAGGTATTACGAGGCAATAAAAATGATAAGGAAGCTTTGATTTGCAAAGGTCGTGCGTTAAGTTTAAAAGGAGATACAGCAAATGCAATCAGCACCTTTAAGCTGGCCACAGCACAAGCAGCCACGCCTTTAGATAAAACGATAATTGCGATATTAAGCGGCAATGCATACAAAAAGAATAAACAGTACGATGAAGCAATCACTAGTTATCAGTTAGCGGTGACGAATGCTCAAGCAGATAAGAGTCAGCAATTTGAACGTATTAGCCTCAACTTAGTGGGTGATTCCTATTTTGAGAGCAAACGTTACCAACAAGCCCTCGATACCTATTTAACCGCTAGTAAATTGGTTGAGAACGATAATGACAGAGGTGAGAGCTTTGAAAACATCGCTAATACGTATCACAGCTTGGGTAAAAATGATGAAGCGCTGGAATATCAGATCAAAGCTTACTTTATGAATGAGCGGGTCGGGACCTTAGATCAATATGCGCACTCCAGCATTGAACTTGGGCGTTACTACATCATCAACAAGAATTATAAAAGCGCTGAAAATGTCCTAAACAAAATCATTAAGTTCGCCCAAGACCAAGGCGGTGCTTATTATGAAGCCCAAGGTAATTACCTACTAGCTAAAGTCAGCGCAGCAACCGGTGACACTGCAACTGCAAAAACCTTGGTAGCGAATGCCAAAACCATCGCGAAAAATACTAATGACCAAGCCCTGGATCAAGAAATTGATCAGGAAACGCAAGGGATGTTTTAGCTTTAAGGTTTTTAGTTGGAAGATATTCAAAAATAGTATGTAAGGGCGGCCACGCCGGGGCGACTAACCGTTATCCATATTTAATCGATAGGTCAATGCCATGCTCATTCAAAAGAAATCAGACATACTTTCTTCGGAAATTACACCGAAAGAAGTATTTGATAACCGTCGGGATTTCATTCAGAAAGCTGGCTTTGGTTTAATTGCTGGTGCGGCCGCTACATTAAGTCCTGTGCTGCAGGCGGCTACGCTTAGTACCGGCACTACCGAAGGCGCTGGCAGGTTGATAGGGCGTGCGAATACGCCGCCGCCTCTCACATTAAGATCTCACCAGAAAATCACCGGGTATACAAAAACTGCTTACGGCACAGGAGAAAAGCTTACTCCGTATGAAGATGTTACCAGCTACAATAATTACTATGAGTTCGGCACCGATAAAGCTGAACCAGCGATTCAATCCAAACTTTTCAAACCCTCCCCATGGACGATTGCCATTGAAGGCGAAGTCAAAAAAAATAAAATCATTAGTATCGATGAGTTATTTAAATTAGCCCCTTTGGAAGAACGTATCTACCGTATGCGTTGCGTGGAAGGCTGGTCTATGGTGATTCCATGGATAGGTTTTCCTTTAGCGCAATTGATCAAATGGGCTGAGCCGAATAGTAACGCCAAATATGTGGAATTCATTTCCAAGGCAGATCCGCAGGAAATGCCAGGTACTAATATCCCCATTCTAGATTGGCCGTATAACGAGGGCTTACGCATGGATGAAGCCATGAACCCACTGACTATCATGGCAGTAGGTTTATATGGCGAACAATTACCCAATCAGAACGGCGCACCTATACGCTTGGTAGTGCCGTGGAAATACGGTTTTAAGGGTGCCAAAGCGATCGTAAAAATTCGCTTTACAGATAAAATGCCGGTCACCAGCTGGATGAAAGCTGGACCTAATGAATATGGCTTTTATGCGAATGTAAACCCACAAGTTGAGCATCCGCGTTGGACGCAGTCTTCTGAAAAACGCATCGGTGCTGGTTTATTTGCTGGCCGTATTAAAACGCAGATGTTCAATGGCTATACCGAACAAGTTGGGCAGATGTATGCCGGTATGGATTTACGCAAGAATTTCTAAGTCTAATTTTTTTAAGGCCAATCTGAATGTTACGTTTTCTCACCACAACCCCAAGCAAAGCTCATGTCTTTAAAATTAAGGCTTTGGTATTTGCGCTATGCTTAGTGCCACTTACAAGGTTGATCTGGCTTGGGTTTCATGATGATCTCTCAGCAAATCCGGTGGAGTTTGTTGAACGTTCAACCGGCTTCTGGGCACTATTTATATTGTTAGCCACATTGGCGTTAACCCCGATTAAACTTCTAACGGGTCGGATCTGGCAAATCCAGCTACGCCGTATGCTAGGCTTATTTATGTTCTTTTATGCATGCCTGCATATCGTTACATATGTATGGCTGGATTTCGCATTCAATTGGGCTGATATCACTAAAGATATTGCCAAACATCCCCGTATTCTCGTTGGTTTTGCGGCCTTTGTGCTGACTGTGCCACTTGCTGCAACATCTACAAATGGTATGGTAAAGCGCTTGCGTGAACATTGGAAAAAGCTTCATCGCCTAGTCTATGCAATTGCGATCCTAGCCGTTGTACATTTTTGGTGGCTAGTAAAAAAAGACATACGCGAGCCTTTGCTATATGCCATCATCTTAGTGATATTGCTTGGCATTAGGGTTTACTATAAAAAATTCAACCAAACTAATAAATCCAAGATTAAAGTCCCTCATTTGGTTTAATCATTCACAATCAGTTTGATTGAAAATTATGTAAGCATTCGATTCCTCGTACGACCAATAAGTAGTGCTGGCAAGGTTTAATCCAGCGTTACTTATTTGAAAAAAAGGGGATTTAAATGCAAAGAATCAGTTTGGTGAGTTGTGGTGTTCAGTCTTATAAAAAAGCCGTTTCATATCTCGATTTCTTTGCCGATAGTGTGCCCGCTTTATTGATACGCTTGATTTTGGCGTGGGAGTTTGGCAAGGCAGGGCTGGAAAAACTGCACGGCACCAACTGGTTCGCTGATATTACCTTTCCATTTCCTTTTAATCTATTGCCACCAGACATTAGCTGGCATATAGCCACATTTTTTGAAATCGCTGGTGCAGCGGCATTAGTCATTGGCCTAGCCACACGTTTTTTCTCAATCTCTTTGATTGTATTAACCATAGTAGCCATTGCAGCTGTGCATTGGCCACAACACTGGAATACGCTGGATGAGCTTGCTACCGGCTTCCGCATAGTCGATGAAACCAGCGATGGATTTGGTAATTACGAGTTGCCGCTATTGTTTATAGTTATGCTGTTGCCATTGTTATTTGGCGGGGCAGGGAAGCTGAGTGTCGACTACTTGTTGGAGCGTACTCAGAATAAATAAAAAAGCATTTAATTAAAATAGGAGTTTTATTAAATTAATTGTAAGTTAAATCTTACAAACCTATTGAAGAAAATGGGCTACAGCGGTTTTCATGTCATAGCTCAATTCAAAATTAATCACCTGCCACATCAAAAGCACGATAACTATGAAAAATATTACTTTGGTAAATCTATCGTAAGGCCCTTTCATTATTTACTTCTCAATGGTCTTGGAGATCACGAGTAAAGAAATACCAATTACAATTACAATTACAAGCCAATGCCCGATATAGGCCCCTAATACATATGCAATGATGCTGCCACCAATTACAAGACAGATATCAATGAGCAACTCCTTGTGCTTCTCTAACATTTCATTGTTCTTAGTTTACCTTCACATTATGAATGTCATACCGAAAATGCCTAAATTAATACTATAAGGTAATTCAAGTTAGACCTTAGACTTAAGCAGATTTTATATGAAGAGTAGCTTGGCGTGATTACAACAAAGCCACTTAATGAAAGTGGCTTAGCGAAGGTTAAATAGGTTATTCCGAATTCAATATTTTGTCGAACTCACTAAAAGCATGGCTTAATTCATAGTTAATACTTACCCAACTAATCAGCAACACAAATGCGGCTACTTTAGCTAACTTACTGAATCTTTTTTTTGGTTTTGGTTTGTTCATCATGTCTCAATTTTGAAAGTAATTCAAAATCTAACCTGTAATTCCTGCCTATATCCGGCATGTCATAATGCCGATATTTTTTTACTATGTATGTGCGTTATCGAACTTAGTAAGGTAAGTATGGTGCGAGCTACAAAGATGTGAAGAATAGGGGAATAGGGTGGTAGTACCCTATGTAAGATAGGCTTACGGGTATATATTTACCTACCCGCTTATTTACTGATAAAGAATAGCTATGTTCTTTACGGTAATATTTTCAATAGGCGCTGTGTCAATTGCTGCGCTACTGATTTATTATAGGATGCCTATTCTAGGTGTCATTCTCACTGTGGGACCTTTAGACTTAATATTCACTGAGATATTAATTCTGATGAGTAAAAAGCTCGAGAACTGATGCCATCACGCTTTCTATAATTATTCTCGGCATTTTCTTGCTTGCCTGGCTCACCAAATTTGAGATGAGTTTGAACCTTGTAAATTATTCACCGAATTTTAGATCGTACTTTCGTGAAAGTTCTGCATCCATTGCTAAATAAGCGTATATTAAAGTTTCAGGCTAGAGTATGGAGAACAAGATGAATAAGACATCAGCTATAGTCGTACTCACTGTAATAATGGCGATTGTTTGGATGATTTCGCATTATTATAACGAGCCAATTCCAATAGCATCATTATAGATTCTTGGAATGTGGAAAAAAGGTCAGCTATATGCTGACCTTTTTCATGTTAAAACTACAGTGGGATATTATCTTCAGAATCTAATTGCGCGCTACGATCTTTCGCTATTACATACACCATCACCGCTAAAAAAATAAAGATTTCAATTGCGAGCCATACGCCCAAATACTCATCAATCGCTATAGCACTCGTCGCCCCCACAATCACTAGAAGTAGGGGAATTGTAATGTATCTATACTTTTTTAACATGTAAGATCTCCTGGCGCCAAACTTACTGTCCACTCTTACTAACGCTGCAGTACGACCAGTCCAAGACAATAAGAACATCTGCTCAAGGTAACTGTGTTAATACCTTTATACAACTTAATTCTATTTTTTTAAATCCCCCTTTAGAGCTACTCTACGCTTAGCTTATATGCGAGGCAAACATAACCAGTAATTAAATATTATTTATATAATATATTTATTAATAATATGTATGGCAGCAAACAGGTTTTCAATTTCTTGTTGTTTATTAATGCCACATAATTTCGCAGCATTTGTAAATGATGCGCCCTCAACAAATACGTGCCTACAAGCATCAGACATATTATTACTAAGTTTTATAGGTAATTTCAAATTGTCGAATTCTAAAGTTGATAACAGTTTTAAAGGCATTAAGAATTCCGCTTAATTTATTGGTTACCTAAGCATAGCTTAAATGTATAAAAATCAATGTAAGGTATTTCACAAAGTGATTTATGAGCCATCTTGAAAATTGCAGCTTTAAATTGTTGGTTGATACACAGATACCAACTCATCAAAAATAATCGGTGTAAGAGAGCACTTGTTTAGCCGATTTCTATACTAATCAATATTTATGTCTTTTACGCTTATTGGTTATTATACAATTTTACATAATATACATTATACGAAGTAAAGCACTGACATGCTTGACTTTAAATACGAGTTTCATGTCATGTGTTAGCAACACACTACTACGACTGCTAAGAATGACCAGCAAGCGATTTAACGTTTAGTATAAGCAATGAATAAGGCGCAGATTGTTTTAATCGCTTTAAACGCGCTGCACACTCTCGATTGTGTCACAGTCTTTTTTGGATTTAGAGCTTAGGTAGCTTGGGTATTAAAATGTTTTGGGTAAATTACGATCCATAAAGGTGTTTCTCAGGCACATTTATGAGTATTTAAATATAAACCAAATTATAAAAAGGCATGAGATTATGAGAATGCCATAGATCTGAAAGCTGACTGAACCGAGATTTTTTTCTAGTGGTGGCGGTTCGATATTTTGTAGGGGCGTTTCATGAAGGTCGGAGTATTTAGAGTACTTTTCGGGCGGAATCTTTGATAAATTTTTGGTCATATCAATTACCTCATTAGCATTTGGAACGTGCTAATTTGGGTAACCATGATGATTTCCTGTCTATTTCTACACGAGTTCTAAGAATGCGCTAAATATTTAAGACTAGCAAGAACTATATGTCGTTATCCCACATCACTTTGTATGGTTACGAGCATGGTTATCAAAAGCAAAAGGTTACACAAGTTGCAAGTGAGTTTCGTCTGCCATTGCGGCGAGCTTTGAATCCCATTGCAGTAGACATCGATACTAAATTCTCATGTAATGAAACGTCACTTATCGATAGCATGCAACTGTTTCCAGTTTCGAACAAGTAAAGCTAGTTAGTAAACTCTGATAATTTGGTAATCAGAAGTGGTGGCTAGGGCATACGGATTTTTGAGTTAGTGATGAGTTAATAATTCATGAACATGCGTACACATAGGTTTAGCACATCATTTTGCATGTAAAAATTGATGAATTGATAGGCAAAGAGAACCATGGCAATTGCATAGAGAAATCTATTGAAAGAGTTATTGTCCATACGGGATCACTCTGTACCTTTTAGTTCCGTAACCGCTCTATGGTTTTATAGGTCAATATTGCATAAAGGTTACAGTAATAAATTAACTACAATCCAAATCACCTTTCTGGGGTCAGAAAAATGATATTGCTAATTTATCTCCAAAGCTACATACGACTTTTACTGCTTTATAGTTTTAACTAAATGGCAGTTATATTATTACTTTAGGTAGCACCCCAGAAAATTGATATTACCGGTTTCATAAATTGGTGAACCAAGCCCCAGAAGACTATCATCCCGAAAACAAAAATGAATAGAGTTTTTAAGAACTCTTTAATATCATCATTCATGTCAATACCTCGTTCGAGTGAATTATTAATAGAAATAATAGCACTAAACTTTTTTTAATGGATAGTCCGAATGGACTAACCTTGCCTATCTTAAATACTAGTTGTGTAAGATATCGCTTACTGATTTTTAGTAATATTCCTATTCCCATGTTCCATTAAGCTCTTGAGAATGTAGCCTCTATTCAATGACTTAATATTCAAAACTAATGAATAATCAACTCAAGAGCAGCCCCGATATATCGCTTGCAGCATTACACCAGGATATGGAGCTTTCTGCACAAATTGGCAAGCTGCGCTACATCAATAACGACATTCCCGGTTTTACACGACAACGCCACGGCAAAAGCTTCTATTATGTTGATAGTAAAGGTGCAGTAATAAAAGATGAAAAGCACTTGTTCCGTATCAAATCCCTGGTGATTCCCCCTGCCTGGCAGGATGTATGGATATCACCTTATGCTAATGGCCACTTGCAAGCTACTGGGCGCGATGCAAAGGGCCGCAAGCAATACCGTTACCATAGCCAATGGCGAGCTGTAAGGGACGAAGTGAAGTACGAACATATGATAGATTTTGGCTTACATCTGCCTATGATTCGTCAAAAAGTAGATGAGGATCTATCACGGCCAGGATTAAGCAAAGAAAAGGTGCTAGCGACCATTATTTACCTGCTCGAAAACACGATGATACGCATCGGTAATGATGAGTATGTAAAAACCAATAAATCCTTCGGACTCACCACCCTACGCAACCGGCATGTAGAAATTAGCGGGAGTGTGGTGAAGTTTAAATTCCGTGGCAAAAGCAAGATAGAACATGATATCAGCCTGCAGGATGCCCGCATGGCACGTATTCTTAAACGGATGATGGATATTCCCGGGCAGGAGCTATTTCAGTATATCGATAGCGACGGGGTACGCCATTCTGTTAATTCTACTGACGTGAATGAATACTTGAAACAGATCACCGGACGTGATTACACCGCTAAGGACTTCAGGACTTGGTCTGGCACTATGCATGCGACCATGGCATTACGAGCACTAGAGCCTTTTGAAAACATCACACAAGCTAAAAAGAATGTGGTGATGGCTATTGAAGCTGCCTCAAAAAAATTAGGAAATACACCGAGCATTTGCAAAAAATGCTATATACACCCTTATATCATCGAGAGTTATATGGCGGGTGCTATGTTTGACCTTATTGAGGCGAATGCGGAATTAATAGATGATGAAGCGTTATTGGATTACGTTGAGCAATATTTATTGAAGCTATTGCAGAACAGGCAATCCTAAAATAAGTATTTAAGGATTGCCGCAGCTTACTAGGCTGATTACCTATTGTTGAAGAATGCGATGTTCATCGCCACACCGTTTACAAAAGTAATTTCGGTTTCTTTATAGGTGTGCTTTGGATCATATTTCACCAAATTCTTGTAGTACCACATCTCTACTTTAACCGGCTTCGAGTTTTTATCATCAGCACCGGCTTTTTCCATCATGGTAGAAGCGCCTGTAGGCTTAATGGACATCTCTTTTTTAACCGGCTCGCCCAATTTTTCATTAATGACTTTTTTTGATTTGCCACTAAATGCGCTTAGGAATTGATCTTCCGTATAACCGCTTTTCTTAGGAGGTGCCGCTTGAGCTACAGACGTGGCAGTTACCAGCATCAATGACATAGCCATAAATGACAAACTTAGGCCAAAAAATAATTTCTTAAATTGCATGATTGTGTTGTCTCCAAACGATTCGTTATTATCTCACTGTTAATCCATTAAGCATAACGTGTGAGAGATTTAAAAGATGACCTATTATTATAATTAAACTGTAGTTAACTTCATGTAGTTACTTTTAGCCCGTCATAGCCTACATAGATATTTTGCGGTAACTTGGCCATTAATGCGCTGTATTCAAGATCATGCGTCATGTGGATAAAGTAGGTGGCTTCGGCCTTCAACGCGGCTGCATAAGCCAGACTCTGCTCAACATTGATATGTGTAGGATGCGCCTGTTCCCTAAGACAATCTAACAGTAGCACCTTAAGCCCCTGTAGCAAACTTAACGATCTTTCCGGTATTTCAGATACATCTGTCAGGTAGGCTATATCCCCTACCCTATAGCCAAAAATGTCACTACGGCCATGCTTGACCGGTATAGGAATAACAATTTGGCCGAAGAGTTCAAAAGGTTCGTTAATTGGCATTACTTTTAGGACTGGCAGATCCCAGAAATTACTAGGTTCACGAAGGGCATAGCCGAATTTTTGACTGATATGCGCCACAGTATCCGGGCTGCCATATAAAGGAATCTGGCAACGTTGTATCTGGCAAAAGCCACGTAGGTCATCTATCCCATGCAGGTGGTCAGCATGGGTATGGGTGTAAAGCACAGCGTCTATATGCGTAAACCCTTCCCTGAGTGCCTGTTGGCGTAGGTCAGGGCCGGTATCTATCAATATAACCTTGCCGTTATCCAGGGAGATCAAGCTTGAGCAACGTGTTCTGTTATTGCGCTTATCTGGGGATGAGCAAGTAGGACATTGGCAGCCTAGTACTGGAGTACCAGCGCTGGAGCCTACGCCTAACATGGTCAGTTGCATAAGTTATTTGGTCTCAATTGCATGCCGGAATAAGCGGAAAAAGTTAGCAGTCGTGGCGGCTGATACTTCTTCAAGTGTAAGGCCGCGTAGCTTAGCAATTTCTTCAGCGACATGTTTTACATAGCTGGGCTGGTTAGTCTTCCCACGATAAGGCATAGGTGCAAGATATGGTGAATCTGTTTCAACCAATATACGGTCTAATGGTACGTGTTGAGCCACTTCTTTAATTGTTACTGCATTCTTGAAAGTGACAATACCGGAAAATGAAATATAAAAACCTAGTTCAATGGCTTGCAAGGCAACATCTAAACTCTCGGTAAAGCAATGCATTACTCCGCCGATCTGCTGTGCATTTTCTTCACGCATAATGCACAAGGTATCATCCGCAGCGCTACGGGTATGGATAATTAATGGTTTGCCACTGAGGATGGCTGCACGAATATGCGTACGAAACCGTGTGCGCTGCCATTCCAGGTCGCCGGTAAGCCTGAAATAATCCAAGCCGGTTTCGCCAATAGCGATGATTTTAGGATGGTTTGCTAGGGCCACTAGGCCATCTACAGTAGGCTCTTCTATGTCTTCATAATCAGGGTGAACCCCAACTGAAGCATAAAAATTTTCGTAAGTTTCGGCAAGTGCCAGCACTTGGGGGAAATCTGGCAAAGTCACAGAAACGCATAAGGCATGACCTACTTCGTTATCAGCCATGGCTTGCCGGATAAGCGGAAGGTTGGCTGCGAGCTCAGGGAAATTGAGGTGACAATGTGAATCAACAAGCATAAAAACAAAAACTACCTTTTAAAATATATGAGCCGATTTACATCAGTATTAAGCTACATGGTATGTGTAGGCCGCGCCGATTTAAGCGCACTACCTAATAGACTTTCTATTTTATTACGGGCTTCCAAACCACCATCTTTTTCGCTGAATTGCACGCCTATGCCTTGAGGCCGATTCGAATGTGCCGCAGGTGAAACCCAGGCTACATGACCCACTACCTTAAGTTTAACCGGGTCTTCAATGAGACTTAGTAACATAAAGACTTCTTCGCCGATTTTGAAAGGCTTATTGGTAGGAATGAATAGTCCGCCGCCCTTGAGAAATGGCATATAAGCGGCATACAGCGCTGCTTTCTCTTTAATGGCCAGCGACAGTACGCCTGGTTTTGGCGCACTTGAATTCTTGATGTCTTCTACTGCATTTTCAGCCATAATTTTCTCAATTAATTATCGTGCTGCTAATCTTTAGTAATTTTCAGTGCCTGAAAATTCTGGTGTAATCTAGTAAGAGGCTTTCCATTTGCAAATCATGGTTCAGGGGATGATTTGCTAGTCTGCGCAATTCATCCGCTTTCTTTTGCAAATCAAACAAACGGTTCAAGTGTACCTTGTCGGCAAGCCCTTGAAAAGTCTTGGCTAAAGCTGTGTGATAACGAATTTGCTGGCTCAAGTGCAGAGCAGCTAGGTCATACAGCCATTTTTGTACCGCAATAATGCCGTGCTCTACAGAGTTTGAAATGAGTGCTGGAGCGGCAATATGCGGTTGAAGTTTCTCTCCTTGCGCTAATAAACGCCAGACGTCTTTTAACTGGTTGAATTCGCTTTGTTGCTCCATCACCTTTATTGGTGAGCCTTCCAGGTAATCCAACTGTTCTTTCGGGTTTATCACACCTTGTTCATTCAGCCATTGTAAGGCAACCACTTCATTGGGTACCGGCATCGCTATCTTTTGGCAGCGGCTCAGGATGGTCGGCAGTAAACGCTGTATTTGATGAGAAACCAAAATGAATACTACACCTGGTGATGGCTCTTCAAGCATTTTCAATAAGGCATTAGCGGAAGCCATGTTTAATGCTTCTGCCGGATGAATCAATACGATGCGTAGGCCATCACTACGGTGGCTGGATAAGCCTGTAAAACTTGCGAGTTCACGTACCTGACTGACGGATATCTGTGTTTTCTTTTTAGTTTTTTTTACAGAAGCTGCCTCTTCATCCGATTCGGATTCCTGCTCGGGACTTAACTGATGAAAATCAGGATGGTTGTCTTCCTTAAACCAGTTGCAGCTTGAGCAGGCTTCGCAGGCAAACCCTTCAGATGTCGGGCTGCTACACAACAGCGCCTGGCTTAAATTAAGGGAAAAATCATATTTTCCTATCCCGGCTCGACCATATAACAAAAGTGCATGGGGCAGACGCTTTGATTCCTGTTGCAGTCTTTTCCATATCTCTGACTGCCAAGGATAAATTTTATTTACTATCATATAGTTGCAATGATATCTTGAACCACTTTAGTGACTTTATCTAATGGTTGATTAGCGTTAATTATACGAAATCTGGCGGGATTTTCTTTAGCTCGATGTAAATAAGCATCGCGGATTCGGCTAAAAAATTCGGCAGTTTCACGCTCGAACTTATCCGGCGTTCTTGCTAGCGATAATCGTTGCATACTGACTTCAACGGGCACATCGAATAACAACGTCACGTCAGGTTGCAATATCACTTGAACCCAGGTTTCGAGCGTATGTATCTTATTGATATCCACCCCTTTTGCGCCACTTTGATAGGCATAAGTTGCATCCGTAAAGCGATCTGAAAGCACATAGGCACCTCTTTTAAGGCCTGGCTCAATGACAGTAGCTATGTGCTCTCGGCGCGCAGCAAACATCAGTAAAGTCTCAGTTTCAGCATGCATGGTTTCATGCAATAACAACTCGCGCAACTGCTCACCCAGCTTTGTTCCACCTGGTTCGCGTGTAGAAACCACTTCTATGCCGCGAGCTTCCAGCGCGTGGATAATAGTAGGAATATGCGTGCTTTTACCGGCGCCATCCATGCCTTCTAGTGTGATAAATTTACCAGTCATTATTTGCGGTTTCCCAGTTGGTATTTAGCAACAGCCCGATTGTGTTCATCCAGGTTATTAGAGAACGCATGGCTGCCATCACCCTTCCCTACAAAATACAGTGCCTTGGTATCTTCCGGATGTAGTGCTGCTTCAATAGAAGCCAAGCCAGGCATGGCGATAGGCGTAGGTGGTAGACCAGCGCGTGTGTAGGTATTGTAAGGGGTATCGGCCAATAAATCTTTTTTACGGATGTTGCCATTATAACGCAAACCGATGCCGTAGATGACCGATGGGTCCGTTTGCAAGCGCATGCCTATGCGTAGACGATTAATAAAAACCCCGGCTATCATTGGCCGTTCGCTGGCTTTGCCGGTTTCTTTTTCTATGATTGAAGCCATAATTAGTGCCTGATAGCTATTTTTATATGGTAAGTTTGCATCCCGCATAGCCCATGCTTTGGCCAACTTCGCCTGCATGCCATCATAGCTGCGCTTCAGCAAAACAATATCGGTCGTACCGCGATCAAAATAATAAGTATCCGGAAAGAACAAGCCTTCAGCGGTACGGTAATTTGAGCCCATCAAGCTTAAAATTTCTGCTTCTGACATGGCACCCACGGTATATTTAACTGCATCATTTCCAGCTAACTTACTTCGCATTTGTGCAAAAGTCCTGCCTTCAATAAAAGTAACGCTACCCTGTGTAGTTTTACCATGATTAAGCGATAGCAAAAGATGGTATGGGTTGATGTTTTTATTTAGCGTATAACTGCCAGGTTGTAAGTACTGTTCTTTGTGTAGCAATTTGGCCAGGATAATAAAACGCCACGGTTCAGCTAGCACACCTTGTTGTACTAATTGACTAGCTATGCTTCTAAGACTGCTACTCGGCTGGATAATGATTTCCTGGCTATTAGGCTGCAGCTTTAAAGGTGCGACTGCGTAATAAACCAATGCAGCAGCCAATGCCAGAACGCCCAATATACTGAGTGTTATCCATTTTTTGATACGTTTAATCATGGGCTAATAGTTCTCTTATTTTTTTTGCTAAATTACCCGGTTTGCAGGTGTTGGTGCCGATTTTATTGACTTGGAAGGCGCCATATAAACTATTGCAGATGATTACTTCTTCCGCTTTTAATAACTGCGCTAAAGGTAATGCTGCAACCTTTATTTGCAAGCCAAGCGGTGCTGCATGGCTGATGATTTGCTGCCTGGTAATACCAGCAACACCGCATTCGCTTAAATCAGGCGTAATGAACGTGTCGCCAAACCTCGCGAAAATATTACTCATGGTGCATTCAATAGCATTTGCCTGCGCATCTAACATCAGGCCATCAAATATGGCCTCATTCTGCCATTCCATGCGAGCCAGAACGTTCTCTAGGCGATTCAGATGTTTGATACCAGCGAGCTTGGCTTGCACGCTCAAACGTGTGTTACAAAGGTATAGCTCCACCCCGTTCGTATAGTTTGCCTTTGCATATTGCGGCATGGCGGATTTGATCAGTACGCGTGTAGGCATAGTTACGGCCGGAGGCGCATAGCCGCGCTCGCCCTCACCTCGTGTAATGATGATTTTGGCAACGGCAATCTCATCTGGCTTGAATAGCTGGATTAGATCGCTCATTAACAGCTCCGCGCTTGGGCAGACGATACTAATAGCGGCGCAATCTGCTACTAATTTTTGGTAATGTTGGGGCCAATGTTGAGGCTGGGCATTAATAACTTTTAATGTGCGGAAAACACCATCGCCATAGGCAAACCCGCGGTCGAGTGGCGAAATAGCTAGATGTGGGCTGCCATTTATGAGGTATGTATGCGCTAGTGACATGAGCCATAATTAAACCATAGCATGAGCTAATAAACTAGTTTCTATTACGCAATATCAGGCGGGCAGAATCAAATAAAAAGCCTGCGCAACTGAATCCGCAGGCTTAAAAGAATTCGATCGAGAAGTTATATCTTTTTAAATACCAAGCTGCCGTTAGTTCCGCCAAAGCCAAAGTTGTTCTTTAGCGCATATTCAATTTTCATATCTCGTGCAGTATTCGCGCAATAATCCAAGTCGCATTCTGGATCTTTGTTGAAAATATTGATGGTGGGTGGTGACATTTGATTGTAAATGGAGAGCACAGTAAATACTGATTCTAAGCCACCTGCGCCGCCTAATAGATGACCAGTCATGGATTTAGTTGAGTTTACTACCAACTTCTTAGCATGGTCGCCAAAGGCTGCCTTAATGGCATTAGTTTCATTCGAGTCCCCAAGAGGTGTCGATGTACCATGCGCATTGATAAATTGCACTGCATCCGGACTGATGCCTGCATTTTGCATAGCGTTACGCATAGAGCGACGTGGGCCGTCCATATTCGGTGCGGTCATGTGGTATGCATCGGCACTCATGCCGTAACCGCAGAGTTCCGCATAGATTTTAGCGCCACGTTTTTTAGCATGCTCGTACTCTTCCAGCACCATTACCCCGGCGCCTTCACCAATCACAAAGCCGTCACGGTCTTTATCCCATGGGCGACTTGCGGTTGCCGGGTCGTCATTCCGGGTAGAAAGTGCACGTGCGGCAGCAAAACCACCTACACTTAAACGTGTGATCGCTGCTTCAGAACCGCCAGCAATCATTACATCGGCGTCGCCGTATTCTATCATGCGTGAAGCGTCGCCAATCGAATGCGTACCAGTCGTGCAGGCCGTTACAATCGCTACGTTCGGGCCCTTGAAGCCGTACATAATGGATAAGTTGCCGGAAATCATATTAATGATGGTACCGGGAATAAAGAATGGCGATATTTTGCGAGGACCAGACTCTTGATAGAGTATGTCGGTATCCTCAATAAACTGCATGCCGCCAATACCAGAGCCGATAGAAACGCCAATACGCTCGGCATTTTCTTCTGTTGCTACGATTCCAGAGTCTTTTACCGCTTCAATCGCAGCCACGAGTCCGTACTGAATGAACGTATCCATCCTACGGGCTTCTTTAGCGGTGAGGTAATCTTCCACATTAAAGTCTTTGACTTCACCGGCAATTGTCGAGGCGAAAGCGCTGGCGTCGAACTTCGTAATTTGTGTAATGCCTGATTTACCGGCAATAAGGTTATCCCAGGCAGTTTGAACACCAATACCTACAGGTGAAACTACGCCAAGACCAGTGACTACTACTCTGCGTTTAGACATGCTCTGTCTCTTAAGAAGTGTTTAAGACTTAATTCCGTGAAGGAAAAGAAGAAAGTAGTAAGCCTCTTATAAAGACTTGAGTCTAGGCTTACTACTTACATTGGAATTATTTGAGGTTAGTATTGATGT
>JBKJOT010000112.1:0-5650 GCA_046595335.1 Methylotenera sp.
GTTATCAAAGGAACTACTAGTGGAACGGTTACCGATGTAGATGGTAACTATAAACTAAGTGTAACAGGTGTAGCACCGAGTTTAATTTTTTCTTTTATTGGTTTAGCTACAGCCGAAATACCAATTGGTGAGAGAACTGTTGTTGATGTTCAATTAACTCTTGATGTGCAGCAGTTGTCTGAAGTTGTTGTTACAGCTCAAGGTGTCAGACGAGAGCAAAAGTCGCTGGGATATGCGACAACTACAATATCCTCGGCATTGCTTGCAGAAAAACCAGAATCTGATGTCGGACGCGCGCTTCAGGGTAAAACTCCGGGAATTCAAATTCTTAACTCTTCCGGTTTAGCTGGTTCAGGTTCTAGAATCAATATTCGTGGAAATAGTTCTATCACAGGTAATACGCAACCACTCTGGGTAGTCGATGGTGTGCCGATTAATACTCAATCAAATGATATTAACTCTAGTTTTTCAGATGGTCAGGTGGCACCAACACGTTTTTTGGATATTGACCCAAACAACATTGAGTCGATGAGTGTGTTGAGAGGGCTAAGTGCCACCACTACTTATGGTTCTCAAGGTAGAAACGGTGTTATTTTGATTACAACTAAGTCAGGTTCTAAGGGGCAAAAAAAGAGTAAGTTTCAAGGTTCTGTAGCTCAGTCATATTATATTTCTGAGGCCGTTATTCCAGAGTACCAGAATAAATGGGCGAATGGTTTCGATGGTGCCTACGGTGAATTTTTCAGTAATTGGGGTAGCTTATTTGATGGTCAGCCTACGGGAGTTCGTCACCCATATTGGGAGCATCGCAATACTTTTCCTGACCGACCAGAGTTTGCAATTACCGGAGGTTCCACAGATGCTGGTTATATTCCTATTGCGCAACCAAACAATGTGAAAGACTTTTTTCAAAAAGGATCTTCCGCTAATACTTCTATTAGTTTAGGTTCTTCAAATGAATTTGGGAATCTTTCATTTAACTATAGCCATTTAAAAGATGTCGGCTTTGTAAAGAACAATGAGCTACAAAGGGATAACTTTTCTTTAGGTGGTAGTGCCAAATTAACAAAGAAGTTGACCTTGGGAAGCACTTTTAATTACGTGAGAACCGATTTCCAAACGCCACCAGCTGCGGCAGGTACTGGTTCAAATTCGATTGGAGGACCTTCAATATGGGCTAACTTATTCTACACACCTAGAAATGTGGACTTGACAAATTGGCCTTGGGAAAACCCAGTAACTCATGCTAGTGTTTATTATCGTAACAACAACAGCATTACAAATCCGCGATGGTTGCTCGCCAATTCGCTTCAAACTAGCATAACCAATCGTTTCTTTTCTAGCTCTAACCTCGATTATAAAATCACAGATTGGCTTAATGCTACCTATCGTCTTGGCTTCGACACCTACTCCGATAAACAATCTTATTCAGTTAATAAAGGAGGCGTTGGTTTTGATTCTAACTTAACACCTGGCGCTTACAGAACCACTACCTCGAATAATACACTTATCGATCATACTTTCTTAGTATCAATTAATAAGGAGCTAAGTTCAGATCTTGATCTGACTGCTATTGTTGGAACAAACTACAGAAGCAACGAATATAAGCAACAAGGTCTTGAAAGCTTGGGACAGGTCGTTTATGGTTTTCTTGAGCATAGAAACTTTACCTCTACACAAGCAAAGGATTTTAGAGGTAACAATTTGAATCGCGTTGAAAACAGTTCAATCTTTGGAGCTTATTTTGATGCTACTTTAGGTTATAAAGACTATTTGTATGTAAACCTTTCCGGTCGTAACGATTGGTCTTCAACCTTGGAGAAAGATAACCGTTCACTTTTCTATCCTGGAGGTAGTGTGGCCTTTATTCCTTCTGCAGCATTCCCCGATTTTGCTTCTAACGTTCTTGATTTCTTAAAAGTAAGATTTGCTTATGGCACATCAGCTAACTTCGGTTCGCCTTATAATACTCGTCCATACTTAACATTGAATGCGCAAACTAGACAAGATAATCTTGGTAACGTAGTTACATCTGGTCGTCCTTCATTGTTAGCAAACAGTGCGTTGAAACCTGAATTGTTGACTGAAACAGAGTTAGGTATCGAAACTAAAATCTTGCAAAACAGATTAAGAGTAGATATATCATTCTATAACCGAATTGCTAAAGACCAAATTATCGAACGTCCATTGGATCCTTCAACAGGTAATACCTCTGTGTTTATTAATGCGGGTACAATCCAGAATAAAGGTATTGAGATGGCCTTGGGTGGTACCGTGTTAAAATCCGGAAACTTAACATGGGATCTGATGATCAATTTTACCAAAAATAAAAGCTTGGTAAAGTCTTTACCTGAAGGATCAAAAGAAATTCTGGTTAACGGCTTTAGCAACTTGGGTAATTTCGCCATTGAAGGCGAGCCTTTGAATGTGATCAAAGGAACTTATGTTGAGAAATCGCCTGATGGACAATTGATTGTGAACGAACAAGGTGATTATTTGGCTGCTGCTGAAATTGGAATTATAGCCAATCCAAACGCAAAATGGTTAGGTTCAATTATATCTGATTTGTCATGGAAGGGATTATCCTTTGGCATGCAATGGGATTATGTACACGGAGGCCAAACTTACTCATACTCTGCTGCAACAACAGTGGGACGAGGTGTGGCAAAAGATTTGGAATCATTTGATCCAACATTACCCCTAATTCTTCCCGGTGTTCGTCAAATTAAAGATGAGAATGGTAACGTAACAGGGTATAAGCCAAATGATATTCCATTAACCACTTCAGGTGTATTCTTTGGTAACACAATTATTGGTGGTAGTCCAGACGACAGAGGTGTTTATGACGCTTCTCGTTTTCGCTTCAACCAAGTTTCTCTAGCCTATTCTCTGCCAAAAAGCATGATTTCAAGGTTTAAATTGAATGCTGTAAACATTTCAGTAAACGGTAGCAACTTATGGTTTAAAGCTGTGAATGCGCCAAAGTATGCGCATGCTGATTTTGATAGAACTGCCTTTGGATCAAACAATGGAGCAGGTTTTGATTATTTGGGTGGCCCTTCGGCTCGCAAATATGGAGTTAACCTAAAACTGACATTCTAAATAGAAAGAAAAATGAAAGACATATTGAAAAAATTTGGATTCCTTCTGATTTTTCTAGTATCGGCCTGTGATTTAGACAGCGATTTAGACAATCCGAATCAGGTAAGTGTTTCAGGGGCTGATGTTGATCTGATCATGAACACAGTTCAGGCAGAATTAGGAAATTTTTACAATTCCACCTCCGGAACTGTAGATCAATTGGTAAGAATGTCAGCGATGACAGGAGGTGACCGTTACCAAACTGCAGTTCGCTCTACGGCATCTGACGGTTTATGGACTACTGCATATCAACGTGTATTAACCAATGCCGAAACACTTATTCCATTGGCGGAAGAGAAAGGTTTAACGACCCATGTTGCGGTTGCTAAAATTCTGGAGGCTTATGTGTATTTGACTTTAGTGGATGTATTTGGTGATGTTCCGCAAACAGAAGCTTTAAAAGGAATAGAAGGGAATTACAATCCTGTGGCGGATGGTGGAGCCGCTATTTATGCTCACGCACTTACACTTTTAGATGAAGCCAGAGTTGAACTCGCAAAAACCGGACTTGATGCGGGTGGTGCATTGACTCGTGACGTATTCTATGCAGGTAGCAGAAGCAAGTGGAACGCATTCGCGAACACCCTCGAGTTAAAGGCTTTGATGAATACTTCCCTGATCCCTGCTGAAACAGCTTCTGCAAATGCGAGAATAGATGTTTTGTTAGCTGGAGATTTAGTTGATACTGAGGCAGAAAATTTTACATATAAATATGCTGCGGTAACCGTTCCCCCTTCTCGCCATCCTACGTATGATCAGTATTATGATCCTATCCGATCTTCAGCAGGTGGATATATTGGTAATAACTTCATGTGGGAGCTTTATCAAGGTATGGGTGTACAAGACCCGCGCTGGAGATACTATCTATACCGCCAGGTGGGAAGTAATGCGAAGGCCTTTACAATTGACCCTAAAAACGTAGGATGTGGATCTAAACCAGCACATTATGCAGCCGGTAATTACGTGTTTTGTCAATTCGAACCTGGTTTCTATGGTCGTGATCATGGTGATGATTCTGGTACAAACCCGGATTCTCCATTTATTACCTGTGCCGGAGCATACCCAGCTGCTGGTAAGATTGATGCTAAACCTACAACTGATAGATCGTTCCACGAACCAACAATCCGTGGGGATGGTGGAAATGGAGCAGGAATCGAGCCGATCTGGATGTCTTTTTATACCGATTTTTTAAAGGCAGAGTACAAAGCGCGTAATGGGGTTGATGCTAAGCCTGAACTGGCTGCTGGTATTGCAAACTCGATTACGCAAATCAGGAACTTTGCTGCAAAAGTCGGGCAGGTTCTTCCAGTAGGATTGGAGCCTTCTACCTCAGCCTATCAATCCGCTGTTGCAACTTTGTATGATGGTAACACGAAGACTGACTTACAAGTAGTTGGTCGCGAGTTCCATATGGCTTGCTTTGGCAATGGTATTGAAGCTTACAATTTGTACAGAAGAACTGGCGCTCCAGTAAATATGCAACCTACCCGCATTCCTAATCCAGGGGTTTATTATCATTCACTTATTTATCCATCTGTTTATGCGAACCTTAACAGCAGCGCAACGCAGAAGGATTCGCAAGTGCTTAACCCTGTGTTTTGGGACCCTTTGTTGGACCTTAAATAATTTAGAACTATGAGAAATAAGATAAAGATTATAATGATTGTAGTGTTAACGGTTATCGGTATTTCATGTGCTGATGAATCGCTTAGCCCGCTTCAATTTGATAAGGTTAAGAAGGGTATAGTGTTAGCCCTGCGTGGTCCGCAATTGGATGCAATCTATGACAACGGGGATCCCTACGGAGCTGCATTCTTTTCAGATGCAATTCTAGGAACTGAGACGTTTGACTATGATGTTGAGTTCTTATCAGAGGATCCTACCTCATTGGCTAGTGTTGATGTCTATGCAATTAAGAGAAGTGAAGTGATTGGCGATGACGGAAAAATCACGATTGAAAAAACTCGAGTTGCTTTGACAAACATTCCAGGTTCAGCTTTCAAAACCACGGAAGATTATCGGGGCCCATGGGCATCTGTTTCTATTCCCTTGGCTAATATCTTAACTGCCATTGGCGAAACACAACCACTTGATGCCGAATTCTCTGATTTGTACGAAGACGGTATTGAAATGGTAAGTGATCTTAACCTAAAAGACGGTTCGATCATTTCTCAGGATCTATTGGTTGCTGCCGGTTTATATGAAAGCGATCAGTTCTATCCAGCGCAGCGATTAGTGTATGGAGTAGAGTCTCTTGGTGATGCAGCCCCTGTTGCTACATTAAGTCAGAGGGGTCAGTACGTAGGACGTTCAACTGATGGAAAGAATACCAAGCTTTATAAGATTATTCCATTGAAGAATGGTGCGAAGGATACTTTGCTTATCGTATTTGACCAGAAAATTAAGCTACCTCCAACAGTTAGTATTGATCCTGCAACTGGTGGAGGTAGCTTAATTTTCTGGTCAAATACGATAAGCAAAGTATCCTTCGCACCATTCTTCAATGGAA
>JBKJOT010000078.1:0-6421 GCA_046595335.1 Methylotenera sp.
TCCGATGATTTGCGTATTAAGCACTAGTCCGCTAAGGTTTACTGCAACGTTGGCTGCACCACCTGCACGTTCTTCGGACTTGTTTAACAGCACCACAGGAACAGGCGCTTCCGGGGAAATGCGGTTGACGTTACCCATTAGATAACGGTCTAGCATTACGTCGCCAATGACCAATACTATTTTTTCAGAATCAGTAAAATGACGAACAGTTTCTATTAAATGCGAATTCATTTTTGTATTAATTAGCCTAATTTTTCGCTATGAAATCAGTCAGCTTCCAGCATGCCACACAAACTATGGCCGACAAAGATATGCGCTTCTTGTATGCGCGGTGTATTACTGCTTGGCATCACCAGGTTGTATTTGCAAAGCTCCAATAGTTTGCCACCTGTGCCACCGGTAAGGCCAATGGTAGTTGCGCCTATGGTATTTGCTTCAATAATGGCGTTGACAACATTTTTGCTGTTGCCGGATGTAGTAATGCCTATGACGGCATCTTCCGGGCGGCATAAGCCTTCGATTTGGCGGGCAAAGATATAGTCATAGCCATAGTCATTGCCAACTGAAGTCAGGATAGAGGTGTCGGTTGTTAAGGCGATCGCAGGCCAGCCGCGGCGTTCCTTTTTATAACGGCCGACAATTTCTGCTGCGATGTGTTGGCTATCGGCAGCACTGCCACCGTTACCCATAATCAGGATTTTGCCACCGCGTTTTAACGTAGCACGTAATTCATTGGCTACTTCGACGATCTGTGGAAATATCGCATTCAATGTTGCGTACATGGCATTATGTGCTTGCCATTCATTTTGTAAATATTCAAATTGGTTCACGATATCACCTAACAGTAAGCATCTTCATGCATGAGATAGTTTTGCACGTAATCTTTCACGCCATCTTCTAAACTATAAAAAGCATTCATATAGCCAGCAGCACGAAGTTTTGCCATGTTGGCCTCGGTAAAATATTGGTATCTTCCTTGCAAATCTTCTGGCATATCAATGTAAGTGATATGCGGGGTCTTGCCCATGCTGGTCATTACATTTGTAGCTAAGTCCTTAAAAGCGCGGGCTTTGCCGGTGCCAATATTATAAATACCATTGCTACATGGTTTTCCTTCTACTGCGTTTTGCAGGAAATGTACGACCACAGCTGCTGCATCTTTAACGTAAACGAAATCACGTAATTGCATGCCGTCTTCATAACCTTGTTTATGGCTCTTGAAGAGCTTGACTGTGCCGGTATCTTTAAACTGATTAAAGCTATGGAAAGCCACGCTTGCCATGCGCTCTTTGTGATATTCATTGGGACCATAGACATTAAAGAACTTAAAGCCAGCCCATGCTGGTGGCGTATCCTGATTGTTAGCGACTTGGCGCAATGCCCATTGGTCGAAAAAGTGTTTTGAATAACCGTAACCATTGAGCGGGCGCAGGCTCTCTATTGATGCATCATCATACCCTTGTTCGCCATCACCGTAAGTCGCGGCAGAACTCGCGTAGAAGAAAGGTACTTTATTCGTGGCACACCAGTTCCAGAGGTTCTGTGAGTATTGAATATTGTCGGTCACCAGCTTATTAAAATCACGTTCAGTGGTCGCACTAATCGCACCCATGTGGATGATGGCCGTTACATCTGTGCGTGCTGCTTGTTTGGAGCCATCACCAAGCCATTCTAATAATTGGCTCTTGTCCAGGTATTGCACATAGTGGCGCTTTACCAGATTCTGCCATTGATTTTCATGCGTGATATGGTCAGTGATAACTAAGTCATCGCGCTGGAGTTTTGTATTAAGGTGCCAGGCGATGATACTGCCTATCATGCCTGCGCCGCCGGTAATGACTATCATAAATCCTACTGAATTGGCTTAAAACAAAAGTATAACGCTTATTGTTTCGCGCCCATAGCCTGCGCTCGCAATTTCGTCATTTCAGCAGCTTTCTTAGCCTGTTCATTATCCCAATCTGCCGAGACCCAACCTTGCAGGTTTTCCAAGGCAATGGTTGTCATCGCATGTATCCATGGGTCGCTTTCATTGAGCGCTGGAATATAATGGTACTCGCCACCACCTGCGTGCGCGAATATTTCTTTACCTTCTATTGCAATCTCTTCCAAGGTCTCTAAACAGTCGCTACTGAAGCCTGGGCATACCACATCGACGCGTTTAGTTTTAGCTTTACCCAATTGATCTAAAGTTCTTGCCAAATAAGGTGTTAGCCACTCCTGCCTACCGAAACGTGATTGGAATGCGACGGTGTATTCCTCTTTTTTCAATTCCAACGCTTCTGCTAAAAGATGCGCGGTTTTATGACATTCACAGTGATATGGGTCACCCTTTAATAAGTGAAACTTTGGAACCCCATGAAAGCTCATGACCAATATGTTGGGCTTACCGTTAATTTTCCAATATTCGCGAATGCTATTTGCTAATGCACTGATGTATGCAGGATGGTCGTGGTAATTACGTATAGTGCGGATAGCAGGCACATTACGCATTTTCAGCAATGTTTTCCAGACACTGTCCAAAGCAGCAGCGGTGCTGCTGGCAGCGTATTGCGGATAAAGAGGAAATACCAAAATCTTATTGCAATGCTGAGCCTTGAGTGACTCAATAGCACTTTGCATACTCGGATTGCCGTAGCTCATACCCAGTTCAACGACAAATGGTGAATTGATTTTCTGCCTGAAAAAGCCACGTAACAATTGAGCCTGTTTTTGCGAATGTACCAATAATGGTGAACCTTCTTTTAACCAAATCTTTGCATATTTCTCTGCAGATTTTTTTGGTCGAATGACGAGGATGATGCAGTACAAAATCCAGCACCAGATGAAACGGGGGATTTCGATCACACGTCTGTCCATGAGAAATTGCGCTAAATACGGTCGCAAAGACTTAGCTGTTGGCGCATCTGGAGTGCCAAGGTTGGCAAGTAAAATACCTACTTTTGCTTGGTCGCCATGTTTGAAGGGTGGTTCGGGGTTGTAATAAGCCATTTGCCTTAATAAGTACTTAATTAGAATTTAATGCGTTGGATAAAAGTTTTGCTGTCACATCGACAATCGGGATGACGCGTTCATAAGCCATACGTGTAGGGCCAATTACGCCTAGGGTACCCACCACTTGTCCATCTGCCTCATAAGGTGCGGTGATCATGCTGCACTCATCCAAAGGTAAGTAACCACTTTCGCCGCCGATGAATATCTGTATGCCTTGGGCATTCTGGCTGGTGTCAAGCAGTTGCATTAATGAAGTACGCCGTTCGAATATCTCGAATAGTTTACGCAGGCTAGTCACATTGGTAGATAAGTCATCAATCTGAAGTAGATTACGTTCGCCGGCGATGACTACACCGTCCTTTTCATTATCCACCGCTTTACTGCTAGCCTCCAGCGCGGCACTCATGAGGCGGTTCATGTCTGTTTGCATTTGCTTGAGTTCAAGCAGTAGTTTCTGCTGCACTTCCTCAAAGGTCTGTCCAGAAAAGTTGATATTGAAGTAATTGCTGGCCTGAGTGAGTTCGCTGGCTGAAAACGGCTTTTCCGTCATGATAATACGGTTCTGCACATTGCCATCACTTGTGACGATGATCACCAATATGCGTTTTTCTGACAATGGCAGAAATTCCAGATGCTTAAAAGCAATACGCTTGCGCTTTGGAATCATCACTACGCCGGCAAACTGGGTAAGCTGCGAAAGCATATCAGCTGCGCTGGAAATAAGTTCGCTCTGGTTGGGTGAAGATAGCCCACTTTTGAGTTGCTCTACGGCATTAGATTCCAAAGGCTTTACAGTCAGTAGTGAATCTACAAATAAACGGTAGCCCTTCTGTGTCGGGATGCGACCTGCTGAGGTGTGCGGACTGGCGATAAAACCCAGTTGTTCTAGGTCGCTCATGACGTTTCTAATGGTCGCGGGGCTTACATCCAAACCAGAATGTTGCAGCAGTGTGCGTGAACCGATAGGCTGACCATCACTAATGTAATGTTCAACTAAGGTTTTTAGTAATATTTGCGCACGTTTATCCACGGCTTGGCGGTATCCCAGACTGTCTTAATTACCCACTCGTCATTCATTAAACCATGACTAAGTGCGTATTTTGCCCGAATTAGTTCAATGCTAGTAGTCTTATTATGGATATCGCTTATTCTCAGTGCTTAGTAGCCATCTACTGCTTGGTTTTGGTCTGGGTAAATTTATGCAAATCCTCAAAAATCTGCACAGTAATCGCCGCTTTTTGCTGTTTTACCTTATCGAGGGCTTCATTAGTTAATACTTCGTCATGCCCGCCGGTAATATTGCTACCGGTAAAGCCCTGGATGCGGATCGGGATAGTGATTTTTTTGTCATTATCTTTATAGGTGATACGGCTCCAGTCAGAAATGTAAGTGTAGGGACGCGTCTCATTGCCCATCAAGTTATAGCCTAATGCGTAGTCACTTACTGGGTTCTGCACACCGAGTAAAGGCATGACAGTAGGGATAATGTCCATATGGCTAGTAAGTTTGTCATGCACTTTAGGGGTTTGACCAGGCTGCCATATCACCAAAGGCGTACGCACTTGCTCATCTACAAAGGTTGAATTGTGTCCCCAAAATCCATGCTCCATAAACTCTTCACCGTGGTCACCCAATAAAATCACAATGGTGTTGTCGCGTAGATTGTTCTCGTCTAGATATTTAAACACACGCTCGAACTGGCTATCCAAGTGATGCACCGCATTAATATAACGATTTTTGATTGGGCCAATATCCCGACGCAATGTTTTCTTGTCTAAAGATGCATAGTTGATATCGTCGTTATATGGCTTGGCAATTACACTTTCCGGTGGGAAGTAATAACGTGCATGCGGCGATTCAAAAAACATAAAGGTGAAGAATGGCTTGGATTTATCACGGGTGTCAATAAAGTTAAGCAAGTCCGTGACGTTCTGCCGGTCATTTTCCCAACCTAGTTTCCCGGTGGGTTGCAATTCCTGCATTTGGTTCTTTTGCAATTTACTGAACAATGTTTTTGAAAACTCTGGGTAGCTAAACAATGCACTCGTGTAGATGTGAATTTGGTATTGCTCTTGTTGTAGCACGTCAATTAACGCTGTACCCCGATTTTCATCTAGGAATGGGAACCAGTAATTACCCGGTAAGCCGGTAAACATGGAAAATACACCCATGCGGGTGCCATTACCACCACTGTAGTTCTGGGTAAAGCGGTTTGCACCCTCAGCAAACTTCCATGTGGCCGGCATGATGTGGTCATTCAATGTGTCGGCACGCCAGGATTCTGCGGTTAGCCAGATGATGTTATAAGGTTTAGCCGGTGTTTTGATATGAAGCGAGTTCAGTGGGTAATTTAATTTACCTTTAAGCTGTAATTGTTTGACGTGCTTGATATCAAAGCCTAGGTTTTGGAAAAAATGCCTAGCAGATACGGGTTGAAAGAATGGAACACTATTGGTACTAGATACTACCGGATCGTTATTGAATGCCTCATAACCTGCATAACTTAAATGCACGCCAAACAGTAGAAATAGATAAGCTACCAATGCCTTTCTTAATGAAAAACCGAACTTAGTCTTGGTTGTATAGAATCTCTCAGCTAAGTAACCAGCAAGCCATAGCAGCAATACTTGCACCACTACGAATCCTATAGCGATTGCTACGAACCCAGCGCTAGAGGCAGTACTTCCGCCCAGTGAATCTATGCCGCCCGGCGTGATTACCAGATTAACAAT
The DNA here is from genome assembly GCA_046595335.1 of Methylotenera sp. Lineage (GTDB taxonomy): Bacteria > Pseudomonadota > Gammaproteobacteria > Burkholderiales > Methylophilaceae > Methylotenera. Next base: position 5,727 of record JBKJOT010000078.1, read on the forward strand.
AAAGCCATTGATATAAGTGCCATATAAAGAAAATATTTTATAGTTAGCATATAGCAGCAAACTGGTGAGCGATGCAGTGATGATGGCGACTATACTGGTGATAACGAGGCGTTTCTGTGTAAATTTGGTACAAAACCAAATGAGTGTGGTTAACGCTATTGCAGGAATTAAATAAATAATGCTATAGCTTAGCCATGTCAGCACCACATAAATACCATTCAATACGCCGCTATCGAATGCATTTTTATAAATAACTGTCTGGCTGGATATTGCCGCAGAAACCAGGAAATTGAACAAAAAGAAAAACGATAAAACACGTAAGATATTGTTTTGTTTGATATTGGTCAACATATATAGTGGCTTAAGTTAAGGCTAAGATTAAGTGTCTAGGATAAGCGTGTAGCATGAATGTAGTGTGTAGCATGAATGTTAAGAACAGCAAGTTATGTACCTAGGCGGGTTGGAATGACTGATATTATTTAACCGCATGATTTTTAATCATAAATTTATATTTATATATAGTTTATATGATATTTCAACAATCTTAGAGACCAGCTTTTTATAAATTTTGCAGGCTAGTGTTACAGATTTCATGCAAAAAACACAGCATTTTTATTTACGGTTTTGATTTTTGCATGAAATCTGTAACACTAGCCTGCAAAATTTATAAAAAGCTGGTCTCTAAGATTGTTGAA
>JBKJOT010000005.1:0-5209 GCA_046595335.1 Methylotenera sp.
GCCTATCTGCACCTCGTCGCCTAAATGTAGCTCGCGTTTCGCGCCATTATCTGTAATCAGATATGCTACGCCTGTCATTGCTACTACTCTGCCGATTAATGCCATGATTCGTTCCTAACTAACAATTAATGTGTAAACACTTTTTCACAACGCCATTAAATGCTTAATTAAAGAACAAAGATATTGTACTGATGGACAGTATGATGTAAGGCGCTCATTTCCTGCAAAAGTCAACTCCCTACCTTATTACTTTACAGCCTATATTCTTAGCGTATGATAAGTCGCACGGTCATATCACAACTCCATAAACTGTGTGATCTTGATTGAATTAACGTTTTAGGATGCGGTTATTTCAACTAATACTAAAAAATTAACTGTACTCGCCCATTCACAGAACTACCATTTATGGAGTTCGTGGCTTCGCTTTGTAAGCGCCCTGCTATTACTGGTTTTCTGCTGTACTAGCTTTTACGCGGCCAATTACGACTTCGGGAAATTCAGTTCGCTGGCGAATTTAAGGTATGGCCAGAAAGCCTATAAAAATACCGTCGAGCTGAATCAATTAGTCATCAATTTAAAAACAGCTTCGGATACTGAAAAAATCCAGCAAATTAATGCGTACTTTAACCAGAAAATCCAGTTCGTTGATGACATAGACCTTTGGGGGCAAAGTGACTATTGGGCGACACCCCTTGAAACCATTGGAAAGCAAGCAGGCGATTGTGAAGACTTCACCATTGCTAAATACATATTTTTGAAAGTCTTGAATATTCCTGATGAGAAATTGAGACTGACCTATGTTCGCGCCAACATGGCTGCTTATGGTGTAAATGCAATAAGGGCTCATATGGTACTGAGCTATTACCCAACACCGCAATCAGAACCTCTAATTCTAGATAGTTTAGAACCAGAAATATTACCGGCTTCACAAAGAAAAGATCTAACACCAATTTTTACTTTTAATAGCACCGGCCTTTGGCTAGGTGCTAGCACTACTCCACAAGCAAGCTCTACTTCACACCTCTCAAGATGGCGCGATGTTTTATTGCGCATCAAAGCAGATGGAATAGAATATTAAGTAAGGAACTGATATGTCACTCATTAAACAACTTTGGTTAGCAATCATCTTCATCATTATTTTGGCGGGGGGTGGGATTTTTATCCTGAGCACTTTAGCCACTAAAAATAATCTTGAAACGCAATTGCAATTGAAAAACATTGATAACGCTAATTCGCTCGCGCTTTCCATGTCGCAATTAAAAAAAGATCCTGTCACCCTGGACCTATTACTTTCTGCGCAATTTGACTCAGGCCACTACCAATATATAGGTCTATTTGACCCGGAAGGTAAAGTGATGAGCGAAAGAATCAATGCTAACGGCCAGACCAAAGCACCCAAATGGTTTGTAAGCCTTATTCCCATAGATGTCCATGCCGGTGTGGCGGCAATACAAAATGGCTGGATGCAATATGGTTCATTAAAATTAGAAAGTGACTCCAATTTTGCCTACGACAAGTTGTGGGAAGAAACCTTATTAATCGCTATCTGGAGCTTATTGATCGGGATTGTCAGTTGCTTCGCCGGCAGTAAGATTTTACACAGAATTCTGAACCCGCTGCGGGACGTAGTAAACCAAGCAAATGCAATCAGTGAACACCGCTTTATTACTATTGATGTGCCAAAAACTTATGAGTTTGAAGCCTTAGTAAACGCCATGAATAGCCTCTCTAACCATATTAAGAAAAATGTCAGTGAAGAATCTGTACGTTTGAATGAACTCTTGGTACAAACTAACTTCGATTCAATAACTGGCCTTGCCAAACATGATTTTTTTACAAATAAACTAGATGCGATTATCAGTCATGAAGAATACTTCGACCAAGGGGTATTAGTTGTTTCCAGGCTATCTAACTTGGCTGCGATTGACCGTGAGTTAGGTTATGAAGAAACCAACTTACTGTTAAAAAGGATTGGCAATACTTTAAGAAATGAATGTGAGCATCAATCAACTTTGCTGGCGGGCAGGTTAAGTGGTGCTGATTTTGCAGTCTTTTCTAAGCAGTTGGTAGATGGCTACATCATAGGTAGCCAGATACAAAACTTGCTAAGTAAGTGCTTGCAGACTAATACGCTCAACATTCATTTCATTACCGCTACTATCAATGTCAGTAAAACCGATACAGCTAAAAAGATATTTGCCTTAGTTGACAGGGTTTTGGATGAAATCAATGTAGGCGATGACAATATCCTGCATGTGATCGACCAGACGGAAATTGAGAGCCTCCAGGATAAAAATGAATTGGAATGGCTACAGCAGTTAACCAATGCACTGGATAATAAACGTGTCAAGCTTGAACATTTCCCGGTAGTTGATAAAGATGGGACGCTCATCCACAATGAAAGCCCGGTACGGATGCAATTAACACCTGAGGGTCGTTGGTTATGTGCTGGCGAATTCATCTCATGGGCATTCAAGTTACAATTAATTAACCGTGTGGATGAGTTGGTATTAGAAAAAGCCTTGCAGTTGCTGAGCGATGGAGCACCACCTATAGGATTGAATATCTCTGCCACTGCTATTTGTGATAAAGATTTCGTCAGATCCGCTATCGCTCTTATTAAACAGCATTCAAATATAGCGCATCGTTTATATTTCGACATTCCTGAAGAAGGTGCGTTTAATCACTTTGCAGCCTTCCGTAGTTTTTGTAACCAGATCAAGCCTTTTGGTTGCAAAGTAGGTATCGAACATATCGGCTCACGTATCTCCCTACTGGGAGAATTGCATGATGTGGGTATTAATTACATCAAGGTCGATGTATCGGTGATTAGGGGTATAGATAGTAATGAGGCTAATAAAACCTTGCTGAGAGGCTTGGGGATGATTGCCCACTCTATTGGCATATTGATTATTGCTGAAGGCGTACAGAATGCGCTTGAAGTTGAAACATTAAAACAACTGGGGATGGACGGAATGACAGGCCCCGGGATTAAACGAGCTACTCCATAACCTAGTGCACAATCAACACTTTAATGTTTATGATGAATATTGAGCATTAAGGCTAACTGCAGCCGATCTTTAGCTTTCAATGTTTCGAAGGTAGAAGATAAATGCGCCTTTACCGTACGTTCGGTGATATCCAAAATACGTGCGATTTCTTTATTACTTAGGCCTTTTGCTGCCTCTATCGCTACATCCTGCTCACGTTTGGTTAGTTGATGCAGCAGCACTGACACTTGCTGAGGCTGGTTTCCTACCAAGCTAGTAGTGATGTCGATAAGCTGTTTCAGGAGCTCATTTCCCATCCAGATACCGCCGTGAGAAACTACTGTACGCACTTCTTTTAACAATTTGCTTTCACTATAAGCATGGCAATAGCCTTGTACGCCTTTACTCATTGCATAAAAGGCTTCGGCTTGGTTAGGTGCGTTAGCAAGAACCACCACTTTGGAAGTTGGATAATTTTGATGGATATTATTAATGGCATTGATCATCCATTGCTGACGATCAATATTCATATGTAGCCAGAAAAAGATGTCACCCTGTTTTTTAGGTGCAGGTGGGATTTCGGCAGATAAAATAGCCTTGGGGAAAGCCTCCGTCCAACTACTCAACAGTTCATTTTGGGTGGTAATAAAAAAATCCGGCATCATCGCTCTGTGAAGGCTCGTGCTTTAGCTTTAAGCACTGGTTTTAATAAATAAGAAAGAATCGTTTTTTTGCCAGTCAATACATCTACTTGCGCAACCATGCCAGGAATAATTGGCAAACCTTTTCCGAGGCTGGATTTTAAAGTACGCACCCGCACCAGGTAATAAGCATTACCCTTTTCATCAACCGTTGAATTGGGAGAGATGCTCTCCACTACGGCATCCAACGTGCCATAAATCGTATAGTCATAAGCAGTCAACTTAACAACTGCGGGTTGATTTGGGCGTAAGAAAGCAATATCCCGGATCTCAATCTTGGTTTCTATGACCAACGCATCGTCCAACGGCACCAGCTCCATGACTTCTTTACCAGGCTGAATCACCCCGCCTATCGTATTGAAATAGATCTTATTGATTTTTCCCTTTACTGGAGATTTAAGCGTAGATTGTTTCACTTTGTCGCTCAGCGCCACGCTTGTTTCAGTTAATGAACCAAGCTTAGCGGAGGTATCGTTCAGTTCCGTACGTACCTTATTTCTGAATGCCTGGTCGACTTCTGTGATTTTTCTGCTGGCTTCACTGATGGCTGATTGAATTCTAGCAATCTGAGCACGTGATTGATCGATGTCGCCCTTTGCGTGGTTAACTTCTCTTTCCAGCTTTAATATATCGATATCAGATACAGCACCACTCGCGAGCAGCGGCTTAGTGGCAGCCAATTCCTTGGAAGTAGAGTCGTACGTTTTCTCAGCAAGCTCTTTCTTGAATTGCACTTCTGCGAGTTCTTTTTCGCGCTGTTCCATCTGGTCGCGTGAAATACTGATACTGGAAGCCAGCTCATCTTTGCTGGATTGGTACAGAGCATACTCCTGGGCATATAACTCCGGCTCTAGCTTTTGCACATCTGGCGGAGGAGTAAATGCCCCACCCGTTGCCAATGCTTGTAGCCTGGCTTCCTTAACTAGTAATGACATGTATTGGGATTGATTTTCGCGTAAGGAAGATACCGCACGGGTTTCATCAATACGGATTAAAGGCGTGCCTTGGGCTACAGTATCACCTTCTTTTACCAAGATTTCCGTCACGATACCGCCATCCAATGATTGGATGATCTGCAATTGGCGCGAAGGAATCACGCGGCCTTCGCCGCGCGTGACTTCATCCACCTCTGCAAAATAGCTCCAGACAATCAAGGCGATTAAAATAATGGCAATCCAATAGAGCAATTTTTTTGCGCGGCGTGGGAGTTGCTCAATCAGCATCATATCCGCTTCTTCATCCCAAGGAATATCTTCGCTAGTCTTGTTCGGTACTGCTTTTTCCAGAAGATGACTAATAGGTTTGGCAAGCCAATTGCGTCTAGTGTAGAAAGCTTGCAGTTTCCCCAAAAACTTAAACAATCCCTGGCTCATAACGCCTTACCTATCTTGCCTGAACGCAATGCTTCTATAATTTGTTCTTTTTCGCCATCTGCTACTATACGGCCACTGTCTATCACTATGATCCGTTGTGCCAAATCAAACAGAGTCGAACGATAGTGTTGATATCGCATCGTTC
>JBKJOT010000083.1:0-19244 GCA_046595335.1 Methylotenera sp.
ATAATAACTAAAAATTTGGACGAACTGCTTTGTTAGGCGGTACTGGCAATCTATGTATTGTGCATACTATCTCGATTTCTGTGTTCCGTCGCCTCGCACTTCATTCCTCAGTTTTAGTTATTAAATACTCCTCTAGCTATCAAAAGGTGGCGTGCGATTGGAGTAACGCTCCAGTAATCGCAAGTCATCATCAGTATGGCCGATGACTTCGGTCGCTACCATCGTCATGCTTTTTTCTGATTTACCCGTGATATTAAATGCGCTGTGATGCGTGGATTGAATGTGCTCGTCGTGATTGTGGCCTAGATGTAAATCGGTTTGACCATAACAGGTACAGAAATAAAGATTGTCAGGCTGGCTGTTCAAATAAACACCAGTCCCTCGAATACCGATAGTGGCAGTGTGGGTGTAAATGCGTGTAGTGTTGTCTCGTTTGCCAAATACGGAAAGCAAACCGCCTGTTAGCAAACGCAGGCCGGAAACCACTCTATTGTCTTTACTGGCTACTTCTAAGGAGGTACCTTCTTGTAGCAGATACGAATCATCGCCCATACTGAATACCAGCCTGCCCCCATATGCAACACTCAACCTGTCACCGGCTTGAATACTGCTGGTTTGATGAGCGACTCGTTTGTTGATGAACACATCGCCTTCTAATTCACGAATAACGCCAGTGAGTCTTTGGCCTGCATGGCCCACGGGTAAATAAAGTGCGAGAGGTAATGCCGCTGCGGAGGTCAAGAATTGACGGCGCTGTAGCTGTTTGTTACGAGTATCTGACATAAAAATTACCCCAAAAAAACTACAAATTGCAAACTACAGTGTGCTGACATTCAGCATTAAAAATAAACACTTATATTGCTTAGTCTGTCATTGCATTGATTCATTACAAAACCGTTTTAATCCTTATAGTCTTTGATTAGCCTTTTAATTAACTTTGGTAAACCACTTGTCCATGGACAAGGGTGGTTTTGACTTTACCCGCTAATTCCAAGCCGGTAAACGGACTATTCTTCCCCTGGCTTTTGAGCGCGCTGGGTGTGATTTTCCAGTATTCATCGGCAGCGAAGATGCAAATGTCGGCATCACTATTGACGCTAAGGTCGCCTGCGGCAATCCCTAAAATATTTGCAGAAGACTGGGTAACGCATTTAATCGCTTGTAGCAGGCTGATTTTTTCCTGCTGGGCCCATTTTAAGGTGAGTGTCAGTAATAGTTCTAAACCTGTAGCGCCAACTTCTGCTTCTGCAAAAGGTGCAAGTTTGGCATCATCATCCACTGGTGTGTGGTCCGAGCATATCGCATCTATCGTGCCGTCTCTCAGCCCAGCGCTTAATGCCTCTTTATCGCGTTGGCTTCTTAGGGGCGGTTTTAAGTGGCAATTCGCATTAAAGTAAGCGATGTCATGCTCGGTCAGGTGCAATTGGTTGGCGCTCACATCACAGCTTATTTTTATGCCGCGTTTTTTAGCTGCGCGAATCATGGCTACACCTTCCGCGGTAGATAAACGGCTGATATGTATATTAACACCGGTTTCTTCGGCGATACGCAATATTGCAGAAAGTGCCAGTGCCTCAGCTGCGCTAGGAATACCTTTGAGCCCTAGTCGGCTTGCCACTTCGCCATCATGCGCCACACCGTTTTTAGCCAGGAATGGCTCTTCCGCATGCAAGAATAAAGTGAAACCAAAAGTGGCTGCATATTCCATGGCGCGCCATAGTACTTGGGTATCCGTGATTGCCACATTGGCTTGTGAGAAGCCTACACAACCAGCTTCTCGCAGTTCACCCATCTCTGAAAGGTTCTTGCCCTCCAGTTGCCGGGTCAGTGCGCCGAGCGGATAAACATGCGCCAGATTCAATTGCTTCGCGCGATGCTTGAGCATTTCTACCAATCCTGGCTCATCGAGCACTGGATCGGTATCGGGCTGGCAGGCTAGGCTGGTGACGCCACCGGCAACGGCTGCTTGCAGTTCGCTTATCAATGTCGCTTTGTATTCCTCACCAGGCTCGCGTAATCTGGCAGATAAATCTACCAAACCTGGGCAGACGATCAGGTTGATGGCATCTATAGTCTGGCTAGCTGTGAAGCCGTCTGGTGCGTTACCAATCGCTATGATTTTCCCGGCAGCGATAAATATATCTAGCTTACTATCGATATTATTTTTCGGGTCTATGACACGGCCATTTTTGATATGTATTTTCATATTAACTTCCTTAGCCTTGACTTGCTGAAGCCTGACTTGGCTGTCCACCCGCAAGTATCGCCATTACCGCCATGCGAATTGCGATGCCGTAAGTGACTTGGGGCAGAATTACCGATTGCGCACCATCCGCGACGCTGGAATCAATCTCAACACCACGGTTCATGGGGCCGGGATGCAAGACGATTGCGTCAGGCTTGGCCAAGTTTAGTTTTTCCTGTGTGAGGCCATAAGTTTTGAAATATTCTTGAGCGCTAGGTAACATTGCGCCATTCATGCGTTCGTTCTGCAGGCGCAGCATCATCACGACATCTACATCTTTCAGCCCCGCTTTCATGTCATGGAATACATGGACGCCGAGCTTTTCAACTTGTGCTGGCAATAGTGTTTTAGGCGCAATGACGCGCACTTCCGGCACGCCTAATGTAGTGAGCGCATGAATCTCAGAGCGGGCGACGCGCGAATGCAGCACATCACCGACTATCGCTACGCGTAGATTATGCAAATCAGGTTTGTATTTGCGGATAGTGAATAGATCGAGCAGACCTTGTGTAGGGTGTGAGTGGCGACCATCGCCAGCGTTGATGACATGGATATGGTCAGGCACATGTTTGGCAATAAAATGTGCGGCGCCGGATTGCGAATGGCGCACTACAAACATATCGGCATGCATGGCAATAAGGTTGTCTACCGTGTCCAAGATAGTTTCACCTTTGGATTGCGACGAAGTGCTTACGTTTAGGCTGATGACATCAGCCGAAAGGCGTTTCGCCGCGATTTCAAAAGTAGTGCGAGTGCGGGTGCTGTTTTCAAAGAACAGATTACAGACCGTTTTACCGCGTAGCAGCGGTACTTTTTTTACTTCGCGCTCAGCGACCCCGACGAATGATTCGGCAGTATCTAGTATCTGGTTTAATATTTTTTTTGGTAATCCCTCAATAGAGAGCAGGTGTCGTAGGCGGCCGTCGGTATCTAGTTGAGGATTATTCATGTCTGTGATGTGATAAGTTCTAGGCTCAAAGTATTATCTGGGTTTTGTACAAGCTGCAAATTCTGTGATGAATCCAGCGGAATCTCTGCCGCAACGATCTGCGGAGCGATCGGTAATTCACGTCCGCCTCGGTTGACCAGGGCTGCCAAAGTTATACTCGCAGGGCGGCCGTAATCGAACAGTTCGTTCATTGCAGCACGTGTAGTACGGCCAGTATAAAACACGTCATCAATCAGGATAATGTGTTTGTTATCGACTTCAAATGGAATCTGACTCGGCCTATTTTCAGATTTCAAGCCGCGCTGGGCGTAGTCGTCTCGGTAGAAAGAAACATCTAATATGCCGTGTTCTATGCCTTTTTCAGCGATAGTGGGTGCTAACAAAACCAGTAGTTTCTGCATGAGCCAGACACCGCCACTATGGATGCCAACCAAAGCCGTATTCTCACGCAGCAATGGCTTGAGCTTCTCTGCTAAGTTCTTCAGCAGCTCTTCTGCATTCGGGATGTTAGTTTCTGGTTTGCTCATTGTTTTTATTCTATTGAATATTCTTTCCGGCACTAATTTTATCGCGAACTTCAAGTTTTATACTATCAAAGTAGCTTTGCAGTATGGTTTGCGCGGCTACTTGGTCCAGCATGTTTTTTTGCGTGCGACCTTTAATTCCACCTTCATTCAATATGCTGCTGGCTTCAACCGAAGTATAGCGCTCATCTACCAGCATCACCGGCAGGTTAAATCGCCCATTTAAACGACGGGCGAATTTTTTACAAAGTTGCGTTACACCGTGTTCGCTACCATCTACATTTAATGGCAAGCCGACGACTAATAACTTTGGCTGCCACTCTTTTACAAGCTCGCTTATTAGCTGAAAGCGTATCACATTGCTTTCATTGTCTATCGTAGTAAGCGGGTTTGCATTACCTATTAAGTGCTCGCCGACTGCTACGCCGATGCGCTGCTCGCCAAAATCAAAGGCTAATATGGTGCTGGATAAAACTTTTTCAGCGAGATATACATTTTCATTATCGATCAAGCGCTCGTTAAGAACAGCATGCATCAAGCGTGCCCCGCTTCGTCAGATAGCATACCGAAGTTGATGCCTAGTAGCGCCATCGTTGCATCCAGGCGTTTTTCATGCTGCATTTCGTAAAGGATATTATTGAGAGAATCTACATCTTTTGGCTGAACGGAGAGCCATGCATTTTGCGCAATTTCATGTTCCAGCTGACCGGGCGTCCAGCCAGCATAACCCAAAGTGAGTAGCATTTTATCCGGACCTTCGCCGAGTGCTACAGCCTCAAGGATATCTTTGGAGGTGGTGAGCGCAGTGTTTTCTGCGATAGTGATTGAGCTATCCCAATTATCTTTTTCTAGGTCGCCCGCTTTGAGCTTAGTGGCAGGGTGTAGTACAAAGCCACGTTCTGGCTGCACAGGGCCGCCATACAATACTGGTTGGTTTGCAATGCTGCTATCCAGTAGCTCTACGTTGATTTTTTCGAACAGTGCGTTGTAAGTAATATCAGTAGGGCGGTTAATCACCACGCCCATGGCACCATCTTGATTATGTGCACAGATAAAAGTGACAGATTTTGAAAAGTAAGGGTCAGTCAAGGCGGGCATCGCGATGAGGAAGTGACCTGTAAGATTGATATTTTCCAATAGCATTATTTTACCATAGATAATTGTTTAGTAAACCATTGTTTATATGGCATAAATTAGAACTACATTTGCGTTATAACTAAAGCGATACAAATTCGAAGGAGGCCGCTTCCAAATAGCCTGTTACCTCTAAACCAAAACCTGCCATGCTAGGCATTTTGCGTTGATTTGCCAGTAATTTCATCTTACGCACGCCGCAATCGCGCAATATTTGCGAGCCTATGCCGTAAGTACGCAATTCCTGGTTGATGCGTATCGGCTCATCTGCACCAAGAATACGCTCTACAATGGCATCGCCGCTTTCTTGGTGATGTAGCAACACCATCACCCCAACATCAGCATTCGCAATCACCTTCATAGCCTGCAGCGTGTTCCAGCTATGGGTGCAGCTAGTGCTATCCAACAGATCGAATATCGAAAGCGGCTCGTGCACGCGCACTAATACTTCATCCTGGGCAGTTGGCGTACCTTTTATCAAAGCCAGATGCGTTTCCTTAGCGATCCTGTCGCGGTAAGCAATCAGTTTCATCTCACCATAAGGTGTTTGAACCATGCGCTCGGCCGCGCGTTCCACCAAGCTTTCAGTTTCTGCGCGGTAATGGATGAGGTCGGCAATCGTGCCGATTTTCAAATTGTGCTCAGTGGCAAATCGCATTAAATCTGGCAGGCGCGCCATGCTGCCATCGTCTTTTAGAATCTCGCAAATCACGCTGGCTGGTTCGTAGCCCGCTAATGAAGCCAAGTCACAGCCTGCTTCCGTATGTCCGGCGCGTACCAAAACACCGCCATCTAGGGCTGCAAGTGGGAATATATGCCCTGGGCTGACAATGTCTTTAGGTTTGGCGTTTTTTGCAACGGCGGCTAATACAGTATGTGCCCGGTCTGCAGCAGAGATACCAGTGGTGACGCCTTCTGCCGCTTCAATAGAAACGGTGAAGTTGGTGCCCATGCGCGCACCGTTCTTTTGTACCATTTTTGTAAGGTTAAGCTGTTTGCAGCGCGCCTCGGTCAGCGTTAGGCAGATTAAGCCGCGGCCATGCTTTGCCATAAAATTGATGTGTTCGGGCGTAGTGAATTCTGCAGCCAATACCAAATCACCTTCGTTCTCACGGTTTTCATCATCGACCAACACAACCATACGGCCGAGCTTGATTTCTTCGATAATTTCTTTGGCGGGACTAATTACGTTTTTATTCATATATTCTTTGAATGTTCTATGCGGGTTCGTCAGTATTGCTTTCTAGCATCCATTCGGTCATACGCTCAACATAACGCGCAATCTGGTCTACTTCCAAATTCACGCGGCTGCCTATACCCAAAAATTGCAGTGTTGTATTTTCTAGCGTATGGGGGATTAAATTCATGGAAAAAATATCTTTTTCTACGCTATTCACGGTCAAGCTCACGCCATCTACGCAAATAGAGCCTTTGATAGCGATATATTTGGAAAGGGCATGCGGCGCACGTACATCCAAGCGCCAGCAATCGCCTAATTCTTCAAAGCGCACAACTTGGCCAACCCCATCTATATGACCACTCACCAAGTGACCACCTAACCTATCATTCAGACGCAAGGCCTTTTCCAGGTTGACGGTTTTGTTGTGACCATCTTCAGCGGCTTCTAAACCGACAGTCACGGATAAAGTTTCCTTGGAAACATGGGCTTCAAAATGCGTGTCGCTTAAGCTGGTGGCGGTAAGGCACACCCCATTCACGGCGATGCTATCGCCAACAATCACATCCTGCATATCAAGCCCTTTGCAGCTAATGTTGAGCTTGACGTCATCGCCCATTGTGGTGGTGTGTTCGATTTGACCTATGGTCTGAATAATGCCTGTAAACATGCTGCAATTTTAACAGATAAGGCTAATGAGGTGTCTCTAGTAAATCAATCGGTGCTTAAGAATAAAGCGCAGGCGTGGAAGCCGTTTGGCAAAGCTGCTATTTATCTGTGCGGACAAGGCTTGACGTAGTGCGTAACTATACAATTCATCTCGCAGTTCAAAGCCGCACGCTTCCCAAAATTGTTGGCAATTAAATTATCGCGTTTTACCAAACAATGTATTTTTTGAATCTCATCAAGCTATTGCGCTGACGGCAGCACTGACCAGCCTGGCGCCTATGCCTTTTTCACGGTAATCGGGTTTCACTGCCATGTGGTAAAGATAGCCACGCCATCCGTCATGACCAGCCAATATCGCCCCTATCAATCGAGTGCCTGCATATGCGCCGTAACTGCAGATTGGATTTATCGCAAAAATCGACCTAGTATTTCCGGCGTATCGGTTTGGCTTAGTCAATATTGCCTGATACTTCCCATAACTTGATTAATTTGGGATGGTCTTCCTCGTGTATTGAAGACAGCCGATTTGTTTTTTCATTCTGCAACCTAATTATTGACTGGCATGCGGGCAATCTGTTCTGGGCTTCCATATTGCTGAACATAATCCCGAATCATCTGGCGAACAATCTGTGACGGCGTTACATCGCGTAATGCGCATATCTCCTCAAATATTTGTTTTTTCGTGGGGTCAATCAACAAAGTAAGTCGTGCGGTCCGATTTTCCATAAGTATGTCCATTTGATGTTAATGCTATGTTAATATTATTAACATCAAATCACAAACCAAATTTTAATCATGATTGCTATTTTTGAAGCAAAGCGTGCTGGGCTATTATCTAAAAGCCATTGGCTGAATAATGTTTTCGCGGGAATCGTCGTCGGCGTTGTAGCGCTTCCATTAGCCATGGCCTTTGCAATTGCGTCTGGGGCTAAACCGGAGCAGGGGTTATATACAGCGATTGTGGGCGGAGGCTTAACCTCTTTATTCGGAGGTAGTCGCCTGCAAATTGCAGGGCCAACAGGCGCTTTTATTGTAATTCTGGCAGGCATCACTGCCAAATACGGCATTGAAGGTTTGCAGGTGGCGACGCTAATGGCAGGCATCATGCTGATGCTGATGGGACTTGCACGCTTGGGCGGCGTTATTAAATACATTCCAGATCCCGTCATTGTCGGTTTTACCAGTGGGATTGGTGTGATTATCTTCGTTGGGCAATGGAAAGATTTTTTTGGGTTGTCATTTGTAGCAGGTGCGGAGCATTTTCATGAAAAGGTTTGGAACCTATTGCAAGCGTTTCCCACTTTACAGTTTGAAACTACAGCTCTCGGGTTTTTAACGCTAGGGGTGTTATTGCTTTCCCCACGTGTTTTTAAGCGTATACCTTCACCGCTGATCGCTATGGTGGTAGCCACTATTGTTCAATGGTATTTTAATTTTGAAAGCGTTGCCACCATAGGCAGTGCATTTGGTGGGATCCCACAAAGCTTGCCGCATTTCCAAATGCCCTCAATGACATTTTCTGAGGTACTGAAACTCATTGGGCCTGCATTCACCATAGCGCTTCTGGGTGCAATTGAATCATTGCTCTCGGCAGTAGTCGCTGATGGCATGGCCGGCACCAAACATGATTCAAATCAGGAGTTAATAGGGCAGGGTATCGCTAATATTTTTTCTCCATTGTTTGGTGGTTTTGCTTCCACGGGCGCCATTGCCCGTACCGCCACCAGTATCCGTAATGGCGGAACCAGTCCATTGGCAGGTTTATTCCATGTGCTTCTGCTGGTGATTATCATCTTGGCACTCGCGCCACTCGCCTCACATATTCCGCTATGTGCACTTTCCGCCATATTATTTGTTGTAGCTTATAACATGAGTGAGTTACATCGTTATTTTCATATCGTAAAAACCGCGCCCAGATCTGATGTCGCAGTATTGCTGATCACATTTTTACTGACAGTATTTGGCGACTTGGTGATTGCAGTCAATATTGGGGTGTTATTGGCTTGCCTGCTTTTTATGAAGCGTATGTCTGAAACCGTAGTGATTGCACAACAGGCTCATGATGAGCTGATAATGGAAACTGGTAATACGGATTTCAAGTTACCGCCTAAAACAGTGGTTTTCACCATAGAAGGGCCATTTTTCTTTGGCGCAGCACAGCATCTGGAAAGCGCGCTGGAAAATGTACATGGGCATGCAGACATTCTAGTGTTACGTATGGGTAGAATGCCTTTTATAGACGCCACTGGCATGCAATCATTAAGTGATCTGCTAGATACTTGTAAACGCAATAAAACACGCTTAATGCTTTGCGAAGCGCGGCCCAATGTACTTGCTAAACTGAAAACGGCAGGTTTGACAGGGCAAATCGGCCCAGAGAATATGCTGGAAAATTTACACCAGATTGCTCAATAAAACATGATGTCCATCTCCAGTAGCATTTCTCCAAGCAATTCACCAATGCCATTACTTCAACCGATTTAACGCTTAAATTCCCAAGAAAGTAGCTATGACTAACTTACCCATATGCCCACAATGCAGTTCAGAATATACCTATGAGGATGCAAATCTCTATATTTGTCCGGAATGTGCACATGAGTGGAGCAAAGATGACCTTGTCGCAACAGAAGAAATTAAAGTAGTTAAAGATGCTAATGGCAATGTACTGCAAGACGGCGATACCATCACTGTAATTAAAGACTTGAAAGTGAAGAACTCTTCTCTGGTGGTAAAAGTGGGAACTAAAGTCAAAAATATACGCTTGGTAGAGGGTGACCACGATATTGACTGTAAAATCGATGGCATCGGCGCCATGAAGTTAAAGTCTGAGTTCGTTAAAAAGGCCTGATAGACCACTGGGAATATAAAGGTTTTCTCTGCACCTATCCCAGGCATTAGGGTACAAACTGGTGGAAAGCGCCATAGAGCCAGCCTAAGTGGCGTATAGCCATAATACGGTTTGCTCAAAAGTATTAAATTTGTAGTTATACGAATATTTTAATAATTGAACCATCAAACGCTTGCAAATCAAATACGCAACCCTGTTAGAATCCTGCCTATGTTTTCAATAATAAAATCATCGCTGACCAAGCTTGCCGTGTTTGAACTTTTTGTAGGGATGCGCTATACACGGGCCAAGCGCAAAAATCATTTCATTTCGTTTATTTCCCTCACCAGCATGATAGGCATCGGGCTGGGGGTAGCGGCACTGATTGTGGTGCTCTCGGTCATGAATGGTTTTCAGAAAGAACTTCGTACTCGTATTCTGGGCGTGGCTTCGCATCTGGAAATTACAGGTAGTAATAATCAACTTGGTGACTGGCAGAATATTGCTGCCAATAGCTTAAAACAACAGCATGTGCTGGCAAGTGCGCCTTACATTACCGCACAGGGTATGCTCAGTTACAGTTCTGGTGTTCAGGGTGCGATTGTGCGGGGCGTGTTGCCTTCTGCTGAAGATAAAGTAGCGGATTTAGGTCGCCATATGAAGGCGGGCAGCCTTCAGGATTTGCGCTCGGGTGAGTTCGGCATTATTTTAGGCACGGATTTAGCCTTTGCTTTAGGTGCACAGATTGGCGATAAAGTCGTGGTGCTGGCACCGCAAGGGCAATTTACGCCGACTGGTGTGGTGCCGCGTCTGAAACAATTTACCGTGGTGGGTTTGTTCCAAATTGGCATGTACGAATACGACGCTGGCTTGGCTTTAATTCATATTGACGATGCCGCTAAGCTTTACCGGATGGGCGATAAAGTTTCTGGCGTGCGTTTGAAACTAGATGATTTATTTATAGCCCCAACAATTTCTGCAACGATGAGCGAGCAACTTAACAATCAACCGAATCAATCTGGCAATTATTTTGTAACCGATTGGACGCAGCAGCATGCCAATTTCTTCCGCGCGGTGCAGATGGAAAAGCGCGTGATGTTTATTATCCTGACTTTGATTGTTGCGGTGGCTGCTTTCAATATAGTTTCTACGCTAGTGATGGCGGTGACGGACAAGCGCGCGGACATTGCCATTATGCGAACCTTTGGCGCCAGCCCCGGCAGCATCATGGTGATTTTTATGATCCAAGGGGCATTAATCGGTGTGATCGGTACCGTGGTTGGCGCAATTTTCGGTGTGCTGATCGCGCTCAATATCAGCACGATTATCCCATTCATCGAAGGTTTATTCCACGTGCAGTTTCTGGCGAAAGATGTGTATTACATTAGCGACCTACCTTCTGATTTGGTTTGGTCTGACGTCACAACGATTGTGGTATTGTCATTTGTTCTCAGTTTACTTGCGACCATTTACCCGAGCTGGAAGGCCAGCCAAATTAACCCCGCTGAGGCCTTGCGTTATGAGTAATTTCATTTCTAAATCAACGCTGACTTTGTCGCCTTCACCTTGCCGTGCTACATCACTGTCTGCGGTTTGTCTTCGTGTCATCATTTGCTTAGAAATAAAATTCTATGACTAATAGCATCGTATCTTGTAGCGCTTTACATAAAACCTACCAAGGTTTGGAAGTCGCTGTTTTAAACGGAATTGACCTCAGTGTGAATGCCGGTGAGCAGGTGGCAATCGTCGGTACGTCAGGTTCCGGTAAAAGTACCTTGCTGCATTTACTGGGCGGGTTGGATATCCCCAGCAAAGGCCAAGTGCATATTCTGGATCAAAACCTGAGCAAGTTAAATGAAACAAAAAAAGGTTTATTACGTAATCAGGCATTAGGTTTCGTCTATCAATTCCATCATTTGTTGCCGGAATTCACTGCTTTAGAGAATGTTGCCATGCCGCTGCTAATTCGGCGCTTGCCGCGAGAGCAGGCGCTCACATTAGCTGCAGAAACCTTGACGAAAGTTGGCTTAAAACATCGTTTAGAACATATGCCTGGTGAGTTATCCGGTGGTGAGCGCCAGCGTGCAGCTGTCGCTAGGGCTTTAGTTACCAAACCTAAATGCATATTGGCAGATGAACCAACTGGAAATTTAGATCGCCATACCGCCCATGCAGTTTTTGACTTATTGTTGGAAATGAACCAGACCCAGCAGTTGAGTTTGGTCGTGGTAACGCATGACCAAGAGCTTGCCCAGAAGATGCAACGTCAATATCGTTTAGTTGACGGCCTGTTACAGCAAATTTAACGCCCGCCCGTATTCGTGATACTGAATGCACTGATGTTTGTCCTAGGTGCTTGGTATGTTCAGCAAATGGCCTATTTGCTAAGCCCAGCTTGGCTTTTAATAATTTTCTTTGCCGCTTTATTGATATGTAGTTCGCAGTTTCCTCGTTTCAATTTCCAATTTCCTAAAAATTTACGCAATGTTGCATTAGGTTTAGCCGCGTTGCTATTCGGCCTAGCTTGGGCAAGTGGTTATGCGCTGTGGCGTATGAGTGATGAGCTGCCGCATCATTGGGAACAGAAGACCATTGGAATCGTCGGTGTAGTGGCAAGTGTTCCGGAAGTGACTGAACGCGGTGTGCGCTTCCGTTTTAATGTGGAAAAAGTCCTTACCTATCAAGCGGTAGTGCCAGAGCATATCAGCCTGAACCACTATACTTTTACGAGAAACCACGCAGAAGTTGCTGAGCGAGAAAAGCCAATCACACAATTCCATGCCGGTGAGCGATGGCAATTAACTGTTCGCTTGAAGCGAGGGCACAGTACAGCAAATCCGCGTGGTTTTGATTTCGAGTCATGGGCATTAGGCGAAAATATCCGGGCTACAGGTAGCATCAAAAGTAATGCAGAAAATATCAAGTTGAAGGACTTAGTGCCGCGACCCGCTTATGTGCTTGAGCATCTGCGGGAGACGATCAAACAGCGTATTGAGCACGTATTAGCTGGCAAGGCTTATTACGGTATTATCCAGGCGCTGGTGATTGGGGATGATAACCAGATTAGCGCCGATGACTGGCAAGTGTTTTTGCGTACTGGGACATCGCACCTCATGTCGATTTCTGGCTTGCACATTACCATGCTCGCCGGATTAGCTTTTGGATTGGTCGGCTTCTTCTGGCGACGAATCCCAAAACTGGCAATGCGCTTGCCTACCAGAAAAGCCGCAACGATTGCAGGTGTTATTACTGCGTTGCTCTATGCTCTGGTCGCAGGCTTTTCAGTGCCTTCGCAACGCACGTTTTATATGCTCATGGTGTTTGCGGTTGCGTTATGGTCTGGTCGTCAATTGGTGATTTCACAAGTTTTGGCCGCCGCCTTATTGGTTGTCGTTTTGTTTGATCCTTGGGCAGTAAATGCGCCTGGTTTCTGGTTGTCATTTGGCGCCGTGGCTATGCTAGCTTATGCTTTAGGGGCTCGTATCGGTCAAGTGCATTGGTTTAAGGCGTCTGTGCAAACCCAATGGGCAGTCACTATCGGCATGTTACCGCTGCTTCTGGTGATGTTTGGTCAGGCGTCGCTTGTTTCACCTGTTGCTAACGCCTTTGCCATTCCCGTCATCAGCTTTATCGTCACGCCTTTGGCACTTTTAGGTAGCTTTTTACCGTTTGATGCAGCGCTGCAACTTTCCTATCACGCGCTTGAAATCTGCATGGATGCACTGAAATGGCTAAATCAAGTACCGATGGTCACCTGGCAGCAGCATGCCTCGCATGCGTGGACATTATTACCTGCGATGTTCGGCGTACTCTGGCTCCTATTGCCGCGTGGTTGGCCCATGCGCTGGCTAGGTTTTATAGGTTTTCTACCAATGTTCCTGATTGTACCAATCCGTCCTGGAATGGGCGATATGAAAGTGACAGTACTGGATGTCGGTCAAGGCTTAGGTGTGGTAGTTCAAACTGCTACGCATACCTTGTTATATGATGCCGGCCCGAAATACAATGAGCAAAGCGATGCAGGCAATCGTATTATTGTGCCTTATTTACATGGCGAAGGCATTGATAAGCTCGATGGTTTTGTTGTGAGCCATAACGATATCGACCATAGCGGTGGTATGCAGTCTGTGCTGTCATTGATGCCCACGCCTTGGTTGGCAAATTCATTTGATCCTGATTTTGAACTGCCTGCTAAAACAAAACGGATACCCTGTTATGCGGGGCAGTCATGGGAATGGGATAAAGTGCGCTTTGAAATGCTATATCCTAATCATGAAAGTTACGCTGATGCGGCGATAACAGATAATAATCGCAGCTGTGTTCTGAAAATCACGAGCCAATCAGGGAGCATGCTGCTAACAGGCGATATTGAAAAAGAGGCTGAACGCTATTTACTTGAAACAATTCCTGAAAGGCTAAAAAGCGACATCATGACGGCACCGCATCATGGAAGTAAAACATCTTCTACGCCCGACTTCATTGCTGCTGTAAAACCAGGTGTCAGCTTATTTACGGCGGGATACCTCAATCGCTTCGGTCATCCCAAGCCAGTGGTGGTTGAACGTTATCAAGAGGCCGGAAGTCTACTCTATCGTTCCGATTACGATGGGGCGGTTGAGATTAATTTTGTGACCAATATCGCAAATCAACACGAAATCAGGATACAAAGCTGGCGAAACCAAAATCGGAGCTACTGGCAAGATGTCTATTCCCTGAAGTAAGGAACAGAAATAGCGCTACCAATAGCAAATGAACATAGTAGTAGCTTGCCCAAAACCTCACTACCAGCTAAAGTATCGCTCAGTTGAGTTTCATGTGCTCCTACGCAAAAACTAACGAATATTCTCAAATTTAAGGAGTTGCACTGTGTGGCAAATTATTTTAGCAGCAGGGTGGCCAATCTGGCCGCTTATTATTGCGTCTGTTGTAGCGTTAGCGATTATTGGTGAACGTTTTTTTGCATTACGGGAAGATACCGTAGCCCCAAAAAACCTGTTGCCAGAAGTGCAAACGTGGCTTGCAAAAGGTGGCGTGACTAAAGAAACCATTGCTAGGTTAGAGCAGCATTCATTATTGGGCGAGGTGTTCGCCAGCGCGTTATCCAACGCTAAAAACTCACGTGAAGTCACCAAAGAGGCGATTGAAGAAACCGGCCGCGCAGTCGCTCACAAACTCGAAAAATATCTTTCTACACTCGGTACCATCGCTACCGTAGCGCCTTTGTTGGGGTTACTTGGTACGGTTATTGGTATGGTGGAGTTATTTGGCGCATTTACCAGTTCTGGTCATGACATTGCTCAATTCGCCCGTGGTATTTCAGTAGCCTTGTATAACACGGCTGCGGGGATTGTAGTGGCTGTACCAGCAATGATTGCTTACCGTTTTTTCCGTTCAAAGGTAGATGGTTTGCTGGTGGATATGGAGCAACAGGCGATTAAGCTAGTCGAGATTCTTCACGGTGAACGTAAGTAATCCGATTGAAATCAAGCGCATGCAGTGTTCTTTTACTCGCCGTACTCAATGTGCTGTCTTAGTAAAAGCGTCTTGCCTACACTTGATTTAAATACGAATTTAGTTAAAGGATTATTATGAATTTCCAACGTGGAAAGCGCAGTGAAGACCTCGAGATGAACCTCGTACCGTTGATCGACGTATTGCTTGTGATCATTATTTTCCTGGTAGTGAGTGCTACTTTCTCGCGTACTAGTGAGCTGCAAATTAATTTGCCAACAGCTGAAGCCAATTCTCCACAAGAGAAACCACTCACGATCGAAGTGGGTGTGGATGCAAGCGGACAATATGTAATAAACGGTAAAAGCTTGAGTGATAAATCTGTTGCGGGCATCACAGCAGCATTGCAAGCAGCAGCTAACGGCGGTAATGAGCCAACCATTATCATTAATGCCGATGCCAACAGCACACACCAATCCGTGGTCAATGTGATGGAAGCTTCACGCGTTGCCGGTTACACCCATATTACTTTTGCTACACAAGTTAAATCTGGCTCATAATTCTGTAAGGCAGGTTGCACTGCCTTACTCTTTGAATTCAAATTAAAAGAATTAAGTTAAAGTTTTTTTCATAAGAATCGAATCCTAGCTATCTCAGCTTGCTGAATGAGCCTAATCCATGTCCAAGCCCAAGCTTTCTACCTCTAGCGTCCCAAATGCAAAAATGCTATATCTGCGTTTGCTACGATATGCTTGGCGTTATAAATTAATCTTCGCAATCAGTATCTTAGCCATGGTAGTGCTTTCTGCCACCAATACCGGCTTTCTCGCTACCATCAAACAAGTGACTGACGATGGTTTCGTCAAACAAGACCCTGCTAAGGTAAGTCTTTTGCCATTTATGTTGCTTGGATTACTCTTTATAAGGGCAACTGCGGGCTTTGTGTCTAGTTTTGCCATGCGCTGGGTGGCAAGGCATGTGGTCGAAGATGTCCGAGGCGATGCTTTCCGCAGTTTGATGACATTGCCTATCAGCTTCTTCGATGCCCATTCTGTCGGAGTACTTACTTCAAAATTAACATTTGATACCGAGCAGATGGCAAAAGCTTCCACCAATGCCACCGTGAGCGTAGTACGTGATTCGCTGACGATTCTTGGTATGCTGGCCTATATGCTTTACCTTGATTGGCGCCTGACGCTGATATTTGCTTTGGTAACGCCTTTTATGGCGTTATTCTTAAAAAGAGTAACGCCCAAGGTACGTTCTGCCGGCCGTTATGTACAGCAATCTGTCGGCGATATGACCAAGGTCTCTGAAGAGGCGCTGTCTGGCCAGCGTATGGTCAAGATTTTTGGTGGCGCTGATTATGAGAATAATCGTTTTGCCAAAGTGATTGCAAAGAACAGGCACATGCAGATCCGACTTGCCAGAATTGCTGGCCTTAGCAGCTTCGTCGTAGAAGTATTGGCTGCGATTTCGTTAGCGTTAGTCATTTATTATGCCGTCGGCAGATTTAGTGCTGGTCAGTTTGCGGCTTTTATTGGCGCTTTGCTGATGCTAATTGCGCCGATTAAAAGCTTGACGGGTTTAAATGAAGACTTACAAGTGGGCTTGGCCGCAGCGCAGAGTGTTTTCAGTGTGATTGATGAAACATCCGAGCAAGACACGTCAACTAAAGAGGCCCCTCGGGCACAAGGTGAGATTGAACTGCGTGGCGTGACGTTGCGCTATGACGATGCAAAACGTCCGGCATTGGATAACCTGAATCTTTCAATAAAACCCGGCGAAAAAATTGCATTGGTAGGCCGCTCTGGAGGCGGTAAAACAACATTGGTCAGCCTGCTACCGCGCTTCTATGAATTACAGCAAGGCTTGATTTTGTTGGATGGTATTGATATCCGCGCAATTAGTCTAAAGAGCCTGCGCCAACAATTCGCTTTAGTCAGCCAGGATGTCATCCTTTTTAACGACACCGTGTTTAATAATATCGCATATGGCGTATTGCGCGATGCGACTGAAGAAGAAGTGATTGCCGCAGCCAAAGCTGCGCATGCCTGGGAGTTCATACAACATTTACCTAATGGTTTGCAAAATGAGATTGGTGATAGGGGTATTCGTTTATCCGGTGGCCAGCGCCAGCGCATTGCCATTGCCCGTGCAATTCTAAAAAATGCACCTATTTTGTTACTTGATGAAGCCACATCAGCGCTCGATACCGAATCTGAACAACACGTACAAGCAGCATTGGATGCCTTGATGCAGAACCGTACCAGTATTGTGATTGCGCATCGTTTGAGCACCATTGAAAATGCGGACCGCATCATGGTAATGGAGCAAGGAAAGATTGTTGAAAGCGGCACGCATGACGTGTTGATTGAGCAAAATGGCCATTATGCCAAGCTTTATCAAAAGCAATTCAGTTAGCCTTTACGTTTCATGAGTAGATGGCTACAAAAACAGTGGGTTACATATAGTTTATGGCATATTTTGCTTCTGCCAATATCATGGCTGTTCTTTGCGGTAAGTTCTATCCGAAAATTTCTTTTCCAATTTAACTTACTAAATAGCCATTCTTTACCGGTTCCGGTCATAGTCGTAGGCAATATCACTGTAGGTGGAACAGGTAAGACCCCCTTAGTTATATGGCTCGCAGGGCAGTTGCAGCTTGCAGGGTATAAACCAGGAATCATCAGCCGCGGTTATGGCGGTAGCACTCAACAAACACAGGAAGTTTTTGCTGATAGTTCACCACCCCAAGTGGGCGATGAGCCGGTATTGCTGGCAGTTCGTACCAACTGTCCGGTTTTTGTCAGTTCTAATCGCGTTGAAGCCGGCAAGGCTCTACTCAAAGCGCATCCGGAATGTGATGTCATTATTAGCGATGATGGACTCCAGCACTACCGTTTAAAGCGGGATGTCGAGATTGTGGTTATTGATGGCGTTAAAGGCTTTAGTAATGGAGCGCTATTGCCAGCTGGTCCATTAAGGGAACCAGTCAGCAAGCTAGCTCATGTAGATGCTATTGTAATCAATGGTCATCTGCAAAAAGCTTTGTCTAATATAGTTACGCCGTCATTAGAAATGCAGCTTGAATCCGGCAGTTTCTATAATTTAGCCGACTCTAGTCAAACATGTAGCTCACATGCATTTGCTAGCCGGCAAGTGCTTGCAGTTGCCGGTATTGGCAACCCCCAACGGTTTTTTCAGCAACTGCAGCGCATGGGGCTTCACTTTAAAAGCCAAGCTTACCCAGATCATTATGCATTTCATGCAGCGAATTTTGCACTAGAAACTGCGGATGTAATCTTGATGACAGAAAAAGATGCTGTGAAATGTCGCGCTTTTGCGCAGTCTAATTTTTGGGTGTTACCTGTGAATGCCGTCATAAAAAGTGATTTAATGGCAATAGTATTAAATAAATTAAAGAAATCGAGGTCATCAAATGGATAGTAAGCTTTTACAAATATTGGTATGTCCAGTTACCAAAGGCCCATTAATCTATAACAAAGCGAAAAATGAGCTAATCTCAAAATCGGCCCGCTTAGCTTATCCCATCAGGGATGGTATACCGGTGATGCTTGAAGATGAGGCGCGTAAATTAGCTGACGATGAAGAAATCCAGTAATTGATGGTAACCCCCACATTTTATGTAGTAATCCCAGCGCGTTATGCAAGCACACGCTTGCCAGGTAAGCCTTTATTAGATATTGCTGGCAAGCCTATGGTGGTATGGGTAGCGGAGCGTGCCAAGCAAAGTGGGGCGCAGCAAGTGGTAGTCGCCACCGATGACGCTAGAATTTTAGAGGCGGCGCAACAATATGGCCACCATGCAGTGATGACTAAGGTTGATCACGCTAGCGGCACGGATCGTATCGCAGAAGTCGCACAGCATGAAAATTGGGCGGATGACGCAGTAGTTGTCAATGTGCAGGGAGATGAGCCTTTAATAGAGAGCGCTCTTATTGTTGAAGTAGCTACCAAACTCGCTGAAAGTGAAGAAGCTGTGATGGCAACTGCTTGTCATTCCATCAATACTAAGGAAGATTTCCTAAATCCTAATATTGTTAAAGTGGTGTTAGATAAGAACGGTCACGCACTTTATTTCAGCCGTGCGCCCATTCCTTACCCACGTGATAGCTTTGCTAATGCAGAACTTACTACCGATATTCCAGCCTATCGCCATATAGGTATCTACGCCTACCGCGCTAAATTTATAAAAGAGTATGCCAATTTACAACCTGCTGCGATTGAACAACATGAATGCTTAG
>JBKJOT010000009.1:0-30876 GCA_046595335.1 Methylotenera sp.
CTTGGGCTTTGTTATAGGTGAGCCTTTCATCAACTACTAATTCGTTTTGATGTATTTATAAAACGATGCTAACCCATCCTCTTCTACGTGCTTCTCCAAGATTTGCATTCTTAGTTGATGTAGTCAATGTACGGCTTGTATCAAAATGAATACTTAATGAACGTTCATCGACGTAAGTAATGAGAGCAAGAGGGACATTCAGAGTAGTGGCAACGAGCTGCGTTATGGCATCAAAGACAGCCTGATACTTTGATTTCAGTACAATTCCATTAAGAAGACTACCCATATGGGAGAGTCTGGCTAACAGCGCTTCTAATCTCTTTATTATTTAAGACGTGATTGTTCAAATATAATGTGATTGCATAGTGTCATGCCCATTAAATCTTGCAAATCCTCTTTGCGACCAGCTTTATATGACCACGTATCATCTAATCGGTCATTGTCTGTTAAAACAACAATAACACCATGTTTATCTGCTACGCATTGGTTAGCATCAATTAATGATGTCATGTTCATTTTTCCACTAGCATTTACTAATCGAAATTTAGCTAACACCCTAATACTTTTTGAATTGTCTCCAAGTTTATATTCAGCAAGATTATAAGAATCAGTATCTAAAATTAAGCGCGATTCATATTTTTTATAATATCCCAAGTCTTTCCACGTTTCAGCATGTAGGCCAGATGCCAGTGTTAATAATGAAATAGCCAATAGTGTTTTCAATGTGAACTCCGCATGGTTAAAAAGAGGTTGGTAGACATATTAACAAGCTCTATGGCGGCACCAATCTATGGAAGACTATCTAGTGAAACAATTTACTCATTCACATCATTGAGTTGAGATTCATAAAGAATATCCTCACTCAACATATCAGACTAACTGTTGGCGCGTTTTACCTAAATACGCATTCAATACTTCTACCGAAAATACAAATATTACTTAGAAATTGATGAATTGTTGAAGGTTTATAAGCACATTTTATATGTTTTTATCAATTTAATAACACCACCACATTTCTGATAAAAAAACAAAGTTGCTTAAAGAGTTCTAGCCTATGCATAAACCCTTTGTTTGCATCGCTCAGAAAAGCTGATGCTCTATTAGCTTTACTCTCTTACTCAATTGCTTCTGTGACAGGCTAGCAATCATCTTAATTAAGTTAGTTAATTAATTACCATCTCAAGTCTTATTTTGTCTTATTTTTCTTAACTAAATAAGAATGTTTATTTAAGTTATCTGTTATCGATTATTTGAGAGATTACACATTGATTTTTTACTTAATAATACTTTGTAAACGTATATCTTGACAGTAAATCTAATAAAGTGTATAATAATCATATACTTACAATTTTAAGTATGAATTACAGCTTATAGTTAATTGAATAAGGTGTGGGATATTTTTTACCTAATAATGGATAATTTACTTTGATTAGTATAGAAACTTATCCATTTTAAAATTACTTTGAGCTGTATTTATTTTTTAATACTTTTAAGAGAGAACCTTATGAAAGGAATCAAATAAAAACTTATATAGGAGAAATTTAAATATGAACAACAACATTATCTGCATACATAAATCGAAGGTAACCAGCGCATCAACAGAATCCACTAAACCAATCTCAGAAATTATTGATGAAATTAGGATGCCAATATTTCAGAATTTAGTTCAACAAATACATTCTGCTGAAGATAGCGATTCTAAAAAACTTAAATTAAATTTACCAGTTTTCTACCCCACTCTGTCATCAATAAACTTCCTTACTCCCACTGGCATTATTCAATTTGACATCGATGCAAATGACAATTTAGAGATAAATTTGGAAGATTTAGCTACTGAAATCAAAAAGCTTCCATATATTCAGTACGCATTCAAGTCAGCAAGGAATGGCCTTAAATTCGGTGTTTTAACAGATTTCAATAGTACTTTATTGGATAAAAATGATAGAAAAAAAGAATTTATTCAATACTATGAGCAAACCTTAGTCATATTACATAAAGATGTCAGTATTCCTTTTATCGCTGATGATTCTGTCAAAAGTATTAACCAAGCTTGTTATTATTCTTGTGACCCCAATGCTTACTTTAATGAATTTCCACAAAGCAAATCTTTATATGAGATTGTTAAGAAAAAACAAAATGAAACAATAGTAGTAAAGTCATTTGATAATTCAAAGGCGAATTTGCAATTCTCCCCTGAGTTTGTACAGAAGCTCTTAAGCTATATTCCTAAGAATTACTCATATGATAGAAGAATGCCGATTAATATATGTATCTGTATATTATTAGGTCTAGAACATGGCATTAAAATGTTACAAGCACATTGGCTTAAAAAACCAGAAGAATTAAAAACGCAAATCATTAGTCAATTGAAATCTTGCCCTGATTCAAATATCGGTGTGCTTATCAATGAGGCAAAACTATATGGCTACCTTGATACAACAGGGCGAGCTAGAAAGAAGCTCAGGCCAAAGGCATCAAGCTTAACATTGACTGAATTATCAAGTCCCCATGAGGCTTCCGAAAAACTGAAAGCAACCATTCAGGATTTCTTTTTCTATACGAAAAGTAATACCTATTTGTCTATAACTGTTGGAGCCGGTAAGACAAAAGAAGTAATTGAAATTCTGGCAAAACCTGAATTATCTGGAGTAAATATACTTTATTTAGTACAAAACCATAAATTGGCTATCCAAGTTGAAAAAGACCTCAACAATGAGATTAATAAACACAAAACGTCTTTTAAAGGATTTTCTAGAGAAAAATTTGAATATAGAAATTCTGTTTTTAGAATCAAAGGAAAAGCCCAGTTATTATCTGATGATTCCGATATTACGATGGATTACTTTGGGAAATCATATGGCTCGGACAATGTAACGGAATCTTGCCCATATACTGACCAATATGAGAGCCTTGCCAACATACGCATAATGACTCATCACGAATGGTTTAATAAACCTAGCAAGTGGGCAAATGGCGTTGAATATATTGTAGAAGATTCTTACCTAACCCCAGACGGTGACTTAGTAGAACACAGTTCAATTCAACCATCTACCAATCCAAACTATTGGAAACCACAATTTATAGTTATTGACGAAGATATCATTACTATTGATGAAGACTTTAAACAAACTACTGAAAACAATACATCACAACATTCATCCATAAAAAATATCCTTTTTGAATTGAGTTTAGGCAAAAGTATTAAGAGCGTCTTGCCTTCATACAAAAATCAAATTTTTTCAGATAACAGCCGCAACTACAAATCTACCGGAAGTGGCAAATATATTGGTAAAAATGAAAAATATTCAGAAATTTTGAATTCATTCGATGAGTATCTACTAACAAATGATGATGTATGGCTTAGAGGCATTTACTACAAGAACGATGAACTACATATAAATCGTTTAAAGCGAGTTCATTATCGCTATCAAAACGTACCAACTTTAATACTAGACGCAACAGCAAACGAGCTTATTATAAATAAAGTTTATCCAAACTATAAATTTGTAAAAATTGCAGTTAAGTCAAATGCTAATGTTAATGTCTATCAAATGGAGAATTCTAATATTACCAAGTCGTATCTCGAGGACCCAAAGAAACGAAAGACTTTCGTGACTGGATTAAAGAAAAAAATTAAAGATTACTTGAATGTCGGTTTGATTAGTTATAAATGTATTCCAGGTGATGATGAATTTATTGAACGATTTGCATCTGAACTAGGTGTAAAAAACTTTATGCATTTCGGAAATTTGAGAGGTAGTAATTTATTCGAAAATGTTGATTGTTTATTGATAGTAGGAAGACATGCATTACCTCAAAATTCAAATAGAAAACTCACTGAAGCCATTTTTGGTTTTGGAGATTATTGTGATATTCGCTGTTACAGCGACAAGCCAGTAAGGTTAAAAGATGGAAATGTAGTCACCCTTAATAATTCGATTTATATAAATGCAGAGCTGCAGGCTGCTTATGAATATGCGTCTGTTTCAGAAACTATACAAGGAGTTGGTCGAGGGAGGATTGTTTATGGTTGCAAAAAGGATATATTTCTATACTCCTCAGAGTCATTAGGTACAGATATTGAAATAACAAATTTCTTTAAATACGAAAATTATTTTGAAAATTGTATTATTGACGACACTTATCGTAATTTTTTTGAGTCTCTAGAAGAAATAGAAACTTCAAACAAAAATTTAGCAAAAATATTATTCGAAGCTGGATACAAAACTAGCGGGAACATTATTAATTTTGTTAAGAATAATAAAGATGACATCATCACAGAAATAGAGAGCTATGGGTTTGAAAGGCACTCTGTAAATAAAAAAATTTTGATAAATCGTAAATTCAATTAAATACTAGCGCCTCTTTACATTAAGTCTCGATAACAGAGCGAGCAAAAGTTAGCTTCGCTCTGCTTTGATATAGCACTTTGCGTTTTCTGAATAGAGTCATCAGTTAACAAAAACATAATTATTGATTTCAGTTGTAATTTACTGTTGAAAGTAAATTATTATGTCGGTGTGCTCTATATGCGTCAAAGATTACAACTTCGCCTCAAGAGAAAAATAATGAAGAATAAAATATCTCCTTTCATAGCCTTAAGTCTATTTAGTGCATTTTTAATTAGTTGTTCGAATGAACCACCTAAATGTGGTGACGCTAAAACAAAATCACTGGTTATAGAAATAATTACTGATAAATATATAAATCTTAATCTTTTAAATGGTGCCATAACTAGCACTCTCTACAGCATCAAAAATATCACTAAATCTGAAATTCAGTCGTCCATGCATCTAGAATTTCCAAGAGCAAGCCACTATCAAGAAAACATAAAGAACTACGATTGCGAAGCATCTATCGTAGTTGGAGATAGCAAAAATAACCCCATAAGCTTTACAACTCAGCTAGATGATAAAAACGAGCACATAGTTTCCGTCAGCGGTATTGACAACTATTTAATCTCATTAATACCAAATATAGTATCTGAAATTAAAAAGGTAAGAAAAGCCGCTAGGGAAGCTCCAAAGTCAACTTTACCTAGTAATGCTGATGCTATCAGTGATTTATTTGATACGAACACTGATAAAGAAGAAATCGTTTCTTCTGAGGGTGAAATAACAAATGTTTGATTTAGACAATCATTTAAAAATAATGGCGAGAATATACACGTAGTTTTTATTAAAACACTAACTCCTAAATCATATCCACCAAACGTATTAATGTGTAGTAGCTGCAGTGTTTCTGTAGGAGCAATTACTTATAAACAGATATCTGGATTGTGGCAAATAGTCTCAAAAAATATTAATTTTGGTAGTGTTGGTGGATATGGGGATGCCCCAGAAGCAAATGAGGTAAAAACTTTTAAATTATCAGAAAAATTATCTGGATTTTCCGTACCTTATTCAGAGATGGTATCGGGTGAAAGTTGGAAAGGAACTTATCTTTTGATGTTCGCAGACAATTCATGGAAAAATGCAGGGCTCATTATATTAGGTGCAGGTAATTACGAGCAATGCCACGAGGAATCACCCTTAGAAAAGCATAGTTGCTGGGGACATGATGGTGCTATTTCGGTTATAGCCGATAAAAATAAAGTTTACCCAGATATATTGGTAACTAGAAAAGGTACGGATTTCTCAGAAGAAGGAACAATAATATCAGCTAAAAATATTGTATATACATTTGATGGGAAACAATATTCACAGACTAAGGAGGGTGATTCAAACAACTCCTTTAAGCCTCTACAAGCTATTCAAGACATTAAGATAGAGAATTCTATCAATAGTGAAAAATCCAAAACTCCCACACCTCAGATATATCAGCCTAGTTTTGATTGTAAAAAAGCATCAACTATTCCCGAGAAGCTCATATGTTCCAATCAAGAGTTGGCTGAGGCCGATTTGAAACTTTATGCTGCTTATAAAATTGCTAAAAATAGTACGGATGACAAGGCTGCATTTATTAATGCGGGAAACAAATGGAGAAAATACGAAAGAGATATTTGTCTTGACGTTGATTGTTTAAAGAAAGCTTATCAAAACCGCTTACAGCAACTTACACATTGAATAAATATGTACATTTAATATCAAGAATATGTTCACTGTAAATACATTACTTGTGTGATTCATCGATTGTAGAAAACATTAAAAATAACTTACATTGAAGCCGCAACAGAATTACTTACTAATATTGCGAGTTCTGTAGTAGCTAAAAAGGCATTGCTTGATTTATAAGATTGATAATTTGTATGTTAGAAATTGAAAATCAGTTTTAACCTGCATTAAATCTTTCAACATGCTCCCAGCGTATTGAGCATCGGCCCAGATTCGTATTTACATCTAGAAATGGAACCTGCAAGCAAATGTAATTGGTTAATGATTGTGGATTGAATTTTGAGAAATCGCTTGCTACCCAGTTATTTGGATTCGGGTCATTAAGATTTTTTATCTTATCATTTGGGAAATATTTTCCCGAATTCTGGATTTTGTCTTTAAGAACTTTTAATTGTTTCAAAATTTGTTGGCCATCAGAATTCATTACATCTGACACCATATTTTCAAAAATTCCTAAAGCCATTGAGTTTATAACAACAGTACCTAAATTGCCAACGAATCCAAGTCCAGATGAGTAGCCACTCATTTTCTCTCTTGCTTTCAATTCTAATTGCAAAGCTTGTTGTATCAACATTGAATCGTATAACTTTATTTCATAGATATCTATCAAGCTACCTGAAATCAGGTTTAGACTTAATTTAAGAACTGCCAAATTTTGTGTTGATTCCATTTGTTCTCTAGCTGGTTCAACATTAAGTTCCCTACAGAATTTACACAATCCATTTTTTAACTGGAATATGCCTTTAGGTACTTTACAAGAATCACACGTAAGAGGAAGCATAGATTTTATTTCCTTAAATTCTAATTTCGTTCTGGTTTAAATATTTCCCATCTTTAAAAAAATATGTTGCGTTTTTTGCAGGAATTATCTTATTGGTATTTTCATCACTTTCTGTACCAGTTCTTGCCACGCTAAACTGGGTCGTGGTCGAAACTAGCATACAGAGGTTGCCATGGTCTACAATCAAACAAGGTATTTGATTATGGCATATTAGTATTAATCAGCTGATGTAGGCTAAAATTGTATGCTTGATTGGGCGTTAATTGATGGATAACGTATCCACTCCTCACTTACTTTATATCCTCAGAAAATTTCTCTATCTGACATACCTTAATTAATTATCTATTGTTGTTACAGAGAAACGCAACAAAAGATTGGAGCATGAATAGACAAGCAAGCCTAAGCCAAACGGCAACCTATTTCAACATTTCGCTATCAACAGTTAAACGTTATTCTAGTAATCAATTATTATTTCCGTAAAACTCTGCGTTTTTATCTAATTCAGATTGAGACTTTACAGAACTATCTTGTACTAAAGGTACAGCTTTTTCGGGAGTAACTTGTTCTGGAACATCTTCAGTAGGTACAACGTGTTCGGTATGTTCCCGTTCTAATGTGGTGTTTGTTGAGGGGGCTTCTACATTAGGCTCTAAAGTGTACTTCTCATTATCTGGACTATCAAGAGATACCCCCTTACTTCTTGACTCAACAATCAAATGTCTTAATTGAAATATGAAAACTAAATGACTCATATTCTTTTCTAAAGAAACTATTTGCTGATTCTCATCATTTAGTTGAGATTCAAAAAGAATATCTGTACTAGTCTTGCCTGCAGTCAAAGTTGCCTTACAAGAATACTTATTTATATTTTTGTCCAATGCAACGGGTAGTATATATTCAATAAAAAGTAAACTATCAATCTCTTTTTCAGTTGGATGAATATCACTGAGGTATTCTTGAGAAATGACTTTTTTGAGTGTGCTTATTGTTGATTCGTCTGAACACTTTGGTACTTGGTGTGAACAACTAACCAAAACAATAATCAGAATTAAAGCTACTTGTTTAACGAATCTATATATCATTTTGTATTCTATCCCTTAATGTTTTTATTATAGTAATATTCAGTTGGAAACTTAGATAGAGAAATTTGGCGAAGAATTAAGAAGCCATATATGGTTATATTGAAATTTATTGATTTACAAACATGCAAAAACAACCTATTAATCTAAATCAAAAATTAGACTTCGGATATGAGCCAACGCTATATAATCCATAAGTTATTCTTGATTTTCTATGACCTGAAAACGATATACTGCAGGAAGGCTATTCCATTATAAAATTGGTGACAAACCTTTGTATCTATCTGAATACTTGAAGAGAGATTGTAAAAATTTTCAGAAGTGAAAGCTAAATATGAAAACGGAAACCTCAGGAAGAAGTGTCCAAGTATGTCGATTCACTGATAACTTCCTGGTGTAATTTGAATTAAAAATTTGGTAACTATATATAACTTTACACTAAAGTGTTAAAAATATAGCCCGCAAAGTTAGCGGGCTTTTTTTATTCTGTTTCTTTAGTATTATAATCTAGCGCTTGCTTTAATTGTGCATCAATAGGTGTTGTTTTAGAGCCTTTGTAATTTGCTAAGCTACTGTGATTATCAGCAGTAATCGGCATATCCAATGACATTTGCGACCATTCCCTAAAATCTGGAAGTAAAGAATCAATGTGCGCTTTTGCTTCTTTATATTTTCCTTTCCCATACATACTAAAAATAACAGAAAGCTTACCAAAGTGCTGTAGAAGCTCTCTGTAACCAACATTTTCGCTTAAAAATTGATGGTGTTTATGTTTTCTATTGCCTTTGTCATTCTTAGGATTAAGTTTATTTAACTCATCAATAACCCCTCGCGGCAATTTGTTATAAACAATATCATTGGTTATTTTACCCACGTATTGCGGGTGATTTTTCCATACCCCACTTGTATGCAAGGACCAGTCCCAGTCCATTAACTTATAAATATCTCTGTAATAATTTTCTTCAAAAGTTGATAGCCAAGGTCTAAGTTCTTCGGCTATGTACATGCCGACTAAACGCTGATATTCATCTTGCGCTTTTTTGTAACCAGTAGCTTCATCAATTAAAGCAATAATGCCAATTTTTGCAAAAGACCTAATTAAAATCTCACATTGTTCTGCAATTAATTTTTGCCTAGATGACAAAGCTATAGTTTTATTTGCCTCCATAAAGGCATCACAAATATCGACTAATACAGTAGCCTCATACCCATTAACTTTTTTATCGCCTTGATAACAATCTACAGGATTGTAGTGGTCCTCATCTTTTTCCTTATAAATGAATGGCTTGAGTGATTTTTGGTCCAAATAACGCAATAATCTGGTCCCAGCAACTTGATAAGAAGTATCGTCATCAACCATTTTCAATGCTCTCTGCATTTCTCTTGCAGAGAGCATTCTAGTGCCGTCTTCCAATACAAAACAATCAATCTGAAAACCACCAAGGTCTAGCTTCCCTTCGTGTTTAATAACATTTCTTTTAGTTGCCATATATCAACCTTTCATAAGTCAATCGGTGTTCGGTGTTTGAAAGAAGTAAATTAAATCTTTGTGATTCATTATTGTCTCGAGTGTTGTATATAAATACAAACTCATCAACATACTTTTGTAAGTGTTTAACGCTTGTGAAGTGATAGATTCCAACGATTCCACGTTTCAACAAACTCCAAAACCCTTCAATAGTGTTTGTATGTACACGTCCATTTACATACTGTCCTGCACCATGCTTGATAAATTGATGGTCATAGATACGTTTTAAAGCGTTGTAGCCTAACCATTCATCAGAATAAACAGTTGCATCATTAACGTATCTAACAATCTCTTTAGTAAGCGTTCTGATAGTAACGTCATCAACACATTTTGCATTTAATTTACCGCCACGCTCAACCATACCAAAAACAGGTACTTTGTCTTTAACACTTCGACCTTGAGTGCCTTCAACTTTTTTAGAGTTATGTTTGTTCTTGTTTTTGCCGCCGACATAAGTTTCGTCTACTTCAACCTCGTGAGATAAATTATTATCATTATCAAAACCAAAGCAATTACGGATTCTTTGAAGCATAAACCATGCTGTTTTTTGAGTAACGCCAATATCTTTTGATAGCTGAATACTAGAAATGCCTTTTTTATGCGATGTAACAAGCCAAATTGCTAAGAACCATTTTTGCAGTTCTATTTTTGAATTATCAAATAACGTTGAGGTTTTGACGTTGAAGTATTTGCCAGTTTCTTTACAGCGATAACGATTGTTAGCACATTTGTAAACTTTTGATGAATCATCAAATGGTGAAATTACATTGTTATCAGCCCAACGTAATGATTCAAGGTGGTCTATGCAAGACTGTTCGTCTGGAAAGGACTTAATGAGGTCTAGTATTGTGTTAAATTTAGTATTTACCATAGGTACATTATACTACAATTAGTAGATAAGTACACTATTATTTAATAATTTAGTGTAAAGTTATATATAGTTACCTTAATTATTTATATAATACACAGGGTAATCACTACACCCCAGTTTTCGTGTATACGTAATATCGAAACAACCTTACTTCGAACAATTGCATAATCGGACACAGTCCAGATTATGTGCACAAAAAGTTCGAAGTTTAGTCAAATGAAAACATTAAAGCTTTTTAATAATATTGCAGATTCAATTCGCTATATCTGGATGGTTGAGTTTCAGGAAGTAATCTATCCACCCTTCTAGGTCAGAAATTGGTCTAATATGGACTAAATTTCCTTGGTAACAAAATGCATTTTTTCCCTGAATTATTCTGTACCATTTTTTCCGTAAGAATCTTCCACTTCAGGCTAGGGCCTTTTAAAATTATCATTATGTGCAATTGCAAAATGGCCATGTAAACCGCCGTTTGAATATCCATATTCTTCTCCTGCTACCACTAATAATCTTTTTTGATTCTTTTTATAATTCTTTCCGTAAAGATGCTGATTTACGTAATGAATAACTTTTTCTATTTGGGCATCAAATTTAATTGCATCCTTGGTGAATGTATTAAAAGTTAGAGCCCTTTTTGTTTTGTAATTATCAAAACTTTTTACCGCAGCTTTCGTTAGCTTTTCTTTTGTATACAACATCATTTAGCCTTTCGACTTAATGAAATCTTTGTTTCAATCCAGTTATATATTTCCACATCTATCCAACCAACAGCTCGTTTACCAATCCGAACATTTTTTGGAAAGTATCCTTTACTCATCATTTCGTAAATACTGCTTTTAGATAAACCAGTTATCGATATCACCTTATTCAATCTAATCAAACTGCTCATTGCATATCCCTTATAAAGTGAGCTAGAAAAATTCTATCTCTAAGGTATTTATGATTTAAGGTATGATTGATTGTGCCAAAATGAAGCTTTTGGGAAATTATTTTAGGTTCAGGAGTCTATGTTGATGTTACGAGCATTGGATGAAGCAGGAATAAGAGATGTCTTAAAATAATATTCATAAAATTCAATGAGATATGAATGACATCCTCGAAATTTTGTAGCGTATAAATTTAAAGGGGAATGGAGAGTAACTCTTATTTTTAAAAATAAGAGTTATGACCTTGTTGTTAAGAACAGCAAGACCCTTAAGAGCTTTGCCAATCTTGGAATAGTTGAAACTAGACTATGCGCATTAGGTATTAAAGATTTTCAGGTTATTTCAATACCATTAAACGTGAGACCGGAAATTCCGCCTCAAGAATTCTCAAGGGCGGACTTGTAAATTACTGAATACTTGTAAGATAGTTACTCCACCACTCCATCATTTCAACACGCTCTGTCCAGTATTCTGCCCTATTGTAAGCTGCACGTACTTTATTAGAATCCAGATGTGCGAGTTGTTTTTCGATAATATCTGGTCTAAAACCATTCTCATTAAGAACAGTAGATGCAACACTTCTAAATCCATGTCCAGTCATTTTTCCTTTGTAACCCAATTCATATAATGCAAATAGCAATGTGTTAGTACTAATATGTTTTTCACAATTCCTCCCAGCAAAAACATATTCACTTTCTGAAGAATCTTTTAGCATTTTCAAAAGGCTTATTACATAAGTCGTCAATGGAACCAAGTGTTCACGTTTCATTTTCATCCTAGAAGCTGGGATTTTCCATGTGGCTTTTTCAAAATTAAATTCAGGCCACTTCGCTTTTATTAATTCTCCTGTACGAACGAAAGTATGAGTCATAAGTTCTAGTCCAATCATTGTTTGAAAAGTGCCCATTTGTTGATATGAACGAATATCTTTCATCAAGACTGGCAATTTTTCAGGCGGAATTGCATTTTGGTGTTTTTGAGTATGGGGCGTTAATGCTCCTTTTAAATCTCTTGTCGGGTCACTATCACATTTAGCTATTGAAACTCCATATCTAAAAACTTGGCCGCATACACCCAAGACTCTATGTGCTAAATCATAGGATTTTCTATTTTCGATTATCCTGACGGCTTCTAAAACAATAGTTGGAGTAATCGAATTGATTGGAAGATGACCTATTTTTGGATAGATATTTTTTTCTAATCTACGTCTAACATCATTAACATGGGTTTCTGTCCAGCATTTTTCTTGCTTAGAAAACCATTCTTTAGCGATTAATTGAAATGTATAAGAGGACTCATAAATGGCTAATGCTTTATTTGAGTTCCTTATTAGGGAAGGGTCTTTACCATCACTTAGAATCCTTTTCAAATTAGACGCTTTCTCTCTCGCTAAATGCAAGGAAACTTCTGGATATACACCCAAGGCTTCAGTTTTTTGCCGACCTTGAAATCTATAAGCTAATCGCCAATAT
The DNA here is from genome assembly GCA_046595335.1 of Methylotenera sp. GTDB lineage: Bacteria > Pseudomonadota > Gammaproteobacteria > Burkholderiales > Methylophilaceae > Methylotenera. The sequence continues at coordinate 12,771 of JBKJOT010000009.1, forward strand.
TTGGCACCATTAGGTTCAATTAAAATATAAAGGCCTATACCATCCGATTTTTTATATGGTTTTTCTCTGGGCTTAAAGTTTTGAATTTTTAATACTGTTAATTTCATACCAACTTCCTAAATTAATGTCTGTGTTGGTATTTAGTTGAGCTATGTTGGTATCTTTTTTTCGTTATACCAACAAAAACATTTAGCTCTTGTTGGACTTATCCGGATGATTAAGGACGTAAAAAAACCCTCATAGCTTGATATCTATAAGGGTTTGTACTTTTTCGGACTTCTTCGAACTAATTCTGGCGGAAGAGGTGAGATTCGAACTCACGGTGGGCGTGAACCCACGACAGTTTTCAAGACTGTAGCATTAAACCGCTCTGCCACTCTTCCGGATAAAAACGAGATTATAGCAAAAGATTAGTCATCTTGAATATCTTGATTTGGAAAAAATACGTCTGTATAGCCAAAATCTTTCAAATCAGCGATGCGCATGGGGTATAGGATGCCGTCAAGATGGTCACATTCATGCTGTACGACACGGGCATGGAAACCGCTGACTAGACGATCGATCTTATTGCCGTACTGGTCATAACCCGCGTAATGCAAGCGCATATACCTAGGTACAATGCCACGCATGCCGGGGACAGACAAGCAACCTTCCCAGCCATCTTCCTGAATATCGCTTACGGGGCTTAATACGGGATTAATCAATACGGTATAGGGTACGGCATCAGCATCCGGGTAACGCGGATTCTGGCGCTCATTCGATTCCTTCTGGCCGAATATCACAACACGAATGCTTTCGCCTATTTGCGGTGCTGCAATACCGGCGCCATTCATATGCTGCATGGTATCTTCTAAATCTTCTATCAACGCATGCAGTTCAGGCGTGTTAAATTTTTCTACAGGCAATGCTTGCTGTAGAAGAATCAGCTCGCCCATGCGTAATACGGTTCTAATCGCCAACGATCACTCCTAAAGCTAGCCTAATTGCCATTCTGTTTAACAAGCTGGGCGATGATATTGCGTACCTTGACCATCGTCAGATTAAGCTGCGCCATCACATCCTCATATTGAATACCATGCACGCTATCTTCACGCCCTGCAGCGTAATTGGCTACTGGGCAAATAGCGGCATAACTGATGCCTAACTCCCTTGCCAATACGGCTTCTGGCATGCCTGTCATGCCCACCATCGTTGCACCATCGCGCTCCAAGCGGTTAATCTCTGCCGCCGTTTCCAAGCGAGGTCCCTGCATGGCAGCATAGACGCCCTCTTCTATCAATGGTTCATCAATGTTGTGAGCCGCCCTGCGCCATTTTTCGCGAAGAGTAGCGCAGTATGGGTCGGTAAAATCAATGTGCTTTACTGGCAGTTCTACACCATCGTAAAAAGTGTTTTTGCGGCCATGGGTATAATCAATGATTTGATGAGGCATTGCAATGCTTCCTGGGAACAAATCCTTATGTATGCCGCCCACTGTAGCAACGGCGGCAATTTCAGTCACGCCTTGTAAATGTAAGGCATAAATATTGGCACGATAGTTCACTTCATGCGGGGGGATGGTATGGCCGTTGCCATGTCGCGCTAAAAAAATCACTTCCTGTCCTGCAATCTCGCCGAATATCAAAGGCTGTGAAGGTTCACCGTATGGCGTCCGTACGATAAAGCGCCGGGAAATGTTAAGGTTTTCCAGTTGGGTTAAACCTGTTCCACCGATAATTGCGAGCATAGAGCCACTTTCATACGTTAATTTACTTGATTATTGTTATTTAGTTTACCGCTGCATTTTAGCAAAGCTTTGCAACTATATACTTTAAATACATCGTTAAATTTAACAGGTTTCGTCAAAAAATATCACATTAAGTTGTGGCATACTCACGCAATGACGCAAGCCCGCCATCCAATGAGTACCGATATTCAAGCTTTAAACCCAATCACCCGGCAAAGCCTGGCGCATGCCAATAGCCATTATGAGAACTTTCCGGTGGCGTCTGTGTTGCTGCCGCGTCATTTGAGGGAACCAATAGGCTTGATTTATAGCTTCGCACGCCAAGCTGATGACTTTGCCGATGAAGGCAATTTCGTCATACAGGAACGCCTGGATTTATTGGATGGCTTTCGTGAAGAGCTTTCCTTACTACAGGCTTATATCAAACCGCAAACTGCCTTCTTCGAAACATTAGGTAACATGATTCGAGCGAAAAAATTACCTTTCGATCTGTTTAATGACCTGCTTGATGCCTTCAGCCAAGACGTGACCAAAACGCGCTACCAAAATTATGCACAAGTGCTTGATTATTGTCGGCGCTCGGCTAATCCTATTGGGCGTTTATTGCTACATCTTTACCAGGAAGCCAGCGCTCAAAATCTGCAACTGGCTGACAATATTTGCAGCGCTTTGCAAATCATCAATTTTTTGCAGGATATCGCCATTGATTTCCAAAAAAATGAAGGTAAGCAGCGTATCTATATGTGCCAGGATGAATTGGCTCAATTTGGCCTGAACGAACAGGACATTGCAAAATTCGTTGCCGGTGAAAACATCGATAAACGCTGGCAAAGTTTTATGAAATTCAATCTGCAACGTGTAGAGCAACTTTTACAATCCGGCAAGCCATTAGGCAACAACCTAAAAGGCAGGATAGGCTTGGAGATGCGCATGATTATTGCCGGTGGCGAGCGCATTATCGCTAAATTACGTCAGGTCGATGGCGATATATTTCAACGTCGCCCTATTCTCAATCAATGGGATTGGGTTACGATGCTGATAAAAGCGTTATTCAGACGATGACTATGCCGTTATAAATAACATACAAACAATAATTAAAGATAACTTCCTAGAAATGACTCCACAGCAATATTGCCAACAAAAAACTGCTAAAAGTGGTTCTAGTTTTTACTACAGCTTTTTCTTTTTGCCTAAACAAAAACGAGAAGCGATGACCGCTCTCTATGCCTTCTGCCGTGAGGTGGATGACATTGCCGACGAATGTACAGAGCTGCAAGTAGCTCAAGTCAAGCTAAGCTGGTGGCGATCTGAAATCGAAAACCTATTTCAGGGTAAACCTATCCATCCTGTGAGTAAAGCACTGCTGCCGCACGTAAAAAACTACAATCTGAGCGCTGCGCATTTCCTGGAAATCATCGATGGCATGGAAATGGACCTCAATTTCAATCGTTACGAAGACTTTACACAATTACAGCTCTATTGCTATCGCGTCGCCAGTGTAGTCGGTGAGCTATCCGCACAGATATTCGGGTTTACCAATCCCAAGACCATTCAATTTGCCCATGATTTAGGCATGGCATTCCAGCTCACTAATATCATTCGTGATGTGGGCGAAGATGCACGGCGCAACCGTATTTATTTGCCTTTAGACGAGTTGGAAAAGTTCGGTGTTAGTGAGGATGACATCCTGCAAAGCCGCGAATCTGCAGCAGTAAGGCAGCTGCTTGAGTTCCAAATAGCACGCGCAGAAAGTTATTATGATTGCGCTTTAAATGAGCTCCCAATGGAAGACCGTAAAAACCAGCGCGTAGGCCTTATGATGGCCGCCATCTATCGCACGCTATTACACGAAATTCAAGCTGATGGTGCAGAAAAAGTGCTGAATTCCCGCACTTCCCTTGGTGCTATACGCAAATTCATGCTGGCATTTCAAGCATGGTTGAAAAATTAAACAAGATAATGTGATGCATACAATGTATAAGCAAGCCAATGAATAAGCAAAACACACATGTTGCAGTGATTGGCGGGGGTTGCGCTGGTTTAAGTGCGGCTGCAACCTTGGTTGAGCAAGGCGTTCAGGTGACGATATTTGAAGCCAGTTCGCAATTAGGCGGCCGGGCCCGTACAGTTGCTGTAGAAAACAATAGCTTGATGCATCTGTTGGATAATGGTCAGCACATTTTGCTGGGTGCCTATCATGAAACATTGGCTTTATTGAAAAAAGTGGGTGTCAAGGAACACGAAGCATTGTTGCGCCTGCCTTTGCAAATCAACATGCAGACCACGTTTGCAAACTCGGCTTTCTTATTGAAATCAGTGGGTTACCTGCCAGCTCCGCTTAACCTTTTAGTTGGTTTGATATTTAGCCAAGGCTTGAGCTTTAAAGAGCGTATTGCTGCAATCAAGCTCATGTATAAACTAAAAAGCACTCAATACCAGCTCACCAAAGATATCCCTTTAGCTCAGTTCCTGCTGCATGAAGATCAAAGCGATCAGTTGGTTGCCATGCTATGGGAACCTTTGTGCCTGGCTGCGCTGAACACGCCAGTAGAAATCGCCAGTACGCGTATTTTCCTGAATGTGTTGAAAGATAGCTTTTCCGGTAACAAAAATAACAGTGACATGTTGCTGCCTCGCTATGATTTATCGCAAATCATTTCGCATCCGATCGCCAATTATATACGTTCGCAAGGCAGTACGATCAGGTTTAGTAGAAGGGTACGCAGCTTAACCGAGGTGCCAGGTGGATTCAATCTGGAAACGCGTGATGGAGCTCATTTCTTCAGCCATGTGATCGTTGCGGTATCGCCAGCTAGGGTAGAAAAACTGATAGGCGCGTTACCTAAATTAAAACGTGTGGTGGATCAAACCCAGGCTTATGCATTCCAGCCGATTTACACAATCTATTTGCAGTATCCGCAGGATGTTAAGTTGCCTGTAGTGATCAGCGGCCTGAGTGGCATGACTGGTCAATGGGTATTTGACCGCGGTCAATTATGTGGTCAAAAAGGTTTGATTGCGGTGATTGTCAGTGCTGAGGGAGCTCATCAGAAAATGAGCCAGGACGAGCTTGCACTAACAGTCGCCACAGAGTTACATCACGCTTATCCGATACTACCCAAGCCTCAGTGGCATAAGGTCATTGCAGAAAAACGTGCAACGTTTTCATGCACCACCCATTTGGCGCGCCCTACCAATAAAACTGTCCAGCCAGGCTTGTTTTTAGCGGGTGATTATACCTATGCAGATTATCCTGCGACCATAGAAGGCGCGGTTAGGAGCGGGATTAAGTGTGCGAAATTGATATTGAATAGCTGATTAATACTTAGATATAAGTGAGGTATGTGAAAACTACATTTCACGCATTTTTGCTAATGCTTGTTCCAAACGTTCTACCCCTATGACTTCAATACCTTCAATTCGCTGTTTAGGCATATTACTTTTTGGCACGATTGCTTTAGCAAAACCTAGTTTAGCTGCTTCCTTTAATCGTTCCTGACCACGCTGCACCGGGCGCACTTCCCCTGCCAAACCTACCTCACCAAATACTATGAGTTTGTTATCTAGTGGTTTGTTTTTTAAAGAAGAAACGATAGATAAAATAACAGCCAAATCGACAGCAGGTTCTCCTATTTTGACACCACCGACTGCATTGATAAAAACATCTTGGTCGAAACAGGCCACGCCGGCATGGCGGTGTAGCACGGCCAGTAACATGGCCAACCTGTTCTGCTCTAGACCTACACAAAGGCGTTTCGGATTAGGGGCATGGGCTTCATCCACCAATGCCTGGATTTCAATCAATAATGGCCTGGTGCCTTCCATTGTCACGGTAATACACGATCCGGCGACTTGTTCACTATGGTGCGATAGGAACAACGCAGAGGGATTAGTTACTTCGCGCAAGCCTTTTTCCGTCATGGCGAATACGCCAAGCTCATTGACTGCGCCAAAGCGGTTCTTAAAGGCACGTATCAAACGGAAACTGGAATTCTGGTCGCCTTCAAAATAAAGTACCGTGTCAACGATATGTTCCAAAACCCGCGGCCCTGCTAGGGCTCCCTCTTTGGTGACATGGCCAACCAGTATCACAGTAATGCCCGCCTGCTTGGCCAAGCGCGTAAGTTGAGCCGAGCATTCACGCACTTGCGCAACCGAGCCTGGGGCAGATTGTAATGCTTCAGAATAAACGGTCTGGATGGAATCAATGACGGCAATATCAGGCTTATGTTTTTGTAAAGTACTGATGATCTTTTCAAGATTGATTTCAGCCAGCAACGAAATAGGACTGGCATCCAAGCCTAGGCGCTTGGCTCGCATGGCGATCTGCTGCGGAGATTCTTCGCCACTCACATAGATGGCTTTACGAGCGTTGCCGATGTGGCATAAAGTCTGTAGCAATAAGGTAGATTTACCGATGCCAGGGTCACCGCCAATTAACACCACGCCTCCTGGCACTAAGCCACCGCCCAGCACACGGTCAAACTCGCTGACTCCAGTAGGTTGACGCGGTACTTCGGCTGCTTCCACTTCTGCAAGCTTTTGCAAACCGGCGGTTTCAGCCAAAGGCGCATAACGACTTGCAATCGTGCCGGCAGCGGCATTTTCCGCAATAGTTTCAACTAAGGTGTTCCATGCCTGACAGCTAGGGCACTGGCCCTGCCACTTAGGCTCTTGGCCACCGCATTCCGTACAGGTATAAACCGTTTTAGCTTTAGCCATATGCCTTTTCATCATTAACAACATTAAATGACACCCGCGGAGTGACTGCGCAAAGTAATTCATAGCCAACCGTACCGCAAGCCTCCGCAACGCTATCAACCGGCACTAAATTACCCCATAACTCTACAGGCGCGCCAATATTGGCTTCTGGAATATCAGTTAAATCGGCGAACAACATATCCATGGAGACACGGCCTATAGTTTGCGTGAGCTTGCCATTTACGGCAATGGGAGTGCCACGTTGGATCTCACCAACCGAATATTGGCCTGCGTGCCTGGGATAACCATCCGCATAACCGCAAGCTACGACGCCGATACGCGTGGTTTGAGTGGCAGTAAATCTATGACCATAGCCTACGCTCTCGCCTGCTTGCAGCGTCTGTACACTGATGAGTTGGCTGGCTAATGTCATGACGGGCTGCAAGCCGAATTCAGCCGCAGGCGTTCCAGTTACTGGAGAGGCTCCATACAGCATGATACCCGGTCTCACCCACTCTGCACTGGCTTCCGGATGACGCAAGATGGTGGCAGAGTTCGCAAGCGACTTAGCGTTATCCAAGCCGGTTGTAGTCGCTTCAAACAACGCTAAGGGCTTAGCAATGCCAACATTTTCGTCTGCGGTAGCAAAATGCGTCATTAAAATAATATTGGTTACATTTGTGCACGCTTGCAAACGATTGAATGCTGCTAAATATTCAGTTGGGACAAAGCCAAGACGGTTCATACCCGTATTCATTTTAAGGTGGACATTCAAAGGCTTGCTGAGCTTAACAGTTTCTAGCATGGCAATTTGTGGCTCTGAATGTATGACGATATCAATAGAAAAACTGGCGGCAATCGCCAGCTCGACTTTATTGAACACGCCTTCAAGTAAAAGGATAGTTTTCTCATAGCCAGTTTCGCGGAGGTCAATCGCCTCACCGATATTCAATACAGCGAAACCATCCGCCTCGCTCAAGCCTTGTGCAACATTAAGCAGGCCATGTCCATAGCCATTGGCTTTGACAACGGCCATGACTTTCGAATTTAGCGCATGTTTTTTTACGACGGTAAGGTTGTTACGTAAAGCGCTGTGCGAAATGGTAGCGAGAATTGGGCGCATATGGGACTTCTAACTGCTAGTAGTTATCGGCCATGTAACCAGTACCAGCAAAGTTCTCAAAGCGAGTATGCTGGCCCAGAAATGTCAGGCGCACGCGACCGATAGGGCCATTACGCTGCTTGCCAATGATGATCTCAGCCGTGCCTTTATCTTGACTATCTGGGTTATAAACTTCATCACGATAGATAAATAAGATTACATCGGCATCCTGCTCGATTGCGCCGGATTCACGTAAGTCACTCATGACCGGGCGCTTATCAGGACGCGTCTCTACAGAACGGTTAAGCTGTGAAAGTGCAATCACCGGGCAATCCAGCTCTTTGGCTAATGCTTTAAGCGAACGTGAAATTTCTGAAATCTCGGTAGCGCGATTCTCGCCCTGCCGCCCCGCCGGTGCAGACATCAATTGCAGGTAATCAATCACAATTAAACCTAATTTTCCGCATTGACGGTGCAAACGACGTGCTCTGGCGCGTACATCAAACGAACTTAAACCTGCACCCTCATCAATAAAGATCGGTGCTTCGTTCAAGCGGCCTAGCGCTGTCGTTAAACGCTCCCAATCCTCATCTTCAAGTTTGCCAGTACGCATACGATGCTGATCCAAACGCCCTACCGAGCCTATCATACGCATGGCGAGCTGCGTTGAAGCCATCTCCATGGAGAACACTGCTACAGGTAAGCCAGTATCCAATGCCACATTTTCGGCGATATTTAATGAGAAAGCGGTTTTACCCATAGATGGTCGGCCCGCAACGATAATAAGGTCGCCGCCTTGTAAACCGGAAGTCATGGAATCTAAATCGCTAAAGCCTGTTGGAATACCGGTGACATCTGATGGATTATCACGGGAGAATAACTGGTCTATACGGTCTGCCACTTGCGGCAATAGCACTTTGATGTCTACGAAACCTTGTGTACTACGTTTGCCACCTTCGGCGATCTGGAAAATCTTGGCCTCAGCTTCATCTAACAACTGTTGTGCATCCCGGCCATTCGGTGAGTACGCACTTTCCGCAATACCGGAACCCACGACTACTAATTGCCGCATTACGGCACGTTCGCGAACGATTTCTGCATATCGGCGGATATTCGCCGCAGTAGGCGTACTTTGCGCTAATGCGCCTAGATAGGCAATACCCCCAACACCGGAAAGCTCGGCGTTGTTTTCTAGAGACTCGGCTACTGTGACAATGTCAGCGGGCTTATTGTGTTCTATAAGTTTGGCGATATGCTGAAATATCGCTTTGTGGTCATGCCGATAAAAGTCTTGGGCGGTCAATATATCAGCGACTTTATCAAGTGCTTCATTTTCTAATAACAAGCCGCCTATAACGGATTGCTCGGCTTCTACCGAATGAGGTGGGATTTTTAGTGCATCTAATTGTTCATCAGCCATAATTTGTATTATAGCAAGCGTCAGTAACAATATAACAATTCCAACTTTACATTTGCTTATTTGTGAAACAAAGCTAAGATTTACTAATCTATCTATACCTAGATTGTTTGAATTAGGATTGTTTGGATCCACCATGAAAAGTCATGCCATAGAAAAACTCACACCGAATACTCGGCAAAATATGATCGAACGTTATTTATCCACCCGCAATCAAACCGTATATCTATCAACACCACTTTCAGAAGCTGATATGACCATTCAAGCGGCTGACTTTGCCAGCCCGAGCAAATGGCATTTAGCCCATACCACTTGGTTCTTTGAAGAGTTTTTCTTACGCGCTCTGGGGTTCACAACTCCACAGGCTGATGTATATCGATTTCTGTTTAACTCCTATTACGAAAGCATCGGTAACCGGCAAGCCCAAAGCAAACGTGGTTTGATTACACGGCCTACACTGGCTGAAGTCATGAACTATCGAAATGAAGTTGATGAAGCTGTCTTGAAAGCGCTTGATAACGGCGTAGATACTGCCTTACTAGAAATCATTGAACTTGGCATCCACCACGAGCAGCAACATCAAGAGTTGTTTTTAACGGATATTCTGTACATATTGGCGCAAAATCCGCTTTACCCAGCTTATCGCAGCGATAAAATTCATACCAATGACAATTTCAACCTAAGCAAAGTCGCTGTGAATATGGTCAGGTTTAGCGGGGGTTTAGAACTCATAGGCCATTCAGGCAATGACTTCGGTTTTGACAATGAGTTTCCCCAGCACAAAGTACATCTTGAACCCTTTCAATTAGCTAGCCATTTGGTCACCAACGCAGAGTGGATTGCTTTTATCGAAGATGACGGCTATCGCACACCGCTGTTATGGTTAGCCGATGGCTGGAAAATGGTACAAACTGAACAATGGCAATTGCCCTTATATTGGGTCAATGCCGATGGGTACAAAAGCATGACACTATCGGGTTTGCAACCGATAAACCTGAATGCCCCTGTCACGCATGTCAGTTATTTTGAAGCAGATGCTTATGCGCGTTGGGCAGGCAAACGACTCCCAACTGAGATGGAATGGGAAGTGGCCGCGCGTACACAATCCGTTGAGGGGAATTTTGCCGATTCTGAACGTTATCAACCACAACCAGTCTCTAGCAGTAATAATAAAAACGCATTGAGCCAAATGTATGGTGAGGTTTGGCAATGGACCGCAAGCCCTTATATGGCTTACCCAAGGTTCAAAATTCGGTCTGGTGCGGTTGGCGAATACAACGGTAAATTTATGAATGGTCAATATGTATTGCGTGGCGGTTCATGTGTAAGCCCGCGCGAGCATCTTCGACCAAGCTATAGAAACTTTTTTTATCCACATCAACGCTGGCAATTTAGTGGGTTACGGCTAGCTATTTAAAAAAATAAAAAACATGAAAATAATTGAAGGCTACGATTTAACCGAAAGCATATATAGTGAGTTCCAAGAAGATGTCTTGCATGGGCTATCGCAAATGCCCAAGGCATTGCCTTGCAAATGGTTTTACGATGAAACAGGCTCACGACTTTTTGAAGAAATCACTAAAACAGCTGAGTACTACCTTACCCGTGTAGAAACAAGGCTATTGGCAGAGGTAGTGGTCCATTTGCGAGATTACATTCCACATTTAGATATAGTAATTGAACCCGGTAGTGGCGCCAGCATTAAAACAAGGCTCTTATTAGAGTCTCAACCTAAACTCAAACGCTACATACCCATTGATATTTCAGAAGAGTTTCTAATTGAGACCGCACAACAACTGGAATATGACTTCCCTACTCTAAGCATTACCCCGCTAGTAGCCGATATCACTAAGCCAATGAGTGAGTTGAAGTTAGGCTCCCATCTACAACGCATGGTTTTTTTCCCAGGTTCTACCATTGGTAATTTTTCACCAAGTGAAGCTCAGAACTTACTTAAAAGTTTTCATAATTTAGTTGAAAGCGATGCATGGTTGTTGATAGGCGTAGATATGACGCAAGACAAAGATAAATTACTTGCTGCGTACAACGATGCAGCCGGTATTACAGCTAGCTTTAACCATAATTTACTTACACGAATTAATCGAGAATTATCAGCGAACTTTGATGTTAATCAATTTAAACATCAAGCGATCTTCAATAACAATGAAGGGCGTATTGAAATGCATTTAGTTAGCCAAAAAGCACAGCTGGTCTCTATTGGAGACGAATTGTTTGCTTTTAAAGCCGATGAAAGTATTCATACGGAAAACTGCTACAAATATACGCTTGAGGCTTTTACCAATTTAGCCTATAGCTGTGGATGGCAAATAGAACATATTTGGCTTGATCATGAAGAGTCTGATTACGGGATGCTACTTTTGACAAGCTAAGTGAAGTTTCGTTAAGCTATTTTAAAACTTCAACACCCTTCCAAAATGCTACATAACCTTTAATATTACTCGCAGCCTCTTTCGGACTGGGGTAGTACCAAGCCGCATTTTGATTGATTTTATCGTCGACCACTACATCAAAATAAGAAGCAGTGCCTTTCCAAGGACAAATAGTCGTATATGAGTTTTCTTGAAAAAACTCTGGCTTTAGCGCACTAGGTGGGAAATACACATTGCCTTCTACCGTTTCAAACTGATCACTTTCCGCAATAATTTGACCATTCCATTTTGCAGTTGGCATGTAAACTCCTAAAATAAATCAGAATTAATGTTTAATATATGACTTTAAGTTAAATAAATAAATGACTGTTTTATATCATTTATTAGGTCTAATGAATCTTCTAAACCTATATAAAATCGTACTAAATTACCTTGGTATGAATGGTGTGCGTGTAATTGGTTCATTTCGAAAGGCACCACCAAACTGACCGCTCCGCCCCAGCTATATCCAATACGAAATAACTTCATCGCATTGATGCAAGCATCAATTTGCGACTGGGTAATATGGGGTTGAAATACAACTGAAAATAAACTAGCAGCGCCCGTAAAATCACGCTGCCAAACTTCATATCCGGGTGAGCCTGCGAATGCTGGATGCAATAATTGCATCACTGCCGGATGCTGACTCAGCCAAGTTGCAATCTGGCGAGCCGACGCATCTTGTGCTTGATAACGTAATTTATAATGCGGCAAACTACGTAATACGATATTGCAATCTTCTGGGCTAACCCCTATGCCTAAGCGCACATGAGTTTCTAATAACTTCAAATTAATAGCATCATCACGGGTAACAATACTGCCCATCATCACGTCACTACCGCCAGATTGATATTTAGTCAGGGCTTGTATCGAAATATCAGCACCCAATGCAAATACACCTAAAGCAATTCCTGCTGCCCAAGTCGCATCAATTGCTACTAACACGTTATGTTCGTGGGCAAGTGCTGCCAATGCTGGCAAGTCGGATACCTCCATCGTCACAGAGCCTGGCGTTTCTACCCACAACAATTTAGTATTGGCGGTAATCGTTACGGTAGAAATGTCTAACGGGTCATAAAATGCTAAATCAACACCATAGTTGGCAGCCAGGTATCTAGCAACTTCTGTTGCGGGTTCATAGGCATTATGTGGCAATAAAACACGGTCGCCTGATTTGAGCAAAGCAAGCAAGGTCAGACTAATAGCAGACAACCCAGACGGCAGCAAAATACAATGCTCGCCGCCTTCAATCAAGGCTAGCTTCCGCTCTAAACGACGGGTAGTTGGCGTGCCCAGTAAGCCGTAGCTATATTGGCGTTTATCCTGCCAATTGCGATTACGTAAACTTTTGACATCAGGGAATGTAACTGTAGAAGCTCGTTCAACACTGCCTGCCAAGCTGTTGAAGTTAGCAGAATCGATATCGTCAGGTTGAATTACCTGCGACCAACTAAATTTTTTATCCATGGCTTATAGCAAACGAGTCGAATTAAAAACCATTCTATCGCTTCACTCCTGTTTAGACCACAGTCATTAAGCCATAAAACAAACTCAGCAATAAAAAAAGGCTACCGAAGTAGCCCTTTAATGCTTAAAGCAATCTAACTAGAATTAAGCTTCTGCAGTCACTGTAACAGTTACATCTACAGTCACATCGTGATGTAAAGCAAGAGTTACTACATGGTCACCGATTGTTTTCAGTGGGCCATTTGGCATACGCACTTCAGCTTTAACTACTTCAAAGCCTTGAGCAACTAATGCTTCAGCGATGTCGCCGTTAGTAACAGAACCGAACAAGCGGCCATCAACACCAGCTTTTTGTGAGATCGCAACTACGTGACCACTCAATTTTTCACCACGTGCTTGCGCAGCAATTAAGATTGCAGCTTGTTGTTTTTCTAATTCAACACGGCGAGCAGCGAATTCAGCTTTGTTAGCTTCAGTAGCGCGTTTAGCTTTGCCTTGTGGAATTAAAAAGTTACGGCCAAAACCATCTTTAACTTTTACTACGTCACCTAAATTACCTAGGTTACCTACTTTTTCTAATAAAATAATTTGCATGGTAGCCTCCTAATTATTGGTGTTTGTCAGTGTATGGAAGCAATGCCAGGAAACGTGCGCGTTTAACGGCAGACGTTAATTGACGTTGATAACGGGCTTTAGTGCCTGTCATACGTGCTGGAATGATCTTTGCGTTTTCTGAGATGAAATCTTTTAATAGATCAACATCTTTGTAATCAACTTCTTTGATGCCTTCTGCTGAAAAACGGCAGTAGCGGCGGCGTTTGTACATTTCTCTTGCCATCATAAACTCCTAATCTTGTTATATAAGCTCAGCTTATAAATGCTATATGGTTAATGTGCATGACCAACTGTGTGCTTTTAAGGCTGCGCTTGGCTAAAAAACCAACCGCTAGAATGTGTGAACCTATTGCTAAGCCTTTTAATGCCGGGCTTTCCAAAAGTTGGTCACCTAAAATGACCGCATTCACTTCACATTCCACCTTGCGCTTCATGCCAGCTTCAATTTGTTCTGAAACATGTCGCAAAACTACACTTAACAACGGTATGCCTGCTGGGGTATAGCGAAGCGGCTCTATGTGCACGACTTCTGCTTGAAACTCCAGCTTATTCACTAAAGTTATTTACTAATTGCCACTTAAGCTGCTGCTGCCTCTGTTTTAGCGGCTGGCGCAGATGGAGCTGCTGTCGGTGCTGCATCACGGCTCAATACTGATTTAGATTTCTCTTCTTTCATCATCGGGCTAGGTGCGGTTACCGCAGTTTTTGTAGACATTGTTAAATGACGCAATACGGCATCATTAAACTTAAAGCCATGCTCAAGCTCATCTAACACGGTTTGATTACATTCAATGTTCATCAACACGTAGTGCGCTTTGTGGATTTTTTGAATTGGGTATGCAAGTTGACGACGACCCCAGTCTTCAAGACGGTGAATCGCGCCGCCATTGCTAGTGATCAAAGCGCGGTAGCGCTCAATCATTGCCGGCACTTGCTCGCTTTGGTCCGGATGGACGATAAAAACTACTTCATAATGTCGCATTAGTACTCCTCTTGGATTAAAGTCACCCACCTATGCGTTGTGGTGTGACAAGGTTGTAAATTTCTAAATCTAAACTAAATGCCCGATAACGCTATCAAGCAAGCGCGCGATTATAGTCGTAATTACTTGGCTAATCAATAAAAACTGTAATTATCTTAATAAATCAATTGTTTTCGGTAAGTCATCTCAAATAGTTGACTCTATTAATAGTTAACTAAAAAACTAAACCAAGTCGGGCATATCAGCCCCGTAAAATCTGACCTTAAGCTTTTTAAGCTGGTCACGGTAATCGGCAGCTTTTTCAAAGTCCAGGTTCTTGGCGCTGTCATGCATGGCTTTTTCTAAGCGCTTCATTTCCTTGGCGATTTGTTTCTCGCTCAAGGATTCGTAGTTGGCTTGTTCTTGCAGCGCTTTACGCTCTTTTTGCGCTTCGTCTTTACTATATACACCATCGATAATATCTTTAATGCGTTTGCTCACGCCTTTAGGTACGATACCATTAGCCTCGTTAAACGCCATCTGCACACTACGGCGACGGTTGGTTTCATCAATCGCCAGCTTCATACTGCGGGTAACACTATTGGCGTAAAAAATGACTTTACCGTTCAAATTACGTGCAGCACGGCCAGCGGTTTGGATCAAGCTACGCTCAGAACGTAAAAAACCTTCTTTATCAGCATCTAGTACAGCAACGAGTGATACTTCGGGAATGTCCAGGCCTTCGCGCAGCAAGTTAATACCGACCAGCACATCGAACTCACCTAATCTTAAATCGCGGATAATTTCCACGCGTTCTACGGTATCAATATCACTATGTAAATAGCGCACTTTCACACCATGCTCGCTTAAGTAGTCTGTTAAATCTTCTGACATGCGCTTAGTCAGTGTCGTTGCCAGTACCCGCTCGCCAACATCGACACGCAACTTGATTTCACTAAGTAGGTCATCTACCTGCGTATCTGCCGGTTTAACAAAGATTTCCGGGTCTATCAAGCCAGTTGGGCGTGCGATCATCTCCACAACTTGCTGTTGGTGCGTTTTTTCGTACTCAGCTGGAGTAGCAGAAACAAATACGCACTGACGCATAATATGTTCAAATTCATCGAATTTAAGCGGCCGGTTATCCAAAGCAGAAGGCAAGCGCCAACCGTAATCGACCAGGTTTTCTTTTCGTGAACGGTCACCTTTATACATACCGCCAACTTGCGGCACGGTGACATGGCTCTCGTCAATAATCATCAGCGCGTCATTGGGTAAGTAGTCAATCAATGTGGGCGGCGGATCACCCGGATTACGACCTGATAAATGCCGTGAGTAGTTCTCGATACCCTTACAGAAGCCAATTTCATTCAGCATTTCCAGGTCAAAACGCGTACGCTGCTCTATACGCGCAGCTTCTACCAGTTTGCCAGTCTTGATGTAGAAATCCACTCTATCTTTAAGCTCGTGTTTTATTTTCTCCATAGCGCGAATGGTAGTCTCGCGTGGTGTAACGTAATGACTGGATGGATATACCGTATATCGAGGAATCTTGTTAAAAATCTGCCCGGTCAGCGGATCGAACAAGGTGAGTGATTCAATTTCATCATCAAACATTGAAATACGCACCGCAGTTTCGTTATTCTCCGCCGGGAAAACATCAATTACATCACCACGCACCCGGAACGTACCGCGTGCAAAATCAAACTCATTGCGGTCATATTGCATGCCCACCAATCGCTCTATCATCATGCGCTGTTCCATTTTCTCGCCAACGGTCATGTGCAATACCATGCCGTGATAATCGGTTGGATCACCGATACCGTATATGGCTGAAACTGTAGCGACAATGATGCTGTCTTCACGCTCTAATAGAGCTTTGGTCGCTGAAAGCCGCATCTGCTCAATGTGCTCATTAATGCTGGAATCTTTTTCAATAAATAAGTCGCGAGAAGGCACATAGGCCTCAGGCTGGTAGTAATCGTAGTAACTCACGAAATACTCAACAGAATTATTCGGGAAAAATTCCTTAAACTCACTATATAACTGGGCAGCCAATGTCTTATTGGGCGCCATCACAATGGCCGGGCGGCCGATACGTGCAATCACATTAGCCATCGTAAAAGTCTTGCCTGAACCGGTTACGCCCAGCAAAGTCTGGAATTTCAGACCGTCATTAATCCCTTGCGTGAGTTTATCAATCGCTTGTGGTTGGTCTCCCGCGGGAGGAAAAGGCTGGTGAAGTTGATATTTACTATTAGGGAAAGTGACGAACACGTAGTTTTTTCAATCTGAATAAATAATGTTTAACGTTTGATTTTAACAGTAAATTTAGCTAATAGTTCTATCCATCAATCCACTAACCAAGCTAACAGAACTTTGTTTTAACTTAACAGTCCTTAACATCGCTAAGCAATCATTAGTCGTATAATTTTTATTAAAATTCAATAATTAACACTCAATTTGGGGAATGCCATGCGCAGTTTGTTGTTACTTGCAGCATTGATCAGTTTAATATTAACAAGTTTTATTCAGCCTTCTTTTGCTTTAGATCAAGCCAAGATTTTTCACGCCATGCAATCCGTTGTGATGGTGCGCGGTTACAACGCTAGCGGCGGCTTATCATATGGCTCCGGCGTGATTGTGGCAAAAGATAAAGTCATTTCTAATTGCCATATTTTCCGTAATACTAAGCAACCATGGGTATCGCGCGGTGAAGATACTTTTGCCATCGTTTCCGTACAAGCTGACAAATGGCATGACCTCTGCCTGCTGACCACATTCAATTTACCTGGCGACCCTGCTCCAATCGGCAAAGGCAATGACCTCAAGCGCGGTCAGGAAGTCTTATCCATCGGCCATTCTAACGGTGTACCTACCCCGCTTACGTCAGAAGGTACTATCAAATCCACCTATGAATTTGAAGGCGGAAAAATCATCCGTAGTACTGCACAGTTCCGCATGGGGGCTAGCGGCAGCGGCATATTCGATTTGGAAGGTAACTTATTAGGTATCAATACCTTTAAAACACCAGGCAAACAAGCCTACTTTTATTCTCTGCCTATTGAATGGTTAGCCAGCCTGGAAAAATTACCTGCCGAAACTGAGTTCCCTGTTGTAGGTAAAGCTTTTTGGGAAGAAGACGATGATAAAAAACCTTATTTCATGCAGATAGCCCTGCCAGAAATTAACCAAGATTGGCCTAAGCTTGCTCAGGTAGCGCAAAAATGGATTAATAGTGATCCTAAGAATTCCGATGCCTGGTATGAGCTTGGCAATGCTAATGAAAACCTGAATAAAATCGATGATGCACAAAAGGCTTACCAGCAATCGGTAAAGTTTGATGCTAGCAACACCGATGCCTTATTGAGGCTAGGTATCATCGCACAAGGCAAAGGCGATAAAACTACCATGCATAATATCAATATAGCACTTGCTCAAATAGATAAAGCATTAGCGGAAGAATACAGTCAGATGCTGGGCTGCGATAAAGAGTGCTAGATTAACAAGACTTATCCTGCAAGAGGCCCCCCAGTTGGGGCCTTTTCTTTTTCAGTTATTCAAAACAGATAATGCGCGGAATTGTTCCTAATCGCCGTTTTTGTGCGTAAAATGACGTTTATTCAGCCATTTGCAAAATTTAAGCTAATAATCTGCACCTAAAATTTCTCACTATTTAAGTATCTGT
>JBKJOT010000054.1:0-7191 GCA_046595335.1 Methylotenera sp.
AGGCGGTATCAACATCAGTATCTCCATCGGCTCTTCCAAGAGCAGCAGTTCAAGCTCGCAAACTAGCACTTCGGCAGCAAGCAGTCATGTGACTGCGGGTGGTGACATTAACATCACCGCAACTGGAGCCGGCAAAGACTCTGACATTAATGTAATTGGCAGCACGGTTAAAGCCGCCGATGACGTGACCCTCAAAGCAGATGACCAAATCAACCTCGTTGCCGCACAAAACGTGGACACCCTTGATAGTAAGAACAAAGGCAGCTCAGCTAGTCTTGGCATTGGCTTCTCGTTAGGAGGTAGCAGCAATGGCTTCACCCTCAATGCTGGTGTTAGCGGTAGCAAGGGTAAAGCTGCAGGTAACGATACTACCTGGACGGAAACCCAAATCTTGAGCGGCAACAACACAGGTGATAGCGTCACGCTAAAAAGTGGCACCGACACCAACCTGATTGGCAGCCAAGTCGTTGGCAATCAAGTCATTGCTGATGTAGGGACTTCAGGCACTGGCAACCTTAACATTCAAAGCCTGCAAGATACTAATCAGTACAAAGACAAACAAAACAACTTCGGTGTGAGTGTAAGCTTATGTATTCCGCCATTCTGTTATGGTTCTTCTAGCGGTAGCGTGAATGTAGGTAATAGCAACATCAAATCCAACTACACCAGTGTCAATGAACAAGCAGGCATTATGACAGGTGATGGTGGGTATCAAGTGGATGTGGCTGGCAATACCAACCTCACCGGTGCAGTGATAGCGAGTAGTGAACAAGCCATTCAGAATAACAAAAATAGCCTGACAACTGAAACCCTGACCGTATCTAACATTGAAAACAAGGCTGAATACAAAGCTAGCAGCATGAGCCTTGGTGTTGGTTACAGCGCCAGCGGTAACGGTGTTGGAGTAGACCAAGGTGGCAAAACCCAAACAGGCGGTGCACAAGTGCCCGGAACTACTTTGCCGAGTTTGGGTGGTTTCTCAGCGAGCTTACCATCCGCTTTGAGTGCAAGTGACGATGCAAGTAGTACTACAGTAAGTGGTATTAGTGCCGGTACTGTCACCATTACTAACAATAGCGCACAAACTGCGTTGACCGGCACGAATGCCGCAACGACAGTCGCCCTTCTTAATAATGATGTACACAGTCAAATTAGTACCGATGCGAACGGTAATACCACTGCGGTTGCGGTGGATAGCCAAGGCAATAATCTGGCCAATACCATCGCACCAATTTTTACTGAAGAGACTAAGGCGAATATCAATGCTGGCTTTGAAATAATCGGTGCATTTACTACCCAAGTAGGAACATTCTTAAATAATCGGGCAAAAGAAAGCGATGCGGCAAAAAAAGCCATAGAGAACGAGCTAAAAAAACCTGAAGATCAGCAAGACATCAGCGTCATCCAACAAGCCGGACAAGTGATTGCGGACAATCAAACATGGTCTATGGGTGGTAACGGTAGAGTCGCGCTGACTGCACTTACAGCAGCCTTTAGTGGTAATGCCACAGGTAGCGGTAGTAGCTTAATTCAAGCGGCTACGGTCACTGCCATTCAAAGCTTGGGCGCTCAACAAATCAAAGCCATTGCCGATTTAGTCGGTGGTGAAGGCAGCACGGCTCACACTGCCTTACATGCAGTACTTGCTTGTGCCGGCGCTGCCGCCACGGGAGGTGATTGTGGTACAGCAGCCCTTGCTGCCAGTTCAGGTGTTGTGATCAACAAACTACTAGATAGCGTAGAAGGCACTAATTCCCAAAACCTCACTGATTCTGAAAAAGAAGCTAGGCTTAACTTGATTACTACTTTAGTCACGGGCATTACTGCCGCGGCAGGTGGGGATGCCGCGGTAGCGAATACGGCGGTGACGATTGAGACGGAGAACAATGCGTTACTTAATATCTATGGCGTAAAGAAGCCAGACTCTATAAACTTCCTTGGACACTCTGCAATAGCACTTACAGGTTTAGGAATGTATAGCTTTGGAAATGATACCCCGCTCGGAGAATCCACTTCTCAATATATTGATGAACAATCTAGGCTACGAGATCAAGTAATTACTTTTATTCCAACAACGCCTGAACAAGATAAACAGATGCAAAATTATGTTGCACAATTTACAAACTCTACATTAACTGGTAATGATTTTGAGAATATTGTAATTAACAATTGTGCTGACCATTCCATTGCAATTATGGACGCAGGAAAAGTGCTTACCGACGAACAGATTGCTTTTTTTACCACACCAGGAACATTACTAACACCATCAACAGTATCATTGATGGCTAAAAGCATCCCTAATGCGGTACAAATTAAGTTACCGCAGTATGGTGTTATATCTCCTGCATTACGCAACTTGCTTAGTACGTTTGATAAAAAATAATATGAAGTATTTTTATATAATATTTTTTTCTGTCTGTGTAGCCACAGGTTGTTCATCTAAATTGAATTACGACTTAGGATATGCGGCAGTAGTTGGGAATGTCGAAAAAATGCGAGATTTAATTGCTAATGGTGCGGAAGTAAACTCATTAGCTGGAAAAGACGAGACGTCACCTCTTGAAGATGCCATTAACGGAGGCCACATAGACGCAGTTAAGTTTTTATTGGAAAATGGAGCTGATCCCAACTTTTCCAGCTCATCTGATATATCACCGTTGTTTCACGCATTTTCCAATGGAAATACTGAGATTGCGAGCCTACTCATAAATTATGGTGCAAAGTTAAAGCTTCCTAACCGCCTTGATGGGTTTAATGATGATATTCGTAGATACCAATATGATAAGAACTTTTTAACTCTCCTGAAGAAAGCTGGTTATATCTATACTCACGTGAATGTAGAAAACTCGACTTTAAATGATGTAAAAGATCCTGACACAGGAAAATAGTAATGTTTTCTATCGCAGAGCTACTGGATTGGTAAATCAGCTAGTTCGCGAAAATTTAGTAAATATAGCCGCTCAAGATACAAGGCTGGTATCTGCAGTTGCAGGCAACATCGCAATGGGTTCAGGCACAGCCCCTGTGGAATTTAATCCAACAGGTATGCAAGCAAATTTTGTGGGGAGGAGTTTTGACACAGCAACCGGAAAATGGGTAAATATTTCTAATAGTCATTTGGTGGTAAAACCATGAAAGCAATAGTAAAAGCAGTTTGGTCAGTTGATCATGATTTGGAAACTTATATTCCAGTGTTGCCTCATTGTTTCTCAATAGATATTGAAATTAATATTAGCTATGAGGGGTTAGAGGGCGTAGGTATTTATTATTTAACTGTCTGCAATCCTGAATACCTTCAAAGATATTGTGACTCACAGGGTATAAGCATTTGGGGACGACATACTCTCATACTATTAGAGTATGACTATATGCAAATAAAAAATAAAATCCTTAAATATGTGGATAGCTGTGAAGGTGGTAGCGTTGATGAAATTACTCAAAAATTATCAAGAATGTTCAAGTGGGAATATGATGAAGTGATTTGGAAAGGTAACTGTCAACTTGATAGCCCACATAATCTTTAGCCCGCGTAGCCTCGTCTAACGTAGGTTGGTGCTGAACTTGTGAAGCCCAATACCTAATAAAAACATCATGCAAAAAGGCCACCGCTTACAGCATACATTACCAAAAAAGTTGAGAAATTTTTTTATTGCGACATTTTTGATGTATTTAATAGGCTTATTTATTTTAGTTCCTTTAGCAGTATATGTTTTAGCGCCTTTTATAGCTTTTGTATTTCATGGGGTACCTTTTTCTGTTAGTCAATCTAAATCTATAAGCTTTGAAAGAATATGTTACTTCGTTTTGTTTGCTGCGATGTGGATAAGTTTCGTACTCTGGTTTAGAGAGTTTGTAATTTGGTATCGAAGAGTAAACAAAAAGTAATAATTGGATTGCCACTTGCTATGGAGGTGCAGTATAAGCGGAGTTGTCACAGATTTGGGTTCCTTTATAGAGATTCCAGATAGTCAAGGAAGCAATTAATGGAAATTTTTAAGAGATTTGATAAAAGCTTCTTAATTTCTAATGGATTAGGATCCGCAGTGTCTAGTTCCAGCTCTCTTATTGAAACACCGGTTTCTGAGAGTAAGTTAGGCGGTAAATGATGAATATACTTAGAACGTTGGATAACTGGGTAAATTCTTGCTTCAAGAACGATGGCTGGCTCGGAATATTTTCGTGGTTTGTATTTGTAACATCTCTGCTTGCAGTATCTTTTGTACTCCCCATCAGCAAGTTTGGGAAGTTGTATATGTTTTTACTAATTGGCTTCAGTTATTTCGCTTTAATTGTCGGTGTCATGCGATTAATCAAAAAAAGAAAAATCAAGAAACTTGCAGATGAGCGGGTAAATTCTGAAATTGCCGAACGGAAGAAAGACCAAAAATAAGGTCAGCAAAATCAATGGGGTCAGTCTGAGCCCATTGATTCGAAGGTTTTTACCACAATGAGCGAAAAAATTACACTATTTACCATCTACAACAATCGTGGAAACTTAGTTCTGCGTTCCGAATTACTGGCGTGGAAAGATCCAGTAACGGGAAGCGATATCTTCGGACCAGTTACGAAATACTCTTGGATGGTTGATGGGGTTGAGTTCACTTCACCTAGTACAGGCTTTTGGCGAGAACTTCCCGACGCATCTGGTTTCATCTGTTTTGAATCAGAATGGAAACCCGACAACTGTCTTCTCCTAGATGCTTATGGTAAAGAGCGTATGCGACTTACTGTTCCCTGGGAAATGACAGGTGCAATTCATCCTACGGCTAGCCAGCCTCCCACTTGTTTCGAGAATATTAGCGAGCCTTACGATAACCCTGAAACTGGTGAAAAAGGCAAGTTTGGGGTAACTGCCCATATAGCAGATGTCTTTGGCTGTAAATTCTATTTTGAACTTAATTACCATACAGGTGAGTTCTTATGGTGTAAAAAAATTAGAGACTAAATGTTGTCAATCTTTGGAAAGGCTCTATCAAACAAGCAAGGCTTTGATATCAATTTGCTAGCAACATCCTCCTTTAAAGGTGCAGTGATTGATTCAAATTAAACAGCTTTACCCAATCATTATTTTTTTATTAACCACTCTCAGGAATTAACTAAAGATGCAAAAACCAACTTTGACCTTTGTACTATCAACTTTGCTTGCAGTTGCAATGTCTGCCTGTTCCACCAAGCCCGTCACACCAAAAAATGCATTGAGAGAAGCCGTGCTGAACGGCCATGTTGCTGTTGCACCAATTGCTAAACCCGCACAACTTTCAGAAAAAACAAAAGCACAAGCCGTTGGTAAGTTTGTGGTGGGAGCAGTCATTTCCAGTGCTGTTGGCAGTGGCGGTGGTGCAGTCAATGCACAACAAATGCAAGCCAATATGCAGATCATGCAATCTTTTAATCAAAATTTACAACAAGCTTTACCGAATAGTTATGTAGTATCAGGAGGCAAAGGGGCTGACTTGGCCCTTGCAAAAAAGCTTTCTGACTACCTCATAACTAAAACAGAAACATCAACCCCAAGCAATCGCGAGCTATCTATATCCGTGAACACACCTTTATGGGAGTTAGGTTATGTTTCTTTCCTAACGAGCCAAGATTACGCCTTGAACTATCACCTGCAAGTTAGCGTGCTAGAGCAAAAAGAAGGCAAATTGCAAGCGCTTAAGACCGTGAACTGCGCCAGTTCAGGTAAAGACAAAATGCCGCTTGAAAAATGGAAAGCGGAAAACTATAAGGCTGTAGATATGAACGCTGAAACGATTGTTAATGAATGCTTTTATCGCTTTTTAGCTGAAACAGGTCTAAATTAAAAATTAACCCAACGAACAGGCTCCACCTTTAAGAGTTGCCATATATACCTTAAAGGTGCAAAAAAACAAACAATCTCGATTGGCTAAATATGAAAATCATTACTTTATTGATTGCAATATCTTGTATTTCGGCATGCGCTATGCAATCAGTATCAACAAAAGAAACCCTACCCATCAAGTATCATGCGCATTTTTACGGTGCACAAGATGATCTGTCTACTGATCATCCTCGAACTACAGAAGTGGATATACTTAATTTAATTGGTAATGATGTTCATATCGTTAAATTCCCACTTACTTATGCAATAGCGTGCAACCAAGCCAAGGCTAAATGTAAACACGCAATCGTGAAGACTGATTTGGAATTTACCACCCAAAATATTAATAATAAAACAATCAAAATATCGGGTGTTCTGCATTCAGAAATGGGGCGTGCGCTTACAACGACAATGTCATCGTCTTCTGGAATGTCATCAATACATTCAATGAGCGTACCCAATGTTGTAGCCATCATAGGGGAAACCAAGGCAAACCAGACATTTGAAAAGGTACTATCGCTTAATGAAAAAATTGAGTTGAAAGGATTAGCTGGTGTACTTATTGAACTGGATATCCAGCAGGACACAAATTAAGTTGCATATATGTTCTGGAGGACATCATCTTTTTTGATATTAAGATTGGTGATAATAATGTCCAATTTAATTTTTTAGGGAGTTACCAACATGCTTTCCAACATCCGCTACAAAATTAAAACGCTAAGCAAGCGTAACCTAGGATAACGTAGGTTGGGCTGAACCCGTGAAGCCCAACACTTCACAATAAAACCATCATGCAAAAGTCCCACCGCCTCCATCTGCAAATCGAACGGCACTACCGCCGAGGCGGCAGTACCATTGATTCAAGCAAAGCCAGCAGCATTACCAACCGCGAGCATGCCCTGTTATTTAGTGCGGGAGATATGGCAATCGGCGGAGCTCTTGACGCCTCTCATCAGGCAACCGTAGCAATGGGCACGGCACAAACAACCACGCTTAATAACAATAGCGCTACGATAGAAGCGCTAGGCAATTTGAATCTAAATGTAGCAACGATCAATAATGTGACTAATCTGAATAATCAGGAAACGCTTGGCACCCGATCAAGTTGGTCAACGTCAGAAACTGCCTTCTTCCGCTCCAGAGAAAGTTGCAATTGCTCCCGCTATTTCCAATATGTGGGTGATTCTGCACCGATAAATGAAACATTCAATCTTGGCAGTTCAACCTATCTTGGCAATACCGCTTATGCCGGAACAGGTACACAAATTACTACGCTCAGTACCAATAGCGTCAATCTTACAGCCACGGGCGCTAACAATGCCAATGTCAGTTTAAATACAACTAATGTT
>JBKJOT010000091.1:0-3796 GCA_046595335.1 Methylotenera sp.
CTTCATCGATTCGTCGTACTTAATGTACTGCCTTCATTTCTTCATCCTTTACGCCTTGTTCTGACGTCAAATTTGATTGGAAAAAGCAGCGCTAAGTAGCGAAAACTATTTGGTATGCAATTTTAACATTGCATCTTCAAAGTCACCTTTAAGTAACTGCGGTACTACTTCTATGCTTTTATCAATACATTGTTCGATAGCCGTTTTCTCATCTTTTAGCGGGGCTTTTAATACAAAGTTAATGACTTCATTACGGTCGCCGGGGTGGCCGATTCCTAAACGCAAACGCCAGAAATCTACAGTGCCGAGTGCAGCGGCAATGTCTTTTAAGCCATTATGACCGCCATGGCCGCCGCCTTTTTTAAGCTTTACAGTGTCTGGCGGTAAATCCAATTCATCATGAATGACTAAGATTTGCTCAGGCAATATCTTGTAGTAATTAGCTAATGCTGCAACGGCTTTGCCGCTTGCGTTCATAAACGTCGTCGGTTTAAGTAGCCAGGTATCTGCATACGGGTTTAGCTTGGCAATATGGCCGAACATTTTCGCATCAAGCGCAAGTTTACTATTAGTGCTAGCAGCGAGTTGATCTACCCACCAAAAGCCGGCGTTATGGCGCGTGGCTTGATATTTATCGCCAGGGTTACCTAAACCTACCAGTAATTTAATGCCGCTCATGAATGCTATTTTAGTCGACTATTTTATTAAATAAAAAACGCGCACTTTGTTGAAAGCGCGCGTTGTTTTTCATGCAATTAAACTTAAGCTTCTGGTGTTGCCGCAGCTGCCGCTGATGCTTCAGCTGCATCCGCTGAAGTTGCAGCATCTGCTGCGTCATCAGCTACGCTACCGCGTGTTTTAGCGATAGAGGCTACAGTAGCATCATTGTCATGCGCTAATTGTACGAACTCAACACCTTTTGGCAATTTGAGTTGTGACAAGTGCACAGCATCACCCATTTCCAAAGTAGCCAAATCAACTTCAATGAACTCTGGTAAATCTTTTGCCAAGCAGCTTACATCAGCTTCAGTCATGATGTGAGCAACGATACCGCCGCCCAATTTCACACCAGGCGCTACATCAGCGTTGATAAAGTGGAATGGCACTTTAACGTGGATTTTCTCAGTCGCACTTACGCGCTGGAAATCGACGTGCTGAATAGTGTTACGTACTGGGTGCATTTGGTAGTCACGCAATAATACGTTCTCTTTTTTGCCATCCAGGTTCAAGCTTAGGATAGAAGCATGGAATGCTTCGTGGCGGAATTGCAAGAACAACTCTTTATGTGAAAACTCAATAGTGACGGCCTCTTTACCTGCACCGTATACCACACCTGGCACGTTGCCAGCACGACGTAGACGGCGGCTCGCACCCGTACCTTTAACGTCACGTTTTACTGCATTAATTTCGATAGACATGTTACTGCTCCTAATTTTTTACTGCTCGTTTACTACAGGCTTTTGAGGCCTTACTACACTAGAATCTGTCTTCCGCGACCAGAAAACAGGGTTAAAAACTTAATCCATAAAGAGTGAAGATACTGAATCTTCACAGCTGATACGACGAATCGTTTCAGCTAATAATTCAGCCGCGCTCAATTGGCGAATCTTGCTGCAAGCGATTGAATCTGCGCCTAATGGAATGGTGTTGGTTACAACCAACTCATCCAGTTCAGAAGCCATAATTCGCTCTGCTGCGCCACCAGACAATACCGGGTGAGTCGCATACGCCAGCACTTTAACTGCGCCATGTTTTTTCAACGCGGCAGCAGCTTCGCATAAAGTATTTGCCGTATCGACCATGTCATCCATGATCACGCAAGTACGGCCAGCCACATCGCCAATGATGTTCATGACTTTAGCCACATTGGCTTTAGGACGACGTTTATCAATAATCGCCAAGTCTGAATTCAACTGTTTAGCACAAGCACGGGCACGAACTACACCGCCTACATCTGGTGAAACCACTACTAAATTCTCATGATTCTGGCGCCATAAATCAGCGAGCAGAATCGGTGTTGCGTAAATATTATCCACCGGAATATCAAAGAAACCTTGAATCTGGTCAGAGTGCAAATCCATCGTCAGCAAGCGGTTCACGCCTACGCCGGTCAACATGTTCGCTACTACTTTAGCGGTAATCGCAACACGCGCAGAACGCGGACGGCGGTCTTGACGTGAGTAACCAAAATACGGAATCGCAGCTGTGATACGTGCAGCGGATGAACGACGCAGCGCATCAACCATTACCATGACTTCCATCAAGCTGTCATTGGTTGGGTGGCTGGTGGATTGCAGTACAAACACATCGCGGCCACGCACGTTTTCCAGCAGTTCTACCATGACTTCGCCATCGCTGAATCGGCCAACATCCGCACGGCCCAGTTCTATACCCAAATGGCTCGCTACTTCTTGTGCGAGAACCGGGTTGGCATTGCCTGTAAAGACCATCATGTTGGCGGTAGACCCCATTTGATTTCCCTATGTGCTGGTTGCGATCGCAACTTACGTTTTTATGCGTAAGCTAAAACTAAAAAATAAAAGCGCGTAAATCAATAATCTACACGCTTGCTATTTCATGCAGGAATTTACCTGCATTATGAATTCTTGGCTGGGGAGGAAGGATTCGAACCTTCGCATGCCGGAATCAAAATCCGGTGCCTTAACCAGCTTGGCGACTCCCCAATATTTAACCAGTTTAATCCATGTTATTGGATAGGGTGCTGATCTAACCCTTTTGCAACAAAACCATCAAATTCATGCGGCTTCTTGCTGAATATTTCCATCGCAACTTGCTCGCTGACTACCTCTAAAAATACTGAAGCACCCGAGCCGCTCATTCTTGCATCACCAAATTGTTTTAACCACAGCAGGCAATTTTGTACTGGCGGATAATCTTGACAGACAATGTTTTCCAGGTGGTTGATGTACCCAGAACTGACATTGCCAGTTGCTGAATTAGCCATCCCTGAAAAGCCCGACATTGTCTTAGGAATCGCATTCTTTGTCAATTGCTTATTGGCAAATATTTGTGCGGTTGACACATGCACCATGGGATTCAACACCACATAATAAGCTGGCTTCAGGACTATGGTCTGCAATTGCTCGCCCACGCCTTCAGCCCAAGCGTTTGTTCCGAAAATGAAAAATGGCACATCGGCACCTAATTGCGAGCCTAGCGTGATTAATTCTTCACGGCTTAGATTGAGGTTCCATAATTTGTTCAGCGCCATCAAAACTGTAGCAGCGTCAGAGCTGCCACCGCCTAAACCACCACCCATGGGAATGTGCTTTTCAACCAACATCTCAACGCCCAGTTTGCAATGGGTATGCTGCTGCATAAGCTTGGCGGCACGTACGCATAGATCGTGAGCTTCCGGTACGTTTGCTACTTCATTAACGCGCTTGATGATGCCGTTATCTGTTGGCTTCAGGTAAATGTGATCATAAAAATCCAGCAGGCGGAAAACCGTCTGTAATAGATGATAGCCATCAGCACGTTGACCGACGATATGCAAAAACAAATTGACCTTAGCGGGCGCTAAAAATTTCTGAAAGCCTTGTGCCAGGATGTTCTGTATTTGAGAAACTTGCATAGGCGTCATTATAGAACGACGGTGCTAATTTCAATGCAGTAGTTTTAATGCAGACGTTTGATGTTGGAGTAAATTCTGAAGCAGAAATGCTAAGGGATTCTATTCTCGACGATCAATTTAATATTCACTTTAGGGCTGCGCATGTAGATTTTATTGGGCAATTGTTTACCTTCGAAATCTGCGTAATCTGAATATTCAATA
>JBKJOT010000115.1:0-22718 GCA_046595335.1 Methylotenera sp.
CAGTTTACGGTTGGTACCAGTGCTGATTTCGGCCGCACAGACTTCAGTAGTGATTCACGAGATGCGACGGTTGTTGGCCATGAAACTGTAACTGATGATCCAACAGCGTCGCCAACAGCATTTGTGAGACTCAAAACGCGCAATGACTATTATGGCTTATATGCGACAGATACATTCTCGTTTACCGAGCAGCTTCACCTTACTTTATCAGGCCGTTATAACGTTGCAAAAATAAAGTTATCTGGTTTTACGCATGATGACGATGCGCCAAGTTTCCCTATTCCACAATCTGTTGAAGCTTCATTAAATGGTGACCATACTTATACCCGGTTCAACCCTGCGATTGGTTTAAATTACAACCCTAGCAAAACGCTTGGGTTCTACGGTGGTTATAACGAAGGTATGCGTGCTGCTACGCCGGTTGAGCTTAGCTGTGCTGACGAAAACCGTCCATGCGCACTACCTAATGCTTTCGCCGCAGATCCACATCTGAATAAAGTAGTTGCTAAGACTTATGAAGGCGGCGTGCGCGGTAAACTGGCAGATAAGGTCAGCTGGAATGTAGGTCTATACAACACGCAAAATACCGATGACATCCAGTTCATTGCCAGTAATACTACTGGATTCGGTTACTTTAAAAACGTAGGTGATACACGTCGTAGAGGTGTTGAATTGGGCCTGAACGGTAAGTTTGATCGCCTCACTTTAGCGGCTAACTATGGTTTTGTAGATGCGACCTATCAATCTGACTTTATCGTGGGTTCACCTGCAAATAGTACTACAGATGCTAGTGGACAGATTCAAGTGACTAAGGGTGATCGAATTCCTGGCATTGCACGTCAAACCCTAAAATTACGTATGGCTTACGATGTCACCCCCACATGGAATGTCGGTACTAACCTTGTGCTAGCTACAGGCCAGTATGCTCGCGGCGATGAAAATAACCAAGATGTGAATGGAAAAGTGCCTGGCTATGGCGTGGTGCACTTGGACACTCACTATAGCCTGACCAACAATTGGAAGCTATTCGCTAAGGTGAATAATGTGTTTGATAACAAATATGCCACTTTCGGCGTACTTGGGGAAAATATATTCAATGCGCAGACACCGGAGCAATTCCGTTCTCCCGCCGCGCCGCGCGCAGCTTGGGTAGGGCTAACTTACGAGTTCGGACGCAATAAAACCGCATCTGCTGCCGTGGATAATGACTAGGAAATCGATTTGCAATTAGCCCAATTAGCCAGTGATGCCATCTCGATGATAAAACAAAAATCCAAGTTGTTGATCGTCGAAGATGAGGCCATGTTTGCCAGGGCGGTTATGCGCCGTTTGCAGCAAGCCGGGTACGAATGTGAGCATGTAGAATCTTTGCAAGATGCCAGGACTATCCTAAAACAATTTGTACCCGATATCGTATTGCTCGATATGCGCTTGCCCGATGGCAATGGTCTAGATTTACTGACTGAATTTGTAGCAAAAAATGCGGCGGTTATCGTCATGACTGCCCACGGCGAGATTAGCGACGCGGTGAATGCGATGAAGCAAGGTGCGATTGATTACCTTAAAAAACCAATAGACCTTGAAGAACTGCTGCTTTCCATTCAAAAAGCAGAAGCCGCGACAATACAAACTAATAGTTTAGTTTACTCACGTCAGCGTAACGCGCATGCGACCGAGGGCGTTGAGCTGTTAGGCGATAGCCTTGCCATGCAAACCGTTAGGCTGCAAATTAAGCGTATTGCGCAATTGGTTGCTAGCGATACTGTGCCACCCACCGTGATGATAAGTGGCGAAACAGGAACAGGTAAGGATGTGGCAGCGCGTTTACTGCATCTTTCCTGTGCTAATAGTAATAAACCTTTCGTGCATATAGATTGCGCTTCATTGCCGGCAGATCTGATTGAAAGTGAGCTATTCGGACATGAAAAAGGCGCTTTTACCGGAGCATTATCAACTCGGCCGGGCTTAATAGAAGCAGCTGAAGACGGAACCTTATTCCTCGACGAAATCGGAGAGCTACCCCTAGGATTACAAGCAAAGTTACTCAATGTATTAGAGCGCCGAGTGGTGAGGCGTTTAGGCTCTACCAAAGAGCGTCCTGTGCCTGCTCGCTTCATTGCCGCCACTAATCGAGATTTACATGAAATGGCATTAAATGGTCTTTTCCGGCAAGATCTCTATTACCGCTTAAATGTGATGAGTATAATTATGCCGCCATTAAGGGAGCGAGAACATGACGACATGCTACTGGCCCGGCATTTTGCCGCCCAGACCTCACGTCGCTATAATTTAACGGCCCCGACTTTTTCAGCTGCAGCAATCAGCATGATTGAAAGATATTCCTGGCCAGGAAATGTAAGGGAATTAAAGCACCAAGTGAGTCGTGCCATGCTGCTTAGTCATAATGGCTACATAAGTGATGCCGACCTAGCATTACCCATGCAGCAGGCAACGCAATTAGCAAACCTTTCTGTAAACTCACAAACCAAGTTGGATGAAGCAGAAAAGACCATCTTGCTACAAGCGCTCACTGAGGCTAAAAACAATGTGTCTGAAGCTGCGCGTAAGCTTGGAATCACCCGCATGACCATGCGCTATCGCATGGATAAACACCAAATAAAACACTAGTTCTCATTAATTCTGAGGATCAGCTTTCAGGCTGAAATTTTGTAGAGCCACCTTTACGCTGTTAATGCGAGTGCAGGGCTTTTTAGTGATGTATGAGCTTCACCTTTATTCGGACCAAAAATTCGCATTAGATCCAGTACAGGAACGGCGACTTCATTAGCATCACCCACATGGTTAAAGCAGGCCGTGGCAAGAGGCGACCACTCCCTACCAGCTTTGGACAGGCTACAAGCTTGATTGTCGCTTACAATCACTAGGCTGGGTGGTTTAGTAAGCCAGATTGCGCCAAACTGAGGTGCTTCACCTTGCTTGGTTTGGTAACCTACGATACCTATGTATTTATTTTTTTCCGTAGCAGCATCTGACTTACCCTGGGGCTTCCCCTTGGATTTCCCCAGAGATTCTAACCATATCGTAATATCGATCAAGGGAATGGGGCGCCCCTGCCAGTAAATGACCTCACGACAATACGCAGGTGCAAGGGGAACGGCATAACGTGACATTGACTGATCCAGATGCAATAGTTCGCGTTGTCCTACTGCTGCCTGGTATTGTGAATCAAACTGTAATAGCCATGCTTTAGTATCCGCCATAACGACCTTTGTTAGCCTTGATATGACTGACTCCTGAAGCTTGTAAAGCTAAGTAATCTGTTAATAGCTGTGGGCTAGTTAGGCAAGCCATGCTTTCCTCATAATATACCAAGGCAGTAATAGTGGAGTGTGTAGATACCATGCTAAGAGGTACTGGTTGAGGTTTGATCTCATTTTTTGGCATCAGTAGCACTTCATTGCACACAAAGCCTATAAAACCGTTTTCAATACTCAATAATGCACAAATGCGATATGCTTCAGGCAAAGCATCGGAAATGCGAAGGTCTTCGGTCAGGCAATAAACTGGCCACGCACTTCCTTGGAAATTAATCCAGCCTATGCCGTTTTCGGGTGGCGCATTGAGTTCTAAGTCAGCAATCGATTCCAGCGTTCGAATACTATCCTGCAATAACATCAAATTTAAACTGCCCAGCTTGATTAAGGCATAACGTTCAACCTCAACCTCAACCGCTGAATGCGGGGGCATGTTCGGAGTTTGAAGCGCTGTTATTTGCATAATGCCACCACTTGTTGAACAAGAAGATCATTATTAAAGGGTTTGGTCAGATAAAGATTTACACCCGCAACGTCTGCCTGCTGACGGTGTTTCTCAGTAGAGCGGGAGCTAATCATGATGACAGGCACTTTACTCGTGCTTTCCTGTGCTCTGATATGTGCGGTAAATTCCAAGCCATTCATGCGCGGCATTTCCATGTCCACCAAGATAATATCTGGGACATTCTTACCCATTATATTAATGGCTTCCACGCCATCCATTGCGGTATGCACTTCATAGCCAGCATTACGCATCACACTTTCGGCCGCACGGCGAGCGGTCAGAGAGTCGTCGATGACCAATGCGAGACGCTTACTTATACCTTTGCCTTGTTGACGCTTTGCGGTGAAAGCTTGATCCTGATCGTTATGTTCAAAACGACTCTGTTCAAAACGTCCCAGGTTTCGCAGTAGTTCTGGCATATCTAATACAGGCGCAACACTGCCATCATCCAGAATGGTGGCGCCAATGACGCCTTTTGCCTTGGGAACATAACGCCCTAGGCTTTTCACTACCAAGTCTCGGCTATCTGTTACTTCTTGTACTAAGATGACTCGCAATGCACCTGAATCCAGCCTAACAATAAGGGCAGGGAAGCCAGAGCGATGCTGTTGGCGTCGGTCTACAGGCATGTTGAGCAGAACATCAAGATTAATGACCTCATAAACCTGACCTTGTGAGTGGTAAGTGTAGCCATTACCCACCAGCTTGATCTGATAGGGAGCGATGTAATGAATGTCTTCAACACCACGGCTTGATACTGCCAGCAATTTATCGCGTAGGCGTACTAGTAAGCCATGTGTAGAAATCAGTGTAGCGGGAATGCGCAGCTCAACGTTAAGGCCACGACCTTGCTCTGTACGTAGATTAAGCGAGCCTTTCATCTCCAGTACATGGCTATACACCACGTCCATACCGATACCACGTCCGGAAACCTGCGTCGCTTCATTTCTAGTGGAGAATCCTGGTGCTAGAATCAGGCGACCCATTTCTTCATCAGTGAGTATGTCGTCAGCGCTAATCATAGTCTGTGCTAATGCCGTGGCCTTGATAGCGTCCAGGTTCAGTCCCGCGCCATCATCCTTGCAACGCACAACGAGATAATTGCCTTCACGACCGAACGATAAGTCGATGCGACCTACAGGATTTTTTCCATGCTGGCGGCGTACATGTTCAGATTCAATGCCATGATCAATCGCATTGCGTAGCACATGCATCAGCGGGTCCACCAAATTACTCAACACATTACTATCTACGAATGTTTGTGCGCCAGTAAGCTTAAGCTCAACCTGCTTATCAAGCAGGCGGCAGGTTTGTCTGACGCTGCGTTGCAAGCGAGAGAATATGGTGTTGACCCCCACCATACGGGTACGCATGACGGCATTCTGGCTCTCGATATGTAAGCGATGTTGTCCTTCTAACACCTCATTTAATCCAAGCAGGGTAGCTTCGGACTCTGCCGACATTTCACGGCCTTCGGCGGCAGCTTTGAGCAAGCGACCGGTAATGGTGTGAAGCTCGCTGTAGTGTTCAAACTCTAGCGGATCAAAATCTGTCTGGTTGCCGCTGCCATGCAGTCGGGCAGAAGCGCCGCGTATATCTACGAGGTTTTCCAGTTCGGCGGTAAGCTGCTGAAACAAAACGTGCTGATTGTTAACAATCTTACTTTGCTTTCTTGCCTGTCTCAGCCGTTCTTGCAACTGGCCGTTGGAAATGATCATTTCACCAGAAAGCCTGAGCACTTCGTCTACCACACTGGCAGGTACCCTAAGCATAGGGGTTGCCGCTTGTGTGGCAAGGCTTGAGTCTTCGTTATCATCAAGCGTTACTTCGGCGGTAGTGTAACTGGTAGCAACATCACTATTAGCTAGATCATTATTAGCAAGATAAGAGCTATTCAACTTTACGTCTGTTTCAGATACGCCTTCATGGTCAATGCGATTGGCCCAATCCAGTACATCCTGAAAAACTTGTAGCGCATCTTCTGGCTCTGCTCCCATGCCCAATAAGGCCTCAGTCATGGTTTCAAGGCAGTCGCCAGCATTTAGCATGACCGCTGCCAATGCGCGGTTTGGCATCACTCCTTGCTTGGCTAATGCAATGAGGATATCTTCAAGATGATGAGTCAGGTTGGCAATGCCGCGCACGCCTACGGTATTGGCTGCGCCCTTCAATGTATGCGCGGCTCGTTTAGCATCTTCCAAGTCAATCAATGCGCCTTTGCCAGCGGCAATGCGTTGCACGGCACCAGTAAATGCGCCTATTTGTATTGGTAATTCT
Source organism: Methylotenera sp. (assembly GCA_046595335.1). Lineage (GTDB taxonomy): Bacteria > Pseudomonadota > Gammaproteobacteria > Burkholderiales > Methylophilaceae > Methylotenera. The sequence goes on from JBKJOT010000115.1 coordinate 6,058, forward strand.
TGTAAAAGGGCATTCAACAAATCTAAATTGATATCTTCAGGAACTGCCATTGAAACGTCATCAAGCATCGCTTGGCGTTGTCGTGGCATAGACTCATCATCAATATTTTCTAGCGTAGGCTTGGAAAGTAGCGCTGTTAGCAAGAACGCATTCTCGGCAGACATGGGTTGAGGCCAGCTAATATCCTCAAGATGAATAGCCAGCAGGGCGCAGCATGACATGTCGTTGATTGCAAATAAGTAGTCAAGCGCAAGATGTAGTGTTGTTTCTAGCAACTGGCCAACAGTTGCTGACATCACTTGAGTTTGCATGGCAACAAGGAAGTTGGATTGCACATGTGCAAAAACTTGCTGCAATCCTGCAAGCCCCATGGCCTCAGAGGCTAACATCAGGCGTTCTACATGCTCGAGATAATCGCTTAATATTTGCGTGCGGATTTCAGCATTGGCTTCATTATCCACACCATCTTCAATATCGGCTGCCATTAGCGCAGGTAGCATTTGTACCATCAGGTTCGCACTATTAGCCAGTTCATCACGTAGTAGCTGTATCAGTTCACTGTCATCAGGGCTAATGTTTGCAAAATTGGGGTCTGCAAAATTTGCGTTTTCAAGATTAGGCTCGCTAGTACTTTGTGTAATGGTGGGCAAGTTGGTTTCTGCTAAGTCAATCCATGGCGGTGGCGCGGTAGCGTCTAGATTTACATGGCCTAGGTCTAAATCTTGTAAGGTGGAGGTTCCCCCACCTATAGTTACTTGTGGTTCGATATTTGTTTGTAGCTTATTGAGTAAAGAAGCCGCTTGATGATCGGCAAGCAATACATCCTTAAGTAACTGTAATTCATTTTCAGCAATGGCTGGCTGCCATGCTGGGGATTGTAAAAACGCTATCAGTGCTTCGGCAGCATCAGGATTACTCAAGGAGTCGAGATAACTCTTTGCCAGCATCGGCCATAGCTCAAGCAACATGAGCTTTTCGCTTTCTGAACTCAGGTTTTTACTTTCTTCTTTGCTAAGCAGCTCCTCGAAAATAAAGCTTGCTTGCTTAAGACCTTGCAAACCAATAGTTGTGGCACTGGTAGTAACAATGGATAATTGTTCAATATAACTGACTAATAAATACTCAGTATCAGGTATTTCACCATGTAAACCCTGTAGTAACGCACAAATATCCTCAAGCTCAACTAAGGCATGACAGAGGATCTGGGCAGGATTAAATACTGGCTCAGTAGAGGCTATCTCTTGGTTTATCCATACTTCGGTTGCTATGAAGGCTTCATTATCCATACTTCTTGCATCATCCAGATTTTCAAACGTACTTACTAGGGACAACTCAGCTATTGCTGTATCAGCGATAGCTGGATGTTCCTGATTTGAATAAGACAGGTGTTGAGAGCCGACCTCCAAAGCAACATGATTAAGGCTGTAGCTTTCTATCTCTATGTGGCTTTTCGCATCTATTACTAATTCTCCAACCTCAGCCAATACGATATGCTCTGGAGAGTCCGTGTGACTTATAGATTTGTTTTGTTTTGTTTTAGACGGACGCGCCAATTCTTTTCCCCTATATTACCAATAGCAAACATCTAAACTAAGCAGGCAATTTGAACAAACGCACTGCACCCAATAAGCTCTTTGCGTATTCCACGAGGTTATTGGTATCAGTCGTTTGCTCTGCAAGCTTGGTACTGGTTTCCTGGCTACTCGTTTGAATCGCTTTGGCACGAGTCAGCAGTTCATTACTTGCTTTTGCCTGCTCTTGTGAGCTATGGGCAATTTTCTGTACTGAAGCTACCAGTGTCGCCGTTGTTTCTTGGGTGCGCTTCATTTGCTCCCCGGCCTGTTCTGCCAGCTTGCTACCCTCAACCACCTGCGAAATAGCCGTATTCATGGTTGTCACCGTTTCCGACGTTTCACTTTGAATGTTGTTCACCATGGTGGCGATTTGCGCTGTTGCTTGACGTGAGTTTTCGGCTAGACGCTGAACTTCATCTGCAACCACCGCAAAGCCTCGACCCGCTTCACCAGCAGATGCCGCATGCATAGATGCGTTTAGCGCCAGAATATGGGTACGTTCTGCAATACTATTAATTAAGCTCACCACGCCTGAAATTTCTTGTGAACGTTCGCCTAGACGTTTAATTCGCTTTTCAGTTTCGCGGATCGTGTCGCGAATACTATTAATACCGCCAACCGTGCCGTTTACCGTTTGTAGCGCAATTGCAGTGGATTCAATCGCATTATCTGCTGCGGTGTTACAAATTTTAGCGAGTTCAGAGATGTTATCCATCGCCTGTGCTGCTGCGGCCAGAGAGGTTGCGGTGAGTTCTACTTCGCGTTGTTCGTTCGCGGCTACGATCATCACGGCATCAGACTGCTGTTGCACTTTTAGCGATGCCGACGTTACGTCGGCGGAAATGTTGGATACATCCTGCAACACTTTCGCGGTTTCGCTGGAAAGTAAATTAAGCGCGTCAGACAGCGTACCGGTCACATCCTCGGTCACAGGCATTTTAACCGTCAAGTCTCTACGGGCAAGCTGCGCCACAGCCTGCAATAGTGCCAGAATCGAATCGTTTAGCTGGTTATTTTCCTTTTGAATCGCTTCTTGAACAGCCTGACGCTCATCCATCATAGTGTCAAACTGGCGGGCTAATGTACCGATCTCATCTGGGGTATCCATATTCGCTCGCGCGTCGTTATCGCCTTTGGCTAATTGATCTACCACACCTGTGAGGAGGCCTACTGGGTTAGTTACCGAGCGTACGGTTACGAACGCAGTCAGCAATGCGAGAAGCACGATGCCTACAATCAATAAGATAGCCAGCCACTCAGCGAAAACATGCTTTGCCACTATATCGTTTAACAAGTGATGGAAAACTCCAATAGAGGTATCTCGCAGTCGGTTCTGCTCATCCAATGCGGCAGTGCCCAATGCGAAAAACTCTGGCGGCGTAATCGTTAGCGTTTCGCCACGGGATAATGCTTCTGCATAACTCAAGAATGTGCGAAGCTTGATTTCTGTGGAGGATACTTTTGGATTGATTTCGGCATTCAAATTGGGTGCATAGATATATACACTACTTAGGGAGCGCTTAACCGCCTCGAACTCTTCGTTCACGCTGGCTATTTGAGTAGCGATAGTGATTTGTTCGGATGGCTCAGCAGACCCCTTTTGAATTAAACCCGTTGCAAATCCCCGTAATACACCTATTTTTTCGGCAAGTATCGCACCATGTAGCGCTGTGGCATCCATTAGGTACCAGGTTTCAGGCGTGGTATCAGCAATCAGAATTGAGGATTTGGTAATGTTGTTATTAAGTTCCAACGCTTGTTTAATCAAAGCCGTATGACGGGAGAAACTGTCTTCAGGAGCAAGATATGTAACTTCGTTCCTGAGCGTGGACCACGCAGATTTGATTGCCGCAGTTTTTTCTTTCGCTTTGAGTTGTGCATCGACAAGGCTGTTTTTCGCTTCTAGGTCCGTTAAATCTTTTTGGACCTTTTCTTCGACTTCACGTATCTTGGGCAGAATAGATTGGTTACCTTTTAAGTACAGATTACTCAAGCCCCGATGTTCCGCGGTATGTCGCATGAACTGATCCAGCGGTTTGAGATAGTCTGCACCATCTTTTTCATGTTTTGCCGTTTGGGCTGCCTCAATTTTGGATTGGACGTATACATAACCTAGAATGGTTAATGGGAATACAAGTACTACCACGGAGATCGCTAAACGGCGCCCTACACGAAGCTTACTAAGGATGCCTTGCAGCTTGTTTTCATAACGAATGATATTCATGACTTCACTTCCCTAACTGGTTATCTGGCTGGTTATCTTGCAATACGGTTTTAACTGGGGGTTATTTGGATTCTATTATTTATTATTAACGATATTTGGTTTCGTTTGGGGTGGGCTGGTTTATTCAGTATTTGCAGCCACCAGCGTACTAAAGAAGGCCTCATGGTCGAACTCAAGCCATAAGCTTTCTTCTTTCATGTAGCCTGTAGAGACGCATCCTTCCAACTTATTGGGTAGCTGTGGTAAGCGTTGCAGTCTTTGTAAGCCAAGCAAGGCTTGTGGAAAACCATCCACAATAATGCCGATTGCTTTATCGCCTTTATCCAGAATAAGCACCATAGGCTTATCTTTTTGTTCATTTAGTTGTTCTTGGTCAGCTAAGTCTTGATGGTCTAGGTCTTGATTGTCTAGTTCTAGCAATAGCTTCATGTCGAATACGGGTACTAGGTTGCTGCGTAAATTAAGTATGCCTCGCAAGTAGCTGGGCGTATTTGGAATAGGGGTGAGTACCTCCATTGGGATTATTTCGCTGCCTGTGGTTAAACCAATCAGCAGATTAATTGTTCCAACTTGGTAGCCGTAACGCGTCCATTCCTTAGCTTCAGTTGCTTCAAAAAGCGCCCCAGGAGGCGGTACAAAGCGGTTTAAAGCGGCACTTAATGGCAAGGCCTCTTCAACAGGGGCATTAGTAATGGATTCGTTAACAAGCATATTCATAGCACTCACCGTACTTACTTAAGCGATTGCTTTGAGTTGGTCAATAATCTGATCTGGCGTAAAAGGCTTGGTAACATGGCCTTTAGCACCTTGCATCTGACCCCAGACCACATCGGCTTTTTGGTTCTTGCTCGTCACAAAGACAACTGGGATACCTTTAGTAAGTGGATCTTCTGATAATAGGCGACAGGCTTCGTAGCCATCCATGTCCGGCATGACAATATCCAGAAATATTACAGAAGGTTTTTCCGCTTTCGCTTTTTCTACGGCTTCTTTACCTGAAGATGCAACCACAACCAGACAACCCGCGTCCGACAGTATGGATTTGATGTTAGCCAGTTCGGCAGGAGAGTCATCGACAACGAGTGCTTTTTGTACCATTTTTATTCCTTTATGTGATTGATTAGAACGATTCCGTTGAATTAGAGAAGGCGGGGTAAGCTCGCTTAACTAATTCATGATTAATATCAGTCCGTTTAGAAGGGGATGTCAGATATTTTTGTAATATGTCCTGGAAAGTTGTGATTTCCACAGGCTTGGTTAGATAAGCGTCACATCCTGCTAATGCGCCTCTTACACGATCAAATGGTGAAGATTTGCTTGTCATCATGACGACAGGCGTTTTCTTTGTGTGCGGCTGTCGCTTAATACTTTTACATACTTCGTAGCCATCGGTGCCAGGAAGCACCACATCAAGAAAAACCAGATCATAGGTTTGGTTACTAGTTGCTTGTAGAGCAATAAATTTCAAAGCCTGTTCGCCGGTTTCTGCGAACTCTATGTCAACACGGTACGGTAATAAACCCAGTTCAATTTGCCTACGTATAGTGGGGCTATCATCAACAACCAGGACTTTTTTCGTTCGACGACCCCCACTAACAATCGCCCGTGGTTTTGCCAGTGTGTTGTGCAGATTAGTTTCATCCAAAAGTTGTTTTTCCAACCGATGAGAGGTGTCACTTACTTCTCCAATAGATACGCTAGCGACCATGTAGAGTTCAGTGAATGCAATTTGATCCAACAATTGCAGGACTTTGGAAACAGTTAATCGGCGTTGCAAATGATAGCGCTGAGAGTCTAACGCAGGGTTTTGGCTTACATAGACAATTATTTTTTTTGGATTTTCAGACTGAATTTTTTGCCCACGCTCCACTGCAGCTTCCAAGTCGGCATTCACCATTAGAATGTCAGCTTCGTCTGGACCATTATCTGCAAATGCATAGTTGCGCTGTCTTGATTTGGTGAGTAAAAACATGCTCGTTAATAGACGAACTTCTAAATCAGGAAGGCCAACAGGTATTATTAGTATCTGGTTATCGGTTGCCATAGCACTCCTCTACCATCTTTGTGAAAAACATTCTTAAACAAGGTTGATTATTTTTATTATGACGAATTGCGAACATTTTCAGACTGGCTATCATTTTGATGATTTTGATTGTAATGAGACTTATGGCATGAAGATATTAGGAAATTCTATTTATGTATTAGGAAATCCTTTGTAATGATGAGGAAATCCTTAATATTAGGTACGAGAAAATTATCCTTAATAAACAGAAAATACAGATGTTGTATTTTATTAGGAGGTATATGCTATCGATAACATAATAAATACCAAAAAGTCTCAAAGTGGAAGATCAATACTTTCCCATTATTGAGAATGAGAGAGGCTTAAATTGATAAATATTGATTCAGAAGAGTCGCGTGTACCTTTCCAATTTAAAGGTACGTCCCTCACCGATTTATTACCAATATTTCAAATGTTGTTTGAAGACTCTTTAGATAATGTCGCGATTTATTCCGCATCGGGTGAGCCAATTTACCTTAATCCCACTCTCTTCCAAACGCTAGACATTCCTAAAACGATAGAAATATACGAGCAGCTATATGCTGGTATAACAGCTGGCCACAGCTTGGGCCCATTCAAAGCGGCAGTACAAACCGTATTAAAAACCGGCGAACCTCAGAAGTTGTTATTAACGGATATACAACCTCAATATGGCCGAGCCATACACGATTTAATTCATGTATGGGCCATAAAGGATTCGGATGGTCGAGTCATGGGAGCGCTCACGACTGGTCGTGATCTAGATTACTTTGAACAGAAAAAAAACCAGGAAATTATAAAACAGGAACACTACTTAAGAGCATTGTTAGACACTTTCCCCTTTATGGTATGGATGAAAGATAAAGAAAGTCGTTTTCTCGCGTGTAACGATGCTTTTGCGAAGGTGGCTGGCGAGGATTCTGTATATGCTATGGAAGGAAAAACTGACTATGATTACTTTCCTGCACAGGCGGCTGGGTATATTGAGGATGATCAAGAAGTTCTTCATACCGGAATCCCTAAAACAGTGCATGAACCTATTAAACGCAGTAATGGCATGATGCACTGGGCTGAAACTTTTAAGTCTCCTGTCACGATTAATGGCGAGATGATAGGTACGGTTGGATATGCGCGTGACATTAGTGAGCAAATTAAGCTACATAAAGAAGTAGCGAAAAAAGACATGGAATATAAGGTGCTTGCAGAAAGTACACCAGACATCATTGTCCGCTATGACCGTGAACTCAAAAGAGTGTTTGTTAATCAGGCCTATATCAGGAATACAGGTTTTTTACATGAGCAATTGATTAATAAAGGCCTAGACGGACTTTGGTCGCCCAATAATTTGTCATCATACGAATATAAAGCACACCTGCAATCGGTCATGGAAACCGGTATTTCTGATAGGGTGTTATTGGAGTGGACAGATACGAATGGAAACCTCCTGAGTCTTGATACACATTTGGTTGCTGAACGAGATGATCATGGACAGGTGGTTGGTGTATTGGCTTTTGGTCGCAATATTACCGCGCTTAAGGAGACGGAGCGAAATTTGGATCAATCCAGATCATTGATTGTTGAATGGGCCGTGGTGCGCGAACGCACCTTAGAAGACGAGCGTAAGCGAATCGCGCGTGAGATTCATGATGAGCTGGGACAGCTACTGACACATCTACGCTTAAAAATACAACTTCTTCCACTTCAGTTAAGCGATATTAAACAGCTCCCTGATCATATTGCTGATGTGACTGGAGTCGTGGATGCATCTATAAAAGTAGTTAGGAATTGTGCTACTAGCTTACGTCCTGTAGTTTTGGACTCAGGACTTATTCAGGCATTGGAAAATTTAGTAGATGAGTTTTGTCGGCATACTGGTATCGCTTGTAAATTGTATGCAGATCACCAAGATGCTCCAATGGATGAGAATCTGATCATTGAGCTATTCCGCATTGCTCAAGAGTCTTTAACAAATGTAACACGCCATTCTGAGGGTACAGAAGTGACTATCACGCTTAAAAAGGAATTGATACCTCCACTGTTTGTACTTGAGATACAAGATAATGGCAAAGGCTTTAATCCAAATGCAAAAAATACAAAGAAATCATTAGGACTTATAGGTATGTATGAGCGGGTACGTATGATGTCCGGAGAGTTAAAGATTTTTAGTGAGATTGAGCACGGTACTTTATTGCGCATATCTATCCCAAATAATGAAGTGACGGAGGGAATGTGACTATTCGCCTGATGCTCGCCGATGATCATGTGTTAATGCGAGAGGGATTAAAGCAGCTTTTCGCCATGACCAATGATATACACGTGATCGCTGAAGCTTCCAATGGCAAAGAAGTGCTAGAAGCGTTGAAGAAAGTAAGTATAGATGTATTAATACTGGATGTGGAAATGCCTGATCCCAGGGGTGCAAGTTTAATCAAAGAAATACTCCTCTCCTATCCAAAATTGCCAATATTAGTGTTGACGATGCATAACGAACCTCGGATTGCGCGTCGTAAATTAGATGCTGGTGCCTTGGGATATATCACCAAGGATAGTGATCCGGAGATACTGCTAGCAGCGGTAAGGAAGGTAGCAAAAGGAGGGCGCAGTATTTCTCATGGCCTTGCTGAGCAATTGGCGTTTGCGAGTAATGAGAAAAAACCTGTTTTACCGCATGAGAACTTGACTGATAGAGAGTTGCAAGTTTTCCTTAAATTGGTTAATGGGCAAAGTGTTAACGATGTAGCTACAGATCTTTTTCTTAGCAACAAAACCGTGAGCGCCCACAAAATTCGATTGATGGAAAAGATGGGGATAGAGAACAATTCAAAACTCATACAATATGCTGTTACTCATGGTTTTGTAGGCAAGATATCATCATAAATGGGTTTTCCTCGATGATGTAAAACCAATTTCATTAAAAATGCGATCATTTCAAAAATGACTGAAAAATAGCCACATGGTATGATTTCACCTATCTGAAATCGGAAGAATTCCATGCAAATCGGTACCCCTCTAAGCTCTAATTCCACTCGCGTTATGCTGCTAGGTAGCGGTGAGCTCGGTAAAGAAGTCATCATCGCGTTACAGCGTTTAGGGGTCGAAGTGATTGCTGTAGATCGCTATAAAAATGCGCCTGGTCATCAAGTTGCACATCGTTCGCATGTGATTGATATGACCAATGATCAAGCGCTTCGCAATTTGATTGCGCAAGAGAAACCACACCTTATAGTCCCGGAAATTGAGGCGCTTAACACCAGCACCTTGGCAGATATTGAAGCCGCCGGTATCGCCACCGTCATCCCCACCGTAAGAGCCGTGCAATTGACAATGAACCGCGAAGGTATTCGTAGGTTAGCTGCTGAAGAGCTGGGATTGCCTACTTCACCTTATGCATTTGCCAAAAGTGAAGCTGAATTACGATCTGCGATTGATGCAGGTATTGGTTACCCATGTTTCATCAAACCGACCATGTCATCATCCGGCAAAGGACAGTCTCGCATCACACAAACCTCTGAAGTCAAAACGGCGTGGGATTATGCCGCGAGCGGTGGCCGGGTGAACCAAGGTGTAGTGATTGTGGAAGGTCAGATTGATTTGGATTACGAAATTACCTTACTTACTGTACGTGCCAAAAATACGCAGGGTGACACCGAGACTTATTTCTGTGAACCGATTGGTCATGTGCAGGAGAAAGGTGATTATGTAGAAAGCTGGCAACCGCAAGCTATGACTGCTGCCGCGTTGCAAGAATCTAAACGCATTGCAAAGGCTGTAACCGATAGTTTAGGCGGCTTAGGTTTGTTTGGCGTAGAACTGTTCGTGAAGCAAGATAAAGTTTGGTTCTCGGAAGTGAGTCCACGTCCGCATGACACCGGTATGGTGACGATGGCGAGCCAGCGCTTTAGCGAGTTTGACCTCCATGCACGTGCAATTCTCGGATTACCTGTCGATGTAAGCTTGCGCGATGCAGCGGCTAGTGCGGTGATATATGGCGGCCATGAGTCTCTAAATTTAGCATATGATGATATAGAAAAAGCGTTAGCAGTGCCAAATAGCGACATCCGCTTGTTCGGCAAGCCTGAATCATATATGCGCAGGCGAATGGGCGTGGCACTGGCGACTGGTGAAGATGTAACGGAAGCCAGGTCACGAGCGAAACTTGCAGCCAGTTTAGTCAAGCCTAAAGTCGTTTGATTTAAATGCTAAATAAAGTGGAAGAGGCGGGTAGTAGTAAGCGCACATTTTTTGATCTGCTCGGTGGTGCTGAGAATGGCATTGAGAATATACGTAAACTGGTAGAAACCTTTTACGATGTGATGGACAGTGACCCAAAAGCCAAGCCCATTCGCGCTATGCATCCGGCGGATTTGACCCCTGCACGTGAGAAGCTATTCATGTTCCTGACGGGCTGGACAGGTGGTCCGCAGCTTTATATTGAACGCTACGGCCATCCCTTTTTGCGCAAACGGCATATGCCATTTGCGATTGATGAATCCGCTCGCGACCAATGGATGTACTGCATGATACAAGCCATGCAACAGTTGGGCTACGACGATCAACTGATGACAAAACTAGCAGAGCAACTATACGGCGTCGCAGATTTTATGCGTAACCATTAATTGCTGCAGTAGTTAATTGGCTCGAAAGCTAATTGGCCTGGAAACCAATTATTTATTGATCCTCAACCCACCGAGCAAAACAGCCACAGGTTTTTTATTGACTTGTGAGGATTTGATGTTAGCGCTCTCTTGAACAATCGTTGCTTCATATGGCTTATCAAACCACGGGTCAGTTGGTTTTTTCTTCGGCAACATGCGTTTTGTTTCACCATGTTTGCTAGATGAAGCATCATGATGGCTAGCGCTAGTACGAGATTTGCTTTCACTCGTTTTTGTACGGCTAGCACTGGTTGTCCGGGTGCTATGCTTTTCAATGACCACGATCTCTTTTGGGATTTGGCGCTTGATGAGTTTTTCGATCTCAATGAAATACTTTTCTTCATCTGAACTTACAAATGAAATTGCAATGCCTGATGCGCCTGCACGGCCGGTACGACCAATGCGATGAACATAATCTTCCGGCGCGCTTGGAATCTCGTAATTAATGACCATAGGCAAATCGGTAATATCTAAACCCCGTGCTGCTACATCAGTCGCTATCAAGGCGGTTACACTGCCAGCTTTAAAGGCATCAAGTGCTTTAATACGTTCTTGCTGCGTTTTGTCACCATGAATCGCGTCGGCCGAAACGCCAGCACGCTCTAAACTACGGCTTAAGCGGCTAGCGGTCAGTTTGGTCTTGGTAAAGACGATGACTTGTTTTGCGTCAACGACTTTTAATATTTGTGTGAGTAGTGCTTCTTTATCAGCTTGCTCAACCTGATACACTTTTTGTGTGACGTTATCGTTGGTCGCATTGCTGCGTGCCACTTCAATCAACTGCGGTTTTGTTAAGAATTCATCCGCTAACTTTTTAATCTCGTTTGAAAACGTAGCAGAAAACATCAAGTTCTGCCGCTGTTTTGGCAGCAATGCCAAAATACGTTTCAAATCAGGCATAAAGCCCATGTCCAACATCCTGTCAGCCTCATCAAGTACCAAAATCTGTACCTGATTGAGCTGCAGTGTTTTTTGTTCAATATGATCTAACAAACGACCGGGTGTAGCGACTAGTACTTCTACACCGGATTTCAAATGTGGTGTCTGGGTCTTAATATCTATACCGCCATATACCACCAAAGAGCGCAGGGACGTATGTTTCGCATACACTTTGACACTTTCTTCTACCTGAATAGCCAGTTCGCGCGTTGGAGTTAGTATCAATGCGCGTACCGGATGTTTGGCAGGAGATGCGCTATTGCTGGCAAGTGGCAATAACTTTTGCAGCAATGGTAAGGCAAATGCTGCTGTCTTACCCGTACCGGTTTGTGCACCTGCCATCAAGTCGCCACCTGCCAAAGCCACAGGAATAGCCTGAGCTTGGATGGGTGTTGGCGTGGTATAGCCAGATTCAGTGAGCGCTTTTAATAATTCAGGCGCTAAACCCAAAGTGTCAAAACTTGGGATTTCAACACTTGGAATCTCAATATTAGCGATATCAATAACTACATCGGTCATTTGTTTAGTCATACTCATTCAATTATACAAAGCTACGTGGACGACGTGGTGTACTAGTGCCAGCACCGGCAAAGCCACCACTGTTTGAACCGGCGTTACTACGTGGAGCACTACGGCTGTCGCTGCGTCCTTGTGGGCGAGCAGCGTCAGCTTTCACACCGTCACGGCGTGCAGGCGCAGAAGAACGGTCAGCACGAGGTGCGTCAGTACGTGTGTCGCTACGGCCTTCATAACGTGCGCTTAACACACGATTGTCAGAACCTCGGTTATCATTGCCACGGTTAGCATCAGGACGGTTGCCACGGTTATCACCGCGACCAGCAGAAGCTTGACCATCACGTGCATAAGGTTTTTTACCGAAAGCTACGCTGTCGCCAAAGCTGCGGTTAGGCGCGGCTGCATTTGAGCTTGGACGCTCGCTACGGCTGCGGTCACCACCAGAATTAGGACGGTCACCAAAAGAACGTGGGCGATCGCCAGCTGGTCTTTCTGAGCGGTTGAAATCAGGACGGGCAAATTCTGGCCTGCCTGAATTGCCATTAGCTTCACGTGGTGCTGCATCACGGTTAAAACTAGGACGCTCACGGCTATCGGTGCTGCGAGACTCATTACGACTAGCACCACGGCTATCGCCACGGTTGTTATCGCGATTACCAAAACCACCGCGGTCATCACGTGGTTTAAAACCACCGCGACCACCAGGTTTATGACCATCGCGACGACTGCCACCAGGGCCATCCATCTTGATCGCACGTTTAGGCTCAAAGCCTTCAACTACTGCTGGTAACATGGTATTGCCAGTGAATTGTTCGATTTTGCGAAGAATATGTCTATCCATGTTTGAAGCGAATGAAATAGCGATGCCAGTATTACCGGCACGGCCTGTACGGCCAATACGGTGGACATAGTCTTCAGCGAATTTAGGTAAGTCGTAATTGATTACGTGGGTAATGCCGTGTACGTCAATACCACGAGCAGCAACATCAGTCGCTACAAGTACTTTTACATCACCATGACGTAATTTAGTCAATGTGCGGTTACGTGCACCTTGTGTCATGTCGCCATGCAAAGCAGCAGTCTTGTGACCAGCAGCATATAAGTCTTCAGCCAATACGTCAGCATGACGTTTAGTGGATGTGAAAATAATCACTTGGTTGACTTCAGGGGCAATTAACAAATGCTCAAGCAATTTGTTTTTATGCGTCATGTCATCTACATAGTGCAAACGTTGCTCAATGTTGGCATGTTTTTCACGCTGTGCAGCGACTTGAATTGTTTTTGGGTTTTTCAGGATTTGTTTGGCAATTCGTGCAATGTCGCCATCTAAAGTAGCTGAGAACAATAGTGTTTGACGTTCAGCACTTAATTGGCTGCAGATACGCTCAACATCAGGCAAGAAGCCCATGTCCAACATACGGTCAGCTTCATCAAGAATCAACATTTGCAAACGTGATAGATCGATACGGCCACGTTCCATGTGATCTAGCAAACGACCAGGCGTTGCAACCAAGATATCTAAAGGTTGTGACAGTAATTTGTTTTGTAGCGGGTAAGGCATGCCGCCAACGATACTCACAGTGCGGGCGCGTAAGAACTTACCGTATTTACGGGCGGCTTCATTTACTTGGGCAGCCAATTCGCGTGTTGGTGTTAACACCAAGATACGTGGGCCACGGCTTTTAGATTCGTGTGGAGTAGCTAATAGGTTTAATGCTGGCAGCATGAATGCTGCGGTTTTACCAGTACCGGTTTGGGCAGATGCCATGAGGTCATGGCCTTCAGTCACAACTGGAATAGCTTGTGATTGGATAGCAGTAGGGGTGGTGTAGCCAGACTCTTCAATAGCGCGGAGGATAGCTGGATCAAGGTTTAACGATGCAAAAGACAAAATAGTCCCTTTCTGAGTTATCACCAAAAAGTGATAACCAATAATAAGTCAACAAAAAGGGCGCTAAGCAAATACGGGCATATCAGTTGAACATAGACTTAAAAATTTAAGAGTATGGACACAATCAATATAAACGCGAGAGAATATTTTGTTTAATTCAACTATTAGATATAGAGACTAAACGGGTTAATATTATCTTTACTAGCGCACGGGCACAGCCGCTAACCAGTAAAAATCAATATTACGATTTCTTGATAGTTGCTTCAAAACTTCACGAGCAACAGTAGGGTCAGGGCAATGATTCAAGCAACTCTATAAATAACAAGTTGCGAATGAAGCGCGCAGTATAACCATTTATATAAGAATGTCAAATTAAAACTGCGGGTATCAAATTAATTACATGTTTAGTGTGTTAAAATCGCCGCCTTTCCAATGAACTGGCTTTAACAATATGACCAAAGTGTCTCGCAATCTAAGAAACATCGCAATTATCGCTCACGTTGACCATGGTAAAACAACGATGGTGGACAAACTTTTACAACAATCCGGTACCTTCGCTGCTTATCAAGCCGTGACAGAGCGTGTGATGGACTCTAATGACTTAGAGAAAGAACGCGGCATTACTATTTTGGCTAAAAATACCTCAGTCATATATGAAGGTACGAAGATCAATATCGTAGACACTCCAGGCCATGCGGACTTTGGTGGTGAAGTAGAGCGCGTATTGGGCATGGTAGATGGCGTGGTATTGTTGGTTGATGCTGTAGAAGGCCCGATGCCGCAAACGCGTTTTGTTACTAAGAAAGCCTTAGCTTTAGGTTTAAAACCCATTGTGGTGATTAATAAGGTAGACCGTCCAGGCGCGCGTACCGACTGGGTGATTAACCATACATTCGACCTGTTCGCTAACTTAGGCGCAACAGATGAGCAATTAGATTTTCCAGTAGTGTACGCATCAGCATTGAATGGCTTTGCCATGCTGGATATGAAAGATACTTCTGACAACATGCGCCCACTGTTTGAAACGATCTTGAAGCATGTAGCACCGCCTGCTGGCAACAGTGATGCACCGCTACAAATGCAAATTTCAGCACTAGATTACTCAACTTACACTGGCCGCTTAGGTGTTGGTCGTGTAGTGAATGGCCGCATTAAGACTGGCCAAGCTGTAGCTATAATGAATGGAGATAAACAAGTGGGTCAAGGCAAAATCAACCAAGTGTTGGGTTTTGTCGGCCTAGAGCGCGTGCCGGTTGAAGAGGCTGAAGCTGGCGATATTATTATTATTTCCGGCCTAGACAATATTGGTATTGGTTTCACAATTGCTGACCGTGAAAATCCAGTGGGTTTGGAAGTCATGGGTGTAGATGAGCCGACATTGACCATGGACTTTATGGTTAACTCATCACCTTTAGCTGGTACAGAGGGTAAATTCATCACTTCACGCCAAATCCGTGATCGCCTCACTAAAGAATTACTGGTCAACGTAGCCTTACGTGTAGAAGAAACAGAAGACACGGATGTGTTCCGTGTTTCTGGTCGTGGTGAGTTGCATTTGACGATTCTTTTAGAAAATATGCGCCGGGAAGGTTTCGAGTTAGCGGTTGGTAAGCCAAAAGTAGTTTACCGTGAGATCAATGGCGTGAAATGTGAACCATACGAAATCCTAACGGTGGACTTGGAAGATGATAACCAAGGTGTGGTGATGGAAGAGTTAGGCCGCCGTCGTGGTGAAATGCAAAATATGGAATCTGATGGTAATGGCCGTACACGTTTGGAATACAAGATTCCAGCCCGTGGTTTAATTGGTTTCCAAGGTGAGTTCCTCACCATGACCCGCGGCACAGGCTTGATGGCACATATTTTTGACGAATATGCACCGATTAAACCAGACATGCCAGGCCGCCGTAACGGTGTATTGATTTCTGCTGAACATGGTGAAGCTGTTGCTTACGCCTTATGGAAATTACAAGATCGCGGCAAAATGTTTGCTGTGCCAGGCGACAAGCTTTATGAAGGGATGATCATTGGTATTCACAGTCGTGATAATGATCTGATCGTGAACCCAATTAAAGGTAAACAACTGACTAACGTACGTTCCTCAGGAACAGATGAAGCGGTGCGTTTAATTACGCCAATCGCATTGTCTTTAGAGTCAGCAGTAGAGTTTATTGATGATGATGAATTGGTGGAAATTACGCCTAAAACCATTCGTATCCGTAAGCGTTACTTGCTAGAACATGAACGTAAACGTTCATTGAAAGAATAGGCTGAATCACCAAGCTTAAATAAAAGCCCAATAAAAAACCCAGCTCAGCTGGGTTTTTTATTGTTCAAAATCTCGTGACGTTAGTCCAATTAGGACTATGCGAATACGTTATGACCTTTATATTCCATAATAAATTCTTCGAGTAACTCTGGGTCCAGAGGTGGACTGGCGTAAAAGCCTTGGTACATATGGCAGCCATGCGATTCTAGGAAGCTGAGTTGCGAAGCGGTTTCTACACCTTCAGCAATGACCTTCAGGTTAAGTGTTCTGCCGATTGCAATAATAGTAGCAGTGATGGCACGGTCATCTTTATCGTCTTCCAGATCTGCCACAAATGACCGGTCGATTTTTAATACATCCAGTGGAAAGCGCCTTAAATACGCCAAAGATGAATATCCAGCCCCAAAGTCATCTACAGCAAGGGAAATTCCTAACTCTTTGATTTGGTAAAGTTTCTTGATTGATTCTGCTTCTCTACGCATCAATATACTTTCAGTTAATTCAAGCTCTAAGGACTTAGCGGGGAAACCGGTTTTCTTGAGAATATCGCTA
>JBKJOT010000061.1:0-2676 GCA_046595335.1 Methylotenera sp.
ACATGGCGTGCTCGCCCTCTTAATGGCGCTGGTAATTGATTTGCGGCTCCCGGGTCAGTCACATCACGTAATTCTTTAACACCTAGTAAGGTTGCAGCAAGGATGCACTCTGCCCGACGTTCATTGTACTTACTCCCCGCCAGTGTTCGGGTCACGCCAGAATCGATGACGAGTATTTCTGCACGGGCTGGTAGCGGCAGCACTTCAGTCTCCAACGTGCGCGTATCCATAAATAGCATATGCCCGGTATCAGCCAAGCTGGAGGCCATTTGATCCATAATGCCGCAATTAACACCCGCATATTTAATTTCTGCCTGCTGGGCCATTTTTGCAATCGTAATATCTTCAATCGACAATGTCATTAAGTCCCGTAAGGCACGTAAAGTCGCCACTTCCAATGCTGCGCTGGAAGAAACGCCCACGCCAATCGGCACGTTTGAACTTACATAAATATCCAAAAACGGGATTTCAACGCCCAATGCGCTTACTTCATGCAGACAACCATATACATATTCGGCGAAATGTTTTTTGGGCGGGGTTTCCAAAGTGAACGATACGGTTTTATTCATTGAAGCTGCGTATAAGCGAAACGCTTTCAGCCCGTTTGGACGCATTTGCACAGTGGTCTTTTGTGAAATGGCGGTGGGCAGCACAAACCCGCCGTTATAGTCAGTGTGTTCACCTAGTAAATTTACTCTGCCTGGGGCTTCGGCCGTGACTGTTGGCGAGGCATGGTATATTTCTTCAAAGGTTTTCATCAACATGTGAGTTCCCATCTATATCGACAACGACTTTTTGAAGTTCCAGTGCTTTTTCCTCTGGCAATGCGTCCATCACGAATAATCCGGCGGCCAATTCAGTGCCAGCCAGATATTTAAGTTTTTCAGCAGTTCGGTATGGTGGATAAAACTCTGCGTGAAGATGCGCTTCAGGATGTTGCTCCCCATCGGTCGGGGCTTGATACCAGGCCATGAGGTATGGAAAGGGACGATTCCAAAGCGCATCGTATTTCATGAGCACCGTTTTAAGCGCCCTGGCCAGATCAACTCGCTGGGCTTCAGTTAAAGCATTAAATGTAGGCGTTGCTTTGATGGGCGCAACCCACACTTCATAAGGATAACGCGCACAGGCAGGTACAAAAGCTACCGCATGGTCGCCCCGGTAGAGTATGCGTTTGTCGTCTTGTAACTCCTTTTCAATCATGTCTTCCAGTGGACCTCGACCGTGTCCTGCAAAATACTCTCTGGCTTGCAGTTGCATGCGTGCCGGTACTGGCGGAACCACCGGATACGCGTAAATTTGCCCATGCGGATGATTAAGTGTTACACCCATGGCTGTACCGCGGTTTTCAAAAGGCAGTACGTAACGGATTTCAGGATGCTGGCCGATTTCGTCGGTACGAATACCCCAGACCTCCAGCAACAACTCGATCTGGTCCAGAGCCAAACTTCCTAGTGAAGATTGCGCATCTTGGGTAAATACGATGACTTCGCATTTTCCAGTAGCAGGAAGTGTCGGGACGATACTCTCTGGGGGGCTATGCGCTTCGAGTGCCAACGAAGGAAACCGGTTATCAAATACCGCTACCTGCCAATTGCCCTGTGGTAATTCGGTTGGGAACGCTGGATCAGTAGTTACTGCCAACGGATTATATTCAGGCGGCGGTAAAAAAGTGCGGTCTTGCCGATAGCTTGCATAGGCAATCCATTCGCCACGCAAGGGGTGCCAGCGCAAATGCGGATTTGCATTGAGCGGTTCAGCAAAAGGCGTAGGGGCCACCATGCCTTCTGCTAACGGTTCATGACTATATAACCATAACTGCCGGCCATCTTTTTTGATCAATTTAAGCGTATGCATAGCAATCTTTCATGACTCTACAAAATATTAGAATCATACGCTTGCCCCAATATGCGTTCTTGAAGAACGGGTAATGGCGGCAATGTCCTCTAATGGTAGCTTGGGTGTGCGGTCTGCACATAACAGACCATTGGCTTCTTGAAATGTATCGGCAAATTGCGTATAGCAGAAACCGCTGAACAAGGCGGAACTGGTAATGACTTCCATCAAGCTTTGCCAACGCGCCATGAAGTCTGTATCGTCTTTGGCTGATGAATACCCCCAGGTTTGGGTAACGCCGGGTTGTGGGCATTTGGCATAAGCAATGCCGCCAAATTCCGTCAGCATAATAGGCTGGCCGCGGTGTGGATAGCCATCTAGTGTGAGTATGCGGCCACCAGGACGGCGGCGATCGAACAGCATATCTGTGTTGGCTTCTACGCCATAGCGGCTACGCAGCTGGTCAGGATTCGCATCGTAATCATGGATGCCGATAATATCCGTGGCACTACTTTCCCAGCCGTCATTGCCAATCACAGGGCGTGTAGCATCCAGCGTACGTGTCAAATGATATAGCGCTTCAACCGCGTGTCTATGTTCGCGGATCGAGGTGAGTTCCGGCACGCCCCAGGATTCGTTGAACGGCACCCAGACAATCACACATGGGTGACTGTAATCGCGTTCTATCACTTCAGTCCACTCTTTCACGGTCCGCCTAATGGCAGTCCGCGTAAAACGATAAGCCGATGGCATTTCTTCCCACACGAGTAGGCCCAACTTATCTGCCCAGTATAAATATCGAGGGTCTTCAATCTTCTGATGCTTGCGGACACCATTGAA
>JBKJOT010000059.1:0-8138 GCA_046595335.1 Methylotenera sp.
AGTGCGCATGGACGGTTTTCGTCAGCACAGCTAAGCTCAACCGGCGTAGCAGCACGCATACCTTCGTTATAACCACCGTAGAATCCAAGCGTGTTACTTGGATTGTAATTCAAACCGATTGCAGGATTGAAGCGAGTGTAAGTATGGTCGCCATTTAATGAAGCTTCAACGGATTGTGGAATAGGGAAACTTGGCGCATCGTCATCATGTGTAAAACCAGATAACTTTATTTTTGCAACGTTATAACGGCCCGATAAAGTAAGGTGAAGCTGCTCGGTAAATGAGAATGTATCTGTGGCATATAAGCCATAATAATCATTGCGCGTTTTGAGTCGCACAAATGCTGTTGGCGGTGCTGTTGGATCATCAGTTACAGTTTCATGGCCAACAACCGTCGCATCTCGTGAATCACTACTGAAGTCTGTGCGGCCGAAATCAGCACTGGTACCAACCGTAAACTGGTTTTGATGCCCAGCTAAGTCACCTAACAAAGTGAATTGCACAGCGGCACCGAAACCATCTTGGTCTGTTAATGTTGAAATATTGTCAGAATCACCTGGGCCTAAATCCTCAGCATTACTATTAAAGCCTTTAGTACGATTCTTACGATAATACACATTAGATGCGATTAATTTGTCATCCGTAATGAAGTGGCTGCCTTTCAAGGTAATCATGGCTAATTGATTACCAATAGAATCAGGATAGGTATAGGCTTTTTCCGGCTTGTTATATGTAGATAATGGCACTGCTTGCGTACCCTCCATAAAAGTGTCAGCTAACGCTACCGATAAATCCAGGTCGCTTTTATCATCTTGCCAACCCACTTTGCCAAAGATTTGCTTAACGTCACTTTGTGAATGCTCGCGCCAGCCGTTTTCTTTAAAGATATTGCCAGCTACAAAATAATCCAGGTTCTTATCTTTATCTTCCCCACCCGCTTCAAACTCAAATGCACGGCGAGCCCATGAGCCACCGTATGCTGTCATTTTTATCCCAGGGGAATCACTACCACTTTTGGTATGCACCGCCAGGGCACCGCCTAAAGTATTAAGGCCGAATAATGGATTTGAGCCTGGGATGAGGTTGATATTTGCAATTGCATTAGCAGGGATCAAGTCCCAATTCACTACATCACCAAAAGCTTCATTCACACGCACTCCATCTAAATAAACAGATAAGCCTTGAGGGGTACCTAGTAATGGAGATGCAGTGAAACCCCTAAACGAAACGTCAGCCTGGTAAGGATTCGCAACGCTATTTGCGGTATTAACAGAGCCTAGATTATTATCCAAAAACTCCGATAAATTCAAGGACTCTTGCTGGCTAATATCTTTAGAGGAACCAGTTTGCACATTCGAGGGCACTTGGCTGATGGGCGTACCAATACTAGGTAAGGGTGTAGTACCTACGACTTCAATCGCCTGAGTTTCTAGGACTTCAGCCCTGTTTTCTGCCAAAGCTGGTATAGCATAGGCCGCTAAAATGGCAGCAACAATGATTTTTGGTTGTAATGATTTTTGCATTGGTTATTCCTGGATAAATTTTGTAGATAACAATTGCATTTATATTGCAAAAATCAATCCATAAGCAATTAAGAAAAAAATATTGAATAAAATCAATCAAGAAAGAATTCTCATTAATTAATTTACAAAATAATTATACGATGATTGGTTATATACAGCCACCATATTGGTTTATTACAACCACCCTCAAATGCTATTTAAAAGCTGCCGAGGCGGTACATTGAGAAAACCTCGCAAACCAAGCCAGGCAAAGAACGGGATAACAATTACAGCGATAATCAAAATAATAGCTGCCAAACCGATGTTAAATTGAAAAGGGATATCCAGGATTTGAGCGCTTACATAATAAGCCAATAGGTTTGCGGCAACGCTTGCTACCACGGCTGAAATGACTCCTATGCAGGTAAATTCAGCTACATAAGCAATACTGACCTGGCGCCTGGAAGCGCCGAAGACACGCATTAAGGTGGCTTCAGAAATCCGCTCCTCGCGTGTTGCTACGAGAGATGCATATAGCACCGCTACACCGGCTATTAAGCTGAAGATAAATACGTATTGAATGGTATCACTCATCTTTTGCATGATGCCGCGTACTTGTTGCATGAGTGCTGCAATATCAATCACCGTGATATTTGGGTAATCTTTAACCAACTGATTTAAGGGCGCATCTGCATTGATGGGTAAGTGAAAACTGCTGATGTAATTAGCCGGATAATTATCCAACAAGCCAGGTGGCGTTACAGCAAAGAAATTGGCCCGCATGGTATCCCATTCCACTTTGCGGATGCTGGTGACAGTAACCTCCAGCGGATTACCTGCAATATCAAAATTGAGCTTATCGCCCAATTTGATATTGAGTGTTTTTGCCAGCCCTTCCTCTAAAGATATAAACGGCTTGCCATACTCATCCGGCTTCCACCAGCGGCCTTGCAGTAATTTATTATCACTTTGCATCTGCGCAGCCCAGGATAGATTGAATTCACGTTCCGCCAGTTTCTTAGCACGTTCATCCGGCCATTCCACCGTGTTAATAGTCTGACCATTCTGGCTAATCAAGCGTCCCCGAACCATAGGGAATATTGCAGTGTTACTGATGTGAGCCTGCTTAAAGAATTGGTTAATGCTATTGATTTGCGCGGGCTGTATATTGATAATAAAGCGGTTCGGCGCATCAATGGGTAAAGAAGCTTGCCAGTTTCGAATCAGGTCGTGGCGTATCAAAGCCAATAACATGAGCACCATCAAGCCCATGCTGAACCCTATCATCTGTACGGTAGAAAGGCCGAAACGGCGCCTGATGCCTTGTACGCCAAGCCTAATTGAATTGATGACCTGGTACTGCGGAGAGATTTGCAGCAGGCGATTCGCTACACTTAACAAACTAAATGAAAATCCGGCAATCACCACACATAAGCCCACAATGGCGAGGATAGTCGATGAAGCGATTTTTATATCATGTGCTTGCCAGAATATCATGATACCCATGACCAATGCTGCAGGCATGAATTTAGCCTGTGCGGAAATAGGCTGTAATAGCGTTTCCCTGCGTAATATATTCATGGTAGATAAGTTACGCATTTGCCATGCATGAGGCACCACCACGGCGAACATCATCGCCACACTGGCGATGATTCCTACAATAACGGGGGTCACAGACACGGTTGGCAATGTTTCAACAAATAAACTACCAGCCATTTTCGCAAGGCCCAACTGACCTAAAAATCCCAGCAGACCGCCCAGCAAAGCGCTTAAAAAAGCGATCAGCATGGTTTGCCAGGCTAATATTTGTATCACGGTACTTTTAGTAGCACCAAAGCAACGCATTAAAGCAAATGTATCCAGGCTTTGCTTGATATAAGGCAAGCTGGAAAGCAGCATGGCCACCATGGCGAGAATGACGCTAACCATCGCAGATAGCCCTAGGAATTGCTGGGCTTTATCTAGAGCGGCTTTGATTTCCGGCCGCGCATTCCGTACGTCTTCAATCTTCTCACCTCGTACCAGCTTTGCTTTAGTTTCGGCAAAATACCTGTCAATTTGTTGCGGTTCAGCTGCTAATAGCAGCTGGTATTTCACACGGCTACCATACTGAATTAGTTTAGTAGAGCGCAAATCTGCTGCGTTCATCATTAAGCGCGGTGCAAAACTGAACATATCGCCTCCGCGCGAAGGTTCACGCTGTAAGATGGCTGCTACGTGGAATGTAGCTTCACCGACTGTAACAACATCACCAATTTTTAGATTCAATACATGTGCCAGCCGCGGCTCTATCCACACTTGGCCAACTTTTGGTCCCGACTTAATTACCTTACCCGCATCAGATGTAGTATTGCCAATAGTCAAATCGCCTCGCAAAGGAAAGCCATCGCCTACTGCCTTGATCTCGGCTAATTGATTGATTTCGCCGTTAATCACCATGCTAGGGAACTCAAAGGTTTTAACTGTTTGCATACCTTGCTCTAAGGCATTCTTTTCAAGGATCGCAGGCACTGGATGATCGGCGGTAATAGCGACATCCCCGCCTAAAAGCAATCCGCCTTGCTGATTAAGTGCTGAGCCTACGCGTTGGGTAAAGAAGCCGACTGCGGTAATCGCCGTCACCGCTAATATTAAGGCAAACACCATTACCCGCAATGCGCCAGCCCGCCATAAACTGGCTGCTTGTAAACACGCCAGTTTGAAGTTCATGAAAGCCATGTGCATGAAACCTGGCTTTATATGGTCTTGGTTCATAACCACTTGATTCATATTTGGCCCAGTTCGTTTAATATGCCATTTTCAAGCTTAAGCTGGCGATGGCAGCGGCTAGCTAGATGTTCATCGTGAGTGACTAATACTAAGGTGGTTCCGGCTTCGGTATTCATGTTGAATAACAGCTCAATAATCATTTGCCCGGTAGCATTGTCTAGATTGCCGGTAGGCTCATCCGCAAATAAGATGAGAGGTTGAGTCGCAAAAGCACGGGCAATAGCAACGCGCTGTTGCTCCCCGCCCGAAAGCTGCTTAGGATAATGCTGCAAACGGTGGCTTAATCCTACCTTATCAAGCGCATCCAGGCTAAGTGCTTTGGCATCGGTATGATTTTTAAGCTGCAATGGCAGCATCACATTTTCTAGCGCTGTGAGTGAAGGCAATAATTGAAATGACTGAAATACAAAGCCCATATACCTGCTGCGTTCCAGCGCCCTGCCATCTTCATCCAAGCTGCTGAATGCCCTACCTTGTATTTGAACGATTCCGCTGGTGGGCACGTCCAATCCAGCGAGCAGGCTTAACAAAGTGGATTTCCCGGAACCGGAACTGCCGACAATCGCAATTTGTTCTCCGGTAGCAATCTCTATATTTAATCCTTGTAAGATATGAATATCGTTATCATTGCTGTGAATTTCATAGAATAAATCTTGTGCTTGGATAATCAAAGGATCTTGCATTCATGTTCCGCTTATTTTTAATGTTGAAAGGCTTACCGATTAAACTTTTTACTGCTAGATCAATAGTAACCGCTAGATCAAAGATATTCATTAGTCTGCTAAGTGTGGTTTTTGTTGCATGGTCTCCGCAAGTATGGGCAGCAAAGCCGGTAATTCTCATCTATGGTGACAGTTTATCTGCCGGATATGGCCTAGCACAGCAGCAAGGCTGGGTTCACTTGCTTGAAAAAAAGATTGATAGCGAACGTTACGCCTACACCGTCATCAATGCCAGTATCAGTGGAGAAACCACCAGCGGCGGCTTAAGCAGGTTTGGTACAACATTGGACAAAACAAAGCCGACTATTGTAGTACTAGAGCTGGGTGCAAACGACGGCTTAAGAGGGCTGCCCATTAAAAACATGGCCGACAATCTTAAAGCAATGATTGAGCAGAGTAAAAAAACCGGGGCAAAGGTGCTGTTGCTTGGCATGAGAATACCGCCAAATTATGGTCCTCAATATAGTCAATCTTTCAGCGATACTTATACTCAGTTAAGTAAGACACACAAAATTTCACTGGTGCCATTCATGCTGGAAAATGTAGCCGCTAAACGCGAATTGATCCAGGATGATGGGCTACATCCAAATCTGAAAGGCCAACCGATCATACTCGAAAACATTTGGCCCTTCTTACAAAGGTATTTTAATCACTGATTGGCGAAACACTATACAATTGAATAATGAATATTACGGTCTTAATTAGATTGAGGTATCAATAGTGATTAGATTTTACGCAACATTATTTATAGTGCTATCGTTATTTTCTAATAATAGTTTTGCTATTATTGATCTTGCCTGTCAAAAAGATTGTCTGGCTAGAGGAAATGAAACTAATTACTGTAGTCAAGCATGTAGTTACAATCCAGTATCAAAAAATGCGAGTTATGAAGGATTAACAGCAGATGCTAAGTCGGACAATTCAATTGGCATATTAAATCCAAGCAAGGAACTTAAGCTACCTACTCAGCTTAATTTACCTAAGCAAGATGATTATCTACGCAGCACTACAGCCCCAAGCAAATAACCTTAAGGGTCAGATACTTTCGATCCAAAGGATTTGCCAGCCTAGCTCACTTTCATTAGCTTGCAATTCATGCGCGATGCCTATACCTGGCACACAAGCTAGTGCATCCTGCCAATAAATCAAGGGCATTTTTTCACGTTGCCATGGCGGTATATGCGCTTCTTGCATTAAGTATTTAAGGGTGCGGGTTGGCCTTGCGGTATCGGGTTTGAAGCGCTCTCCGCCTTGGCGGTTCGTGATTCTCAACTTATTAATGCCTAATTTTAGCGCTAACCCAGCACCTATTACCTGCTTAAATTCAAGCCTGCTCCCATTAGGCAGAATAAGTTCCGACTCACCATTCCAAACTAAATCATAAGTTGCTTCTGGCAGAATATTTGCCGCTTGCAAACTTAAATAGGCTCTGTTCTGAAAGCGTCTTAATAAGAAATATTGCTGCCGAATAATTTCTGAAGGCTGGCCATCTGATACTTGGCCGTCTGGAGACTGACTTTGCAATGGGATACTACCTTGTAATTGAATACTAAGATTCGCATCGGGTTTAGCATCCAACAGTTGGCTTACTACCTGGTTCAATTGCTCCGCACTTGGCATAAGTAGTTGGTTCTGGGAAAACCACCATCGCAGGCTATTCTTTGCACGCTTATTATCTAAATTACGTAACCCATGCAGGCATAAACTATTTTTTTGCAATAATGGTTCTGTATCCATTTTAGCCAAATCATTTAGCAAGTCATTCGCTTCTGCGACATGGAATGCCGTTCTTGCTATAGCTGTTTTCACTGTCGGGTAGCGTGCCTCTAAAATGGGCATAAGCTCATGACGTACAAAGTTGCGCTCATAATGCGTATTGTCATTACTTTCGTCTTCACACCAGGTGATGCCATGCGCCTGTGCGTAACTTAGCAATTCTTGCCGTGGCGTATTCAATAGTGGGCGCAATAAACGTTTGCTGTCATCTACAGCGGCCATTGCAGATAGACCTTTAATGCCTGCTCCTCGAAATAATTGCAGCAATAAGGTTTCGGCCTGGTCATCTTGGTGATGTGCTGTGACTACATAATCAGCGTGAGCCTCATTCCATTTATATGAGAATAAAGCCTGGTAACGCAGAATTCTGGCTTCAGCTTCGATTCCTAAGCTGGTGTTTTTATCAATGTTTACGTGAGCTACTTTAAATGGAACCCCTAATTTTTCACATAGTTTTGCCGAGTAGTCTGTCCAAAGGTCAGCATTAGGGCTTAGACCATGATGGATATGCATGGCTCGCAGATCAAAAGATAAGGTTTTAAAAGATAAGATGTGCCTTGCTTGAGCAAGCAAATGCAGTAATACACAGGAGTCAAGCCCGCCACTTAAGGCAAGCAAAAGCCGTGCTTTTGGTTTGAGGTGTTGCGTGAGGAAGGAATTAAGCTGTATTGCCAGAGGATGTCCTGAAATTAGCATTTCAGGACTATGTGTCAATTTTTGAGGCCCTAATTTTCGACTAAGCCTGTTTTTCGGCAACTTCTTTGAATTTACCATAGCCCATTAAGCGCTCATAACGGCTAACCAATAAGGATTTAACAGATTTAATTTTGAGTTTTGGCAGCTCTTCTTTTAGTGCTGCACTCAGGCTTTTCATCACGGTCTCAGGTGAGCGATGCGCACCACCCATAGGTTCCGAAACGATACGGTCAACCAAGCCCAATACTTTCAAGCGGTCTGCAGTAATCGCCAGTGACTCGGCTGCTACAGAGGCTTTATCAGCACTCTTGTAAAGGATAGAGGCGCAACCTTCAGGAGAAATTACAGAATAAGTACCATACTGCAGCATCAAGAGTTTATCTACTACGCCTAACGCTAACGCACCACCTGAACCACCTTCACCAATAATGACGCCGATGATTGGGGTTTTTAGTTCAGCCATGACGTATAAATTACGTGCAATTGCTTCTGACTGGCCGCGCTCTTCCGCTCCGATACCTGGGTAAGCACCCGGAGTATCAATCAGGGTAATGATAGGGATATTGAATTTTTCTGCCAAGCGATACAAACGCAAGGCTTTGCGGTAGCCTTCCGGGCGCGGCATACCGAAATTGCGGTACTGACGTTCTTTCACATCACGGCCTTTTTGATG
>JBKJOT010000086.1:0-4663 GCA_046595335.1 Methylotenera sp.
ATTGCGGCCACTCATTTCGGTCAGCATGGAACCCACCATGCCCGCTAAAGGTCCGCTCATGCCTGCATGGAATCGGGGATTCTGGCTCAATATGGCGGATAATAGTGTAGACCCAGATCTTGGGAGCCCCGAAATGAAATGCAGATTGTGCAGATTGTGCCTTATTTATTATTTTATTGTTTTGTTAATCATTTGATTTGTTGAAACTTTAATAGAGTTTCCTGGAAAAAACAAGCAAGATTCTTATGCGCGATTGTAATTGCTTACTTATTACATTCCCTACGCAATTTATTCCTTAAAACTTTATCTTTTCTCAGATTTATACTATTACTTTCAAAAAATACCTGTCAGATAATACCTACGTAAACAAGACAAAACTGCTATTCTTTAACATAGTTCAAAGCTAACTTATGAATTGTTGATAAGTAATTAAGAGGTGGGCAAATTGTGATGTCAAAAGTCTTAGTTACTTTTATAGTATTTCTAGGATTAGCTGGCTGTTCAGAAACAGCAAAACTTCCAGCTTCGTCTGGTTTTGGCCCTAAGCCAAACTTATCGCAAATGAATAAAAAAATGATTGCCACATTCATGTGGCTAAAGCAGTTGGCTGGCCAGAAAATACTACACCTAAAGTAGCTGCAGGCAATACAGTTGTAGCCTTTGCTAATCACTTGGATCATCCGCGTTGGTTATATGAGTTAGCCAATGGCGACATATTAGTCGCAGAAACTAACAATGCTGAAAAAAGTGATAGCTTTAACCTTAAAGCCTGGATTGCTGGTAAGTTAATGGCAAAAGGCGGTGCGGCAGTACCAAGCCCCAACAAAGTTATTTTATTACGTGATACTAATAATGATGGCATCGCTGATGAGCAGCATGTATTTCTAAAAGATTAAAACTCACCATTTGGTATGGCGTTAATTAATGATACTTTTTATGGCAAATGCAGATGAAGTGATTAAATTCCCCTATGTGCTAGGTCAAACAGAAATCACCTCAAACCCCACTAAAGTGATTGACTTGCCATCAGGAAGAAACCATCAATGGACCAAAAAATTACTTGCCAGCCCCGATGGCAGTAAATTATACGTATCCGTTGGATCTAATAGCGACATTGCCGAACATGGTATGGATGATGAAAAAGAACGAGCAGCAATATGGGAAGTAGATTTAAAAACTGGTTCACATAGAATATTTGCATCTGGATTACGCAACCCAAATGGCATGGTGTGGGAGCCAAAAAGTAACACTCTATGGGATATTGGTAAGGTTGCAGCTGATCGTCAAAGGGAAGTTGAAAGAATAAAAAAATTATTATTAATACAACCTAATATTTAGGAGTTGACCGAGGCTTTTTCTTCTTTATTTAGTTCATCACACTTTTCAAAAACTTTATTTTCGTTTGAATAAGTAACCCCCACCTGCTGACCATCACAATCAACAATGTAATACCATTTGTTTACATCCTTATTTTCTTTAGCATCGAATTCTGTTTTTGGTTTAACGGAATGTGTCATTTAACTTACTTTAACTAATAATGTGAATTTAATTTGGCCATGCTTTTAATCTATGACTTAAGCATGCAATTGTTTGTATTAATTTGTTTAAGCGGCTATTACAGAAGCCTTAACTTCCACATTAACGCGATGGTTGGACCATATCTTGAATATCAAGAGTAGAACAAACCGAAGACTAATCTATAGCATCCAAATTCAGTTTTACACACTAATATAGCTCCATCAAAAACTCTCCTTCAATTGGTATTCACAGAAATAATTTATATTATTTTTGAATTATTCAATGGTTACGTCAGTCACTAGCTCGTACCTACCTTACATTCCAGCTATTGCTAGACAATGAATAATACGAAAATACTACTGATTGATAGTGACGATTACACCGCCTCAGTGTTGCTTGATGACTTAAAGCAACGCGGCTTTACCAGCCTGTCCCTCATACGTACGAGTTTAGACTTGCCTCAGCTTAGTGTGGACGCTAAGCCTGATTTGGTTATTTTTAATTATCACTTCGACCAGCCTGAAAGTTTAATCAACTGTAGTAGCGTTAAGGACCTTTTGCCCCAGGCTGCAGTGATGGCTATTGTTTCGGCGGGACCAGCCATGAAATCGGTCAGTGCCTGGGCTAAGCAAACCGATAGTATCGATCTAGTTATACAAAAACCGCTTTCTGATGAACGTTTCTTTTCAGCTATAGATGCATTGATTAAAAATAATTACGTCTCACGCCATCTAGAAAACAGGGCCGCACGCATGGCAAACCTTTTGCCGGAAGGCGCAATCGCCTCGATTGATGCCTATAGCGCTGAAGCTGAAATGTTTGAATCTACAGTGCTGTTTACCGATATACGACGTTCTTCGGAAATCATTACCCGCATGCCTCCGCGTGAATTTTTTCAGCTGTTAAACCACTCTCTTAGCATGCAAGCCAAGATCATTAAACAGTTCGAAGGCGCTGTAGTGAAATATACAGGCGATGGCGTAATGGCTATTTTTCGAGGAATGGGAAGATCTTACTTGTCTTTAAGGTGTGGGCTAGAATTGGCTCACTCTGAAAATCAACATAACTTGCCATATGGCATTGGTGTGGCTGATGGATTGGTGTTAGCTGGCTTTATCGGCGATTCCAACCAAGCCGGGCAAAGACAGCAATATGATGTAATTGGTGCAACGGTTCATTTAGCGGCGCGCTTATGCAGCATGGCCAGTTCAGGAGAGGTTGTTACGACTAATAAGGTTAATTTAACAGCACGGCATGTAAGTGCAGATGTGAGATCTATTGGCACGGTAGCAATTAGAGGTTTTGAAGTTGGCGTTGATTGCGTTGCCTTTAAGTCGGCTAGCTCATTAATAAAAATCGGAGTGTGAAATGCAACAAAAATATAATGTGGCACAAATCAGCAAAGTGATCGACCAATCATTGGTCTACCAGTGCGCCTGCCCTGCCCAAGTATGCCGCACCATCTTTGAATTGCGGGATTTATATGACTACCAGAAAAATTGCGCTAACAATACTGATAATGACAAAGCTGTGCATGATGCCATTGCGGATGCGACAGAACAAGCTCATGCGGTAATGGAGGTATGCCTAGAGCAAGTGCTAAGAATAGAAGGCTGGGATATTAATACTTTGGCTATGCCAAGTTCATTACGTAAAAAACCTGCAAAAATCTTATAAGGGCAACATAACCTACATCAATCACTAATCTTCCCACTTACGGCATGCTATTAGCAGGGTTAGGTCTGATTGGTTTTATTGCACCTCGTAAGAAAAATAGTCTTAAATAATCTTAAAAAGTAAATAAAAAAGCCTGGGACTCCAGGCTTTTTATCGTGTCATTTATTACAGACCATCTTAAAAGTTATCATCAACCCCTTGATTTGATGCTCCCTAGATTTAAGGCTTGCCGTAGTTCATAGGTAAGAATTGCAATTTATCCCAAGGAAAGCCATTTAATATTGTGTATGCTGGTTTGTATTCATACAGAGCTGGGTAAGGATTAGGTTTACCCAAAGCTGTATAAGAGTCAGCATTTTGTGCACGGATAGAAAGTGATCCTGCTTTATCCCACACAATGAAACCATATTTTTGTGCTGCTTTAGCAATAATCTTGCCGACTTTACTCATTGGCAATGCATCTACATTCACACTTGGGTCCAAGCGGAAACGTTGACCTTCGGCAATGCGATTAGGCAAGTTATTTGGATTGTAGCCATCTGAACGATTGGCTGGCCATGAGAATATGCTAGATTTCTCCGCATCAACTAAGGCAATACCAATAGCATGTTTGATCTCACCGCGAGTTAACTCTTCGGCCGTGATTTGCCCACCGACAAAAGGCAAGCCTGTTGCAGTAGTACCGTAATATTTCTGGAATGTGCCGTCAACTGATGCAGCATTGGCTAATTTACCACCCCAACATGCGCTCCAATTACCAGTTGTCGCATCTTTTTTACCCTGCCATAACTCCCAGATAGTATTGGTAGAAGGTTGGTAAATCGTCATTTCGCCATCGGTCCCCGAAGCTTGTTTAGCTGTAGCAGGAATAGGCACTGCGCTTACCATGCTGGCAAACGTAGGGTCTAACCAACCTTTATGCTGGCAGTCATAAAAGCCAACTTTCACGGTAGGCGTAGTGCTAGATGCGATATATACCGGGCTGGAATATGAAACTGTATTGATGTTTACATTGTTGTAGTAAGCAACTTTTTGCCTGATGAACTCATTAACGAAATTAGCTGAGTTCGTATGCAATACAACACTAGTTGGGATAGGTTTATACCAAAAACTAGTCGTTGCGAATATATTTTCAGTTAATAGATTGGTTACGTCAGTAACGACATTGGTAACAGTTGTGGTAGTAGTAGCAAGTGATAGCGTAGTTGTAGGTGCTGTAGTGGTAGTCGTAGGTGCTGTAGTCGTAGGTGCTGTAGTCGTAGGTGCTGTAGTTGTAGTAGCTGTAGTTGTAGTAGCTGTAGTGGTAGTCGTTGTGCTACTTAAAGAAAGCGACTTAGTAGTTGTACCTGAACATGGAGTGCCTTTGTAGGATACGCTGCCAGTAGCGCTAACACATTTATAAATTGCTGCGTAAGAAGTATTGATACCTAATGCGCATAATGTAGAAAATAAAACACTAGTAGTGAAT
>JBKJOT010000027.1:0-23721 GCA_046595335.1 Methylotenera sp.
GCCAGGCTAGGGTTATCGCCCCATCTCGCTGCGGTTTCCACCATGCTATGGGCTTCATCAAATAGATACAGCACACCTGAATAATCCTCAAAAATCTTCTTGGCATAATGTTCGATAATCGGGTGGGTCTCATCTAGGGAAAGGCATACCTGCAAGTAAGAGTTGAGTTCATTGATGAACTGCATCTCTTTGTTATGCTGGGTCAGTTCCAGCTGTGAAAGACGTAATTGATCTTCGTGATTTTTGCGGTCGGTCACATCGCTTGATGAACCGATAAAACCAGCAAATTTTCCATCTTTATTGAGGTAGGGTTCGCCAGTGTCCAGCACGTAGCGATATTGACCATCGGCGCGGCGTAAACGGTACTCCATCTGGAATGAGGTATGGTCAACGAATGCATCACTAAAAGTTTTCATGCAGGGGTCGAAGTCATCAGGGTGCAAAGCCTTAACCCATGCATCACTGGCTAGAGGTGCGTGGTCTGAAGAACCGCTGATGAATTTTTTCCATTTAAGGTTGGTGAATACCACCTTGCCTTCCGCATTGGTCAGCCATAGCATGACCGGTGCGTCTTCGGCGACAATGCGGAAATCGGTACTCTCTAGGACTGCAAGAGGATTTAAAGAATCATTATCCGTACTGGCAATTGAAATATTTGCAGGTGCAGTTTTATTTTTATCCATACTAATCTTCCTAACTAAGTTAATGAAGCTTGGCGGCCAAGAGATGGGGAGGGACTTCTGACATTTCAATGTTGAATAAATCTAATGTCCGGCTCATTTATTAAACGCCTTAATCTGCATCCTGGCAAGTGACATTCTAAGTTATGCAGATTACGGATTAATAGCTAGTATTAATAACGGTACAGCACTGTTATTGCTTAATGTCGCCTGAAAAGTAAAACCATCGAGAGTCTTCGCATACGAACTGACTTAACTCGTGCAGATGTTCAGCTTTGCCACGAATTTTGTATCGGGCTACAAAATCTACCGTTGCAGTGGATTCATGAGTGACTACATGATTGACTTGCAGACCTAACCATTTGATGGCTTGATCTTCATTTAGGTTTAGTGCGGGGCGTGTTTCAGCATGCCAGGTTTGCAGCAGGTAATCTTCCAATTTGAGTACATAAGCCGTATAACGTGAACGCATGAGCGTTTCGGCGGAAGGTGCGGCGGCACCTGCATGATAAATCCCGCAACAAACTTTATAAGGCTTGTCGCTCCCGCATGGGCAGAGGGGATTTATCGATTTTTTAGACAATGATTTGATACGCTAAAATCTATTTAAAACCAAAACTAATTAAACAAGCTCGCGTGTTTCCATAAACTCGATATCTGGATAACGCTCTTGTGCCATTTGCAAATTCACGCGGTTTGGTGCCAGGTAAACGTATTCTTCATTGCTATCTAAACCCACATTAAAACCGTATTTATCGGCTATCGCACGTAAGTCAGAATCTTTGCCACGTAGCCAGCGTGCGGTGTAACAGTCGTAAGGTTCGAATACCATATCAACACTGTATTCGTGCTCCAGGCGGTGTGCTACCACTTCAAATTGCAGCATACCAACGGCGCCCAGAATCAAGTCGTTAGAAAGCAGCGGGCGGAATAACTGTGCAGCGCCTTCTTCGGCTAGTTGTTTCAAGCCAATTTGTAATTGCTTCATTTTCATAGGGTTCTTGATACGGGCACGACGGAAAAACTCCGGTGCGAATGAAGGAATGCCAGTGAACTTGAGCGCTTCACCTTCACTGAAAGTATCGCCGACTTTAATGGTGCCATGGTTAGGAATGCCGATAATGTCGCCAGAGTAAGCCTCATCCATGGTGGTACGGTCTTGCGCCATAAAAGTGATGGCATTATTCACGGCCATGAGCTTGCCGGTAGAGACTTGCTTGATCTTCATCCCTCGTTCGAAACGGCCTGAACAGACACGCAAAAACGCAATACGGTCACGGTGTTTCGGGTCCATATTGGCTTGAATCTTGAATACGAATCCGGAAAATTTAGGCTCATCCTCTTTAACAGGCCGGGTTGCGGTAGGGCGGGCCAGCGGTGCTGGGGAGAGCTCAACTACCGCATCCAACAAAGACTGTACACCAAAGTTATTGATGGCGGAACCGAAAAATACCGGCGTTTGTTTGCCGCTTAAATAACGCTCTGCATCAAAGGTATGAGATGCGCCACGCACCAGCTCGATATCAAGGCGTAAGTCTTCGGCTACCTTGCCTAATAATTCATCTAAACGTGGATTATCCAGCCCTTTAATGGTTTCTGAAGTGCCTTTGTCAGCACGCGGATCGAAGAATGATACGGTATCGGTGTATAAGTTATAAACACCGCGGAAGCCTTTACCCATGCCGATAGGCCAAGTCATAGGCGCGCATTCCATGCCTAAGGTGGTTTCGATCTCATCCAGCAACTCAATGGGTGGGCGGCTTTCACGGTCTAGCTTATTAATGAATGTGATAATTGGCGTGTCACGCATGCGGCACACATTCAACAGCTTGATGGTTTGAGCTTCCACGCCATTCACGGAGTCGATCACCATCACCGCAGAATCGACTGCAGTTAAGGTTCTATAGGTATCTTCTGAGAAGTCATCATGGCCCGGTGTATCCAGCAAATTGATCATGTGCTCACGATATGGGAACTGCATCACAGAGGAAGTAACGGAAATACCCCGTTGTTTTTCCAGTTCCATCCAGTCAGAGGTCGCGTGACGTGAGGCTTTGCGGCCACGCACTTCGCCGGCGACCTGAATTGCGCCGCCGAACCATAAGAGTTTTTCCGTTAGGGTGGTTTTACCCGCATCCGGGTGGGAAATAATGGCAAAAGTACGGCGACGTTTGATTTCAGCCTGTAAAGGGCTAGTGGGCTGGGACATAAAAGCTTGAAAATTTGGTAAAACGTTATTTTACCCGAATATTCACCAACTCCGTTATCAAGGCTGTATATGCACTTGAACTACTTCCTGTACAAGAGGTTTATAGCTCCATTTGAGAGTGAATAATAAAGCGACGAAAGACAGAATGGCAATAATTGCACTCACCCAGATTGCCAGTGGATTTGCTGCCACTCGCTCCGGATAAATCGCCATGGTTGCGCCTAAACCAATAATATTAGCTCCCGCAACCAATATGGCGGCGGCGTAGATATGGAAACGTCTGGCTTCATTGGCTGCTTTTGCCCATTTAGGGTCAGTGTTGTAGCTAGGTAATATTTGATGAGCGTCGCTTAATCTTTCCAGCTCCGACAAGAAGTTTCTTAAATTGCTGATTGCGCGCTCAGCTTTGTAATTCAGTAACACCAGGCAAGTAGATGAGATAGGGAAGCCAAGAACCAGCCATTCAACAGGCAATAGGGTATGTGCATCACTGGATTTTAATGCCACGAAGGTGGCAAGTAAGCCAACAGTTAACGTGACATATAGGGCTAAAGCCTGTTGTCGTTGGGCGATACGCGTATTAATTTCCTGCGAGGCAGCAATAAAACGGTAATTCGCATCGACTATGGGTTGTGTAGCCATTATTTTCAGTATTCCTTGGTGAAAGTGGACATAAAGTGGGTTTACTTTTTCCCTCGCATCAAAAAGAAGGCTGCCAAAAATAAAGCGATTAATACCAGCAAGCCTTCCATGATTTTAATCCTATTTCACGACTTCTTTGAGTTGATCCAGAATCGCCGGATTGTCTAAGGTGGAAATATCTGACGTGATTTCTTCCCCTTTAGCCAGTGAACGCAATAGTCTGCGCATGATTTTACCTGAGCGTGTTTTCGGCAAATTATCGCCAAAGCGAATCTCATCCGGTTTTGCAATAGGGCCAATTTCCTTGCCCACCCAATCACGCAGGTTGGCCACAATCTTCTTAGCCTCTTCGCCATTGGGCCGCGCGCCTTTCAATACGACATAAGCAACTATGGATTCGCCTTTGATGTCATGTGGTTTGCCTACTACAGCAGCTTCCGCAACCAATGGATTAGATACCAAGGCAGACTCGATTTCCATAGTACCTAAACGGTGACCGGATACATTCAATACATCATCGATACGTCCCATGATGGTGAAATAACCGGTTTTGGCATCGCGCACTGCGCCATCCCCGGCAAGATAGATTTTGCCGCCTAGATCGGCAGGGTAATAGCTGGTTATAAAGCGCTCAGGGTCGTTATAGATGGTGCGTACCATGGATGGCCAAGGTTTTTTAATCACTAATAAACCACCGGTGCCCCACGGTAGTTCTTTACCGGTTTCGTCTACTACATCGATCACAATGCCTGGAAACGGCAATGTACAGGACCCTGGCACCAAAGGCGTGACACCCGGTAATGGCGTAATCACATGGCCACCGGTCTCGGTCTGCCAGAAGGTATCTGCAATCGGGCAGCGGCTGCCACCCACTTTTTCGTAATACCACATCCAGGCTTCCGGATTGATAGGCTCACCTACAGAACCCAGTAAGCGCAAACTTGATAGGTTGTAATTTTTTGGGTCGGTGCTAGGTGTGG
Organism: Methylotenera sp.; assembly: GCA_046595335.1. GTDB lineage: Bacteria > Pseudomonadota > Gammaproteobacteria > Burkholderiales > Methylophilaceae > Methylotenera. The sequence goes on from JBKJOT010000027.1 coordinate 4,512, forward strand.
TTTCAGCAGCTTTAATCAGCGAACGTATCGCCGTTGGTGCTGTATAAAATACGGTAACTTTATGTTTTTCAATCATCTGCCAGAAGCGGCCGGCATCCGGATAGGTCGGGATACCTTCGAATACCACTTGGGTGACGCCCATCGCCAATGGGCCATACGCTACATAACTGTGGCCGGTGATCCAGCCTACGTCAGCCGTACACCAAAATACATCACTATCTTTCGCATCGAACGTCCAGCGCATGGTATTCAGGGCATGCAGTAGATAACCGGCTGAACTATGCTGCACCCCTTTCGGGCGACCTGTGCTGCCTGAAGTGTAGAGCAGGAACAATGGGTGCTCTGCACCTACTATCACTGATTCACAAGTATCGGCTACACCTGCGATCAAGTCATCCCACCAGATATCATTGGGATTCCAGGTAACCTCCTGGCCGGTTTTCTTCAGGACGATGACTTTCTGTATCGACTCGCAACCCCCCATACCTATACCTTCATCTACCGCAGACTTGAGTGGTAGTTTCTTGCCGCCACGGAACTGGCCGTCAGAGGTAATGACAGTACGTGCGCCGGCATCCTGGATACGTTCTTGCAGACTCTTAGCCGAGAAGCCGCCAAATACGACAGAATGAATCAACCCTAGGCGAGCGCAGGCTTGCATGGCAACGATCGCCTCTATGCCCATTGGCAAATAGATAACAACACGGTCGCCCACATTAAGGTTAAGTTTTTTTAGGCCGTTAGCAAATTGGCAAACTTTTGTATAAAGCTCCCGGTAGGTCACATTAATGACATTGCCATCATCTGCTTCAAAAATAATGGCGAGTTTATCTGGCTGAGTAGCTAAGTGTTTATCCAAGCAGTTGGCTGAGACATTGAGCGCGCCATCTTCAAACCATTTGTAGAATGGGGCGTCGCTTTCATTGAGAGTTTTGGTAAATGGCTTACTCCAGACTAACAGCTCGCGTGCCAGTTTTGCCCAAAAACCTTCATAATCAGCTTCCGCTTCTTTACATAATTGCTGATAGGCAGGCATGCCAGAGACGTTGGCAGATTTTACAAAATCCGGATGAGGTTCAAAAACGCGTGTTTCGGTTAAAACTGATTCAATCGACATGCATACTCCCCTAATGATGCTTAACGCACTTATAATCTTATTGACTATTTAATAGCCAATTCATTTTATAACTTCATATTACCAACAGCCATATTACTCTAAAAATCATTAAAAATTTGATGCTTACACTCGATATGATTCTATCAGAAAACCGCGCCAAGTCTAGCGATGAGGCATATATAGCCCATGCGGTTTTATGCAGTCCATTTATTGCAAGATTGTTTACCAAAGATGCAGTTTTGATGAACGATTTGCTAGTAAAACTGCATCAAGAGTATAAGTTAACAGACATGCAGGATTTCTTGGAGCAACAAAATAGTCTGCAAAAAATAGTCGATGAAGCGAGTTTGAAACGTGTTTTAAGATTGTTGCGGCAACAAGTCATGGTTCGAATCATTGTACGTGACTTGAATGGCTTGGCAGATTTGCAGGAGGTCATGCGTACTGTCTCAAGCCTTGCCGAAATCGCCGCACAAACCGCTATTCAATATCTATCAGGGTGGTTGCAGCCGCAATATGGCATTCCTAGCAATGCGGCAGGTCAAGAGCAGTTGCTCATCGTCGTCGGCATGGGTAAGTTGGGCGGGGTAGAGCTCAATGTTTCCTCGGATATCGATTTGATATTCGCATTTGAGGAAGAAGGCGAAACTTCTATTGCAGACATTGGCACTCAGATCATCAGTAACCAGGATTACTTCACACGATTAGCCAAGAAACTTATTGCAGCAATCGATGAGATTACCGAAGATGGTTTTGTGTTCCGCGTTGATATGCGGCTGCGGCCTTTTGGCAGTGAAGGTGCGCTGGTAAGCAGCTTGGATGCATTGGAGGATTATTACCAGAATAATGGCCGTGAGTGGGAGCGCTACGCCTGGATAAAGGGCAGGGCAATTGCCGGCAATAGCCAAAAACTAACGCAATTGCTAAAGCCATTCGTATTCCGTAAATACCTTGATTTCGGCGCATTTGCCAGTATGCGTGACCTCAAAATCCAGATACAGCGTGATGTGAATAGCAAAGGCATGCAGGACAATATCAAGCTTGGACGTGGTGGTATTCGGGAGATCGAATTCATCGCCCAGGTTTTTCAACTGATTCGCGGCGGTCGCGATGCCAGCTTACAGATCAAGCCTACGCTTGCAGTACTTGAGCTATTAAAAAACAAAAGCTTACTGCCGGAAAAAACGGTAAGTGAACTTACGGCAGCTTATGTTTTTCTACGCAATTTAGAACATCGGCTGATGTATGTCGAAGATGCACAAACACAGGAATTGCCGAAGTCTGACGAAGCTAAGGCGCGCATTGCCAAAGCCATGAACTTTCCAGATTGGTCCACTTTTTTGGTACAGCTTAATATCCATAGACAACGAGTACAACTGCATTTTGATGCCACTTTTAGCGATACTACTTCTAGCCATTATGACGCATTGGAAACAGAAAAATCTATCTGGAACGGCCGCTTAACAGAAACTGAAGCTGTACAAGACCTTAGGCAATTGGGTTTTGCTGAACCGGATGAAACTTTGCGACGCTTAAATGAATTACATCAAAGCAGCCGTTATAGTAAATTGCCAGAACTGAGCCGGCAGCGCTTTGATGCGCTGATGCCATTCGTGATTTCGCTATCAGGAAAGATGGTTAATTCTGATGTGGCTTTACTTCGCATGATGGATTTGCTAGAAAGTATCTGCCGCCGTGCCAGCTATTTAGCGTTATTGGCTGAGCATCCGGAAGCCATGCACCTATTGGTTAAATTGTGTAGCAGCAGCCCGTGGTTGGCAAACTACTTGACGCAACATCCTATTTTGCTAGATGAGTTGCTGGATACGCGCACTTTATATAAGGCGCCAGACTTTACAGCAATGCGCGCAGAGCTGCTTAAACACTTGGCAGATGCAGATGGCGATATTGAACGGCAGATGGACATCATGCGCCATTTCAAACATTCCACCATATTCAAATTTGCCGCACAGGACATTAACGGTGAATTAGTGTTGGAAACGCTCTCAGACTATTTAAGCGAACTTGCGTATTTAATTCTCGAAGTTAGCCTGCAAACTTTATGGCCTACGATACGCGGTAAACATCTTAATACGCCTAAATTTGCAGTGATTGGCTATGGCAAATTAGGTAGCAAAGAACTAGGCTACGCTTCAGACCTCGATATTATTTTTCTTTATGACGATGATGCACCTGACGCAGGAGAAATATATGCACGCTTTGCCCAGCGCATCAATAATTGGTTTAACAGCCTGACTTCTGCCGGCTTGTTGTACGAGACGGATCTGCAATTACGTCCGGATGGCAATAGTGGCTTGCTCGTCAGCTCAGTTGATGCCTTCAGGGATTACCAACTTCACAAAGCATGGGTGTGGGAACATCAAGCCATTACCCGAGCCAGGTTCGTTGCGGGAGATGCGACAATAGGCAAGGCTTTTGAGCAGATTCGCGTTGAGGGGATTTCAAAACAGCGTGACGCCGATACACTTAAACCCGAAGTGCTTAACATGCGCGAAAAAATGCGCGCCGCACAGACGATTCCTGCTGGTGTGTTTGACCTTAAACATAGTAACGGCGGCATTATAGATGTGGAATTTTTAGTGCAGTATCTTGTGTTGTTATATGCCAAGCAACATGCATCGCTCACTGCGAATATCGGCAATATTGCGTTGTTAAAACTACTCGCATCACTCCATATTATCAATCAGGATTTAGCGGAAAAAACGGTGTTGGCTTATCGGGAATATCGTCATATGCAGCATATGCTAAAACTGCAAGGTGTGACGAATAATCGGGTGGAAGTTGCTTTGGTAGTTCAGTATGTAGAGCCAGTGAACGCTTTATGGCAAGAAGTGTTCATACATTCAATATAAAAAATACCCGCCGTAGCGGGTATTTTTGAGCTACCGTTAAGGAATCACTTAACCGCTTCAAAAGCTTTTTTCAGTTCTGCAGATGCAAAAGCCTGTGCATCTTTAGCTTTTGATACCACAGCAGCCATACCAAAAAACTCATGAGTCACTCCCTCATAATGTTTATAAGTGACCGGCACGTTATCGGATTTTAAGCGCTCCGCAAATGCCTTGCCTTCAGAGTATAAAGGATCTATTTCAGCGGTAATTAAAGTAGTGGGCGGTAAGCCTTGTAAAGATTTGGCTTTATTAGGTAAGGCATAAGCATTTTCTGCATCACTTTTACTATGCACATAATGTTTAAAAAACCATTCCATCATGGGTCGATCAAGAGGTTTGGCATGCGCATTCTTAATATATGAAGCATTCTTCATATTATTATCGACCACCGGATAGACAAGTAACTCATGAATAGGTAAAGCTTCATGTTTGTCACGTGCCATTAAAGAAACGACAGCAGCCAAGTTGCCACCGGCACTTTCACCTGCCACAGCGACACGTCTAGCATCACCATTGATTTCGGACGCATGTTTCAACACCCAAGTATAAGCAGCATAAGCTTCATCCGGCTGAGTAGGGTATTTGTTCTCTGGTGCTAAATGGTAGTCCACAGCAACTACAATTGCATTGGCCCCGTTCGCTAACCCTCTAACTGAAGCTTCATATACCTTGGTGCTGGCGATTACGAAGCCACCTCCGTGATAATAGACAATAACAGGAAATGGTCCTGTGCCATTAGGGGTAAATACATGAGCAGGAATCTCACCATGAGGCCCAGGAATATTAATATCCTTTACACTAGCCACTTGTTGTGGTTCGGTGGATTTCCCCTCATCTTTCAATACCTTCATCACTGCATCCGTTGGCGTAGGTTGTTGCCTAGCTTGCTCAGGCGTTAATTGAGCGATAGGCTTGCCATGCAATGCTGCCAAAGCATCTAATACTTTTTGCATGTCTGGGTCAGCTTTACTCGGTTCAGTTTTTTCATTTGGTGTTTTCTGAGCCGCATAAATGAGGCTTGTAAAACCAAGCACCCCTAGTATGGACATAGGCAGAATAATTCTTTTGAAATTCATGATGTTCTTTCCAAGGTATTTAGTTAAAAAAGGAATGCTAAATTTAACTCTCGATAAAAGAAATCATGCAAGAACTGAAAACGGTGTAGGAATAGGATTATTGTGCTAATTTTTATCTTGATGATAAGTACGAGAACCGCTCTTTTAAACTGGCTGATTAAAACTGACGAAATCGAAGCATTAAAAAATCAAGACCCAATCGAGAAAGAGTCCGCATGATAAATACTTGGATCTAAGTACTCATAATTATTACGTACCTGTCCTTAATAGCGTGGTTTATATTGCATATGACTAGTTAATTGTCATTGAATGCTTGATTAATCTGATGCTTAATAACTAAAGCCAAAATATTAAAAAACCAATCTTTAAGATTGGTTTTTTAATATTTTAATACCGTTGGAGAAGCCGCTTGATAATCTCAACTTATACGTTTATGAAAACCTTTGGTGACTAGAATCTTTTCAATCACTACGGCTAATCCTATTAAAAATTCTCGTTGTTTTTCATCCAACGACCTTTGTGAGGTATCAAATATACACAACACACCTATCATTTCACCTAATGGCAGTTTGATTCTGGCGGCTGCATAATACCTAGCTTTTATACCCTCAATATAAAACAAGTGCTCACGATGAGCATCATCTAAATCGGTATCGACTATTTCGAAGAACTGCTCATCTTTTGGGAAAATGCCGCAGAACTTACGTTTATTTGGTAAGACCTTTGGCGCTGGAAAACCCACCTCAGAGTGGATCCAAATGGAGTCATCATCTACAAAAGTAATAAGTGCGACGGGTACATCTAACTGTTGTGCGACTAGCTGGGTAATCGAATCGAATACCGCTTCAAATTGAGAGTCCAATACAATATTGTCAAAATCAATTTTTGATTTTACATGGGCTTTAATATAGGATTGCTCGCTCATCATTGTGTCCCACTATGTTAGGATTAAATTTAATTGGTATTAAGAATCGAACCAGCTAATAATTTGGAATTAATTCCGTCTTAAACACTTTAACTCTTAAACTAAATCTAGTAACACTAACATTCTAGTAAATTAGAAAAATCTAATCTATCACATACAAGACATTACTTGGTGATATCTTACCATTTAGATAGTGAAAGCTTACACCTAAACAATAGTCCATTTGGACTAATCAAATATTGTTAGGTGTTCACACTTAAACGTTATTTAAATCATCAAAATTGTTCAAGGCCATATTTTTAAAATCCAGTAATCTGATTACGCTTTTTGAATAGGTATAATGGCGCTGATTAAGATGAGCACGAATTATCCAAACCAATGAAAACTCCTAAAAGACTCGAACCACTTATCGAAGATGGCTTAATTGATGATGTCATTCGCCAACTGATGAGCGGTAAAGAGGCTACCGTATATGTTGTGCGCTGCGGTGAAGAGATACGTTGCGCCAAAGTTTATAAGGAGGCCAACAAACGGAGTTTTCGCCAAAGTGTAGATTACACTGAGGGCCGTAAAGTAAAAAGCAGCCGCCAAGCGCGTGCGATGGCAAAAGGTTCTAAATACGGTAAGCAAGCGCAAGAAGAGGCCTGGCAAAGCGCGGAAGTCGATGCCTTATATCGCCTTGCTGCCGCAGGTGTAAAAGTACCCAAGCCGTATAACTTTTATGAAGGTGTATTGATCATGGAGTTAGTCACTGACGCCAGTGGCAATGCAGCCCCACGGTTAAACGATATCGTTTTTAGTGCCGAGGACGCTCGCCTACACTATAAAACGCTGCTGAAAGAGGCTGTGCGTATGCTTTGCGCCGGTATCGTTCATGGCGACCTTTCTGAATTCAATATATTGCTAGGCAGCGAAGGCCCGGTGATTATCGACCTACCTCAAGCGGTAGACGCTGCCGGCAATAATCATGCGAGTACTATGTTGGAGCGAGATATAGGCAATCTATCTGCCTTTTTTGGCCGATTCGCACCGGAACTGCTGACCACTCAATACGCTAAGGAAATTTGGGCGCTTTATGCACGTGGATTATTATCTGTAGAGACTGAATTAACGGGTCACTTCAAACAAGATACCAAGCCCGTGGATTTAAAGAGTGTTATTCGTGTTATTGATGCAGCTCGGGATGAAGAAGCAGCTAGACAGATACGTATTGCAGAAGCTGTTGAGAAAAGTCGGCATTAAACGGTCCAAAAGCAGTCAAGTAGCAGCATAAACCGCATGTAATATTTAATTTGCGAATTTCAAAATTTGATCTAGCAAGCCAGGAAAGCGCTTGTTAATGTCATCGCTACGCAAAACATTCCGGTTTTCTACGCCCACTTTACCTGTTCTGATAATGCCCGCTTCGCGCAAAATACGAAAATGATGTGAAAGCGTGGACTTCGCCATGTTAGGACAAGGCGCAGCTTCTGAGCAGGATATACAGTCATTCTTTTTAATCATATTACCCACAATGCGCAAACGCATAGGGTCAGCCAGCGCGCCCAGCACGCCCGTGAGGGTAATATCTTCAATAGAGGGATGAACAAACTGAACCATGAATAAAATTATACATCATGTGTTGACTTGGTTCAATAGTTCAATTATATTGAACTATTGAATGATGCTTCATCGTTTAAAACAGATACCAACATTTATATATGGAGATAAAAATGAGCAAAAGATTATTAGGTAAAGTGGCTTTAGTGACTGGCGCTTCTAAAGGCATAGGCGCTTCAATTGCATTGCGTTTAGCAGATGAAGGCGCACTAGTTGCGGTCAATTATAGTTCGAGCAAAGAAGGTGCTGACCGCGTAGTAGCTGAAATTACAGCAAAGGGTGGAAAAGCGGTTGCAGTACATGGCAACCTTTCCAAACCTGAGGAAATTAAAAATGTTATCGATACTACCAAAAACGCATTCGGTGCATTAGATATTCTTGTGAACAATGCTGGCGTGTATGAATTTGCACCGCTAGAAAATATCACTCCCGAGCATTTTCATAAGCAGTTTAATTTGAATGTACTGGGTTTGCTACTCACTACACAAGAAGCCGTGCGAGCATTTAACGACAAAGGCGGTAGCGTAGTAAACATCAGTTCAGGGGTATCCACCATTACCCCACCAAATAGTGCTGTATATACCGCCACAAAAGGCGCAGTAGATGCGATTACCATGGTGTTATCTAAAGAATTAGCCGCTAAGAAAATCCGTGTGAATTCGGTGAACCCAGGCATGATTGCAACTGAAGGCGTTATCACCGCAGGTTTTCATGAAGGTGATATGCGCAATTGGATCGAATCGGTTACACCGATGGGTCGTATTGGTACTGTAGAAGAGATCGCATCAGTGGTAGCCTTTTTAGCTTCTGAAGATGCGGCTTATGTGACTGGTGAAACCTTACATGTAACAGGTGGTTTGCGTTAATAATCGAAATATTTCAGGCGGTATTATATGAAAATAAAAGCCTAAACATCACGCTTTGGCCGACTTTAAAAGAGTTAAGTCCGCTAAAGCGGTCATTAACTTCAAATTGTTAATGACTAGCTGGAGGGCCCGATTCCTGACAATCAAGCCCTTAAATTAGATTTTCCATCTTAGTGCTGGGGAATGTACTGCGCTATCCCAATGCTGTTTAATCTCTTCATCCAGCAAGCAAAGGGTAATCGAGGCGCCGGCCATATCCAGCGCCGTAGTGTAGTTGCCCACCAGTGAGCGCGCGATTTTGATGCCGTGCTTTGTAAATAATTGCTCAGCAGTGTTGTAGATGAGATAAAGCTCCATGAGCGGCGTTCCGGCGAAGCCGTTCACCAATAGTAAGGCTTCGCTGTTCTCGGTTTCCAAACCCCTGATATTGAAGTCTTCCATAATGGCAGCAACCAGGTCTTTTACAATGGCATCTGCTTCGCGCATGGCTTCGCGCCTGCGGCCCGGTTCGCCATGAATCCCTACGCCCATTTCCAGTTCAGTATGGTCGATATCGAAAGTAGGGCGTCCGGCAGCCGGTACCGTACAGCTAGTGAGCGCTACGCCCATGCTCGCGGTGCGTTCATTCACTTTGTCACCTAGCGCTTTACAGGCTTGCAGGTTGGCACCGGTTTCAGCCAGGCTGCCAACGCATTTTTCTACGATGACTGTTCCGGCAACACCACGACGGCCTGTGGTGTAAGTGGAGTTCATCACGGCTACATCGTCGCTCGTGAGTACCGTTGCAGATTCGAAAGGTAGCGTTTCTGCTGCCATTTCAAAGTTCATCACATCGCCGGAATAGTTTTTGACGATAAACAAGATACCTTTTCCGGCATGTACATTTTCAGCCGCTGCCAGCATCTGGTCAGGTGTGGGCGAGGTGAATACATGGCCGGGACAAGCGGCGTCCAGCATACCGTAACCTATGTAGCCGGCATGCAAAGGCTCGTGCCCGGACCCGCCGCCGGAAATGATGGCGACTTTATCCATAGCCTTGTGTTTGCGGGTGATGAAATTTGGGTCCAGATGCAAGCTCACTAAGTCAGCATGGGCGGATGCAAAGCCGGTTAGGCTTTCAACTAAAATATCGTCTACATGATTGATAAATTTCTTCATTTTTCTATCCTTATTTTTCTATCTTTGCTCGTTATCACGGTGTTGCAAAACCCTCGTTTACATGGGTAAACGTCGGCTTTTTGCACCTAGTGAGCTTCGCTTTTAGAGTATTTCAGGTTCATAAATTTAGTACTAAATGACAAACTGTTTCTATCATCAGCTGGCAACTCTTCGCGCCCGGATCGATATGTCCAATGGCCCGTTCACCCAAACCTGCAGCGCGGCCTTTAGTTGCGATTAAATCCTTGGTTGCCAGCACGCCTTGTTTTGCAGTATTGATGAGAGTTGCGCATATCAATTTCACATCACAATTCTTTGCGGCTAATAATGTGAGTTGCTGTGAAACAGGGATTAGCACATCGAGCATGGTTTTCTCGCCAATATCAGCTTTGCCGCGCTGGCGTATCGCTTCAACACCTGCGGCAAAAGCTGCTGCGATTTTGAGGTGGGAATCATCGCCGTTTTCTTTTAATACTTTTGCCATGCTCATAAAAAAGCTTGCGAGTAATGGCCCGGATGCACCACCGATAGTGCTTAGCAGCTTCATGCCTATCTTCTGCAACGCCGCGTCTGGCATTAGCAACTTTAATTCATCATGCATTTCTACGATGACGGCCGCACCGCGTTTCATGTTGATGTAATGGTCACCGTCGCCGATCTCACGATCCAGCGATTCCAGTGTATTTTCATTAGTTAAAATGGTCTGCTGAATCGCTTTCGCGGCATCCAGGATAAATTCTGTAGTGATATAACTCATGCAAAAACGCCAGTCCTTTCGTTAACCTTATAGGGTTTAACGTAATTGGTTTAAAGGGTGTAAATCTAGTGATTAACACTATATTGCCATTTGCTTAAAGTTGTTAAACTCTACACATGTCATCTGACCATTTCAACCTTACTTATTTGAATATAGCCTGCGCATGAGCTTACGTTTTCGCTTAAACCTCTTGATTACAGTACTGATGCTGATGTTCATGATATCGGTAGGTTATGTCATTATTAAGGGTACGAAGGAATCAATTCAAGAGGGGGTTGAAGCCTCCACCCGTGTCACTACACAATTGCTGGACACGGTCATCATCAGCTCGGTACAGAACCCGGAATGGGGCTATACACATGAGGTTTTGCGGCGCTTTCTGGAGTCTTTAGGCCATGTGCGAGGTAATGAAATCAGGCTTTATAGCATTAGCGGCGCGAAAATCTACCAATCACCTCCCTCAAAATACATGGCTCAAGAAGCGCCGCCACAATGGTTCGCTCATATGCTGGCCCCGCAAGAAAAATCCGTCACACGTTTTGTGCATTTCGGCAAACTGGAAATCATTCCTAACCCATCCGGTGCGATACGAGAAGCCTGGGGACGAATTTCTAAACTATTCTGGCTTGGCTTAATCTTTTATATCGTATTGAATGGCATGATCTATTGGGTACTAGGCCGCTCGCTTGAGCCTATCGGCGCGGTATTAAAAGCGATTAACCGAGTAGAAAAAGGCGATTTAGCGACCAGGCTGCCAGAATTTTCTTTACCGGAATTCTCACGTATCGCACACAATTTCAATGCGATGGGCGAATCGCTGCAAGCCAGCACTGCTGAGAACCAGCGCCTGGCTTTGATTGCCCAGCAAACGGCTGACGCCATTATCATTCATGACTTGAACGGCAATATTTCATTCTGGAATCTGGCAGCGGAGCGTATGTTTGGCTATACACCGGAAGAGATTATCGGAAAATCAGCAAGTTTATTAAGTCCAAAAGGCTTGCCGGATGATTTTGCACAAACTATTGAAGTGATTACTACCGGGCAGAGTATCGATAACCTCATTACCCAGCGCATCAATAAAAACGGCAAAATCATTGATGTTTCTATTTCCGCGGCACCGCTGATTGAGCCGGTAAGCCATAAAGTGATTGGCGACATCTGTAGCATGCGGGATATTACCGAGCGCAAAAAAGCTGAAGAGGCCTTGCGTAAACTCGAAGAGAACCGTCAATTAACACAAGTCATCCAAAAACACATTGAGGACGAGCGTCGCAGCCTAGCCCGTGAGTTACATGACGAGTTAGGTCAGTATGTAACCGCCATTAAGACCTTTGCCGTAGCGATCGCTAACAAAACTAAAGCTAGCGACAAAAATGTCGGGATGCCGGAAGTTGAATCCCACGCCAGGGTCATTGTTTCTGCCGCGAACCAGATTTATGACGGCATGCACAATATTATTCGCCAACTACGACCAGGCTCCTTGGATAATCTTGGACTGGCTGAAACGCTAAAAGATGTCATTAGCAATTACCAAGCGCAAAATCCTAACACCAAAATTAACCTGCAATTAAAAGGAGATTTAACTGGTTTGGGTGAAACTGTTAGCATCAATTTATATCGAATCGTGCAGGAATCACTGAACAACGCCTTTAAATATGCGCAAGCCAGTACGATAGATATCAAGTTAACAAAATCTAAAGCCGGAGAAGTGCAGCTTGAGGTAAAAGATAATGGTATCGGCATGGATATTGAAGTCGTAGATCAGACCAAACATTTTGGTTTGTTGGGCATGCGTGAACGTGCACAGGCTTTGCACGGGACATTTAAGCTGGAAGCTGGACACAATAAAGGCACTGCTATTCGCATCAAAATACCGTATCGAGATAATATTAAAAATGTATAAGCGCTTAAATCATGGGAGAAATGCAACATGAGTCAAATTAACGTCATGCTGGTGGATGACCACGCTGTGGTCCGCATGGGTTTCAAGATGTTGCTGGAAATGGATACAGATATCAAGGTGGTGGCCGAGGCGGAAAGTGGAGAGCAAGCCATTACCCGTTATATGGAGCATAAGCCTAACGTGGTGGTCATGGATATCACCATGCCGGGTATCGGCGGTTTAGAGGCAATTGAGCGGATTCTTGCAAAAGACAGCAATGCCAGGATTTTGGTATTGTCTGCGCATGAGGATTCAGTACATCCTAAGCGGGTATTGAATGCCGGCGCGATGGGTTACCTCACAAAACGTTCTGCGGCTGAAGAGCTCATCAAAGCGATACGTACTGTGGCTACAGGCAAGAAATATCTAGAAGCCAGCGTTGCGCAGCAAATGGCGATTCAACAGTTGTCCGGCGATCAAAATCCGGTAGATGTGTTGTCAGCACGTGAATTTGAAGTATTTATGGCACTAGCTAAAGGCAAAACCACCAATGAAATTGCTGAGACATTATTCCTAAGCCCGCGCACTGTCGGTACACATCTTTACAATATTAAGCAAAAACTGAATGCGAATAACTCAGCGGAGATTGCGTTGATTGCGATGCGTAGCGGACTGATAGATCCTTAATACTATTGAGATTAGATTATAAAAGTCTGGTAGGGACTTGATTCAATCTATGCTTGTTTGGTTTAATTCGTCGTGTAGCGAGCAACGTTTAACTCTCCCACGTTGGATAATTCAACCAACGCTTTAGTGCCGCTATGCATCTTGCCAATTTCCGGTGGGACTAAAAACGTAATCTCTTGTGCCGGCTTGCCAGCTTTGCCATTGGCAGATGTAGCATCAGCACCACCAACGGCAACCTGCCATTGCTGCCATTCGTTTTTAGGAGGAATCTCGGTTACTCCTTGCAGTCGGGCATTTTCAAGTATCTGCGTTTTTTCATCACCCACCAGTAGATTCCATACTACCACCCGTACCAAACGTGTTTCTACTAAGCGTGTTTCTTGGTTGGTTTGTGCGAGTTGCTCTTCTTCTATTGCAGCTTGTGGCGGCAAAGGCTCAACTTGCGGTGTAATCGTTTCAAATGCTGAATTGATGAATGCTAGTTGATAAGGATCGGGTGGGGTTTCTTTCAAGGGCATTTTCTGTGCATTTAATTTGTCGTTTCTTTCTTTAGCCTCTAATGCATTGCCGGTGACTTTATCAGCCCCATGCATCAATATGGAGCGCACTAATTGCTGCGCCACGGTGCCACCCAAGCAGCCGCTAAGCGCAAGAAGCATGCATCCCACAACCAACCACTTGATCGTTTGATTCAAAGACATATGTTTTTATTAACAACATTTTTAACACCGGAGGGTTAGATTACTGCTAGCGAAATAAAATGTCTACAGATATTTACACTTAAGTCATTGTATTGATAGAAAATCTACAGATATTATCGAGTCTATTAAGAGATTTTATTTCTTTATTTACATCTGCTTCAAATAGCGGAACCGTAATGTGAGCTTTTGTAGGCATTTAATTGCCGATTATTTATATATAGACTAGTCTGTATACAGAAGTTAAAATAACTTATATTTTTTGGAAATCATGTTATGAAAAAACTTATACAAATAATTTATATCAGCCGTTCAACTTTTGAGTCACAAGAGATGATTAATAAAATAGAACCTAATGTTGCAAGAATTCTTGCTAAATCCAGGGTCAACAATCGTATTAACGGCTTGGTCGGTGTGCTTTACTTCGGTGATGGAGTCTTCTTCCAGTGTCTGGAGGGAGATGAAGAAGCGGTAAATACTCTGCTTACAAAACTAGAAGCCGATTCCCGCCATAAAGATCTAAAAGTCATATCTAAAAAATATATTGATAAGCTTTCATTTAGCGAGTGGGCAATGAAATTTGCACCTTTAGATGAGGAGATAAAACAGTTTCTTAAACAGAATAATTTTCAGACTTTTGATCCCTATCTCTTTTCCGGCGAAATAATCAATAAATTTTTAAACTTGCTCTTTAATGTCTATGATGTGAGTAGCAATTTAAGCCCAACATCACCATTAAACTCCGCCGCTTCAATCGTACAAGATCAATCAGCGGCAATTTATTCAGTTCAATGGAAATCTACGCTAGCTTTACTGTTATCATTACTTGCATTAGTGATTTCATTGTTCACATTTCTTGCGTCACACAATCTTGTTTAGGAATAAATTGGAGTAAGGATTATGGAAGTAGCAAATAATTTTAAATCCGTAGGTTGCAGCGATTGTCGGAATTTAGATCAGTTGGGTATTGAATTCACCATGGCTTTTCAGCCTATAGTCAATTTCCATGAAAAAACCATTTTCGGTTACGAGGCCCTTGTTAGGGGGGTAAATCAGGAGGGTGCATTTCATATTCTTTCCCAAGTAAATGACGCGAATAGATATAAATTTGACCAAGCTATACGTGTTAGAGCGCTGGATTTAGCCAAGAAGTTAAATTTAGAGGGCATGCTGAGTATCAATTTTCTGCCCAACGCAGTATACCGACCAGAAACATGTATTAGAGCTACGCTTGAAGCGGCAGCTGAGCTGGATTTTCCGACAAACCGGATTATGTTTGAGGTTACTGAGGGTGAAAAAGTTTTAGATCACGATCATCTTAAAAACATCTTTATCGAATATAAAAAACAAAATTTCACCACGGCAATAGATGATTTTGGTGCTGGCTATGCGGGTTTAAATCTTTTAGCGGATTGGCAACCTGATGTCATCAAGCTTGATATGTCTTTAACAAGAAACATAGACAATGATCGGGTAAGGAGATCATTAGTATTTGGCATCATTACCGTATGCAAAGAATTATCAATTCAAATCATTGCAGAGGGCATTGAAACCAAGGAAGAGCGCGATACCTTATATGCTCAAGGCGTTCATCTATTTCAAGGTTATTACTTCGCTCGACCAGGTTTTGAATGTTTGCCTGCGATTAGTGACGAAGCATGGAAATAGCCGAAATATAATATTTAATTCATTTTAAGAATCAAACGTAACAATGTACCCTACCAACAGTGTTGCTAATGAAAATTTAACAATTCCTAATGATGATCAGGCTTTATTATTTCAGGCTGCTTTAGATCAATCATATAGCCCCGTCCTAATTACTGATGCCTGCAATAGTAGTGTTGAGGGCCCTAGGATAATCTACGCTAATCTGGCATTTCAAAAAATGACTGGCTACACCATGGATGAGTTGGTGGGGAAATCACCTAAAATCTTACAGGGTCCGTTAACGGACCAAAAAGTCATGGAAAAAATGCGTGCTTGTCTAAGCACAGGTGCCCACTTTGAAGATTCAACGATTAATTATGATAAAAATGGAAATCCATATAACGTTGAATGGAGTATTTCACCCATCAAAGATAATAAAGGAGTTACCCAGTATTACATTTCAGTGCAAAAAAATATTACCGCTTTTATAGAAGCCCAAATTGAACGTAATCTGCTCGTCAGAGCGCTGAATGATTCACCGGATTGTATAATCATTACTGACATTGAAAACAAAATAGTATTTGTAAATACGAGTTTCGAAACTTTAACTGGCTATGAAGAGATTGAGGTGATTGGGAAACATCCATCATTTTTATGGTGTGAAGCTTACCCAGAGCAAAGAGGTGGGGCAGACTCTAGGCAATCAAATACCCAGTTGCATTTTCAGACACTACGACCCAACAGGCATAAAAACGGGACATTATTTTATGTCGACCAGAGCATCGCGCACATTCACGATGAAAAGGTTAACGTGTCTCACTATGTAAGTTTCAGCAAAGATTCAACCGCGCGCTTATTGAAAGAACATGCGCTGAAAGATTTAGCTTCGAAAGATCCCTTAACTGAATTGCTTAATCGAAGGTCAGGTGAACAATTATTGATTCAGTATGACAATCAGACAACACATCATAGAAACAATGTTTGTTTAGTGATGCTAGACATTGATAACTTTAAGAAAATAAATGATACGTTTGGCCATGCAATTGGTGATCACGTTCTCAAAACGATTAGCCGTACATTACAAAAAGTGGGAAGGGCATCAGATAACGTAATTAGATGGGGTGGAGAAGAGTTCTTAATTATTGTGCCGGATGCAACTTTGAAAGAAACAACAGTGTTAACTGAAAGAATGAGAAAAATTATTTCAGATCAAGTAATTAGTGAAGTTGGACAAGTCACGGCATCTTTTGGAGTCGCAGAATTACTACACAATGAAACTACAGCTAGTTTAATAAATAGAGCAGATAAAGCATTATACAAAGCAAAACTTAGTGGTAAGAACTGTGTAAAAACAGCAAGCTAATACAGTCCTAATGAGATTTCAATTGGTTTTGGAGTATATATCCGCGGCCTTTTACTGACATACTCCAACCATCATTTTCATCACTATCAAGATAATCTAATCTTACTAATTCTTCTAGGTCATCACTATCAGGTCGAATCCCAAACCTTTCCACATTGAGTAAAGCTATTTCTAGTTTTTGTGAAAGTCTCATGAATTTATACTTCGCTGGATGATGAATGGCAACTGATGGAATCAGTTCTTATAAATCTAGATTTATATCTTGAGTTACCATCATTCGAAATCATGGGATAGGCTTTTCAATTATTTGACAATCAAGTGCGCCATGGGTGTTTAGGTATATCGCAAACACCAGCCACGTTAACACCTGCCTGAGCCACGATATGATCATTTTCGACGGTATCGCCACTTACGCCAATTGCGCCAATGAGCATTCCTTCATCATCTACAATAGGCAGACCACCAGGAAATGTGATTAAACCATCGTTGGAATGTTCAATGCCGTAAAGGGGGGACCCAGGTACTGATAATTTGCCTATTTCTCCTGAAGGCATTGCAAAGTAACAAGCTGTTTTAGCTTTTTTAATTGCAATATCTATACTGCCAACCCACGCATCGTCCATCCTGGTAAAGCTTTTGAGATTGCCGCCAGAGTCCAAAATGGCAATACACATCTTTACACCAATCTCTTGAGATTTTTCCACTGCTTTATCAATAATCTGTTGCGCGACTTCAAAACTTACATGCATATCAATCCTAGTAATTATTTGTATACGTTAATTAGATGATATAGCTTATAAAAAATTAGTATGTACGCTATTGCACATATCAATAATAGAATCTCAGAAGCTATTGGATAGGCTAAGTTATTACCCACAGAATTGAAGTATAGGTGGCCAAATAAGAGAGGCTGAGAGCTCCGCGCGGAAGGTTGATATTAGGCACACATATTAGTGCGAAGTCCGTTTAAACAACAGAAGGTCCTTAAACCGCATTGTATGATTTAAAAGTAAAAGTTGGTCTAAAGCAGGTGAAATATCAAAGTTTAGATAATAAATCTATCATTAATTTAGGGTCTACGGGCTTTACTAAGTGTTCATCGAAGCCGGCTTTTTGTGATTTGAGTCTGTCATCTTCTTGCCCCCATCCGGTAATCGCAAATAACTTCATGGCTTTGCCCCAACTTTGCTTACGAATATAAGAAGCGACTTCGTAGCCATTTAGTCCTGGCATACCAATATCTAGCAAAACAACGTCAGGATGGTAAATTTCAGCTGCATCTAATGCAGCGCTGCCATTATGTACAACATATATTTCGTGGCCTTGTGCTTCCATCAAAATGGCTAAACTGTTCGCCGCATCACGATTGTCGTCTACAATTAATACACGTAATTTATTATTTTCTGAATTGAATTCTTCGCTAGTGCTATAGGCTGTTGAGGTTTTAAAGTTTGCCATGACAGGGAGTTGCACAGTGAAAGTAGCGCCTAATCCTAGACCATCACTATAAGCACTTATAACCCCATCGTGCATTTCAACAATCTTTTTTACCAACATTAAGCCAACGCCAAGCCCACCGTGGGAACGGTTTAATGTACTTGTAAATTGGGTAAATGGTTCAAAAATCTTTGGCAGATGTTTAGGGGCTATTCCTATGCCAGTATCGCTAATTGTTACCAGAATAACTTTTTGATCATTTGAATTCAGTGTTTCTCCTGACTCAACGTGAAGAACTACTTGACTTCCAGGATGTGAAAATTTGGCGGCATTATTCAATAAGTTTATAAATACTTGGGCAAGTCGTGTTAAATCAGCATTTAAAATAATAGGTTGGGTTGGCAATTTAATGACCAGTTCCACATCTGATGTTTCAAATATGGGTCGAGTTGATTCAATCGCGCTATGGACGACCCAGGAAAGATCTATTTGTTCTTTGTGTAATTCAAGTTTCCCATAATTGATACGACTTACATCCATCAAATCATCTACAAGCTTCACCATTTGCGTGACTTGCCGTTCAATGACCATACGCGCATTTTTAATAGAGGTTACGTCATGACCTTTGAGTTCCATGATCGACAATGAATTACGAATTGGGGCGAGAGGGTTGCGTAATTCGTGCGCTAGCGTTGCTAGAAACTCATCTTTCCGACGATTCGTTTCTGTTAATTCGACTGATTGTTCTTTTAATAGTTGCTCTGTTTCAATACGCCTAGTCGCATCTCTAAAATATACCGAAAGACCATCTACTGCTGGATACGCCCTAATCTCATACCACTTTGAATGAGGGGCATAATATGAAGTAACAGAAGAGGAAACGTGCTCCGTCATTACCTTGCGATACAAAGTTTCAATGTCACTGCCTACAACTGCAGGAAACTTATCCCATATCGTTTTAGTTAATAGTTCTTCTGCTTTACAACCTAAGACTTGTTCAGCCGCAGGGTTTATATATTTAAAACACCAGTTTTCATCTAAAGAAAAAAATGAATCTGTAATGCTCTCTAATATGGTTCTTAC
>JBKJOT010000013.1:0-14713 GCA_046595335.1 Methylotenera sp.
TGTAGGCAGCGTTACCTGTGCCGTTAATATCTGCTGTGCCGGTTAGGGTAAGATTTTCAAAATTGTCTGTTAGAGTCCAGGTCAGGTTGCTTTGTACAGTATCTAGGCCTTCGTCTGCCAATTCGATAATACTGTCCTGTAAGGTGTCGACAACATAAGTATCGTCACCCGTGCCTCCTACCAGAGTATCAGCACCTGCGCCGCCATCTAAACTATCTTTGCCATCAAGGCCAATTAGAGTGTTGTCGGCAGCAGTGCCTACAATTAAGTTATCGCTGTTATTACCTGTGCCGTTGAGTGCTTGGCCTGTAAGAATTAAATTCTCTACATTGGCTGTCAGTGTGTAATCGAATGGACTGATGACCGTATCATTTCCCTGGCCACTTAATTCTGTGACAACATCCGCTTGGTTATCTAGAATATAAGTGTCATTACCATAACTGCCGGACATAATGTCCGCTCCTGCACCACCATCAAGCACGTTATTAGCACTATTGCCAACAAGAACGTTATCTAAAGCATTACCGGTTCCATCAATGAGTTCGCCACCGATTAGCGTGAGGTTTTCCAGCGTATCCGCTAAGGTATAAGTAATTGAGGATTGAACTGTATCTGAGCCTTCCCCAGCATTCTCGATCACTACATCATTGACATTATCAATGATGTAAGTGTCATTACCTGTCCCACCTATCAAAGTATGGGTACCACACGCACCATCTAGTGTGTCGTTACCTTCGAATCCAGTTAAAACATTATTGCCGCTATTGCCTTTAATAAAATTATCTGAAATGTTGCCCATGCCATCTAAATTGGCAGCACCTGTCAGTGTTAAGTTTTCAACATTCTCAGTTAAGGTATAGCTAATACTAGATTTAACTTCGTCAATGCCTTCTACGGCATTTTCTTGAACAAGGTCATTAATATTATCTACTATATAGCCATCGTTACCTTGGCCGCCTAACAAGGTATCGCTACCTGCACCACCATCTAAAATGTCGTTACCGTCGAAGCCTTGTAACAGGTTGTCGCCGCTGTTGCCGGTGATAACATTATTGAGGCTGTTGCCTACTCCTGCGAGGTTTTCACTTCCGGTTAGGATGAGATTTTCCAGGTTTTCACCAAGGGTGTAAGTGATGCTGCTCTTAACCGTATCTTTGCCTTGAGCAGCCGCTTCAGATATCGTGTCATCGACGTTATCAACGACATAAGTATCATTGCCAATGCCCCCTGCCATGGCGTCGCTGCCTGTGCCGCCAACCAAAGTATCATCGCCAGCACCACCGGATAAAATATCGTTACCTGCCATGCCCTGTAACAGGTTTGCGCCACTGTTGCCATTGATCACATTATCAAACGCATTACCTGTACCAGATGTAGCACCGCTGCCGAGTAGATTGAGGTTTTCCAAACTATCACCCAATGCGTAGCTAATAGTGCTTTCTACAAGGTCAATGCCTTCAGCATCTATTTCTACTACTTGATCAAGCGCATTATCCACAGCGTAGATGTCATTGCCTTCGCCACCTACCATCAAATCGGCACCCTGGCCGCCAGACAGCCAATCGTCTCCTAAACCACCAGTTAAAGTATCATCGCCTCCACCACCAAACAGAATATCGTTGCCATCAGTACCTTGCAGGTTGTCGGGACCGATATTACCAATCTGCATGGCATCAAGGTCAAGCGTGCGGCCATCTGCAAAGCGGATGGTGTCAAGTTTGTGAAGTCCGCCATCATTGGCAAACCAGTGTTGGATGGTGACTTGGTCTTTACCATTAGCAAGACTGATAACTAAATTATCATTATCGCGTGAAATACTGAGGTCACCGGTGGATATACCTGGGCCAAACTGAAGAATGTCCCCTCCAACGTCACCATGGGTCTCTAGCACTATATCAGCCCCATCACCTACATTGAACACATAGGTATCGTTGCCCTCACCACCATGTAAAACATCGTTGCCAGTCCCACCATTGAGGGTATCGTCACCTTTACCAGCAATCAAAATATCGTTGCCGGCATTGCCTAGCAATACATCGTTACCTAGCTTGCCCACAACCATTTCAGAGTGCGCGTCACTCTCGACTATTGGGCCATTCGGGTTCAAGCGAATGCCGGTGTAGCCAAATTCTGCCAAGGTAGCGAGTACTGCTGGGTTGGCTGAGTCGGCAGTGAGCCATTCACCTAGCATCTCCAAGCCATCCCATCCTGCGTTAGCAAGGTCATCGCCAATCACTCGTCTTAGATCCAAAAAGTCACCTACGGCTACTGCTGGGTTGGTATTGTGGCGCTGCTCCAACAGTAAGTTCATATCCGTAAAATCTATGTGCATTCCTTCACTGTCTATCTCGAAATTAAGAACAGATAAATACGGTTTCAGGCGTGTTTGCAGAAGCAAGGCAGCATAAACAGACTCTTTGAGTGCATCGTAGCTTTGTTGTAGAAAGTCTAACTGTTGTTGTGCATAACGAATGTTGATCGGTATAGAGTTGATGATAACCAATGTACCGCCGCCTCCGCTGCTTGCACTATTGAAGGTGATTCCCGTTTTAGCGCCTACGCTCGGCTGTGTAGGCAGTCCAAAGAAGTAACTACCATTAAAGGCTTCCAAAATATGGATTTTTTTATTCCAACTATTAATAAGGGCTTGGTACTCTGGTGTAAGTTCTACTTCTATACCTAAGGTAGCTCCCCCAGCACCACTTCCACTAGAAGTCACATAAGTGCCACTTGTATCAATATAAGTAGCATTAGTAATACTGCCAAATGCTTCGTAGCTTACTGTGTACGGCACTTGACGAGCCCCCCCGAAGTCTTCAAGGGTATATTCAATTCCAGCTAATCGATCAGCGTAGCTTTTAGCATAACCACTAGTATCAGCCCAGGCAGATAAAATGGCATCGAGTTGTGCGAGTTGTCCATCGCGGCTATTGATTGCTGCGTACTGTGTAAGCAGGTTTTTTAAAGTGTTGGATTGTGTTGCGGCTTCCTGCAAGTCACGCACCGCACCACTGCCTTGCATATTAGGCAAATTGATAACTGTGCTGGTATCTAAATGATCAGGAAATTCACGATGAAAAGTGTCGTGGGCTAAATTGATGTCACCGAGTTCGCCACTAACCGCGCCTACGGTGCCAGAAGCACCATCGGCTTTGATGAAGCTACCGATGTCGGCGAGCTGGTTGCCGTTAGCAAGTAGCTGGCTATGGTCGGTGCTGGCAACATTGATGCCAATAATATCTAATTGGTTAAGTGTGAAGAGCTCACCTGCTTGGGATTCTCCATCTTGGTTGAGGTCACGCCAAACGCGCAGATCTGCAAAGCGGGCATCGCTGGCATTGACGATACCGTCATGATTGGTGTCTTCCTGGGCCAGTGCTGCAAAACCATCGGCAGCTTTACCGCCAGTGTAAAGGGGCGTGGAGTCACCGAAGAGTTCGGTGCCGTCGTCGATGGTGCCGTTACCATTGCGGTCAAGCACCAGAAAGCCATCATCGGGTTTAACCCAGCCAGTGCCATTCTTGATGCCGTCCCCGTCATGGTCGAATAGAATAGTATTTGTAGCAGAAATACCGATAGTTTCTAGGCCGTCACCGTCTAAGTCAAAGGTAAGAGGGTCGCGACGCAAAATAAAATCCTTAGCGCGTTCCCACCATGTTTTGGTTTTAGGGTCGATGTGCCTTTCCTGACCGTCTGGTATACCGTTCCGATTTGCATCACCAGGAAAAGGTTTACTCTCATGTATATCTGGAACCCCATTGCCATCGGCATCTCCAGGCCTTGGTGTACCGTCTGACCAAGGGTTGGGATCAGTAAAAGGATTCCATCCGGGAACAAAGCTCTCATCATTTGTATGATTTTGCTGTCCTGGATTAGAGTTAGATGGAGGAGCTGATGGAGCATTATTCCAATAATCTTGAGGATTAACTCGACTTCCGTTCGGATCTTTGATTTGATAATGAACATGCTGAGGGTATTGATTGGCGCCATTGGGGCCTCTTCCTCCCATAGTTCCGATTGGATCCCCTGCATTAACCTGACTACCTACACTAACATTTTGTGTATCTGTATGAAGTATTTCATGACTATTACCGTACTCATCACGTATCTTAATTGTTCCAAAATTACCCCCGACAAAAGTTACTGTGCCACTAATGGGAGAGTTAACAATTGGATGTGTCAAATTAATGCCAGTTTGCCCTCCAGAATAATTGATATCTGTCCCTCCATGTGGGCCACTTGGACGACTTTCACCATAGTTTCCTGTAACGTGTGGTGCTGTTCCGCTCTGTGGCGGTAAAATTGTATTAGCTACATCATTAAAAGCCATTATTTCCCCCTAATATTACATAGACCAATCTTCAATTCGAACCAAATTCCAACAAGAGTCTTTCATAAATAAATATGAAATTTGATAGTCAGTATCTTCTTTTGTAAGAGTCACCTTAACAACTTTTGCATTTGGACCCACTATTTTCAAAATGAGAGCATTTGCATTTCTTATTCTTTTATTTGGAATAATTGGGAAATTTATTTCAGATTTATAGAGTAATTTAACAATCACTCTTGGTTCCGGTTCCGCATTGATATCAAGGATGGATTTTTTTAACGGAAAGAAAGTGTGTTTGGTCTGAAATTCAATACTTTCTGAAAATGTATTTAAAAAACTTGAGAAATTTTTATATGAGCATTGAGTAATATTTTTTCTAATTGTCTCTAATTTCTGAGTTGACGCATTGGCATTTAGTCCATATCCAAGGGTTCCGTAAATCAAAAATAAATAAAAGACTATTGGTAACATACCACTTTTTATTTTAACGTCTCTTCTCATAGCATCTTGCCTTCTTGTTGTTGTCCTGGATTGTTGTTCCGATCTTTCCCTAAAATCACCGCTTCATCCACATTCAGACCTTTAGGCAATTGGTGGGTAATAAACAGAATGGTGACCTTGCCTTTGAGCTTATTCACGGTTTGTGCAAAGTGTTCTGCAGTTTGTTGATCCAGGTTTGAAACAGCTTCATCAAAGATGAGCACTTTAGGTTGTTTGAGTAGTGCGCGAGCAATGGCAATACGCTGTTTCTGTCCACCACTTAATCCCGTGCCGTGTTCACCGACTATGGTTTGATAACCTTGCGGGAGTTTCTCAATAGCGGTATGGATTTCTGCTAACTGGCAAGCCTGGATGATTTGTTCAAAGCTCACGTGTGGATTTGCCAGAATCAAGTTGTCGTAAATAGTGCCTGAGAAAATCACTGTTTCTTGTGGCACTACTCCAAAGTGATTGCGCAGTTCGTTCGCGGCTAAGTAACGGATATCTTGTCCATTGAGTTTGATATTGCCTTCTTGGGGTTGGTAGAACCCTAATAGCAGTTTTGCTAAAGTGCTTTTACCACAACCACTTGGCCCCATGACCACCACACAATGCCCTGCCTGAATATTGAAGCTTAGGTTTTGGTATAACCAAGGATGTTCATCAGAGTATTTGAAGCCTAAGCTATCTACTGTGATATGGGTAGATTGATGGGTATTGGCACGTGTTGGAATGAGTGTCATGGGTTCCGCAGGGGCGTTCATGACATCACCGAGACGTTTTACAGCGATATCAGCCTGCTGGAACTCTTGCCATAAACCGACCAGGCGCATCACAGGGCCTGACAATCGGCCAGAGAACATCTGAAAAGCGACCAGCATACCGATGGTGAAATTACTGTTATGCATGACCAGCCATGCACCCACACATAAGATGGCAAGGGTTTGTATTTGATCGAGTGTGTTGGCAGCGGTGTTATAAGTGATAGAGAGTTTACGACTATCAAAACTGGCAGTTAGGTAGGTACTTAAATAGTTACCAAACTTCTGTTTGAGTTGCGGTTCCATTTGCAGCGACTTTACAGTTTCCATGCCTGACACATACTCAGTCAGGAATGCTTGATTACGCGCACCCAACATAAACTGGTGATTAAGCTTTGCACGAATGATAGGAGTAACGAAGAAGCTCAAGATAGAGATGAGGCTTAAGCAAGCCACTGCAATTAAACTGAGTTGCCAGCTATACCAGAACATAATGACGAGGAAGACGATCAGGAAGGGAAAATCAAGAAGCAATGTTACCAGCCCACCTGCCAGAAACTCACGGATCGTTTCCACCCCATGCACACGGGCAATCACTACCCCAGTAGGTCTGTGGTCGTAATAACGCACAGGCAGATCCAGTAAATGACTAAAGACTTTATGACCTAAAGTGGCATCAATACGATTACCGGTATGCAGTACCAGGTATTGCCTTACCCAGCCCATGACCGATGTGAAGATTAAGAATATGAATAACGCGCTCGCAATAACAATGAGCGTACTGGTAGTGTGATGCACCACGACTTTATCAATGACGATTTGGGTACAGATAGGTACGGCTAAACCCACCAGCTGAATGGTCAAAGAAGCGAGCAACACCTCTGACCAAATCCGTTTGTATTTTAGTAGCTCTGGTACAAACCAACGAAAGCCGAATACTTGCTCTGCCGCAGCCTTTGTGCCGGCATTGCTGGCGGAAATAGGATTGCCATCATCGCCCACGCTTTCTTCAGCTTTACGCACCATCAGAAAGTCACCTGTTATTTGTTTGGCGAAATCACTTTGAGCAATTGCCACTGGCTCTGTTTGACCCGGTTGTATGACCAATAGCCGCTGGTCATCTCGCCTCAAGATTAAGGCGATGCCGTATACAGGTTCAGCTTCATTGGTATCAGTCTCAGAACTTGGTTGAGTTTCTAAGTCGGCGAGATCAGAAGTGCCTGAGAGGCCAGTTTGCGGAATTGGACTATCGGGTGATGCAGGCTGGAGAATCGCCAGGCAAGGTAGGCTAGCATTGGGAAGTTGGTCTATTGAATATTGTTTAAGACTATTGTTAAGTCCGAAACTGCTGAGGGCTTGCTGAAGATTGTAGAGGTTATAAGGTGGCGGGTATTGTTTGATGAGTAAAGCAGCGTCATGCGGAATACGATTCAGCTGACAAAATGCGCCGCAAGCCCAAACAAAGGCCTCCCTAGCAAAAAACTTTGAGTGCAGTGGTTTTGCCACTGTACCTCCCCTGTATTTTTATACGTTTATTATTGTTATTACTATTATTTTTTTAGGTACAGCGTTTACTGCTTTTTTCAACTATAGCCTAAACAAGCAAACAAAGGCAATAGACGCTAATTTGATTTAATAAAAACTTATGAATTGAATATACCAAGGAATTTGAAACAAATCAGCCTAGTAGGGATGCTAGGTAATCAAAAGACAACTTTATACTGCCAGATTTAAGCTTTAGTTATTTTTATGATTCAGGATTTCTGTGCAAGAATAAAAAACGAATGGCTAACTAATAAATTAGTGTAATTTTATGGGTACTATCTGAAATAATTTATTAGTTCGTCTGTCAGTTGTCTCTAGAACCATTACTTTGCAGTGTGGCAAGCTTACATTCCAGATTAAAAAAATTGAATTTAATAGCTTTATAGCCATAAAAAGATTTGGAAGTCTATAAATTGCCATTAGCTATGAATAATTAACTCTGTCTGTAATTTATACATCTCAGGCTTCTGTATGAAGAACAGCAACTTAACAAACCAACCCCCAGATGTTTCACAGGCTTATCCACAGAAATTGTGTAAACAAATATTCTGATAAATATGTAAGCGAGCGTACATAAGTTAATTAATTTGTAATTCATCATTGATCCCTATTATTTGGATTAATAATGATTAAACGCAAGAATAATACTTTTGAATTAGCTGTAAAAAAAGGAATTGAAATGTCCAAAAAAAGACATTTCAGTTCGGCCAGGAAAATGTTAGAAAAAACTGGATTGCCACCGCTAGTTATTGAGAGATTGTTATATGAGCCACATAACATCAGAAGCAGTGATTGATTTTTTTGTAATTACATTTGCTACAAACATTTAAAAACGAGAAATGTTTAAATTAACTTTTATTTTATTTTTAATTTTGCTGATTGTAATAGCTTATTTTTTATATATTGTATTTTCTATATTAGTAACTTATTTGTTACTTTTTTTGGTATTAACTAAGTGTGTAATTGATTAACGTAAGGTATAGGATTTATCCGTACAAGTTAGGTAATTTTTGAGATTTATTTATGTAGCCTTTGACAGACATATGTAGTTACTGAAGTAGAAATCACTTAAGAAATTACAATATCATCGAATGGCTTAGGTTTACTATATAGAAATCCCTGTACTGTTTCGCATCCCAGTTTTAATAAGAACTCCGATTGTTCAATTGTTTCAACACCTTCTGCCACTAAATCCTTACCTAGACTTTTCGCCATCGAAATGATCGCTTGTATCACTAGCCCGTGATCAGGATTATCTACAATTCCTTGCACAAAGGATTTATCAATTTTAATTTCGCTTACTGGGAATTTGTTTAGATAACTGAGTGCGGAGTAACCTGTACCAAAATCATCCAGAGAGATTCTAAAACCCATTTTGTCTAGGCTTTTTAAGATTTTTCTAATTTTCTCACTATCATTAAGTAACAAACTCTCGGTGATTTCTAAGGTAATCCAATGGGGATCACATTTAGTCTGTACTACAGCAAGTTTGATAGAACCTAAGAGATCGTTATGAATGAATTGACGACTAGACAAATTAATTGCAACAGTAATAGGTGTTTCTAGCTTTGTATTCCACTTAACAGCGGCATTAAATGCGGTGAACATGACCCATTGCCCAATATCAATAATGATTCCAGAGTATTCAGCAATACCAATAAATCTATCGGGAGGAATCATCTCACTATGATTTCTATTCCAGCGTAATAGCGCTTCTACGCCGATCGTTTTACCCGTGTGCAAATTAATCTGCGGTTGATAATGAAGCAAGAACTCATCGTTTTGAAGCGCGTGACGCAGTGAGCTCTCAATATCATTACGCTCAACTGCTTTTTGGGTCATTTCAGAAGAATAAAATTGAAAATTATTTCTTTGCCTTTTTGCTTGGTACATAGCGATATCAGAAAATTTTACAAGGTCACTGGCTTTTCTACTATGGTAGGGACAAATGACTATTCCAATGCTAGCGGTTATAAACAATTCCGATCCATCAATCAAAATTGGTTTTTTTAAAGATTCGAGAATTTTGCTGGCGATTTTTCCTGCATTTTGGTTTTCATGAATATCGGATAACAAGATTGCAAACTCATCACCGCCAAGACGGGCGACAGTGTCGGTGGACCTGAGACAATTTTCTAGGCGCATTGCGGACTCACGTAGAAGTAAGTCTCCCACTGCATGTCCAAGTAAATCGTTCACTTCTTTGAACCCGTCTAAATCGAGCATTAACACTGCAAACGAGTAACCTTTTAAACTCGTTTTTTTTATGCTCGCCTCTAGTTTTTCGAGGAACAATATACGGTTTGGTAGTTTTGTTAGGGGGTCGTAATAAGCCAAATTATTGATGCGTTTTTGACTCTCAAACGACTCGGTAACATCTTGCCCAACTGCAATGACTGCTTTGACTTCATTGTTGGCATTAAACTCTGGGGCAAGGACAATATCCATAATTTTTTGCCTGCCATCTTTCGTAGTCACTAATGCTACGTTCTGGTTCTGGCCATTCAGGAACACTTCCCTAATTTTCTCTTCTAGCACCACGGCAGAATCTCCACCAGGTACCTCAGTAGGCGTTGTTCCTAACAGAGATTCTTTATCTAATTCAAAAAACTGAGAGTTTTTACTATTCAGGAAGATACGTTTACATTCCCTATTAAATCTTGTCACAGAATTAGGAGAGCTTTCTACCAGTGATTGATACTCTTTTTCTTTTTGGATACTTTCAGTAACGTCTCTTGCATAGCCAAGGGAGCCAACCACTTTACCATCCGTGACCAATGCAGATTTATAAGATTCGACCCAGCGATAATTTCCTTCGGAGTCTTTGATTGGGATGATGACACCTATCGGCGTACTGCTGAGCATGGCTTCCCTATCGCCATCTACATATTGCTGAGCTAAATCAGTAGGGAAAAAATCAAAATCTGTCTTTCCTATAAGCTCTGCACTAGAGGAAACGCCCACCATATTTGCGTAAGCTGTGTTCGCAGCTAATAATCGGCTGTCGACGTCTTTCAGCCAAACCATGAATGGAAAGTTATCAATTAAAGTTCGAAGATATTGATCGCTTTCGAAAACCTGAGGATTGATTTTGTTCATAGATGGATTTTGTTGGTGTTATTAATTTCCTATTCCACACTCAATTAAAAACTAGCCTATAACGCTGCTAATTTGAATATAAACCTAATCACCAAATTATCGTCAGTCCAATATGCATAACATACAGATTTAATCTAGTAAGGGCAATACTGTACCTTTATACGAATTAAAGGAAGTTAAAACTTTAATTTTAATAGCTAATAATGTCGTTAGTAAGCAACAAAATTCTATGTCCGAATAATTCCTACAGGCATCTCGGACAAACCCTGATTCAATTAAATTTCTTAATATGAGAACATTAACCCTTAGTTAGTATTAAACATTTTGAGCGGCATTTTTGCATTTTAAGAAGGAGAATATATTGAAATCTTTACATAAAGCCTTATTAGTATCGGCTAGCTTGTTCCTATCTTCTACAGCCATGGCTGCAACCGAACAATATGGAACATTATTATCGGGAAGCTACCAGCCTTCCGTTCCGTTTGCGAGCCTTGACGTTACTGGCAGCGGTACTACCTATAACTTTACTTTAACAGCTAATGATTTAAATACTATTTTTGCTCCAGGTTCATTCATTGGTGCAATAGCTGTGGATGTGAGTTCAAATATAACCCCCACTGTAGTTAGTTTTGGTGACTCACCTGTAACCATTTCTCCTGGTGGTGGGCCTACTGGGACGTTTGACTTCCGCTTCGACCTTACTGGACCACAGCAAGCACGTTTGACTTCTGGAGAATCCGTTTCGTGGACCGCAACATTTGCTAATCCGGTGACCTTTGAAGGTCATCAATTCGCCATGCATGTCCAAGGTTTAACTCAGGCAGAGGGTGGTAGTGGATGGTATACCAACACTTCACCAGTACCTGAACCCGAAACTTACGGGCTGATGCTGTCTGGTTTAGGCCTAATTGGTTTCATTGCTCGTCGTAGGAAAAAATCCTAATTCATTACACTATTTTTATAAGAATTTTCATAAGCCGCATTTTATATTGCCGCTTTTAACTAAATAAAGCCTGGGTTAACCCAGGCTTTAACCATCTTGTAAGTCGAATATACGTTAATTCATGCGTTTTAATATCTGTGACTTACGAAATCTAAGTAACAGGTAAGATGGAGCTACTGTAACCTGTTGCTGCTCATCAACGCAGCATCGAACTTATCAATAGGCACGGGTCTGCCAAAGTAATATCCTTGGAAATGAGTGCATCCCTTGTTTATCAACACTTGCTGCTGTTCTTCAGTTTCCACACCCTCAGCAATTACGTTTAATTCCATATTATTGGCCATAGCAATAATAGTGCGAACTATCGATTTGTCATGAGCATCATGAACGATATCCCGTACAAATGATTGGTCGATCTTGATTTGATCCAAGGGCAACCTTTTTAGATACTGTAACGATGAGTATCCGGTGCCAAAATCATCTAATGAAAACTTCACGCCCATTCTGCATAACTCCTGCATGGTCCGTATCGTTTCATCAACGTCCTGAACTAACATACCTTCCGTGAGCTCTAGTTTGAGCAGCATGGGAGGAACATCGTAACGGTATAAAGCGAGGACTACCTTTTTAACGAAGTCTGATTGAGAGAACTGTTTAGCGCTTACATTGACCGCCAAGACCAGATCACGCGTGGATGGCTGTTTTTGCCATTCATTAAGTTGGGCGCAAGCAGCATTCAAAACCCAATCACCCACACTGATAATCAATCCGGTTTCTTCGCATAAAGGGATAAACTCCATTGGCGGGATAAGCCCACGTTCCGGATGTATCCAGCGAATCAGACTCTCGGCACCTATTGCTTTGCCTGTTCCATCTACCTGAACTTGGTAATACAACTGAAACTGCTGCTTTTCTATGGCAGTACGCAGCTCATCTTCCAATACGGCCCTGGCGCTGATGGTCTTTTGGATATTGGGATCATAGAATTGCAGTGTGTTTCTTCCTGCCTTCTTGGCTTGATACATAGCTGCACTAGCATGCTGTATAAGCATTTCTGGCCCCACAGGAGGGTTGAAGAGGATGAGGCCTATACTAGAAGTGCACACATAGGGCATAGCCTTAATGCGGTAGGGTTTATTCAATGCATGTAGTAGCTTCTGGGCTATCTTTCGGGCGTTCGTAGCAGCTTTAAGATGGTCTGCTCCAAGTGTTTGGCATACGATTATAAATTTATCTCCGCCCAAATGAGCGACCGTATCACTTACGCGCATGTTAGAGACTAGACGTTGTGCAGCTTGTTGTAGAAATAGGTTACCAAAATCATGCCCATAAGTATCATTTAAGGCCTTGAAGTTATCTAAATCTATGTATAGCAAAGCGCCCTCTTGGCCACTACGGGCGCTATTAGACAAGGCCAGCTCAAGACGGTCTAAGAGCAATCTACGATTAGGTAAATGGGTAATAGGATCATTAAAAGCCAGGTCGTTGGTCTCAACGATGTGTTTTTCTAATGCTTGATTTTTTTCGGTTAGCTCTTGATGAGCGACCATAAGCTTCGCTAACTGTTCTTCTATTTCTGTTTTTTTTGACGCAAGCTCATTATTGGCAACCTTCAGCGCGTGGTTAACAGCTTCAAGTGAAAGATCTTTTTGCAAAGGTTGACCCATTTCATTGACCCACTTCTAAGTTACCTAATAACTAAATTGTCATTTGCCCGGCCATTAAGTGATCTGTAGCCATTTTACATATACCTCTAAAAAAATGGGTACCCAGAGAGTTCTAGGTATTCACTAGTTAGAAAATGCAGTATTCAATAATTATGTAATATCTGATAGCTATTAGTTCTATTAGGTAGCGTTAAGTGACCGCAACCTTCCAATAGCGTAAATAGTTGAGCGCAACTTAGTATGAGTTATTGATAGTTCTAATCTAATCGTACTATTATGGTTAGATTAAGTTATTTAGAATTTTTGATTATGGACACCGCCATTACCTCCCCCGTCATAGAACTGCTACACCTTGAAAACATTGCTTACGATGTGATTGAGATTCCGTTAACCGACGATAAAAAGCCTGTAAGAAACTTAGAGGAATTCCTTCTAAAACAAGCCATAGACCCTCAATCTGTTGTAAGGAGTGTGGTATTTAAAACCGCCTCAGATCAGTTTGTTTTATTAGCCCTTGCAGGGGGCGGCCGGGCTGATTGGGGCGTACTTCGGAAATACTTAAACGAGCGTAAATGTCGCATGGCGGAATTTGAGGAAGTATCCGAAGCCACAGGCTATGCAGTGGGCGCAATACCACCCATCGCCCTGCCATCGCATATTAGAGTATTGGTCGATAATAGTGTGAAAGCTTATGAAACTGTTGTTATTGGCAGTGGTATTCTAGGCTTTGCTTTATCCCTCAAAACCACTGATTTGCTTCAATTGTTTGGCAAAGCCGACTATGGAATATTTACCGCATAATGCCGGCGCTACCGAAACAACGCAATAACCCTTTACACGGCATTACGCTGGAGTTAATCGTGACCGCTTTATTTGAACATTACGGGTGGGATGGATTGGCAGTACGAATACCGGTCAATTGTTTTAATAACGACCCAAGTGTTAAATCCAGCCTTAAATTTCTACGTAAAACGCCGTGGGCACGTGATAAAGTTGAACAACTTTATTTATTCATGCTAAAAGAAAAGGGTCGAAACACATAGGTGGTTTTTAAATTTGAAGGAGTTTACGATTGGCTTCTTCGTATTTGCAGGCTAGCAGTAGAGATGGTGTACTGTGTGTATCAGTTACTTTGGTTGGTTCTGTGTATATTCCGTTTTGGCTTCAATGCTCATCACAAAATTAACGACCATTTCTATGGAGAGCAGTATTACTATTACGGCAATAACTTTTTCGAAAAAATTATCAGGTTTCATACAATTATGTGCCAATGTAATTAGATTATTATTTATGTGACAATAAAAATCTACCATAGTTATTGAGCATGGTAATAACGTAAAAGATTAAGACCAATATTTCCTAAAAATAAAAGTATGATTAATATTCTCTCAGTTCTATTCATATCTGGCTTAATAGACATATTTAGTACGATAAATATTACGTTACTCCATTAAATTTTGTAAGTCACCCATAGCCTGTTAACTCTAATGGGTAGCATATCCAACAAAAATCGGACACTTCAGGAAACATATCCGCAAGAATATTCAATGTTGGCTGGCGGAATCAAGCCGCAGATAGAATATTCAGCTCAATGAAAAATGGCCCTATAAGGGCCATTTTAACTACTTCAATCGATATTAACTTATTGAGGCTTTTGGATGTTAGAGGCTTGTTTGCCTTTAGGTCCATCAGTTACATCAAAGCTAACGCGATCGTTTTCTTTTAAGCTTTTGTATCCGCTATCAACGATAGCTGAAAAATGTGCGAATAAATCGTCACCGCCGTCATCTGGAGTAATGAAGCCGAAGCCTTTAGAATCATTAAACCATTTTACAATACCTGTTGCCATAATCTTACTTTCATACTTTAAAAGGGGGCGCCCCGGAAA
>JBKJOT010000095.1:0-14309 GCA_046595335.1 Methylotenera sp.
CCCGGTGAGTTCACCTTCACCACCTTTGATAGTTTCGTCGTGGCCAAATCTTTTCAATGTTTTACCTAGGTCATTGATGGTCCACTTCACGTTTAAGCGGGTATTCGGGCTGCGCACCCAGTTATTCCATTGGCCATCTGCACTTATCACGCTTTCAGGCGTGATTAATTTTAGTTTTTGGATAATCCAGTTATCATTTTGCGGGAAGGCAACCAGCTCCAAACCGCCGAATTTTTTCTTGTCGAACTCAAAATTGTCAGCGGTAATATCCAGTGCAGGATAATCCTGGTTAAGCTTTTTGAAGTCTTTAGCGATCTCTTTAAGCGGGGTCACGATGGGGGTGACATTGGGCTTAGGCGGTGCAGCATCAGGAATGATTAGATTGCTGAGTCGGGCCACCAGCTTGCCATTATCTTGGCTGAACCATTGCACATCACCAGTGATTTCTCGGCTTTGGATATTAAACTGCAGGTTGTCTTTAGGCGTTTTATTCTGTAATTTCAATTGAGTGATGCGCCTGCCAAATATATCCAAGGTGCCGATATTCAGGCCGATTTTCCTGACCGGCATTGATGGGTCGTTTTTACTACTGGTATTTGTTGGACTGTTGTCCTGCAAACTATTGACCACTTCACGCCATGCATCTGCATCCAGGTAATCCAAATTGCCATAGATGCTGAAGCCTTTAACTGCTGCCTCGCTGGTAGACTCAGTAGTGGCAGGTCCTGCATTATTCGCTGGGGTATAAGTACCTGCACCTAAGCGAATCACGCCGCGTTCCAGCTTATAAGTGCCATTATCCAGTATGCGATTCACCCGGCCGCTTACCTTACTGGCAAGACTCAAGGTGATGGAGTCATTTGTAGGCTCTTGTTTTCTATCGATACGCAGGTTAATGCGCTCAGCAGCCGTTTTGTTCATTGGTGCTGGCAGAGTAGAAGTAATGCCAAAGAGGTCGGAACGGATACCTACTGTGACGTACGGTTTTTGTATGAGGATATCGCCTAGCCATTCAGTAGTGCCGCTAATATAGTTAGCTGCCTTGCCCATGGTTTGCTTGATGGTTTCATCTGTGAGCCGGCCACGTGCAGCAACACGGATTGATTTATCTTTGCCGGAAGCAAGGTTAAATACCAGCGGTGAGCCGAATGCCGTGGCACGGATATTTTTCGCTGCCAGGCTGTTTTCGGTAAACTCAAGCACGCCGTTGATCTTGCTTAAGGTCGGCATGTCCGGACTTTCCATGCTGCCATTAGTGATTTGGTAAACGCCTTTATAGTTTGCAGCTTCAATATTTTCTAGTGGGATTTTAAGGCTAAGCTTTAAGTTGCCATTACCACTGGTTTTTAGGTCTTTAGTAAAGCCCTGTGCAACCTCTGCCACAGGGCTGCTGTTTACAAACTTGATCCCTTCACTTACGGGGCCTTTAACTTCGCTATCCACCGTTAAGACTGGATTTTTTGCATCCAATTGGGCAATCGCCGTTTTGCTTTTAATGATCTGGTTACCCAGCACATGACCTTTATTGGCGTTCAACTCCATGCGTTTACCTTCAAATAGCAGGTCTAATCCAAGGTCTTCTACCAAGGGCCAATCACTGCCAAACTCTAAGGTGCTGTCACTTACTTTAGCGGTTACGCGGAACAGGCCAATTTTCGTATCAACATTATTCTTGTTATCTACGAATGGGAAGTCTGCCAGGCGGCCTTTTACAACGAGGTTAATATCTTCGGCATGGCCCGTTAATATAGAGGAATCCAGCCAATGTAAAGTGGTTTCCCCTAGCATGATAGGGTAATAAAACATGGCGTATTTGGCATTACCTTTGCTAAATTTTCCTTTCAGATCTAGCAAGCCACCTTTTTTGCCATCCATTAAATAACTACCTTCCAGTACACCGGAAACATGGGCATTACTGATAGCCAGCCTACTTACATCAATCGTTGTGGCAGCGGAGGTGATATCCCAATTGATTTCGCCATTTAGTTTATCCGCGGGGATAGGCCAGCGCAAAATACCTTTAAAATCAAGTTGGGCATTCTGTGTATTGAGGTTTAATTTGCCACCTTGTTCATTGGCATGAATATCACCGGTTAAGTTGCTAAAGCCGGGAATAGCCGTGCCAGTACCAATCTGCTGGGCTGTTACGCCGAGACCACTAAACTTGCTGTTGAGCAGATATTTTTTAGTGATAAGTGCAGTACCATTTTGTTGACCTTCCCAATCCAGCACCACATTGCTCAAATTACCTATTGGAGCGGCGGCAGAGATTTTTTGTATGATTTCAACTGGCAATGGCAGTTGAGCAAGATAAGCGCCCAAGCTATCCAGGCTGATATGGGCAAGTTTCATTTTGAAGGATTTATTGCCCGCTGTATCCTCGCTATAGTTACCAGCCATATCTTGCACATTAAGACCATTAGCAGTAGTTAAGCTCAATTGCGCTACATCAAGCTGATACTGTTTGACCTTGTTACTTATTTCAAAAGTCTTCCAGTTTATGGTGCCAGCAAGCTTATTTAAAGCGATAGGTTCAGCATTAGCTTTTGGCTTAATTTGGACATTTTCCAAAGCAACATTGCTCGCGACGGATTGCACTTGTTGATGGGCAAAATTCATGGAAATTGTGCTGCTGCCAGTGCCGCTTAGCAGGTCGATAGGATAATCAAGCCAAGGTTTAAACGCTGTTAAGTCAGCATTCTTGACTGTGGCTTCAATATTACCGTGCCACTCACCTTGTTTGCTCACGTCATCACCATACACGCTGGCTTCAATCTTGATTGGGTCGTTCGTTCCTGCAGATGTCAATGTTGTAAGGACAATACGGTGATTCTTGATCAGGCTTTTCCATGGTGGGCTTGAAATTTGTAAATTAAGCTTACTCAGGATTAATTCTGGAGCATTACGTAACTCGTCCAGCCATAGCACTTTAGCATTCAAAATTTCCAAGCTGGATTGCCTGAGCAGCCAATTCGGTAGGTCCGGTTTGGAAGCACCGCTCATGCTGATGCCTGCCACAAAAACTTCACCGCTGGTTGTTCGACGAATTGTCAATTCTGGATTACGCACGATGATGGTGCTGAGTTTAGGTTCTAATAATGGAATGCTGAGCCAGGACAAGGAGGCTTCGGTATTTTTTAGCTGTAAAGCCGGGCGATTTTCCGCATCGTATATATCGATATTGGAAATTGAAAAATGGGGATTTATGCCTTGCCAATCGGCTGTGATATTTCCAATTACTACTTTCTGGTTACTTGCTTTAGTTGCGTAAGTGGCGATTTTATCTTTGTAATCATTGGCATGCGGCATGACAAAGAACTGGATAGCCAGCGCTGCAATGATGAGTATGGTAATAGTGATACCCAGTACCCAAAGTAAAGCGCGGTATATCCGGAACAAGGATTTTTTGACCATTTAGTATTATTCAGTAGTTGTTATAAAGATAGCGGCATCTTTAAAATTGCGGTGAAAAGCGTTGGATTGTTATTTTACTGCAATATTGCCTAGCATGACGGTTCTACCAAATATAGCGCTAGTAAAACTATGTAAAAGTAAAGCTATGCAAACCAATAACCTGAATGAAATTCAGGGTTGTTTAATTTATATTATTTGGCCTAATCATTTAGAATAGCAGTTTGGCGCCTAAACCTTAGTATGGTTCCTAAATATAAGACCTTAGCTTGGATCCTTATAATGGCCCACAGAATTTAATAGCACTCTCTTATTTCCTGGTATTCAATTGATCCAATTTAAACAACTTACACTTACGCGCGGTTTAAAAATCCTGATTCAAGCCGCGTCCATGCAATTACATCCTGGTCATAAAGTCGGTTTAACCGGTGCTAACGGCGCAGGAAAATCTTCGCTTTTTGCTTTATTGAGGGGCGAGATGCATGTGGAATCCGGTGATCTGGAAATACCTGCAGCTTGGGTGATTGCGCATGTAGCACAGGAAACCCCTGCCTTAGCCATACCCGCCATTGAATTTGTGCTGGATGGCGATGCTGAATTACGTGAAATTGAAACGGCGCTGGCCAAGGCAGAAGCGAATCACCACGGAGAGCTGATCGCAGAACTACATCATCGCCTAGCGGATATTGATGGCTATTCAGCCCGTGCTAGGGCGGCAGAGCTCTTAAATGGGCTAGGCTTTAGCCAGGCAGCGTTGCAACAATCGGTCTCCACATTCTCGGGTGGTTGGCGTGTACGGTTGAACCTTGCTCGTGCATTGATGTGCCGTTCTGATTTATTGCTGCTAGATGAGCCGACTAACCACTTAGATTTAGATGCAGTGATCTGGCTGGAAAGCTGGCTACAGAGCTATCGCGGTACTTTACTGCTGATTTCGCATGATAGGGATTTTCTCGATGCGATCGTCAACCATATTGCGCATATCGAACACCAGACGCTGACCTTGTACCGCGGCGGTTATTCAGATTTCGAACGCCAGCGTGCCGAGAAACTGGCTTTACAGCAAGCGATGTTTGAAAAGCAACAACGCAAAGTATCGCACCTGCAAAGCTATATCGACCGCTTTCGAGTGCAGGCTACCAAAGCTCGCCAAGCGCAAAGCCGCATTAAAGCGCTGGAGCGCATGGAAATGATTTCTGCCGCGCATGTGGATTCGCAATTTAACTTTGAATTTAGGTTACCAATTGCAGCGCCAGACCCTTTGCTGGTATTGGATAACATGCAGGTCGGGTATAACAATGTGCCTCTCATTAATAATGTCGTTTTGACTATCCGGCCCGGTGAACGTATTGGTTTGCTAGGTAAGAACGGCGCCGGTAAAACCACACTTATCAAATTACTGGCAAGAGAACTGGAACCGCTAATCGGCAAACGCGTTGAAGGCAAAGACCTCAATATCGGTTACTTCGCTCAGCACCAGCTTGAACAGCTGCGCCCTAATGAATCGCCGTTGCAACACATGATGAAGCTGGACCCACTCACCCGTGAGCAGGAACACTTGAATTACTTGGGTGGTTTCGACTTTAGGGGTGATATGGCAAGGTCGCCGTGTGCTAATTTTTCCGGTGGTGAAAAGTCACGCCTGGCATTGGCGCTATTGATCTGGACGCGCCCGAACTTATTATTACTGGACGAGCCAACCAATCACTTAGACCTGGAAAT
This sequence comes from Methylotenera sp., assembly GCA_046595335.1. Lineage (GTDB taxonomy): Bacteria > Pseudomonadota > Gammaproteobacteria > Burkholderiales > Methylophilaceae > Methylotenera. The sequence continues at coordinate 5,134 of JBKJOT010000095.1, forward strand.
GCGTCATGCCTTAACACTTGCGCTACAAGACTATGAGGGCGGCGTCATTCTGGTATCGCATGATAGAGCTTTATTGCGCGCCACTTGCGACCAGTTTGTATTAGTGGCAGATGGCAAAGCTACTGTGTTCGACGGTGATCTTGAAGATTATAGTGCCTGGCTTAATGAGCAACGCCTAAAAGAAAACCAGCGCGAAAGGGAGCAAGCGCAAACAGTTGACGTGGGTAAACCCAATAAAAATGACCGTGCGCAGAATAAAGCTGAGCGCCAGGCACGTATCGTGGCTAGAAGGCCGTTAATCAAAGAGCTTGAGCATCTAGAGCTGAATATCGCCAAATGCCAAACGGATAAGAAAGCTTGTGATGAGCGCTTGAACGACAGTGAGCTTTATACCGCAGCGGACAAAACCGAATTACAGAATTTGCTTAAGAAACAGGCAGAACTCAATAACCAAATTGAGCTTAGTGAAGAGCGCTGGTTGGAATTGCACGAGCAATTAGAAGCGTTACCGGAAGTATGAGCAATTATTTAAAGGAAAAGCAATAATGGGTAAAACCAGGATGGAAGCCTTCAGCGATGGTGTGATTGCAATCATCATCACCATTATGGTACTGGAAATGAAAGTACCGCATGGTGCGGATTTTGCAGCTATCAAACCTTTGCTTGCCGTGTTTTTGAGCTATGTGTTGAGCTTTATCTATGTTGGCATTTACTGGAACAACCATCACCACATGGTGCACACCGTGAAAGAAGTGAGCGCGGGAATGTTGTGGGCGAATTTGCATTTACTATTCTGGTTGTCATTGTTACCATTCGTGACCGGCTGGATGGGCGAAAACCATTTCGCAGCATTACCAATTGCCTTATATGGCGTGGTTTTATTGATGGTGTCGGTGGCTTATTTCATATTGCAAAAAACCATCATTACCAGTCAAGGCAACAATTCAGTGTTAGCAAAAGCAGTAGGGCGTGATATTAAAGGCAAGTTGTCTTTATTGGCTTACCTCGCAGCGATTGTCGTTGCTTATTTTTGCCCTTGGCTCGCTGCAACTTTGTATGCCTTAGTCGCCTTAATGTGGCTGGTGCCAGATAAGCGCATTGAAACAGCGATAAGTTAAAATCTTTCTGAATTCACCCTTATAAAAAGTAATTAAAGGAAATGTAGTGGAAATCCAATATTCAAAACGTATTAAACTCATGCATGCTTTATGCCTTGCGGAGGCCGCAAATGCTAATACTCAACCCAACCTGGATTTAGACCAGTACGATGCATTAAGTGCAGCGGATTATTTAAGCTGCTATGTGACATTCAAGGCTATTCAGTCAGCAGAGCGTTCGCCAAGCGCCGAGCGTAGAGAGAACTTTGATATATTAAGTGTGTACCAGGCTTATGCGTTGTTGGCTTATGCGTTCTTGACTATGCCGCTAGCACAGGAAGATATACAACCTAACTTGCCGGCGGCACAAGTCACCATCGCTAAAACGCTTTTTGCCGGGTTACCGGACGCCGAGTTAATTGAGATTATTGAGTCCGGGTTTAATAAATTCCAGTTGATTGGCGATGCAGAAGCTGAGCATTGGGCAGAATTCAGGGAGAATTTGGACAAGCTCACCGTGGCTTTTGTAATTGCAGGGACGGATGAAGAAAGTCCACATGCCAAGGAAGACGTGCTGCCTATTTTTGGACAGTTATTGAGTCAGTTATGCGAAGCTTTTGAAAACGTATAACTGTATTAATACCAATAAAAACGCCTGCCAAAGTAATTGTGGCAGGCGTTTGCATTTGCAACGTTTAAAACTAATTACATCACACGTGATGCATCCAACGGCTGATATGGCCTGAATGCAGTAGGCTGCTGATTCTCTTGCTCATGGTTGGAGCCATGTCTTTCCCATTTGAATTCACGTGCTTTGGTGCGTTGTTCTGGAGTGAGTAAAGCGTAGATCTTCGCCCCTGTACGCGCACGAGCTAAAGTTTTCTCTTTATCTAAAGTTGCCAATTTATCGGCAATCTGTTGAGCCTTGGCATCATCATACCGGTCTGCTTGTGACGTTGCGCGCAGCTCCTTCACCAATTTCATACGTTCTTTATGTTGTTCGCGAAAAGTCGGTGCCTGATTATGCATTAATGCGAATATTTCATCCTTTTGTTTGTCCGATAAATCAAGTGCTTTTAAATGAGGCGGCAAGCCGGATTTGTGAAAGCCCTGATTTTGTTGACCGTGTTGGCCACCTTTATTACAGTGAGCGCCCTCGTGTGAATCGTTATCGTGTGCCATGGCTAATGAAGCTAACGGTAATGACAATGCCAGAATTGATGCTGCCATCACTTTTTTAAGTGTAAATAAACTGTTCATCATGTATTCCTTTTCGGTTTGGTAAAAGCCTTATATGAGTAAGCCGGTATCATATTGTTGCCAGTACGCTTCTCTTTAAGACGATGCCATTGTGGAATGCGCCCATGTTAAGCGCTGTTAAGTGCATGTAAATCTAGGTAAAAATAGCAGCTAAACATTGTGGCAGCCTTATTAGCTCGTTATGATGGTACACAGATTAAGCACACTTACGGATAAAGCATGACATATAGTTAAGCTTGTTTAAATAGGACAAACGGCTCAATGCAAACAGTTTTATTGATAGATGACGATGTTGAACTCGTCGAAATGTTCAAGGAATACCTGGAGCTTGAAGGCTTTGAGGTGAAAGTTGCACATGATGGTGTTGCAGGTGCACAAAAAGCTTTGCAGCAGCCTTTAGATATCGTGGTCTTGGATGTCATGATGCCTAAAATAAATGGCATAGAAACGCTTAAAGCCATTCGCCAAAAGAGCAATATTCCCGTCATTATGCTTACTGCCCGTGGCGATAACACAGACCGTATTATTGGCCTAGAACTGGGCGCGGATGACTATGTACCGAAACCAAGTACACCCCGAGAGATTGTCGCGCGTATTCGGGCAATCTTGCGCCGGGTAAAACCGCCGCAGGAAGATAATAGTGCTGCCACTGCACAAATTACGGTTGGAGCACTGAGCATATGGCCCAGACAGCGCCTAGCCGAATGGGAAAACAAGCCTGTGACTTTAACTAGTACAGAATTCAATTTATTGGAAATCCTCGCCAAGAATGCCGGTCAAGTGGTAACTAAGCAGGATCTTTCGCAAATTGCCTTGGGACGTCCACTGGCACGCTTTGACCGTAGTATCGATGTGCACATGAGCAGCATACGCCATAAGCTGGGGACATTGCCTGATGGTCGTCAATGTATACAAACGGTATTCCGCCTCGGATACCAGTTACTTAAAGATTAACTATTTACTTAAAGATAACTATTTACTTAAAGATAGCTATTTAATAGTGCAATTAAACAAGCAGAATTAAAGGTGGTGTATGGGTAGGCTTTATTGGAAATTCTTTGCTTTCTTTTTCCTTGCGCAGTTGACTGCAGTTACAGGTGTGGGCGTCGCGGTGTGGATTGCCAACAAGAATCTGGATAGGGAAAACGCCCAACTAGAGGCTAGCCCTCCTGCGAAATCTATGATTGATGCAGCGTCCGTGACCTTGAAATTTGGTGGGGTGGATAGTCTGCGCGGCTTAATGAAACATTGGGAACGGCGAAAAATCCCACAGGTATATGCGGTTAATGAAAGTAATGTGGAACTACAAAATCGCAAACTGCCGATTGAAGTCGTGCAGAGTGCCCGCGACACCATGCAACGAATCGTTGCCAGTGCTCCTGGGCCCGCCACTCCAACTAATCCCAATAACTTGCTATCCCGCAGCCCTGTGCAGTTAGTGGAAGCGAGTGATGGTCACCAATACTTATTGTTCGTGCCTGCACTTAAATATCAAAGTGCAAATGTACTGCCACCTATTGATAAGCAGCCTGGTATGTTCGGCTATAGCCCTAGGCAGAAGAATAGGCATCTATTCCCATTGATGCCCTTGTTAGCTGGGGTACTGGCTAGCCTGATTTTCGCCGCCTTGCTGGCGTGGTATTTTTCCAAACCTATCAAGCAGCTCAGGCAGGCTTTTGCCAGCGCGGCTAACGGTAATCTCGATGTACGCGTTGGTGATGCCATGGGCGAGCGCCACGATGAGCTGGCAGATCTTGGTCAAGCATTTGATCTCATGGCCAGCCGTTTAGGTACGTTAATGTTAAGCCAGACGCGTTTGCTGCATCAGGTGTCACATGAATTACGTTCGCCGTTAGCACGATTACAAATTGCCGTCGGTTTGGCGCGTCAGCAGCCCGAAAAATCCGAAGCTTCTTTGATCCGTATTGAACGCGAATCAGAGCGCATGGATAATTTGGTAGGTGAGTTGCTGGAGCTTTCTCGCTTGGAGTCCGGAGTCATGAGTCTGGACAAAGAAGTGATTGATATCAACGAGTTATTACTGACCGTTGCAGAGGATGCGCGTTTTGAAGGGATGGCAAAACGCATTATGATCGAATACGCGCCTACCGCAACGGTTTCAGTTTTTGGCCAGCAGGAATTGCTGCATCGCGCCATCGATAACGTAGTCCGCAACGCGCTGAAGTTTAGCCCAGAACAGTCTATCGTTCATATCAATGAAGTGATGGCCGGTTCACAAGTCGTGATAAGGGTGATGGATAGTGGCCCTGGTGTAGTTGTGGCAGAGTTGGATACGATATTCCAGGCTTTTTACAGGGGCAGCAATACCCACCATGCCGAGGGCCATGGTGTAGGCCTGGCTATTGCCAAGCAAATCATCGAAGCGCATGGTGGTACTATCAAAGCTTATAACCGTGGGGAGGGTGGGCTTACCGTTGAAATACATTTGCCGCTAAAAGCCTAATTGCAATCTGCACAACTCATAGCGATGCAATTGTAAATTCACTGAATTGTAAATTATGGTAAAACCTTCCTGAAACTTTGAATCCAAGCTAAGTTAGTCAACGTAGAATGTAGTGTCAATCACCATTTTGCGCTTTTGTATGGCTTACAATCTAAAAATAAAAAAATTACTATCCACTGCTGCAATCGGTTTAGCATCAGTGGTGAACGTTGCTTGCTCTCCGGTTAAAACCTTGAACGCATTGGTGCCTAGTGACAATTATGCCTTGCACGCAGACATTGCCTATGGCAGTTCACCGCGGCAGCGCCTTGATGTTTATTTGCCTAAACAACACCAAGCAAATCTCGCACAAACAAAACTTCCGGTAGTCCTGTTTTTTTATGGAGGCAGCTGGGATTCTGGGGATAAAGCCGATTATAAATTCGCTGCGGAGGCTTTTACTTCAAATGGTTTTATTGCCGTGGTTCCAGATTACCGGCTTTATCCTGAAGTACTGTTTCCAGGCTTTATGGCTGATCCGGCAAAGGCTGCGCGCTGGGTGAAAGACCATATACAAGCATTAGGCGGCGACCCCGATCGCGTATTTCTAGCCGGTCATTCCGCAGGGGCGCATATCGCAGTCATGCTTGCGTTGAACGAGGAATACCTAGCTAAAGAACAGCTGAAACTAAGCGACTTTCGCGGCACCATTGGTCTCGCAGGCCCTTATGATTTTTTACCGCTCACCAGTGAACGCCTCAAAACTATATTTGGCCCAGAAGATCAGCGTTGGAAATCCCAGCCTATCAACTTCGTAACAGGCCATAACCAGCCTATGCTGCTGCTCGTAGGCTTGAAAGACGGCACGGTGGGCACGCATAATACCTATAATTTGGCAGCTAAAATCAAGGCAAAAGGCGGACCGGTACAGGTAGTGGAATTCTCAAACTATGGGCATATCGACATGGCGGCTAAGCTGGCTAAACCTTTACGCGGCGATGGCGATTTACTTAAGCCTATTGTTGAGTTTATTCACCAACATTCATGACTATTTTGATAACCCAAGTGCTATAACCCAAGTGCTGTAGCAGGTTCGCAATAAGTAAACCCTAAGGCGTTGGCCACTGCAAGATTGGTTACCTTTCCTTGGTGAATATTGAGGCCATTCAAAAAATTATCGTCTTCAAGCAATGCCATTAAGCCATGGTCTGCAAGCGCTAATACATAAGGCAGTGTGGCATTGTTTAACGCATAAGTAGATGTTCGCGGTACAGCCCCCGGCATATTGGCCACGCAATAATGAATGACGCCGTCTACCACGTAAATAGGTGAATCATGTGTAGTAGGGCGGGAGGTTTCGCAACAGCCTCCTTGGTCAATGGCAACGTCCACAATCACACTGCCAGGTTTCATGCTACGCACAATATCGTGGGTAATTAATTTGGGCGCAGTAGCACCGGCAATCAGCACGGCACAAATCACCAGGTCGGCACTGATGCAATGTTGCTCGATTGCTTCAGAAGTCGAGAAAACAGTATTCAAGCGATGCCCGAATTGTTTACGCAGGTTGAGTAACACGGCGCTGTTACGGTCTAATACTGTGACAGCTGCACCCATCCCCAGCGCAACGTCTATGGCATGCAAGCCCACTACGCCACCGCCAATGACTGTGACTTTGGCTGACTCTACTCCGGAAACTCCGCCTAGCAATATACCCGAACCGCCATGTGCTTTTTCCAGGAAGTAAGCCCCAGCCTGTACCGATAAACGACCGGCAACTTCTGACATCGGCGCTAGTAAGGGAAGAGTGCCGTTATCTGCGGTTACCGTTTCATAGGCAATGCAACTTGCTCCCGAATCAATCAGGTCATTGGCTTGTTCCTGATCAGGTGCTAAATGCAGATAAGTAAAAAGGATTTGGCCGGGATTTAGCCATTTACGCTCGTAGAGTTGGGGTTCCTTGACCTTGACGATCAACCGCGCGCGTTTAAAAACTTCCTGCGCCGTTGTGGCAATACTTGCACCAGCCATTTGATATTGGCTATCGCTTACGCCGATACCCACGCCTGCTTGGGTTTCAACAATCACTTCGTGCCCATGTGATACAAGTTCGCGTACGCTAGCAGGCACCAAGCCAACCCGGTACTCACGTACTTTGATTTCTTTGGGGACACCTATCAACATGCTTGCAGCGCCTATGAAGTCACACATATTCAAAGACTAAGCGGCAATTAATTGCCCGCTTCCTGATGATAAATATCATAACAGAGTTAAACGGGCATAAGGGCGTTGATGTTTAGTGAGTCTGGTGCTCAGCGTCAGTTTCGGCTTCTAGTATTTTATTTTCCAGGGTTTGGTGTACCTGTTCCATCAGGAAGTCTGCTGATTCCCGGCCCAGCTTGGATTCGCGCATTGCCATGTGCCATTTTGAAATGCAATTACGCAAGTCTACCTCGTTATCGCATTTCTCGATTTTTTCCTTGATGCTACGACCCATCAGGCCAAGGTAGTCATCGGATGCTTCAAGTAGTATAGTTTTCACTGCCGCTAACTTTACCTTGTTGATAGGAGGCTTTTCAGATTGGGTATCTAAAAACCTGCTGAAAATGTTGTTATTCTGCTCAACAACCTTATTAGCTTGCCTATTGGCAGGATAAATAAAGCCTTCTAATTCCAGCTTGATGATGGTTTCCGTAAGCAATTCTTTTTTAAAGAACTTCTCCAGTTCTTCCATATTTCGAATACCGTTTACAAGCAATAGAACCTGGCGCTCCCTGACATTGAGTGTTCGCCGGTTATTGGTAAACTCGTTGTAACCAAGTGCTGATTTTTCGTACACCATTTTTATATTCCCCCCGTTGAGAAATTTTTATGGTGTAGCTTACGAAACGATTGTTACATTAAAATTGCAGTTATATTAAATTTATATCTTTGATAGGTTTAGTGGAAATCGATTCAGGTATGTACAAGATTAATAGTCATGCGCAGCTAATGGGTGATGGGCACTGGATTCCTGCTCAATCACATCTTTAGCTGTTGGCCAGCCACTCACTGCACGTTTTATCGCTAGCTTGGTTGCTTCATAGTTCCAGTCTTGTATTTTGGTGTTATCCTCTGCATCCCAGTGGATAAAGACGCCTATGCAGATAAATATGTCATCGGCTTCTTCAATTGGAATTATGCCTTCCTTAACAGAGTCAGATACCGCTTTGGCTACCCCGGGTTGTGCAACGCCGAACATCTGCACAGCTTGTTTGGCATTTTTAATATCCACTTTATTGAACATCACAGTCGCAGGTTTTGCCATAAGGTTAGGCGCGACCATTGCCAGCAATGCGTTGTCGCCGCGCTTCTGATTGGTCAGCGTTAAGCAAAAAGCCGTTTCCACAGCACTGCCGCGTGGTCCCATAATCAAATCTACGTGGGCCACTTCATTGCCTTCGCCAAACATTGCCTCGCCTACCAAAACCTTGTTGACTTTTAACGCATTCATGACGGTCAAACCTTTCTATTCTTATTAGGTGAATATGGTATATATAAATAGCTTACTTAAGCGCTAGGCAAGCACTACTTGGTTCCGGCCGGCCTCTTTGGCACGATATAGCGCAGTATCAGCGGCTTTCATCAACGCGGCTGCACTATCTCCATCTTGTGGAGATTCCGACACGCCAAGCGATGCCGTGACCCCGTTTAAATTTTTACCCTGATACACAAACTCATGCTGTTCAATGGCTAATCGCATGGATTCTGCACGCATTGCTGCAATTTCTTTGGAAGCTCCTGGCATGACCAGAACCAATTCTTCACCTCCAAAACGGCAGGCAATATCGCCGCTTCTCAGTTTGGAGCGCAGTAGCTCAGCAATCTCTACCAGTACAAAATCGCCTGCATCATGCCCGTGAGTATCGTTGTATTGCTTGAAATGATCGATATCGATCATGATAAAACCCAGCGGGTGATCGGTGCGCTTGCCATTGCTTAACTCACGGGCAAGGGTTTCTTCCAAATAGCGTCGATTAAATAATTTAGTTAATGGATCGCGGACAGAGCGGTTACGCAGGGCTTCGCGCAGTTTAAGGCTGACCAGCGCCATGGCTAAGTTATCGGCCGCCATAGCAATTAAGCGAGTACGTGATTCCTTAGAGGTTCTGAGTTTGCCTTTATCAACCACATTTGCCGAGCCTAATGTAACAGTCAGAACACCTATCATTTCGCCTTGAGCAATAACAGGGGCGCAGACATAGCCATCTTTGCAATCGCCATGAATATGGTTGCACACGATCACATCATCTGCTCCATCCACTACATGCACTTTACCTTGGCGCAATCCCCAGCAGTCGTCAGGAGAGATGGTAGGCTGTGCCAGGCTAGGGTTA
>JBKJOT010000011.1:0-32150 GCA_046595335.1 Methylotenera sp.
CCAGCTTTTGCGCCTGGTGGTTAATAGCATCACTACCACGTGCAGGCACGATGGTCACGTCTAAAATACCGTTCAAATGGCTATTTTCGGCAGTAGCAAAGGTCGCTACATTGCCTTGTGCATCGCGCGCCAGCACAACAGAAACTTCATAATCCAGCTTGAGCATTTTTTCCAGCACGCACTCCTCACCGCCGAATTTCGCATAAGCCGCTTTGGCTTCTTTATGATTCTTAACGCGTGCCTGGCCTTTACCATCGTAGCCAAAGCGCGCTACCTTCAGGATAGCCGGATAGATTTCGCTCTCGTCACCCGGTAAATCTGCTTCAGAATCAATCACAGCGAATGGCGCAACAGGCAAGCCTGCATCCTTCAGGAAATTCTTTTCGCTAACGCGATGTTGCGCGATGGCTACGCTATTAGCCGCAGGGCGGACTAATGTGGATTTAGCAAGGTAAGACAATGAGTCTGCAGGGACATTCTCAAATTCCGTGCTAATAGCTGCGCAAGTTTTTGCTAGCTTCTGCAACGCAGCTTTATCATCGAAAGCTGCGCAAATATGCACATCGGCAATTTTACCAGCCGGGCTGTTTTCGTCAGGGTCCAACACCGTTACGCGATAACCCATTTCATGTGCAGCAATCACAAAGAAGCGACCCAATTGGCCGCCCCCTAGCATACCTAGCATGGCTGGCGGCAGGATGACTTGGGACTGATCTGTTGTTTGATCTATCGCTTGATTTGTGGTCTGGATTATTTTTTTATTACTCATAGTGATAAAACTAACTAATTATTTTTTATAAATTCTGGGAAATATTATGGTTTTTCGCTTAGTTGCATGGCCTGTACCTTATCAGCTTGTTTAACCCGGAACTCTGTCAGTTTTTTCGCAAGCTCACTATTATGATTAGCCAAGATCGATGCAGCAAACAAACCAGCATTTGCCGCCCCTGCCTCACCAATGGCAAAAGTCGCTACTGGAATACCTTTAGGCATTTGCACGATAGATAGCAACGAGTCCTGGCCTTGCAGATGCTTGGATGGCACTGGCACACCAAGTACTGGCAACGTCGTTTTTGCCGCAACCATGCCTGGCAAATGTGCAGCGCCACCGGCACCGGCAATGATCACTTGATAGCCTTTTTTTGCTGCAGTTTCTGCAAAGCTAAACATCAAATCTGGAGTGCGATGTGCAGAAACAACTTCAGCAGTATAAGGCACATCGAAATCAGCCAGCATTTGCGCAGCGGCTTTCATAATTGGCCAATCACTATCAGAGCCCATAATGATGGCTACTAATGGTTGTTTTTCCATCTGCATTCCCTTTGTTTGAAAGTGCTAATCAATATATTAAACAAGCACCATGTTATCGCGATGGATAAGTTCTAAAGTATCCACATATCCTAAAATATTTTCAATTTCACTACTTGGTTTACGCATAATGCGCTGCGCTTCCAAAGCTGAGTAGTTTACCAAACCTCGAGCTATTTCAATGCCATCGGCATCGCAACACGCTACCACTTCACCACGCTCAAAATCGCCCTCAACAGCAGTCACCCCAATTGGTAGTAAGCTTTTGCCATCCTGCTTAATCACTTTAACCGCGCCGGTATCTAGCACCAGTTTGCCACGTAATTGCAGATGGTCTGCGAGCCACTGTTTACGTGCCGTCGTTTTCATTTGCGATGTGTGCAGATGCGTACCGATAACTTCACCGGCTGCGAGTCTAGCAAGTACATCTTTTTCACGACCCGATGCAATCACCGTATGCGCACCGCTGCGGGCTGCGCGTTTAGCTGCGAGTATCTTGGTGAGCATGCCGCCAGTGCCAACCGTACTACCCGCACCTCCTGCCATCTGCTCAAGCGCTGCATCACCTGCTGTCGCATGTTGTACGAAAGTAGCGTTTTTATCTTTGCGAGGGTCAGCAGAATATAAACCTTGCTGGTCTGTAAGAATCACCAAGGTATCCGCTTCAATGAGGTTAGCAACTAATGACCCCAAGGTATCGTTATCACCAAAGCGAATCTCATCGGTCACTACGGTATCATTTTCGTTGATGATAGGAATTACGTTAAGGTCAAGCAAGGTACGGAGTGTACTGCGTGCGTTGAGGTAACGCTTTCTATCTGCCAGGTCATCATGAGTTAACAAAACTTGCGCAGTGTGTAACTGGTGCTGAGCAAAACAACTTTCATACATCTGCACCAAGCCCATTTGGCCCACGGCTGCGGCAGCCTGCAATTCATTCACTGCGGTCGGGCGCTTTTTCCAACCCAAGCGCTGCATGCCTTCTGCCACCGCCCCGCTGGAAACCAATACGACTTGCTTACCTTGCTTGACCAAAGTTGCAATTTGCTCAGCCCAAGCGGCAATCGCGACTTGGTCTAAGCCATTACCATTGTTTGTGACTAGACTAGAGCCAACTTTAATGACGATTGTTTTTGCATCTTCAACCAATGATTTAGCTGAAGAATTAAGTCCTGATGATTTAGTCGCTTCTAACTTCATTTTCGGTATCTGCAACCGCAGTTTCCTGATTTTCTTTAAATAGGTGCTCTTTTTCCTGATTTTCTAACTCTAGCACTTTATTTTCTTCAATATGCTGCATGATGGCGTAGGTCAGTTCTTTACAGCCGATACCACTAATTGCAGAAATGGCGAATACACGGCCTTCCCAGCCATAATCTTTTAAGAACTGCTTCACAACTTCTTGTGGGTCTTGCAGCATGTCAATTTTGTTCAGTACTAACCAGCGTGGCTTATCATAAAGAGATTCATCATATTTCCTAAGCTCTTCAACAATCGCCTTGGCCTCATGCACAGGGTCAACCGCCTCGTCAAAAGGTGCAATATCCACGATATGCAGCAACAATGAAGTGCGCTGTAAATGGCGTAAGAACTGGTGACCCAAGCCTGCGCCTTCAGCAGCGCCTTCGATGATGCCTGGAATATCAGCAATCACGAAGCTACGCTCCGTATCAACACGCACCACACCCAGGTTAGGGTGCAAGGTAGTGAATGGATAATCCGCCACTTTTGGTTTTGCAGCTGAAACTGAACGGATGAAGGTCGATTTACCGGCGTTAGGCATACCCAGCAAACCTACGTCAGCCAATACTTTAAGCTCCAGGTAAAGCTCGATCTCTTCACCAGGCTCGCCTTTGGTACATTGGCGTGGAGCACGGTTCATACTGGATTTGAAATGCACGTTACCCAGGCCGCCATTGCCACCCTTAGCCATTTGCGCACGTTGACCATGCTCGCTCAAGTCCACTAGCATTTGTTCGCTAGCTTTATCTGAAATCACGGTACCTACCGGTACGCGTAAAAGCATGTCTTCACCTTTCGCACCGTAGCATTCTGCACTGCGGCCGTTCTCGCCGCGCTGTGCACGGAAACTACGGGTGTAGCGGTAATCCACTAGCGTATTGATATTACGGTCAGCTTCTATGATGATGGAACCACCACGACCGCCGTCACCGCCGCTTGGGCCGCCCATAGGCTCGTATTTTTCACGACGAAACGTCGCAACGCCGTTACCACCGTCGCCCGCGAATATCTTAATGGTTGCTTCGTCTATAAATTTCATCGTGAAAACTTCATTCTCAATTAATACATCTGGTATATCAGTATTTAATACTACTTCCAGGATTTAATGCTACGTAAAATGTGATTCTAACAAATAAAAAAGCCCCACCATCGGCAGGGCTTTTTTATTATTTTTGGCTATTAAGCTGTAACAATAATGCTTACAGTTTGGCGCTTTAGCGCACCTTTAATAGTGAAAGCCACTTTACCATCTGCTTTAGCATATAGCGTGTGGTCTTTACCCATACCTACGTTTTCACCAGCGTGCATTTTTGTACCGCGTTGGCGCACGATGATGCTACCTGCTGAAACCACTTGCTCACCGAAAGCTTTAACGCCTAATCGTTGTGAGTGTGAATCGCGACCGTTACGTGAACTACCACCAGCTTTTTTGTGTGCCATGATTTATCCTAACTATATATTCTGTAATTACTCAGCTGCTTTGGCGGCTTTTGCTGCCTTAGCCGGTTTTGCTGCTGCTTTGCCAGAAGCACTGATATCACCGATTTGGATTTCAGTATAGCTTTGGCGATGGCCCTGTGTTTTACGATAGTGCTTACGACGACGGAACTTGAAAATCATTACTTTATCGCCGCGGCCGTGTGAAAGCACTGTTGCGCTTACTGTAGCGCCAGCAATGATAGGTGAACCGATGGTTGTTGTAGCGCCATCAGATACCATTAGAATTTGATCCAAGGTAACGGTTGCGCCAACATCTGCCACAAGTTTTTCAACTTTCAATCTTTCGCCTGCGATTACGCGATATTGCTTACCACCAGTTTTGATTACTGCATACATGATTATGCCTTTAACTCATACTTCAAAGAATCGCGCATTATACGCAATTTATCTCGCAAAGCAAACCATAATCTCACCTAAAACCAAAAAATCATTGTCTAGTTCGTAGACTAATTTATTGTGCAATTACAGTCGCCACATGCTGCCATTATATATGGCTCGTTTCATATACTATCATTCAGCTGCAAATAAGCACCATTACCATTAAACCTATCTAAAACCCATCTAAAAGAACTGTGCAAAAATCTCTGTGATAAAATGCACGCTACTTTTTTAGGCTTACTAACGTGGCATCCTCTACTACCCCATTAAGCAGTATCCAATCTTGTATAGAAGCCGATATCGAAGCGGTAAATAAGGTCATTCTGCAATCTTTACATTCTGAGGTTGCACTGGTTAATCAGGTAGCGAATTACATCATCAATAGCGGAGGGAAACGTCTTAGGCCTATTTTGGTTTTACTTTCTGCGGGTTTGTTCGGTGACATCAAACCAGCTCACCACCAGCTTGCTGCGGTAGTTGAATTTATTCACACCGCGACTTTGTTGCATGACGATGTAGTCGATGAATCTTCTAAACGTCGCGGCCAAAGCACTGCGAATTCCCTATTTGGCAATGCTGCCAGCGTTCTGGTGGGCGACTTCGTTTATTCACGCGCATTCCAGATGATGGTAGCAGTACAAAATATGCATGTGATGGAAGTGTTAAGCGACGCGACTAATATCATTGCCGAAGGTGAAGTACTACAGCTACTGAATGTCCATAATGCCGACATAAGTGACGAAGATTACCTGCAAGTCATCCACTACAAAACTGCCAAGTTATTTGAAGCGGCAACCCGCTTAGGCGCCATTATCAGCAACGGCAATGCAGAACAAGAACTAGCACTTAGTCAATACGGCATGCATGTAGGCACTGCATTTCAACTGATAGATGACGTGCTAGACCTAAGCGGCAATTCAACTGAGATTGGCAAAAACTTGGGCGATGATTTAAGTGAAGGCAAACCTACCCTACCTTTACTCTACGCCACGCGCAATGGTAACGCTGAGGAATCTGCTGTCATTAAACACGCGATTGAACAAGGTGGCCTGGAAGACTTAGCCATCGTATTAAGCGCCGTTAAGCGCACCGGTGCACTACAGCATGTCAGCGAGATTGCAGCAAAAGAAGCTGAGCTGGCCTGCGCGGCTATTACCGGTTTTACGGATTCACCTTACAAACAAGCCATGATAGATTTGGCTAAATTTGCGGCTACTAGAACTTACTAAGACTTACTAAACATTATCTTTGACTAGCAAATCCGGCTGATTGGACGCAACCGGATTTTTAATTAAATTAATGAGTTAATTCAACATGATCTGCTCACCGCTATCAGCGTGGTAATAAGTCAGGTGCGCACAATCGCTGGTCCCTGCAGTTAAGGAACCATCAAATAGCGCCTTACCTTCAACATCCACCACTGCGTAGCCATTGTGATATAGAGTTACTTCGGCTAACTTTTCACCTTGGCGTAGGGCAAAGCTGACACAATTATCCTCTTCCGCTTCAGAATAAACTTCCCAATCGCGCCCCCCGGCTAACTGAGTTAACCATCCGGGTAAATCAACTTCCACGCGACAAATCACAGGGTCATCCCACTCCGGATGATGAATCTCAGAGTGTGCGAATCCAATTGCGTTATGTTGATTTGTACTTTCTACCATGTCTTTTCCTTTGCAGCTTGTATGCTTATTATAATATTGAATGCCATTTCTGAGACTCAACTTTACGATTCGTTACATTTTCAATTAAGCTATATTTGTACCAATTATTGCTAATTCAAGGCGGTAATATAATTTTTTACAATCTTGCCAGTTGCTACAATTATTTAACGATGCGATGATGCGTTTAGTTTACAAGCCGCTATTCATATATGCAGGCGCCAATAAAAATTAAGGACTGTTATGCCAGACGCTTTTATGGAAATCTCGCAATTTTTGCAGGCAAACAATACTGCTTTTATTACGATATCGGTCATTTTTGGGCTCATGGTAGGCAGCTTTCTCAACGTAGTGATCCATAGACTACCCAAAATGATGGAGCGTGAATGGCATAGCAACTGCCTCGAGCTGCAAGGTAAAGATGCACCAGAGTTACCTAAATACAACATTGTTACACCACGCTCAGCTTGCCCTCACTGTGGGCATAAAATCACCTCCTTGGAAAATATACCAGTCATTAGCTATCTAGTACTGCGGGGAAAATGCAGCGCTTGTAAGGCGCCAATTAGCATACGTTATCCATTAATTGAAGCCCTAACTGGAGTATTAATCGGTCTGGTAAGCTGGAAATTCGGCTACACCGGCACTGCGCTTTTTGCCTGGATATTCACTTTCGCCTTAATCACCCTCACCTTCATCGACTTTGATACACAGTTATTGCCTGATGACATTACGTTGCCCTTGTTATGGCTTGGCCTGTTATTCAATTTAAGTGGCGGTTTCACCGATTTAAAATCTGCGGTTATCGGCGCAATCGCTGGTTACCTTATTCTTTGGTCTATCTATTGGCTATTCAAACTTGTTACTGGTAAAGAGGGGATGGGTTATGGCGACTTTAAGTTACTGGCCGCCATCGGCGCATGGTTTGGCTGGCAGCTATTACCTGCAGTAATTTTATTATCCTCTGTACTGGGTGCAGGCATCGGCATCGGCTTGATTGTGTTGGCTAAACGCGGACGCGAAGTACCCATGCCTTTCGGCCCATTTTTAGCGATTGGCGGCATTGCAGCCCTGTTTTTAGGTCAGCAACTCGCTGGTTTTTATCTGTAAATCATCAACATGACGATCATCGCACTCACAGGTGGCATAGGTTCAGGCAAGACTGAGGCAGCAATTCATTTTGCAGCCTTGGAAGTACCTGTAGTAGATACCGATGTCATTTCCCACGCATTAACCGCAGCAGGCCAACCTATGCTGAGCAAGATCAACTTAGCATTAGGCCCCGGTTTTATTACAGAAACCGGTGAACTGGATCGGGCAAAACTACGTGACCATGTATTTAATAATCCCGATGTGCGCATCAAACTAGAAGGATTGTTACATCCCGCCATCCATGCTGAAGCGGTCAATCAGCTTGCCGAGAACAAAAAGAACTTACATCCGGCTTATCAAATAGTAGTTGTGCCTCTATTATTCGAAAGCCAGCGCTTCCGCACCCTTTCGCATCATATATTGGTCATTGATTGTGATGAAGAAAAACAGCTTGCTCGTACTATGGCACGTAGTCAGCTTTCGCAATCACAAGTTAAAGCGATCATGGCTGCACAAGTTTCACGGGCAACACGTTTAGCGCATGCGGATTATGTGATTGAAAATAACGGAACACGGGAAGAATTATTAGAAAAAGTAAGCGGCTTTCATAAAAATTTCATTAAAACTTGCATAGTTAGCAATTAGATTTCATAATCCAGCTCAACTTCCAATCCAAAAATAGTATTCACATTTGACTTTATCATTTAATAAAGCGCCATTTGGGCTAATGATGACATGAATCATGGCTAGCTATGATTACCCTTTTAACGAGCGCATACGCACATTACTTCGCGTAGAAGACCTGCTCGCCAAAGTTCTGCATAACGTAGAGTCCGGTCATGAATATAATCATCACTGCGCCTTGCTTACCTTACTACAAATATTGGACGTGGTAGATCGCGCCGAACTCAAGCTGGACTTATTGCAAGAGCTTGATCGCCAGAAAATGGCCATGCGCACGCTACGTGGTAATCCAGCCATCGCTGCACAGAAACTGGACTCTATTCTTGCCGATATTGACGGTGCTGCAGACGCACTGCGTGCAGAAACTACCAAGTTAGGCCAGACACTGCGCGCCAATGAGTGGCTCATGAGTATCAAACAACGTGCCGGCATACCCGGCGGTGTTTGTGAATTTGATGTGCCCTCTTACCATTACTGGCTTGGACTCAGCGTAGAACGACGTAAAGCTGACTTTGATGGGTGGTTGAAACCACTGATGCCCATGCAGCAGGCTATTGGCATTATTTTGCATATTTTGCGGGGTAGCGGTGCCACCACTAAGTTAATGGCTGTTAATGGCGCATACCAACAGATGCTAGGCGGCGCAAAACCCGCGCAGATGCTGAGGATTGAGGTTGCCACCGACCTGATTTGCTTCCCCGAAGTAAGCGCTAACAAATATGCTATTAATATTCGCTTTAACTCTTTGGACAGTAACCAGAAACCACAAAAATGTGATGAGGACGTTAAATTTGCATTAACATTATGTAATCTTTGATCTTCTTATCCTAACATCATGTCTATCGTAAAAAAGCGCATGGTCGCTTGCCCAAACTGTAACACCCTAGCTGAATTCTCCCCTTCTAATACGTTTCGACCATTTTGCAGCGAGCGCTGCAAATTAATTGACTTAGGTGTATGGGCTAGCGAAGGTTATACGATTCCTGAACCGCTTAAGCCTGAAGATTTAGATGATCTGGCTAGTCAATTACCTAGCGATCTCAAAAACTAGCCATGATAAGGCTACTGAATTTATCGCGCCCAATAGCGTCAAATTAACTAATCTAACCAATTTAAACTATGGCTTATCTATCAAACTTTACCCGGCATTTAGTATTTTTTTTCCTATGCGTTGGCAGCCTTACTGGCAATGCAGCGGCAAAATTGCCACCTATTGAAATTGTTTCCATCTCTGATGCCCGGGTACGCCCTACTAACCCAGGCCAAGAAGTTGGCGCGGCTTACATGACCCTGACCAGCAAGCAAGATGCGAAATTAGTAGCAGTGGAAAGCGATGTGACTAAAAGCGTAGAAATCCATAGTATGACCATGAAAAATGGCGTAATGAAAATGCGTATGTTGGATACATTAGATCTTGCGGTAGGAAAACCTTATACCTTAGCGCCGGGCGGCTATCACTTGATGTTATTTGAGCTAAAAAAACCGCTGACAGAAGGCGAAGTGGTGAACTTCACACTGCATTTCAAAAATAAGAATAATGCAGAATTCCAGCAAAAAGTGCAGGCAAAAGTACACGCTGAGTAAGATTCAAGTAACGAGCACTAGCCCTATATTCAAATATAACCATAAAGTTAGCCAGTTAACTCACGATATCCCAAATATTACGTTGCATGGCAATGCCATGAGCACCATACAGCCTCGCATCATTCAAGTCGTACGCCTGCAAACCACCTAAAGCATACACAGGGATAGAACAACCCTTAATCATTTTTGCAAAGGCGCTCCAACCTAAAGGAGGAGTATCGAGATGGCTTTGTGTATTCTGCACGGGTGACAATAATACATAATCCAGACCCAAGGCTTCAGCATGGGCTAGCTCTGCAGCGTTATGGCAAGACGCGCCGCAGCGTATTCCCTCTGGCTTTTCTTTCCATTGCATCAAGTCAGACGCTGTTAAGTGCATGCCTGCGAGTTTGGAGTCAGTACTGAAGTGATGGCTATTGTGATGACTCGAATTGAGAAATATTTTGGCTTCGTAAGGTTCTGTTATCTCCGTCACCCGCTCTATAAATAGCAATAACTCTTCTTCATTCAAATCTTTTTCCCGAATCTGGATCATCATCAGGCCATTAATCAGCGCCAGTTTCAGGCGTTCAAAAAACAGCTCCTCGCCCAGTTCACTTAAATTGGTAATGCCATAAACCTGCGGTAAGGACAGTGCATCAAAAATCGGGGTATTGGCCGGGAGCACAGGTCCGACACTGACTTTCTCAGGGTTTTGCCAACTAATGGTTTGTTTTTCCATACCGAAAGGCTCGCCATCCCATTTCGCTACAATAAAAAAATGCAATTTGACAGTTTTAGCAGGACTATTGAGCTTGCCGGTTTTACCGTACTTGGCTTCATAATCAAAGGTTCGCGTAAGCCAGGGATATACTATATTGGCAGTAATGCCCAACTCTTCCTGCAATTCTCTTTTTAGCGCAGCTTTCGGCGTTTCATTAGGCTCGATCTTGCCCCCGGGAAACTCCCAATAGCCTGACCATGCTTTGCCAGCAGGCCGTTCCGCTAGTAACACCAAACCATTTTCGTGCTGGATAACACCAACCGCCGCGTGGGTAATATGAGCCTCAGCATTGGTTGAAACTGCATTCGCATGCAATTTATTAGCAGTATTTGCTTTACTCATTATTTTTAGTTTTACATTATTTCTTAGTTTTAGCTGAGCTGATATTTGAGCTAAGTTTTTGCCTGCCTGCGTAATCCCGTGCGAATTGATATGCGGCACGGCCACTGCGCGAGCCGCGGGTATGTGACCAGTGAATTGCCGCTTGGCTTTCACTGTGACCAAATGATGCGATACCGTAATGGCGCAGCCATTGTGCGGCTATGGCTAAGTATTCATCTTGGTCAAAGGAATAGAATGACAGCCACATACCAAAACGGTCTGACAGCGAGGTTTTTTCTTCGACAGTATCACCTGGCCGCACTTCTCCGCCAAGGTGCTGCGTTTCCAGATTTTCTGCCATGAATTCCGGGATCAAATGACGACGGTTAGACGTGGCATACACTAAAATATTGTCTGAAGTCACTGCCACGGAACCATCCAATACCACCTTTAATGCCTTATAGCCTGCATCGCCGGACTCAAAGGACAGGTCATCACAGAAGACGATGAACCGTTCTTTTCTGGAACGTAATAAAGCCGTGATTTGCGGCAAATCAACCAGATCCTGTTTATCGACTTCGACTATACGTAGACCATCGTTGGAAAATTGACTTAATAACGCTTTAACCACAGATGACTTACCGGTACCACGTGCCCCAGTAAGTAGTACGTTGTTTGCGGTAAACCCTTGTACGAACTGGGCGGTATTACGCACGATTTCAGCTTTTTGATGATCGATATTATGCAGGTCATCCAACTTGATCTGGTGTGGATGCTGAATCATCTCTAAATAACCATGACCTTTATTAGGCTGCCAGCGCCAAGCGATTGCAGACCAATCCAGCGAAGCAGGCGGTGCCGGCAATAAAGTTTCCAGCTTATCGAGCAAATTTTCCGCACGGGTAATCAGGTGGTTTACGTCAGTTATTATCAACTTTAAGACCTTTATTTAAGACTTAGGGTTTAAGAACTATATTTAGGACCTGTAGTCTGCGTTGATTTTTACATAGTCATAAGAAAAGTCACAAGTCCAGACTGTGCACACGCAGTTGCCCCTAGCCAAATCTACACGCACCAGTATTTCCGGTTCTTTCATAATAGCGGCGCCTTGTTCTTCTTTGTAAGCTATCGCCCTACCACCATTTTCTGCCACCAGTACATCCCCCAGATACAATTTGAGCATATTCACGTCTAAGTTATCTACACCGGCATAGCCAATCGCGGCCAAGATACGCCCTAAGTTTGGATCAGAAGCAAAGAATGCGGTTTTAATCAGCGGTGAATGTGAAATGGCGTACGCCACTTTACGGCACTCTGTTTCATAGATACCGCCTTCAACCCGCACAGTCATGAATTTGGTTGCACCTTCACCATCACGCACTATGGCTTGTGCCAACTCAATGGCCACATCAGTAATAGCTAGTTTAATGAGTGCATAATCAGCAGAGCTTTCCTCAATTATCGCATTCTCAGCCTGCCCCGTTGCCATTAGGATTAGCGAGTCATTCGTAGAAGTATCGCCATCTACAGTAATGCAGTTGAATGATTGGTTTACAACATCCTGAATCATTTTATCCAGTGCGGATTGACTGATTGCGGCATCAGTCGCAATATAACCCAGCATAGTCGCCATATTAGGATGGATCATGCCGGAGCCTTTAGAAATACCGGTAACCGTAACTTGCTTGCCATTCAGAGTGAGCTGCCTTGATGTACCTTTGGCGACAATATCTGTGGTCATAATCGCTTCTGCCGCATTGAGCCAGTTATCTTCTTTAAGATTGCTAATTGCGGCAGGCAAACCGGCAATCACTTTATCGGCTGGCAAGGGTTCTAAAATCACGCCTGTAGAAAACGGCAATACTTGTTCAGGCTTAACATTCAATGCTGTGGCAAGCGCTTCGCAGGTTAATTTTGCGCGATGCAAACCATCGTCGCCCGTTCCGGCATTGGCGCAGCCAGTATTCACTAACAGTGCCCGTATTGGCTGTAGGCCACCTAAGTGTTCCTTGCACAACAATACTGGCGCTGCGCAGAACTGGTTTTTAGTGAACACGCCTGCAACCGTCGTGCCTGCGACCAGCGTCATTACCAAGACATCCTTACGATTGGGCTTACGTACATATGCCTCTGCAAAACCTAATTTCACGCCTTTTACAGGCAAAAGTGTATGTGCTGCAGGAGCGCTTAAATTTACTGGCATATCAGATTACTCTAAAAAATTAAATACAAACTACTGATTAATTACAAAACAAGCTCAATTCTAACTGCTAAAGCCTGATAAAAATAGTTTAAAACTGGATATAAATAAGCTAAAACTAAGCGTAAGCCTTGTTCCAGTCTAAACATTGACATATCGCGGCGCTATGTTAGTGTTTAGCTATAATAATAGACATGTCACTCGACTATATAAGGCACTCATTCAAATGAATAATCCCATTACAAATGCAGAAAATGAAGCCAATTTAAATCAAGCTAACCTAGCTGAAATGGGTCTTAAACTTGCGTTCACCAAAAAACTGCAAGGTGTCACCAATAAAATCCATGCCACCAAGAATATTGATGAAATTATTTTAGAGGTTAGCCAAGAAATTTGCATTTTGTTTGAAGCAGAGCGCCTGACTTTATATGTGGTCAGTGATGACGGCAATTCTATTATTTCTAAAGTGAAAACTGGCCTCAATGAATTCAAGGAATTAAAACTACCCATCAATCCCAGCAGTATTGCTGGATATGCGGGTTTTAATAAAGTAGTGCTTAATGTAAAAGACGTTTATGACGATGCAGAATTAGCTGCTATCAGTCCGCAGATTCGTTTTTTAAAAGATGTAGACAAGAAAACAGGCTTTCATGCCAAGCAAATGCTGGCATTCCCAATTTTAAATGCGGAGGACAACGACTTATTGGGTGTCGTCCAAGTAATAAATAGCTTGTCTGGATTGCCGTTCAAACCCATGGTGGAAGAAGGCGCACCTGAGCTTGCTAAGACTTTGGCCATCGCCCTCAATCAACGCCAGGCCTCTACAGGCGCGATAAAAACCAAGTTTGGCGGGCTTGTTGCAGCAGGCCACCTTTCCAATGACGAATTAGAATTAGCCCAACGCTCTGCTCGCAAAAAAGGTAAAGATTTAGAAGAAGTTTTGATTACCGAATTCCAGGTGAAACCCACCGCTATCGGCAACTCCCTTTCAACTTTTTTTGGCGTGCCATATGAGCCCTTTAAAGTTGATCGCGTTAAACCGATAGACCTGTTAAAGAATTTAAAGCAGGAATATGTGGAGTCCAACGGCTGGCTACCCATAGATGAAACCACAAACGATGGTCTGGTCATCCTCACGCCAGACCCGGAGCGGATCAAGAGCGCGCGCATTGTGAGCAATATTTTCCCGCGACATAACAAAATTGCTTATCGTGTCTGCCTGCATCAAGACTTTATCAATACTGTTACACAATTTTATGGTGCGGCAAGTTCATCGGGAGATATCGGCGATATTCTCTCTACAATGGACGATGAAGAGGATTACGGCACTACGGCGGAAGACGCCAGTGCCGCCTCAGACAATGAGCTGGTCAAATTGGTCAACAAAATCATCATTGATGCTTACAATCAAGGCGCGTCAGATATTCATATCGAACCCTATCCTGAAAAAGGTAAAACCGAGATCCGCTTCCGTAAGGATGGTACGCTGGTTAACTATATTGAGGTACCGCCAAGCTACCGTAATGCGCTCACCGCTCGTATCAAGATTATGTGTGATTTGGATATCTCAGAAAAGCGCAAACCGCAAGATGGTAAGATCAAGTTCAAGAAATATGGGCCGGTAGATATTGAGCTGCGCGTCGCTACTATTCCCTCTGCTGGCGGCATGGAAGATATCGTCATGCGTATTCTGGCGGCTGGCAAGCCGATTCCTATTGACAAGCTAGGCCTATCAGAATGGAACAACAAGAAACTCAAAGAATTGGTGCAAAGGCCTTATGGATTATTCTTCGTTTGCGGCCCAACAGGCTCAGGTAAAACCACTACGCTGCACTCTGCTTTAAGCTACATCAATACACCGGAAACCAAAATCTGGACAGCGGAAGACCCGGTGGAAATCACGCAAAAAGGCTTGCGCCAGGTACAGATCAACAAAAAAGCGGGCTTGGATTTCGCCACCATTATGAAGGCCTTTTTACGCGCCGACCCAGATGTGATTATGGTCGGCGAGATGCGCGATAAAGAAACGGTTTCAACCGGCATTGAAGCATCACTGACTGGCCACTTGGTTTTCGCTACACTACACACGAA
Source organism: Methylotenera sp. (assembly GCA_046595335.1). Lineage (GTDB taxonomy): Bacteria > Pseudomonadota > Gammaproteobacteria > Burkholderiales > Methylophilaceae > Methylotenera. The sequence continues at coordinate 14,825 of JBKJOT010000011.1, forward strand.
TAGTGCGCCAGAATCTATTACCCGTTTGCTGGATATGGGTATGGACCCCTTTAACTTTGCTGATGCATTGTTGGGAATCTTAGCGCAACGCTTAGGCAAACGCCTATGTGATTGTAAAAAACCTTACACCCCCGATGCCAATGAAATCAAAGGCATATTGAACGAGTATTGCGAAGAACTCAAAAACACCACAAGCTGGAAAAAAGACCCGGAAGGCAGCTACAAAGCGGTTTACCAAAACTGGGTTAAATCATTCGGCAACGACAAAGGTCAGTTAACACTTTACAAAGCAACCGGATGCGACAAATGTGGCAACTCCGGCTACAAAGGCCGCGTCGGCTTGCATGAACTCATGGAAGGCACCGATGCTGTTAAAAAGAACATTCAGGAACACGCACGGGTCGCTGAAATGTTCGCCACTGCTTTAGAAGACGGCATGCGCACCTTGAAACAGGATGGGATTGAGAAAGTGCTTCAGGGCGTGACGGATATGAAACAAGTTAGAGCGGTTTGTATTAAGTAAAATGTTTACTCATATTTACAGGAGAGGAAGGGATTTTGATATACACCTTCCACTAGAATGGTCTGATTTTTGGTTTTATACTGAGTTAGGTTTTGCCTGCCTCATAATTTCTGCATTTTTAGCTAAAGTCAGAATTGGCAGCTTTCCTCTTAATCCCCTATATTGGCATTTTTGAGTGATTGCAAATGCCCACTCTGCTCCACAGTACAATGAGGATACAAGACCTAGGCTTTATCGATCATACGCTCTAGTTTGGGCAGCTTCCGTTTGCTTTTTTGTCTTGGGGATATGTATATTAATCGTCAAATTAATATCTTAAGCTTTTTTGCAATTAACCGCGCCGCCAAATAGTCCCTTGCGGAGTATCTTCTAATACAATTCCAGCTTCCGCCAGCTCTTTACGAATACTGTCAGCTTCTGCAAAATTCTTAGCTTTTTTAGCTTCATTGCGCTGAATAATTAAGGCATCAACATCCAGCGTTTTCTCATTGCCAATACTTACTTCACCTTGCAAATACGATTCTGGAGCACGTTGAAGTAATCCTAGAACACCAGCCAGATTTTTGAGCAATGCTGCCGTAGCAGCTGATTTGGTTTTATTCACTTCATTAGCTAAATCAAACAGTACCGCCAGCGCTTCTGAGGTACTGAAGTCATCATCCATCGCTGCTTTGAATTTGGCGGCTTGTGGGTGTTGCCATTCCAATTTTTCTTCTGCCACTTCAATACCCCGCAAGGCAGTATACAAGCGAGTTAACGCTACTTTTGCATCGTCTAAATGCACATCAGAATAATTGAGTGGGCTGCGATAATGGGCACGTAAAATAAAGAAGCGTACGACTTCGGCATCGTATTTTTCCAGCACGGTACGAATCGTGAAAAAGTTGCCTAAGGATTTAGACATTTTTTCATCGTCCACGCGCACAAAACCATTGTGCATCCAGTAATTCACCATCTGACATGCATGCCCATCGTGACTATGCGCAGCCTCGCTATTTTTAGCTACGCTATGGGCAGCTTCACTTTGTGCAATTTCATTTTCATGATGTGGAAACTGCAAATCTTGTCCACCACCATGAATGTCGAAGTGTTCGCCAAGAAGTTGTGAGCTCATGGCAGAACATTCAATATGCCAACCCGGACGACCCTTGCCACTATTGGGGCCGAATGGTGATTCCCAGCTCGGTTCATTGGGTTTGGCTGCCTTCCATAACACGAAATCCATTGGGTCTTTTTTGTGCGTCCCCACTTCTACGCGCTCGCCGGCGCGCAAGTCTTCAAGGGACTTCCCAGATAATTTCCCATAACCTGCGAAATTATTCACTGAGTAATATACGTCGCCATTGTCTGCGGTATAAGCAAAACCTTTTTCTATGAGGGTTGAGATCATCTCGATCATGCCATCAACGAACTCGGTCGCTCTAGGCTCTATATCCGGGCGAATCACGCCGAGCTTGGCAGAGTCTTCATCCATGGCATCGATAAAACGCTGTGTTAAGTGACTGATTGGCTCGTTATTGTCATTGGCTCGCTTGATGATCTTGTCGTCGATATCAGTAATGTTGCGCACGTAAGTCACTTCATAACCCGAAGTCCGCAACCAGCGGCTGACCATATCGAACACCACCATCACCCTGGCATGACCTAAATGACAGTAATCATAAACGGTCATACCGCAGACATACATACTCACTTTACCGGCAATAATTGGGGTAAACACTTGCTTTTCGCGTGCTAGGGTATTATAAATTTTAAGCATTATTTATTTGTAGGATGATATTTAAGAAGCGATTTTCGCTAAATATTGCCTCAATTAGCTCAGTACCCATAAGAATTTGCTGATAAGGCGAAATATATTGGTTTAAACCGCAATGAGCTATTGGATGTTAGTTAGGCTATTGATAGAATTACGTTTTACTTGTTAACCCCAAAAAGTATATCACAATGAATAATTTTATTGCGTTGCTCACTACCTCCCTCACAAGGTTTGTATTGATCCTTTCAGCCAGCTTATTTTTCTCTGCTGCCCATGCAGATGAACTTAAAGATATCTCACAAATGGCTGACCAAGGTCAATCTGCAGCAGCGCTTGATCGTATCAACGTTTTCATCGCCTCTAACCCTAAAAACGCACAGGCGTTATTCATGAAAGGTGTATTGCTGGCAGAGCAAGGTCGCCGTGATGAAGCGATTCGTACTTTCACAGACGTAACTGAGAAATTCCCAAACTTGCCAGAGCCATACAATAACTTGGCTGTGCTGTATGCAGACCAAGGCCAGTATGACAAGGCGCGGAAAGCCCTGGAAACCGCAATAAAAACTCATCCAAGCTATGCTACTGCGCATGAAAACTTAGGTGACATCTATGCTCGCATGGCCTCAGAAGCTTATGACAAAGCATTGCAGCTAGACACCAGCAACACACGTGCTCAAGGCAAACTGTCATTGATCAAGGATCTATTCGGTACTGGCAACAAAACTACCATTGCTGCTAAAGCAGATCCATCTGCTAAAGTAAGCAATCCTATTCGCGCTGCGGACCCAAAGAAAGTGGATGCGGCATCTGTGGCGGACACTCCTAAAAATTCTAATGATGCGATTGTTTCAGCAGTCAACGCATGGGCTGAAGCTTGGTCAGCCAAGGATGTAAATAAATACTTGGCAAGCTATAGCGACAGCTTTAAACCTGGCAAAGGTGAAAGCCGTAAGTCATGGGAGCAGCAACGCCGTGAACGTATTAGCAAACCGTCCAAAATCAGCGTTGAGTTATCAAACATTAATGTCTCAGCTGAAGATAACAATAGCGCTAAGGTGCGCTTTAAACAATCTTACCGCGCTGATGGTAAACCGATTCGCACAACTAAAACATTGGTGATGAAAAAAGTCGGCGATAACTGGTTGATTGACCAGGAGATTGCAAGTAACTAAACCATAGTTTTATCCATATGTTGTTTATCCGTGGTCGTTTAGTTACTTAATCACTATTCAAACGTTGTACAATTTTGTAGTTTTTTAGTTTAGGATTTTTTGTTTAGTGATAGTTGTGAATAGAGTTTTAACTTATACGCTTTTAGCGGCGATTACCCTGATGCCGTGGAATGCGACGGCAGTCAATCGCTATAGCTTAAGCAACCTGCTTCCTAAAAATACACTGAGTAGCGTAGGCAATGTTGCAGGCAACCTTACAGAAAGCCTGCTGGTAAAAAGCTTGCTGGAGATTACGCAAGGCAAAAACCAGCAAGCGCTGGATACCATCAACCAGCTTTTGCAAATTACCCCTAATTTCAAACTGGCACATTTGGTCCGCGGTGATCTGCTCATGGCGCAAGGTAAATACCTACAGGCTTTTGGCGACTCCGATACTAACGACACCCCCGAAGCCGTGAAAGATTTGCGTGACGAAGCGCGTGTACGCATTGAGCGCTACCTATCAACCCAGAACATCAAAAGGCACCCGGACCTGTTAATCGCGCCGAATGACCAGCAAAGTCATGTGATTGTGGTGGATACCGACAAATCACGTTTGTATCTTTATAAAAATGACCATGACCAGCTGAGCTATGTGGCGGACTACTATATTACGGTCGGCAAAAACGGCACGGATAAACAGTCTGAAGGTGATAAACGCACACCGCTGGGCGTCTATTTTGCTAAGCCTAAACTGACACAACCGCTGGCAGATATTTATGGTGATGGCGCTTATCCGCTCAATTACCCAAACGAATGGGATAGTCGCCACAATCGCAAGGGCTCGGGCATCTGGCTACATGGCACACCCAGCAATACGTATAGCAGGCCACCACGCGCCAGTGATGGTTGCGTAGTGCTCACTAATCAGGATTTAAAAGCTCTAGGGCCGATTCTACAAACAGGCAAAACTCCGGTCATCATTGCCAGCAATTTAAAATGGTCCGAGAACGATAGTACTGGCAATGAAAAACAAGCGTTAAACACCGCTATTAGCGAGTGGCTTAATGACTGGAGATCACAAGATACGGCTAAGTATCTTGAGCATTATTCGCGTGAATTTTCTACCGATGGAATCAACTACCAGCAATGGTCAGAACATAAATATCGTGTACAGCAAGGCAAGCCTACAGTACAGATTTCCTTATCCGATATCAGTATGTTCGCGTACCCAGATGCGGATAAAAAATTGGTGGTAGTGGATTTTGTACAAGACTTCAAGAGCCCGGCGTTAGCTAATAAAATGCAGAAACGTCAATACTGGATTCAAGAAAATAATACCTGGAAGATTATTTACGAAGGTTAGGCTTAATCTACTTTCTATCTTTAAACTCCCGCAACTAGCAATTTTTAGGAATTATAATGCAACGATTTTACAAAATATTAGCGCTTGTGCTGTTTATGGCAAGCATAAATAACACCGCAATTGCGGCAAATCCACAAGTAACGTTTGAAACCAACCGCGGTAATTTTGTTGTGGAACTATATCCTGAAAAAGCGCCCAAAACTGTGGCTAACTTTTTAGCGTATGTAAATTCCGGATTTTACAAAGATACGATATTCCACCGCGTGATCAACCGCTTTATGATCCAAGGCGGCGGTTTTACAGCTGATATGGCTGAAAAAGAAACCCGTGCTCCAATTGCCAATGAAGCGGGGAATGGCTTACTGAATGAACCAGGTACGCTCGCGATGGCAAGAACTCAAGACCCGGATTCAGCTACTGCACAGTTCTTTATCAATCTTGAGAACAACCAGTTCCTCAATTACCAGAGCCCAGAGCCGGATCTAATTGGTTACTGTGTGTTTGGTCGCGTACTCAAAGGCATGGATGTAGTGCGTGAAATCGCCTCCACACCTACAGGTTTCAAAGGCCAATATAGTGACGTTCCGAAATCCACTATCGTGATCCAGAACGTCAAAGTGAATACCAAACCTTTATAGTCTGGCTGCAAAGTATTAGACTAGCTTAAGATACATTTTTTCATTATTTTAAAGGATTTACCGTGGTTACACTACACACTAATTTCGGCGACATCACAATAGAACTTGACGCTGGAAAAGCACCGATTACTACTGCGAATTTCTTGCAGTATGTAGACAATGGTTTCTACGACGGCACGATATTTCACCGCGTAATTCCTGGCTTCATGATTCAAGGTGGCGGCTTTGATACCACAATGGGCCAAAAAGATACATTGGACGAGATCAAGAATGAGGCCGATAACGGTTTAGCTAACGATAAATATACGATCGCGATGGCGCGTACTTCAGCACCTCACTCTGCCAGCAGCCAATTCTTTATCAATGTAGCTAACAACGACTTTTTAAACCATACAGCACCTACCAGTAGCGGCTGGGGTTACTGTGTATTTGGTAAAGTCACGGCGGGTAATGAAATTGTAGATAAAATTGCTAAAGTGGCTACTACCAGTCGCAAAGGTCATCAAGATGTACCTACGGATAACGTGATCATTGAACGTGTCTCCCGAGTTTAATCATGTCTGAAGTCAGGGATAAATCCTTTAGTTTATTTATCTCTGATTTGCATCTTTGCGCTAGTCGGCCAGAAATCACCTCCAGTTTTATTGACTTCCTACAGACCACAGCTGCCAATGCCGAAGCCCTATATATATTAGGTGACCTATTCGAGTACTGGGCAGGGGATGATGATATGGAAGATGTACATCATCAGGCAGTCATCGGCGCATTAAAGAAACTTGCAAATAGCGATGTAAAAATCTATTTCATGCACGGTAACCGTGATTTCCTCATTGGTGCGGATTTCTGCCACGTGGCCAATATCACCTTGCTGCAAGATCCTACATTAATTGATTTATATGGCAGACAAACGCTATTAAGCCACGGCGATACTCTCTGTACCGATGATACCGATTACCAGGTATTTCGGCGTCAGGTCCGCCAATCAAAATGGCAGTCTGATTTCCTAAGCCAGCCTTTACGTGACAGAAAAACACAGATAGAAGCGATCAGGATGCGCAGCGAACAGGAAAAATCTGGTAAAGCCACTGAGATCATGGATGTCAATACAGAAGCTGTGGAAGCGATGTTAGCTGAATATGATTATCCAGAAATGATGATTCATGGCCATACCCATAGGCCAAACAAACACCAGCTGGAGTTAAAGAATCGTAAAATCACACGATGGGTATTGGGTGACTGGTATGAGCAAGGTAGCTATTTGATCTGCAATTACGCAGGCTGCAGTTCGTCATTGCTTACCTGAGTCACTTCACTTCGTCATTCAAATTACTAAAGATTATCCAGGCACGTAGCCCGGAATAGCTAATTCATCCACTTCATCAATTTGTTCCGGCTCCAAAAACTGCTGGGCATATTTCAAGTAGATTCTTTCCCGCACAAAAATATCGAACAGATCCGGGTCTATATGGTTATCCAGCTTCATCTTGCCTAGAATATGTAATGATTCAGATAAGGTTTTGGCTTTTTTATAAGGTCTATCCCTGGAGGTCAGCGCTTCAAAAATGTCTGCAATACCCATTACCCGGGCCGGAACCGACATCTGGTCACGCGTCAGGCCTTTAGGATAGCCTTTGCCATCCATACGTTCATGATGACCCCCAGCATACTCTGGCACACGCTTCAAGTCATTCGGGTACGGTAGTGACTCCAGCATATTGATCGTCACCACAATATGGTTATTGATAATATGCCGTTCTTCAGCGGTTAATGTACCGCGTGCAATGCTCAGATTATAGATTTCATTTTCGCTTAAGAATGCTGCAGGTAACCCGACTTCATCTTTAATGGTGATGGCGGCAATTTTCCTGATACGTAGCTGGTCTTCCGGCGTCATAAACTCACTGCCGATATTTGATGTGCACAGAAAGTCACGGTCATCATCACATTGCAACTTAAATGACAGAAAATCCGCGGCCAAGCGATCATATTCCTCTTTGTCACCTACCCGTAAAGCTTCCAGCTGCCCTTTTAGCATATCGCATTCAGCCTGTTTTTTAAGCAATTCAAACCGCTGTTCTATCAAGTGGATACGGTCAAAAATGGCAGAAAGCTTGGTAGGTTTATCCATGACGGATTCAGGCGTAGTGACCTTACCGCAATCATGCAACCAACCAGCGATTTTAAGTTCGTAAATTTCTTTCTCAGTAAGCTTAAAATCTTTAAGTGGGCCGGTTTTCGTTTCCATCGCCGCTTGTGCCAGCATCATGGTCAGTTCAGGCACTCGTTTACAATGGCCACCGGTATAAGGCGATTTCTGGTCAATCGCCTCTGCAATCAGTTCAATAAAGGCTTCGAACAACCCTTTCAAGCCTTCAATGAGATTATGGTTGGTCATCGCCACCGCCGCTTGTGATGCGAGCGACTCTACCAAACTTTGATTTGCAGCCGAGAACGGAATAATTTCATTGGTATCCATATTAATGGCATTAATCAACTGCAATACACCAATGACTTCTGACTCATGATTTTTCATCGGAATCGTCAGGAATGATTGAGAATGATATCCAGTTTTCTCGTCGAATTTCCGCGTGCCTGAAAAATCAAAATCATGAGCTTCGTAGGCGTTGGCGATATTGACTGTTTTATCATTGAGCGTGGCGTAAGCTGCCACTGTAGTGAGGTTAGGCGTGCCGTCTTCAAGATAAAGCGGGAGTGGCATGAATGGTATATCCTTACCTGTCGTGCCGCCCATTGCAATATTCAAGGTCTTGTTGCTCATGATCTCAAACTTGAGATGACCGTCGTCAGTAACGGTATACAAGGTACCGCCATCTGCATTGGTGATTTCCTTGGCGCCAAGTAGGATCATTTCCAACAGGCGATTGTTGTCCTTCTCTACCGATAATGCAATGCCAATTGCGTTAAGGCGCTCTAGTCGCTTGAGTAAATAAGGATGTTGGTCAGGCATTTAGGCAGGAATATTCATCAAAAATGAAATAAAAAGTAACTACACTTAAACTTTGTTGCTACAGCATCTAACCATTAGGGCTGACTAAGATAGAACTCCATCTTTACGCCAGCCAGTTCAATCACATCATGATCGCTAAGGGCAAATGCCTGCGCACCTGTGGATGTGCCGTTGACGATAGGGAAAGTTTGGCCTTCTACATGGGTAATAAAATAACCATTGGGGCGCTTGGTAATGACAGCAACCTGTACGCCGGGTTTACCTAAGGTTGTCAGTGCTTTATTCAAGATAAGTTCACGGCCACTGCTAGAGCCATTTAACACCTGGATACGGCCGGTGATTTCGCCATTCGGACTCGCTGCCGGAGTTGGGGTCTGCGCCGCACTAGACATTGCAGGCGTTGAAACAGGCATTGGAGCTGGCGACGGCGCTGGTTTTATTGCCGGCGCGGGATTTGGGGACATCGTAGGGATGCTCATCGCAGCAGCAGGACTAGGCGCCACTTTGGCTGGCTCGACTGCTTTCATCGCAGAAGGGCGAATGATCATGGTCTTTTCAAAGTCTTCGCCACCACCCATGCCGATATTAGCTAATGAGGCTTCATTGATATATTTCAGTTGGTATTTACCGAACTCAACAACATCAGCATGCTGTAATAGATGTTTTTTTACCTGCTTCTCGTTAACCAAGGTGCCATTAGTGCTATTCAAGTCTTCGATATAAAAATCGTTACCCATCTGAATAATGGCCGCATGTTCCCCGCTCACGGCCAAATTATCGATGTGAATGTCATTAGTAGGCCTACGCCCGATAGTCATACGCTCTTTATCAAGCTGATATTCACTTAATAATGCGTTATCTAGAGAAAGAATGAGCTTTGCCATAGTTTACCCTGCTATTTTAACCAACCTAAAAAATCATCATACCAAGCTTGCCTATATTCGAAAGGCTTATTGACTCTTACTAGTATGACAGAAATATTGTCCTTACCGCCATTATCGTTTGCCATCTGCACCAGCTTTTGCGCCGCTTCCGGCAAGTCGGAAGATAACATATTAAGGGTTGCCTGAATCAATTCATCCTCAACCAAATCAGTCAATCCATCTGAGCACAGTAAGTAAATATCATCCACTTCCACATCATATTCATTCAATTCCAATTCAACTTCAGGATCAATGCCAACGGCACGTGTCACCAAGTTTTTATTGGCTGAATATTTCGCCTGCTCCGGTGTAATCAAGCCGGATTTAATCTGTTCCTGTAGCAGCGAATGGTCTTCAGTGATCTGCGTTAACAACTGGTTACGCAGTCGATACATGCGTGAGTCACCGATGTGCCCCACCAGCAGTTTATTATTAGTAAACAAGCCTACAACCAGCGTGGTTCCCATGCCTGCACATTGCGGCTGTGTCTGCGATACGTTATAGATAGCCGCATTAGCATTGCGCGCGGCATCGATAAGGAGCTTAGCCTCGGCTTGCTTATTCAGCATCGTATCTACCTGGCCAGGGCGTAGGCTCTGCATAGCTTCTTTGAGCTCTGCTGTAATGCTCAAGACCGCTATTTCACTTGCAACCTCACCAGCTTTATAACCACCCATACCATCTGCAAGCACAACTATTCCCGTAGCGTCATCGCTGGCAATAGCATCTTCATTATGATCGCGACGCTGCCCGACATCCGTCAAGCGTACTATCTCTAAGACATTATGCAAATTCATATTAAGCAGCCTGCGCCATGCAGCTTCGTAACTCATTCGCGATATCAAGTCCTCTCGCATAACGTTTTTCTGCATCTTTTTCCAGCATACGGTCAATAATCAATGCCAGGCAAGCTGATACGGCAGGATTAAGGGTATTGGCGCTGGCGTGCGGCTCGTTAGCGATTTTGAACATCAATGTCGCCATAGAGTCACCCGTGAATGGTAATTGACCCGTCGTCATTTGGTATAGCATCACGCCAAGTGAGAACAGGTCGGAACGACCATCCACTTTTTTACCGGATAACTGCTCTGGTGACATATAACTGGGCGTCCCTAATACCATACCGGTTTTGGTTTTAGAGGAATCGGTAATGCGGGCAATACCAAAGTCCGTCACTTTCACGACGCCAGCGTCTGCCTCGTACATGATATTAGCTGGCTTGATATCACGGTGGACCACGTTCTGTGCATGCGCATAATCCAACGCATCAGCCACTTTCACTACGATATCTATTACTTTTGCAATCGGTAGTAAGTTATCCGCTTTGGTATGCGGCGCAAGGTCTTTACCTTTTAAAAACTCCATTGAGATATAAGCAAGATCATGCTCTTCACCCGCATCGTAAATGGTCACAATGTTCGGGTGGTTCAGTCGGCCTGCCGTTTCCGCCTCACGGAAGAAGCGCTCTTTGACTTCAACCAACTCATCTTCTTCAAACTCTTGCGAAAGCGCCATGGTTTTGATTGCCACTACACGGCTGATTTTAGGATCGCGGCCTAAATAAACAACGCCCATTGCGCCTTTACCAAGCTCTTTCTCAACCTGATAGCGACCAAGCATAGGTTTCTCTACTGTGCCATCGTTCAATATCATGGTGCTAGAGTTGGTACGCCCACCACCTCCACCGCCCAGAATTACTGTTTCCGCCATAGCTTTTGAACGAGAAATGCGTTGCTCAAGGTCTTTGTATTTAGGGTTGTGTTCAGCCATGTAAGCGAATACGGATTCGGCTTTATTGAATTGGCGTTTGCGCTCGAAATCCAGACCCAAGTTATAAAGGCCATCCATCACGCTATCATCCATCGGGCATTTACGGAAACGGTCAAATGCCATATCCAGTTGGCCCTGGCCTTGGAACATCAATGCCAGATTACGGTTACTTTCAGCTGACTCAGAATCAGATTTGGCTTTGCCTTGTTCAGTCATCAGGAAGCGTTTGGTGGTTAATAAGCCATGACCTACCAGCAGTAATACTGCCGGCATCATGAGCTGCAGCCACATGCCTTTTTGCGTCATCAGTATAAAATGCGTAGCTATCAATATAACCAACAAGCCTAAGGTTGCAAAAGCCGCTGTGGCCGCTTTTAGTCTTGGTAAAAGCAAAATGAGGTATAGGGCTATCAGTAGCCACACAGCCATTTTTGCCCAACCCGCCCATGCCGGTGTTACAAAGAAATCTTCATTGAGGATGCTCGCTACAGAATGTGCCAGTGTTTCAATCGGGCTCATGCTTGATGAGATGGGTGTTATCTGACTATCACCCACACCTACAGCGGTAGCGCCGATCAGCACGATTTTCCCAGCGTATTTATCCAGCGGAATCTTGCCGCTGTAGACATCAAAAAATGAATCTACCGGAAAGGCTGACTGACCTTTTTTACCTGAATAGAAAAACGTGTTCATCTGAAGCCAAGTATCGGTAACGATATTCAGTTTACCCAGCTTAACGCCTTCACCAAGATTGACTTTGATATCTTTAGGTCCAAGATTCAGGTATTTAGCGGCGATTTGCAAAGACAGCGAAGGATAATACTGGTCGTAAAAGGCCAAAACAAGAGGTTCTGCACGAATCGCACCATCTACATCAGGATTGGCATTTAAATGGCCGATAGCTGCGGCAGCTTCACCAATAACGGGAATAGGCGATAACGCAGCGAGTGTCTGGTAAGGCAATAAACCGTTTTCTTCCGCATGCACCCTATCAAGAATGTTAGGTAACGCATTTTTAGTGACATAAGCTGGTAATGGCTTATCCGGGTTACCGCGTGGCTCGCCGATTGTGAATGGCATGGCAATGACCACGTTATTTGCCAGTTTCATGGTGGCTGCCAGCTTGTCATCAGTATTAAGCGCTGATTGCGCCTCTTTGAGCATGGCATCCAGTTGTGGAGCTTCTGCGGTACTGGCTATGGAAGATGAAGCGACAAATGTTGAGATTTTATTGATATAGCTTAAGCCCGGATCAATCTGCGGCTCAAGAAAATAAACGGTGTTCCCAATGACTTTGGCTTTTGCGGCGGCCAGCTTTTCCGTCATCTTGGCGTGGATTTCACGCGACCATGGCCAGCGGCCGATATTATCAATACTTTGGTTATCGATAGCGATAATGGCAATCTTATTACCGGCATCACGACTGCTACTTTGGACGCCTAGATCGTAAGCTTTGCGCTCAACGCTTTGAAGAAAGGCACTGCTAGCGGCAAACAAAAAAAACAATGAAATGACGAGACCCGCAAACCAGTCGGACTTCCAAAATCCCTTTTTCATGAGCCGCCCTTTTTTAGATGACTTGCGTATTATTTTTTAAATCAACTATACGCTTTAAGTCTTTTATTTAGCTACGTTAATGCTTTAGTTTACACGCGATTTTTTTCAAAAAAAAGCTAAATCCCATCTAAATGAATAAATACTGCATAAAAAATATAGTTTTATGCGGGATATTTGAAGACTTAATGCTTAATTGGCTCAGAATAAGTAGCTTATTAGTGCCCATGACTTATTATTTTGCGCTCATTTCACTGGCTCTAACATCTGCAGCAAGCTTATCTAGCACCCCATTGATATATTTATGGCCATCAATGCCGCCATATATTTTAGCCAGCTCAACCCCTTCGTTAATCACTACACGGTAAGGAATGCTGAAGTCATACATGAGTTCACAACCTGAAGTACGCAATATCGCGTGCTCTACCGGACTTAATTCCGCAACAGGCCGATCAATAAAGTGTGCTAGTTTTTCATCCAGCTCATTGATATGCAAGGTAACGCTTTCAAGTAGCTGCTTAAAATAGCCTTCGTCTGCCTTGTTATAATCCGGGTCTTCCGCCATGTCACGGAAAATCTGTTTTAGTTCAGACTCATTCAACATGCCGCGGTATACCGCTTTTACTACCAGCTCACGTGATTTACGGCGATTCTTGCCTGTTTTTTTTGTAGTCTCTTTTTTAACAGAGTCTTTGTTATCATCTACCACTAGGCTAGTTAGCTGCGGATTATTGTTGTCATCTATCATAATGACTTAACCAGATTCGCCATTTCAACTGCTACTTGTGCTGCTTCAGCGCCTTTAATATGCATGCGTGCTATAGCTTGATCATCATCCTCAGTCGTCAATACTGCATTGGCCACGGGCACGCCTGTATTCAATTGCACTTCTGAAATACCACGTGCGGATTCATTGGCGACTACTTCAAAATGGTAAGTCTCACCACGTATAATCGCCCCTAAAGCGATCAATGCATCAAACTTTTCGCTTAATGCCATATGCTGTAATAGCAATGGCGTTTCCAATGCGCCTGGTACGGTCGCGATCGTAATTGCCTCATCAGCCACGCCGAGTTTTAATAGCTCACTTTTACAGGCACTTAATAAACCATCACCAATATTGCTGTTGAATCTTGAAAGTACCACGCCGATTTGCATGCCTTTACCATTCATGTTTTGCTTAATTTCTCTCACGCTGTATATCCTTAATTGCGGCTCATTTACTTTTAAATTGCCTTAGGCGCTATTTTACCGCATCACAGCACTGTTATGGTGTTTATGGCGCGTGGGCTAGCAAAAGGCTAGTTAAACAACACCCAGGCTTTTTGTATGGTGCTCCATATTCCATAGCTAATTGGGATGCCTACTGCCAACCATGCCAAAGTAGTGAGTAATGGTGTTTTCTCTGCGACGCCTGTCACTTCAATCGCCACGATAGACTTTTCATGTGCGAGCTTTTTCTCTGTTGCCAGCTCTTCATCGGTCATAAAGAATTTGTCCGCTACCGGTTTTACCATGAGGTTGGCGATAAAGCCTATCACTAGCATACCCGCCAGCACATAAAAAATTGGCGCATAGATGTCGGCAAACGGCACTTTGGCTTCTTGCCGAATGTCATGCATGTAATTGACGATGACTGGCCCCAAAATACCTGCAGTTGACCAAGCAGTGAGTAAGCGACCATGAATGGCACCGACGAACTGTGTACCGAAAAGATCGGCCAAATAGGCTGGTATGGTGGCGAAACCACCACCATACATGGAGGCAATGATGCCGAAACAGCCGACGAACAGGGCTAATGACTTGATGCCAGCAGCCTGTGAGGCCGTGATATACAGCAATGCTCCAAGCACGAAGAAAATAATGTAAGTTCGCTGGCGGCCTAGTTTGTCCGATGCGCTTGCCCAAAAGAAGCGACCGAAAATATTGAATAGGGAAATCAAACCTACGAAGCCGGCGCCAACTGCCGCAGCAAGTGCGACTAAAGCTTCATCTTTTTTGATATCAGCAAAGCCCAGGCTAAACTCTGGCGTACCATGCTGCGCAATAAGCGCACCACCAAAAGTTTCTTGCAACATGGGTGCCGCTGCACCGATGATTCCGATACCGGCAGATACATTCATACATAGCACTAGCCAGAGCAACCAAAATTGTGGTGTTTTATGCGCTTTAGCAAGGTGCACATGCTTGGTTGCAATCATGCTGTTACCGTTACTCGCCGGGGGATTCCAGCCTGCTGGCTTCCAGCCGGTCGGTGGCACGCGATAGCCTAGCGAGCCGCCTATCATGAATACAGCATAAATCACTGCAAGCGCCACGAATGTCTGCCAGATACCAGGATGACTTACACCGTTGATTTCTGTAGCAAATATGCCTATGAGTTTAGTTGCGAGCGGAGAACCGATCATTGCGCCGCCGCCGAAGCCCATAATTGCCATGCCGGTGGCCATGCCTCGTTTATCTGGGAACCATTTAATCAACGTAGAAACCGGCGAAATATAGCCTAAGCCCAAGCCAATACCGCCAATCACGCCACTACCCAGCCACATCATCCACAATTGGTGGCTATAGATACCGAATGCAGAAATTAGCAAACCGCCGCACCAGCATAAGGCTGACACTAGGCCAGCCTTGCGCGGACCGGAGCGCTCCAGCCAACTTCCCCATAAGGCCGCCGAGCAACCAAGCAATACAAAAAATAGCGTATACATCCAACCCAAGTCAAACTGCGTCCAATTACAATCAGTTGCCGTAAGCGCTCGGAGTGTTCCTGTTAGTTTGTCGCCGAAAGTCGTTGCGCCAGCCGCACAAGCTGCTAGTGGTTTACCATCATCTCCGATTAAGGCATTGCCCAATGGTTTCCAGAACACACTAAAGCCATACGCCATACCAATGGAAAGGTGTACAGCCAGCGCTGCCGGTGGCACTAGCCAGCGATTGAAGTTAGGATTTGCGGTAATGTTTTCTTTTGATAAAAAGCTGGCCATACTCACCCCTGAAAATTTAATTATTGGAATAAAAGTAATTTTTTACATATTGTTACAAAATACAGAAAATGGCAATTGGCTTATTACATCCCAATATTCACTTAAAATCAAAGTTTAATATTTGTCATGAATGTGTCATATTAGAGTCATAAACTGATTAGGGTAGATTATTTAAAAGCCTGACTCTAAAAAGGAAAAAACATGCCAGCAAATATATTAGTGGTTGAAGATGAACCAGCAATTCAAGAGCTGCTAGCCCTCAATATCACCCAAGCCGGTCACAATGCTATGCGCGCTTTGAGCGTTGAACATGCGCAAGACTTGCTCCGCGAGACCATGCCTGACTTGATTCTCCTGGATTGGATGCTGCCCGGCACTAATGGCTTGGAATTTGCGCGCAAACTTAAATCGGACGCTGTCACCAAGGCAATTCCTATCATCATGCTGACTGCCCGTGGCGATGAATACGATAAAGTACGCGGCCTAGAGGTTGGTGCAGATGATTATGTGACCAAGCCATTTAGCCCTCGTGAGCTTAATGCCCGCATCAAGGCGGTGTTGCGCCGCCGTGCACCTCAGATGACCGACGACCCGATTGAAGTGAGCGGTCTGCGTCTAGACCCAACTACCCACCGCGTCACTGGTAATGAAAAAACCATAGACCTGGGCCCTACCGAATTCAGGTTATTGCATTTCTTTATGACCAATGCCGAGCGCGTGCATACCCGCAGCCAGTTGCTGGATAAAGTGTGGGGCGACCGCGTGTTTGTAGAAGACCGTACTGTAGATGTGCATATTCGCCGTTTACGCAATGCGCTATCCATTTCAGGCCATGAAGACCTGATTCAGACTGTACGTGGAGCCGGTTACCGTCTTTCAGTACAATAGCCGAATCCAAGGTGGAAGCTTTCCACTTTAATTCGCTATTTTGTGCGCCCTATTTGCAAATCTACCCCATATCAAAAGTAAATTTTGCCTGGAATATAACTACAACCAAAGCTGGCTTATAATGAGCCACGCGCCTTTTTAAAGAAAATACACGTGCAAGATATTCGCTGGAATGCATTTTGGGTCGGCCTTACCCTTACGATTGTTTGCCTGATTACCTGGGCAAGTACCAGTGCTACCACAGCCCTCATCGTATTTGCCGTGGGCGTTGTTATTTATTTGATTAGCCATTTATATTGGCTGCACCAACTCAATCTATGGCTTAAAAAGCCCGCGCTAAACAACATGCCAAATGGCACCGGCGTATGGGAAGATGTGTTTGCAGCGCTATATCAAGAACACCGCCGTCATTCACGAAGCCAAACCCAGCTAAGTACCGCTTTGGGCCGATTTAGGCATGCGGCCAGCGCTTTGCCAGATGGCGTGGTAGTGCTGAATGGGGAAAATGAAATTGAATGGTGTAACATCCCAGCAGAAAAAAAACTTGGCTTAAATTTAGAACAAGACCAGAACCAACCTATTAACTATCTAGTAAGACACGGTAATTTCACTAGCTACTTACAAGAACAAGATTATTCCGAGCCTATCAAACTTAAATCTTGGCGTAATGCAGATGTCACTTTGGAAATCCTGTTGATTCCATATGGAACAAAACAGAAGCTGTTGATTTGTCGTGATGTTACGCAATTAGAAAAAATAGAAGCCATGCGGCGAGACTTCATTGCCAATGTCTCGCATGAAC
>JBKJOT010000066.1:0-3990 GCA_046595335.1 Methylotenera sp.
CGTGGTGGTCGTGTGTGGATCCGTATTTTTCCAGATCAACCAATTTCTAAAAAACCTGCTGAAGTGCGTATGGGTAACGGTAAAGGTAGTACAGAGTACTACGTAGCCCAAATCCAACCAGGCAAAATGTTATACGAGATGGACGGTGTAAGTGAAGAGCTTGCACGTGAAGCGTTCCGTTTGGCGGCTGCTAAGCTACCAATCGAGACGACATTCATGACACGTCAGCTTGGTAGTTAAGGAAGGTACGCTATGAAAGCAACCGATTTAAGAGCAAAAAGCGTTGATGAGCTGAATGCAGAGTTGATTGAATTGCGCCGCGCGCAATTCTCACTGCGCATGCAACTGGCAACTCAACAATTATCTAAAGTAGATCAGCTAGGTAAAGTACGCAAAGATGTAGCACGCGTGAAGCTTGTATTAGCTGAGAAAGCGAAACAGGCATAACCATGACTGAAACGACAAAAGTAGTACGTAGCCTTACCGGCCGCGTAGTAAGTGACAAGATGGATAAAACTGTCACAGTATTAGTTGAGCGTAAAGTGAAGCATCCTTTGATTGGTAAAGTTGTCCGCCAATCTAAGAAGTTTCACGCGCATGATGAAACGAACAGCTGTAAAGAAGGTGATTTGGTGACTATCGTTGAGAGTCGTCCACTTTCTAAAACAAAAACTTGGGTTGTAAAAGCAGCTTAAGTTTAGTTGTTGAATTGAGTAGTGAAGTTTGCGCAATTATTAGCAATAGTAATTGCGTAAATAGTATTAGCAATATACAATGTTGGACTTTTGGCGAGCGACGTAATTTTAAATTAAGTCATTAGCTCTCGCCCCAATACTGACCGGGTCTATCGGCCGTGTTAACTGTAAGCTTTGTAATTTATTTAAAAGCCTAATAGTTAAAAATGGCCGGTGTTGGTTTAACGGATTAAGTTGGAGATTATTCTCATGATTCAAATGCAATCTCGGCTAGAAGTTGCCGATAACACTGGTGCGCGCTCTGTGCAATGCATCAAAGTGTTAGGTGGTTCTAAGCGTCGTTACGCCGGAATAGGCGATATCATTAAAGTCAGCATCAAAGATGCTGCCCCACGTGGTCGCGTTAAAAAAGGCGAGGTTTACAGCGCGGTAGTTGTGCGTACTGCTAAAGGTGTGCGTCGTCCAGACGGCTCTTTAGTTAAGTTCGACGCTAACGCTGCAGTACTGTTAAATAATAAACTTGAACCGATTGGTACCCGTATTTTCGGGCCAGTAACTCGTGAATTGCGTTCTGAAAAATTCATGAAAATCGTTTCATTAGCACCAGAAGTATTGTAGGAGCTCACATGAACAAAATTCGTAAGGGTGATCAAGTCATCCTAAATACAGGTAAAGATAAAGGTAAGCACGGCACAGTGCTTAGCATCCTTGATTCAGGTCATGTTGTTGTAGAGGGTCTTAACTTGGTTAAGAAACATGCAAAAGCAGATCCGATGAAAGGCATTGCGGGCGGCATCATCGCTAAAGAAATGCCTTTGGATATCTCAAATGTAGCTTTATTTAACAGTGCGACCCAAAAAGGTGATCGCGTAGGCTTCAAGACTTTAGATGACGGTCGCAAAATTCGCGTATTCAAATCTAACGGCGAAGCAGTGGACGCATAGGAAACAATATGGCGCGCTTAAAACAATATTATAAAGACTCTGTCGTCAAAGCGATGACAGAGCAATTTGGTTACACTTCAGTCATGCAAGTGCCTCGCATCGAAAAAATCACCTTGAACATGGGTGTGGGTGAAGCGGTTGCTGATAAAAAAGTGATGGAAAACGCTGTTGGCGATATGGAAAAAATTGCTGGTCAAAAAGCAATCGTAACTAAAGCTAAAAAATCAGTGGCGGCATTTAAAATCCGTGATGACTATCCTGTTGGCTGTAAAGTCACCTTGCGTCGTGAGCGTATGTATGAATTCCTAGACCGTCTGGTAACTGTTGCAATCCCACGTATTCGTGACTTCCGCGGTATTTCTGCGAAATCATTTGACGGTCGTGGTAACTACAACATGGGTGTTAAAGAGCAGATTATTTTTCCTGAAATTGAATACGATAAGATCGATGCAATCCGTGGGATGAATATCACTATTACAACTACTGCGAAAACAGATGAAGAAGCAAAAGCATTGCTTGCGGCATTCAGTTTTCCTTTCAGGGGTTAAGACATGGCTAAAACCTGTATGACAGAACGCGAAATCAAACGTCGTGCCACTGTAAAAAAATTCGCAGCAAAGCGCGCTGCACTTGAAGCAATTATCAATGACGAAAAAGCTACGCCTGAAGAGCGTCGTGAAGCACGCTTGAAATTCCAAGCGTTACCACGTAACTCTAGCCCAGTCCGCCTTCGCAATCGTTGTGCGCTAACTGGTCGTCCACGTGGCGTGTTTAGTAAATTCGGCATCGGGCGTAGCAAATTACGCGATTTGATGATGAGTGGCCAAGTGCCAGGCGTCACCAAAGCTAGCTGGTAATAGGGGAATAGATCTATGAGTATGAGTGATCCAATTGCCGATATGTTGACGCGCATCCGTAATGCGCAAATGGTCAATAAAGCGGTTGTAACGATGCCTTCATCTAAAGTTAAGTCTGCTATTGCTAGCGTGCTTAAAGATGAGGGTTATATTGAAGACTTCGCAGTCCAAACTGAAGGTAGTAAAGCTACATTAAACATTAGCTTGAAATACTATGCTGGTCGCCCAGTTATTGAGCGCATCCAACGCGTAAGTAAACCTGGTTTGCGTGTATATAAAGGGTCTCAAGAGATTCCTAAAGTAATGAATGGTCTTGGTGTGACAATTATGTCTACATCCAAGGGTGTAATGACAGATCGTAAAGCACAAGCAGCCGGTATCGGTGGCGAAGTGCTCTGCGTAGTGGCTTAAGGAGAAGCAAATGTCACGTGTTGCTAAAAATCCAGTCGCCATTCCAGAAAAAGTAGAAGTTGTATTGAGTGCTAATGCAATCAATGTCAGTGGCCCTTTAGGTAAATTAAGCCAGGCTCTTACTGATGCTGTTGTACTTAAACGTGAAGGTGAAACAATCACTTTCGCAGCTTCTAGCGATGCTCAACATTCACGCGCTATGTCAGGTACTGTACGTGCCCTAGTTGCAAACATGGTACAAGGTGTATCACAAGGCTTTACACGGAAGTTAACGCTAGTTGGCGTTGGTTATAAAGCTGCTGCACAAGGTGCTGTACTGAATTTAGAGTTAGGTTACTCACATCCGATCAACCACAAAATGCCAGCAGGTGTTACCGTGCAAACGCCAACACCAACAGAAGTGATTCTGACTGGCACTGATAAGCAAGTGATTGGTCAAATAGCTGCGCAAATTCGCGCTTACCGTGCTCCAGAGCCTTATAAAGGCAAGGGTGTTCGTTATGCTGATGAAGTTGTTGCAATTAAAGAAACCAAGAAGAAATAAGGCTTAGAAAATGAATAATGTAAATAATCGCTTGCGTCGTGCACGTAAAACCCGTGCCAAAATTGCAGAGCTAAAAGTTACACGTTTAAGTGTGCACCGTACGAATACACATATTTACGCACAAATTATTGCTGAAACTGGCGATAAAGTGATCGTAAGTGCATCTACGGTTGAAGCTGATGTTCGCAAAAAAGTTAAAAATGGCGGCAACGTTGAAGCTGCTGCAGCAATCGGTAAATTGATTGCTGAAAAAGCGAAAAAAGCCGGTGTAACCACTGTAGCTTTTGATCGCTCTGGTTATAAATATCATGGCCGTATCAAAGCGTTGGCAGATGCCGCTCGCGAAAACGGTTTGTCCTTCTAATTGGTCTGATTGCTAAAGAGGTTAATGATGGCGAGAGAAATGGAACAGCAACAGCAGCAGACTGATGGTTTGCGCGAAAAAATGATTACAGTTAATCGTGTAAGTAAAACGGTTAAAGGTGGTCGTATCATGAGTTTTGCAGCTCTTACAGTGGTTGGCGATGGCGATGGTGCTG
>JBKJOT010000037.1:0-11230 GCA_046595335.1 Methylotenera sp.
GGAAGATTTGAATCCACGGTTATTCAACACCCTTGGTGCAGCGGTACGGGCACTTTCACGTGCGCAAAATGAAGAAGATATCGCACATGTGGGACTGTCTGGTAGACGCTATATTGAGCAGCTTGCAGATGCTCTATTCGCACCAAGCGCTGAACTTCATAATGGTCGTAGTGTTACAAAAGAAAAATTCCGGAATCGTATTTGGGCCTTTATTGCTCAAGCAGTTCCTCAAGCGCTGATTAACCGAGACCAAGAGATACAACGACTTGGTCAAAATGTTGACCGCTTGATTGATGAGGTCAATGCCATTCTTCACGGGATGCCTGATAAGTCTCGCGCACTTAAAACCTTATTCGATTTAGCAAAACTATCTATCCAGCTTCTACAGTTAGACCCTATTGCGGCACGGAAACCTTATGATCCTTACAACGATAATATTTTGCAATTTCTAAAAGAATCTTTAAGTAATGAGGCTTTTTGATTAACAGCCTGATCCTTAGATATTTTTCCATAACTGCCGCAATGGCTTCTATAGCGCTTAATTAAATTTCGCAAGCCCACAGCCTCAGTAGAGGCTGAATTTCGCTTTGCGGGGCTTTGAAACGTTTCGCAACACGCCTAATCTCCACCCACTGGCTCGCCGGTAGACAAATAAGTAAATTGTCTACGTGTTGATTCAATCTCTAGTAATGCCTGTATGTTGTGAAATTTAGAAATACCCTTTGACCTTGCAATGGTTTCTAAAGCATTAGCAAGCGCACTAGGGTCTTTTCTTCAAGAACAACATCCAAGTACATAAGAACATCCTCAGCGTCATTTGATAAATTCCGCTGCGTCAAAATCTTTTAAGTCTTCAATTTTTAGCTTTTCTGTTTCCATAATGATCAAATTTTCGCGTGCGCGAAAATCTCATTCTGAATTGATGACAACACTAGGTCTATCACTTCATCCCCATCAATCTCGCCTCTGACGTAACGCTCACATATGTGCTCGGTTCCAGCATCTAGGACAAACCCTTCCAGCTGGACATTGCCCCTGGCGAAGTCAACTCGTTCCTGGCGCTCGGCTTGTTCATCCGCGAAAAACGGTTTCATCATAGATACCTTTCTATCAGTTGTACTTCGTGCCAGCTGAGTGAGTTTTTTCTTACATTTTCATATTGCTCAAAAGCCATTTCTGCAAACATATCGCCTATAAATCTAAGATGGTTAGGTAGATGCCCTTCAATAATATTACTCTTTTCTCGCTTAAGTATCTGTTTGAATGCGTGCAAGATTTGTTGGTAGGTGAATACATCTCGCGTAGAATAATTTACAGCCATGATTACTACTCCTTTTAGTGATGATGGTTAGGCAAATCAGAGGAGGTCGAGACCTCTGGTTTGCCGCTTTAGTTATTTTCTGTATTTCTTAGTAATTTCTCTTATCGTAGAAACTACAATGCAAGCCAGTATTGTGAATAGCATCGTCAACAACGCCAGGCAGAAAGACACAAGGCCTTTGTCGGGCAAGTTCGGAAAGGTTTGCAAAATGGCAGTGACCATTCTTTGCGCTACCGGCCAAAGCATATTCAAATCAAATAGACTTGCTGCCAGGAATATCCCCCGTTCCATAAGCTCACGCTTTGATAAACACCGTACCAGGTCAATGTACGCCCATAGGTTTTCAATAGTTGCATAGATCAGCTGCATGGT
Organism: Methylotenera sp.; assembly: GCA_046595335.1. Classification (GTDB taxonomy): domain Bacteria; phylum Pseudomonadota; class Gammaproteobacteria; order Burkholderiales; family Methylophilaceae; genus Methylotenera. The sequence continues at coordinate 1,694 of JBKJOT010000037.1, forward strand.
TATTTCCCTTTCTCTAACATGTTTTGCATGGATATACCGGCTGGCCGTATGCCTCTGGAGCGTGGAAATTGTGCTTTAGAGGCAGAGTTAGTAGCGCCACTTATCGAGCCGGTACCCGATGAGCGTGCGGTGCGGCTCACCATTTGTTTCATGACTGTAGCGGCTGCAGAGGCCTTGCCACCGATATAGTTACCAGCTGCCTCGCGCGTAGGACTAGTGACTTTATTGACCGCAGAACCGACTGGTGCTGCAGCTGATGCAGGACTGAATATTGAGATCCCTGCACCACCCAGCATATCCCCAGCTAATGCAGGAATTTTTAATGCGAAATAAATTAACAGAGCTGATGCCGCTAAAGAATATAGAGCAATGCTATAAAAGCTCATGCCGGTCTGATTTGTCTGTATGATTGTTGTATAGCGGTCAAAGATACCATTACCAATACCCACAACGAGCATTATTAATGCTGCCGTTATGATGTACTTCAAAACAGTTGCAAGCCAAGAGTCAAAAAAACGCGCCGTAGCTGGAAACACAAAAGCTGCAATGAACAGTGGACCTATTGCCAGCAAAACCTGTAGCATCACATCGATCACTAAGAGTTGAGCAGCTGCAATAATTGAATACAGCAACAACGAAACTATCATCACGCATGCGCAGGCAATCATCATGAACCCGGTAAGGTCAATTTCCCCAATGCCTACCCTGATATGGTTCTCCCAGGCATCATCTGTCATAACGTAGAAGGTCTGCATCGCTTTATCCATAGACAGATCCAAAGCTGCATAACTATTAGCCGCATGAGCTTGTGCAAACAGTGATGTAAGTGCGGTACGTAACTCCTCAACTATCGGAACAATATTTGCGGCATAGGCACCGCCAGCCAGCGCTATGCTGATAACCAGCATTGGTCTGATATTTCTAAATGCAACTTCCATCAATACATTTTGGCTGACTTGGCCACGTAGAACCTCATAGCCGTATATCATTACCTTGATCACCAATACGGAACCTATGATAGGCATAGGCGGGGCTTAATATCCGCCCGATAAAAATCATTCTGTTTACGATTTCTATCTGCAGCGATTTTTAGCCCGGCACTCGGAACGAATGATTTATTTTTATATTTCTTAACAACACCTTGAAACCATTGAACTGGAGATGTTTTAATTGATTTAAATCGAATGGCGCCTTCCAGCTCATCAAGCAATCCAGATTGTTCATCAGGGTCAATGTCTTTCAGTAAATTGGAAATCGCTTGAATTTCCATTTCCGAAAGGTTGAGATGTGAAAGGTTTGGGTGAGTAGTGGTAGTAGTATTGTGTAACTTAAGTTCTTTGTTACTACTATTACTTATTAGTGTTGGATTTTCCGAAGCCGGAAAATCCGGAGTTGGAAAACCCGTGTTTGGAAAATCCGTTTCTGGTGAAACAGATTGATTTTCAAAGACTTCTGGAGTGTCAGTAACCTCCCAGAAATTCCCTGAGAACCTCCCTGATCCATCATCCCGGATTTTTTCTATTTTTAGGTAGCCGCACTCCTGCAGCTCAGTTAACCCTGTTCTGGTGCTATCACGCCCATTAGGGCGTAGATTACCCAGCATTTTGAGATATAGCTTAAAGTCAGGTGGTAGCGAAAGCAGGTATGCAAGAATGCCTAATGCTTTCCAGCTTAAGCGAGCATCCTGAATGAGGTTATTATTTAGTGTCGTAAAGTTTGTTCTAACTTTATGTCTTAGTATGACTGAGTCCTGTGCCATGCCTAAGCACCCCCTGCTGACTCATGCATGTTCAACCTGCGCTTTGCAATCTGAGCAGCTTTGGTGGGACGACCTATTGGTTTTGGCTGAGCTTTGGGAGAAGAGGCTAGCTGGAATTGTTGGTCAATGAATGTGGCCACATCCGTAAGTCGAAATAATCTCTTGCGACCTAGCTTGAACGAAGGGATTGGGTAAGCGCCTTTGCTAACGCCATTCCTAATGGTTTGTTCTGTTTCGTTAGTAATTTCACTAACGTGTCTTATTGATAAAGTGGGGGGATATTTGGAAGTTAAATATTCAAAAAATGAAATGATTGAATCTGACATAGAGACCTCAGCCGTAATGAGCCTTTGCATTAAATGCAAAAGCAATTAGGCGAGTGAGGTGTGTCTCTTTTTCACGCACGAACTTGGCCTGCTTTTCAGAACATATTAACGATTCGTATACGAACAGCCTTTGTGAGTTCTCGCTTCCTCACCTATTAATATGCCATATAGAAATGCTATATCTCTATTTCAGGGATTACCTAAATTTTGCTTACTCCTATCACACCCGTTTGGAGAGCTCAACTATCACGTATCGCACACGACCTTGTAAGTTAGTTAACGTAATAGTAAATAACTAACTCAAACATATAAGGTCGCCACTCTGTCTACTGAGTCTAACGGCTACTGATATAATCCATATGTTGAATTTTCTATATCAGCAGCTAGAAGCTAGATTATATGTGGTTATAATCTAAAAGCAATAGGGTGCCAAATAAAATACAGGTTGTCCATATTTTGTCCAATCTATCTAATTTTATTTGATTATAATTAAATATAACTGGATATAATTTTACGGTTTAAATGTGATTAAAACATTGAATATTAAAGATTTTAATATAAATTTGACTTACAAATCAATGGCGAATTTTATTAAAAAACGGACTTTTAATCCGTTTGTAGTGGGTTCGATCCCCGCACGCCCTACCAATTCAGTGTTTTGAGATATCAGAACACACCAAAAACCCGCCTAAGTGCAAGTTTTTTTATGGTCAAATTTCTCCAAAATCATGTTTTTTGTAGGAGTAATCTTATGTCAGATTTCCTTTAAAACTGATATAAGTGATTAAATTTATTCACTAAAATGTGCATTCTCTTACTCTCTAGAGTTAAGGGTGTTAAATTTATTATAAAGGAGTCTCTTATGAATAGGAGCTTGAACATTTTAATTGTATACGCATCATTTTTTTTTTCAACTTTAGCCTTTGCAGACAGTAACAACAACGATAATAACGCCGGTACGATCAATGATGGCACTCTCGCACAGAGTCAATCAAATCCTAAAATTAACTACAATAACGAAGCTCGACGCAATCCTGTATCTACTGCGTTTGCAGTTGCACCGTTACCGTCTGCAACTTGCCGCAGTGGAGCAGCACTAGGCGTTCAAGGAATGGGATTTGGCATCACAGGTGGTGGCGATAAAGCGGTAGTGAGTTGTGAGATAAATGAAGCTACACGTATTGCTGCAACTGTTTTAGGGGATCAAGTTACCGCGCTATACATCTTCTGCCAAAATGAATTTGCTAAAGTAGCTCCAGCTTGTAAAGCTATTGCAAAGCCTGATACAAATAATAGAGAAATGGCAGGCAACCATTCCGTTAATATGAATCCATTGACGAATTAAAATTCAATATTCTAATAAGTTAAACCTAATTTATTAGCTGTCCTTTAGAATTAATTGTATGTAATTAGCCTATTCATTTCTGAATAATATTTCTTATATTCTTTTTTGGTTCTTAGAAATTTGTTTAATAAGCACGAAAGCCTAATCAGAAATGACTAGGCTTTTTTACTTTTATCACACTAAAACCAATTTCGTTAATAACCTAAATAGACGGTTCCTATGCAAAGGTAAGCTGACAAAGGTAAGCTGAGGAGTTAAATATCAATAAGCTCTCCGCACTGGAATAATTCAAACTCTTGAGAGTTTTTTAGTTACTGATGCTGACCAATGATTAATCGGTGCTGAGAGAATATAGGGAATTTTATATCTTTCAATGAGCATAAAAGCGAGTACCGGTAAAAATATGCCAGCGAAACAACCGAGGAGTAAATGCGGAGCTACAGAATGAATTCCCAGTGTACGTTCCAAGAAAATTCTCACGCCACTTGTTACAAGTATGTGCATAAGATATATAGTCAACGATGCACTCCCTACCAATATCAACATTTTGTAATTGAATTTTGAAGTCCATGCTGACAGAGAAATGACAAAAATAATTCCTACGAGGGATAAAATTAAGTGAGCACCAGTAGAATTAAGACCATAAACAAGGCATATAGATTGTGATAGAACAAATGCGAAAGCCGATACCAATACCGCCCAGGATTTAGAAATTTCATCACCTGTAAAATGTAGCGAGAAAGCTATACCAAGAGAAAAGTAAATAAAATAATGTGAGATGAACTTGAAAATTAATAAATCTGGTAAAACGCGAGGATATAAATAAACTAGTATAGAAAGAAGTAATACTGGTATAACCAAGCGTTTAGCGTTCATAGAAAATAGGATAATTGCTAATAAATAAACAAAAAATAAAGCATACAAAAACCAAAACTGGGCTAGAGGTGACCATAGCAAACTTAAAACTTTTATATAGGTTACTTTGCCATTCGTATAGTCCGATAAAAGTGCTTCCAGAGATCCTTGCAACATCGACCAAATCAAATACGGGTATATAAGAGTATCGACCTTACTGCTAAGTAAATTTCTCCCACCTTGCTTTTTTAAGGAGCTATAGAAAAATAGGCCCGATAAAAAAAAGAATAGAGGCATGTGGAAGCTGTAAATGACAGTGTCTACTATGGAGTATAGATGTGTGGGGATTCCGATTCCAGCATGATATAAACCTCTTGCAACATGACCATATACAACGAGGATGATGCCGATTGCTTTAGCGTAATCTACCCACACGATACGTTGTTGCACTCGGAATCCTTTCTTAACGTAAATTTGGACATGTCGCTACAAGCTTTTATGGCTTGTTCAGAAAGCCTAATATTAAGAAAGAAGGCTATAACTAAATGCTATGCGATGTAATATTTATGGGCTGTGGCAAAGGGTGTTAATGCGGTTTTAGAATACTTATGTTTGTGCTCTTATTTCTAAAATTAGTCTCGCAAGCCAACCCATTATCAAATAAAGCAAAATCAAACCATTTGCTCTAACAATTGGTAACCCTCATTTGATATGGATTTTATATCCTAAAAAATGGGATTTCTCTGATAACTTTGTAGGAATTTCATTCTGTAAGTAAGTGTTGAAACTTTTGAGGTTGAAAGAGGACTGATATCTAGTCAGGCATTGCATTTTTTTAGAGTTGGGATGGGTGAATTACCCTTATAACTGGCTATGCATCACATAATAATAAGTTATTGTTTACTATATGACCGAACCAATAAAACAAAATCAAAGCCATCTTCCTTGGCTTGACGGATTAAGAGGTGGCGCTGCTGTATGGGTACTTTTATCTCACGTTCAAATTCTCAGTGGATTACACAGCGTTCCTATTTTATCTTGGGGTAATTTGGCTGTTGATTTATTTATGATGCTTTCAGGCTTCCTAATGGCGCATCATTATATAGAGCGCAGAAATGCAGAGCCATGGAACTCGAAAAAGACGATAGGTCTATTTTGGATAAGGCGATTTTTTAGAATTGCGCCTTTGTTCTATTTCTTACTTATCATCGCATTTTTAATTGGCCCTTGGCTCAATGAATGTAGGAATGCAATCGCTGCAGTATGGCCAACTACAGCCACCACACCTGAGCGATATACTGACAATAGCCTGCTTAATTTCCTAACGCATATTACTTTTATCTTCGGCTTCCTTCCAAGCTTTTCTTTTCGCAGTCCATTGCCAGATTGGTCTATTGGATTAGAGATGCAGTTTTATCTATTTTTCCCATTGATTATGTTGTTATTCAGCACCTTAGGCGCATTAAGAACTACCTTATTATTGTTAATTACCTGCCTAGCCATGCGATTTTTCTTTCATGACTTTATGCGTGCGTTTCCAATGCCTTCATTTTTACCCTTAAAATTATATGTATTCATGATTGGAATCTGGATAGCAGTTTCAAGATCTCAGGGCTCTATGAAAACGGGTTTTTTGATAGCCATGGCAATTTCTGGACTATGGTTGCTCATAGAAAGGGATCAAAGTGCTGTCGCTAGAATATTTCTGATCATTGCGATGTTTTATCTTATGGATAATGGGACGATGCCCTTTAGCCTTGCCTTTAGAAAAGTGATTGAATTTACAAGGCGGGTACTTTCAAATCGAATAAGTAGGTTTCTTGGTGACACCTCTTACTCGTCTTACCTACTACATTTACTAATCGTATTGCCCATTGCTGCATGGTTGGTAGGGTTTAATCAGTACTTAGCATTATCAGGTGGATTAAGATTTTTAACTTGCCTGGTGCTGTGTTTACCCCTCATTTATTTAGGCTCGTGGCTTTTATACAACGTATTGGAAATTAAAGGGATTGCACTTGGTAAACACTTTTTATCAGTCATAAAAAATAAGCGTAATTAAAGCGTTGAATATAAATATTTAAATCAATTTTTTATAAGAAATATAAGAGCCTAGTCAGAAATGAGTGGGCTTTTATTTTTAGAAGGTGGTTGAAAATGCTGCCTTCGGAAAAACCCATGCGTTATAATCAGCCGCTTATAACGAAAGAAGAGCCTGTGAGAATTTTCTCTAAGAATCCTCTCTACTTTCATATGATATTTAATGAGTGAGTGATCGATAATGGGCATAAAAATAGAGTACATGCCTTTTTGTGATGTGCAGCACCAACCTCAGGCGTGGCAAGATAGAATTTTAGGAGCTGTGTGTTTTGGTGAATCTAGCCTAAGCCTAAATGAAGGCATCCTTAATGGGAACCTCCTAGCGATTCATTTAAATACACCGGTTCTAGAAGGTGAGAATATTGCCTGTGAAGTGTGGCTGAATGACTCTCCCATGTCAGATGCCAGCAGTAACCTCATAGTAAGCGCCAACAAAGGAGACATTCATTACCGATTGAATGACGAATTGTTATTCGGCGTCATCAGTCTGGATGAACTTGCATTTTCACAAGGGCAGTCTCAGCAAACTCAAAGAGATATTTCTCCATTGCAGTTGGCCACAGAAGCTGCCTATCGTCAGATATTCGAATTGATTGATGAGTTAGGTTATGTACATTTATACCGTTTTTGGAATTACATGTCCGATATTAATGGGACTAGCCATGATTTGGAGCGGTATCGCCAATTTAATGTCGGTCGCAAGCACGTTTTTATGCAGACTGGCCGTGAAGCGGGTAGCGAGTTACCTGCCGCCTGCGCGCTAGGTATTGCCAAAGGCCCGTTAAGTATCGCATTCCTAGTAGGCAAGGTTGCAACAGTTGCCATTGAGAATCCGCGTCAAATCAAGGCTTATGACTATCCCGAGCAGTACGGGCCCAGCACTCCTAGTTTTTCACGCGCAGCCCTACTGCACGATGGGAGTCAGGCTACTTTGTTCATCTCCGGTACGGCCAGCATTGTGGGTCATGAGACTAAGCATGCACTAGATGCTACAGCGCAAACCAGGGAAACTTTGCTGAATCTTGAGTCAGTTATTGCTGAGGCGAATAGAGTACTGGGCCAGCCAAAATTTAACTTGCACGATGCTTATTTTAGAGTTTATATGCGGTATGCTCAGGATGTGGATGCGGTACGAGCAGAGTTGCAGGCTTATACAAAAGGCAAGATCAACGCTATGTTTGTACAAGCAGATATCTGCCGCCATGACTTATTGATTGAAATTGAAGCCACGCTGCAAAGTGTGGTGGAATCTGCATGAGCTGGATAAAGACCAATCCTGTTCTGGATTTTTTCTTGCAAATTTATGACTATCTAGTCTTATATTTAGGATTGCTCTGGCTGGGCTTCCTTAGTTTGTGTTGGACATTAATTGCCAGTGTCATTTATCCGCTGCTGCCTGAGCATTATGCCATTTACCTTGGCCGCTATGTCATCATGATCTCTTTCCGCGCTTACTTAGCCAGTCTAACTCTCTCGCAGCGCTGTAGCTTCGATTTAACCGAATTGGATGTATTGCGTGATGAAGCTCCATTAATCCTCGCTCCTAACCATCCTTGTTTGCTAGATGCTGTCATGGTCATTTCCCGCTTGCCAAATGTTGCTTGTGTAATGAAGGCGGACCTTATGAACAATATTTTTCTCGGCGCAGGTGCGCGGCTGGCACGTTATATCCGCAATGAACCGATACGGCATATGGTCATGCAAGCCAGTGAAGATTTTAAGACTGGAAGCCATTTGCTCTTGTTTCCTGAAGGTACGCGTACTGTGCGTCAGCCCATTAATGCCTTGAAGGGCAGCATAGCGCTTATCGCCCAGCAGGCCAAAGTGCCTGTGCAAACACTTATCATAGAAACTAATTCGCCCTATTTAAGTAAGGGCTGGTCGCTGTTCCGCAAGCCTGTTATGCCGGTGAATTATAAAATAAAATTGGGTAAACGTTTTCCGCCGCCAGAAAATACTCACCGCTTCATGGCGGAACTGGAAGAGTATTTTGGCGAAGTGTTAACTACCCAACAAAGTATAATTCCTGAGATTAATTATAATAAACTAAGCGCTAAACTTAATTCACAAGGGACCACTTTGCCATGAACAGTCCTTCCAAGACACATATCGTATTTATTCCCAGCTATAACCCTGGAGTAAAAGTATATGAAACTGTGCGTACTGCCCGTCAATTCTGGAATCCGGTTTGGGTAATCATAGACGGTAGCACGGATGGTTCGGAAGTCACTTTAAATGAGATGGCGATTGCGGATAACGGCTTGCGGGTAATTCATCTGCCGCAAAATAAAGGCAAGGGCGCTGCCGTTCTGCACGGACTGCATATTGCCTCTGCCGAGGGCTTTACCCATGTACTGACGATGGATTCTGACGGGCAACATCCCGCAGATTTGATTCCACAGTTTATGGATGAGTCTGTGAAGAACCCTAATGCCATGGTTTTAGGGAAACCGATTTTCGATGCCAGTGCGCCTAATATTCGCGTGCAAGGACGTAAAATCTCAAACTGGTGGGCTAACCTAGAAACATTGGGCGGAGGTATCGGCGATTCGCTTTTCGGCTTTCGTGTCTATCCTATAGAGCCTTTAAGAAAAGTCATGCGCTTTAATCCGTGGATGCGGCATTTTGATTTCGATCCGGAGGCTGCCGTACGGTTAAGCTGGCGCGGCGTCAAAGTGGTGAATCTATCTGCACCAGTACGCTATTTTAGTGTGGATGAAGGCGGTGTCTCGCATTTTCGCTACCTACGTGACAACATATTGCTGACTTGGATGTATACGCGTCTATTTGTGGGTTTTCTATTGAGATTGCCAATATTATTGCTGAGACGTTTACATACCGGTTTCAGTTAATTATAGTATCAATAAAAATGGCAAGTAAAGCTGGAGTATAGTAAAGCGGAGTACTAGACGCCAAATATAATCCGCTTTCTCAGCACAAAATCTACTAGTATTTTAAGGAGTAGGATCTTTGCAAACTTCTTATTATTATGTGGGTTAAGAATAGCTAAGCTATAGCCTTTAAAAAGAAAAATAACAAAATGTCAAAATTAAGCACCAGCATATTAAATAGATTCATATTCTATCCAAGGATAGTGATTACTTAATATGCTGGTGCTTAATTTTGACATTTTGTTATTTTTCTTTTTAAAG
>JBKJOT010000063.1:0-23438 GCA_046595335.1 Methylotenera sp.
GCCACAGTAATAGTGCGCATGGCAGTAAGCCATAAAAAATAAAAGTAAGTACGCCGGCAGTAATGGTTTTTTCAGTCGCCGCCATTAGGACGGTGACATATAGCCAGGCGATAGCAATAATATACATAATCTAAAATTAAAATTTCGTCGCTATAGGGCGTTACTTAAAGAATTTCATCACTCACATATAACACATATGCGTCGCGATTAAATTCTTTGCGCGCCTTTCTAGCTTAGACATTTGAATTTTTACCTATTTTAAAATGTGAGTTTGAATAAATGAGTTTAGCAAATCCAAAAGTTGGTTTCGTATCACTGGGCTGCCCTAAAGCCGGGTCAGACGCAGAGCGTATTCTCACCCAATTACGTGCTGAAGGCTACGAAATTTCCGCTAGTTATGAAGATTCTGATTTGGTCGTGGTGAATACCTGTGGCTTTATTGATTCAGCAGTACAAGAGTCTTTGGATGCTATTGGCGAAGCCATTAATAAAAACGGTAAAGTCATTGTAACTGGCTGTTTAGGCGCTAAAACTGGTGTTGTACAAGCCGCACACCCCAGTGTGTTGGCCGTGACAGGCCCACATGCGCTTGAAGAAGTCATGACGCATGTGCATGCCAACCTGCCAAAACTGCATGACCCCTATACTGACCTGGTGCCTCCGCAAGGCGTGCGCTTAACGCCAAGTCATTATGCGTATTTGAAAATTTCAGAAGGCTGTAACCATCGTTGTAGCTTCTGTATCATTCCAAGCATGCGTGGCGATTTGGTGAGCCGCCCAATCGGCGAAGTGTTGAATGAAGCTGAGAACCTTGTGAATGCTGGTGTTTCAGAGATTCTAGTCATTTCACAAGATACCTCTGCTTACGGCGTGGATGTAAAATACCGCCCAGGTTTCTGGAATGGTCGTCCGGTTAAAACGCGGATGACTGAACTCACTCAAGCATTGAGCGAACTTGGCGTTTGGACGCGTTTGCATTATGTCTATCCTTACCCGCATGTAGATGAAGTCATCCCACTGATGGCAGAAGGCCTGATCCTGCCGTATCTGGACGTACCGTTCCAGCACGCCAGTCCACGTATTCTTAAAGCCATGAAACGTCCTGCGAGCAGTGAAAATAACTTAGCGCGCATCAAGGCCTGGCGTGAAATCTGCCCGGACATTACCGTGCGCAGTACTTTCATCGCCGGTTTCCCCGGTGAAACGGAAGATGACTTCAAGATGCTGCTTGATTTCCTGGAAGAAGCGCAACTGGATAGGGTAGGCTGCTTTACCTATTCCGCAGTCGATGGGGCGAAAGCCAATGATTTGCCAGATCAGGTGCCGCAAGAAGTAAAAGAGGAGCGCCTCGCAAGGTTTATGGAAGTGCAAGAGCGTATCAGCGCAGCAAAACTACAAGCGAAGATAGGCAGTATGCAAACGGTACTGGTAGATGAAATCAACGAACTGGAAGATGGCAGCTTTGAAGCGATTGGCCGCACTAAAGCCGATGCACCTGAGATTGATGGTGTGGTGTACTTAGAAGATGCAGAAGGTTTAACACCTGGCGATTTCGTTGAAGTTGAAATCTATGAAGCGGATGGTCATGATCTATGGGGCGGGCCACCAAGAGATTTTTAAAGAATTGACGTAATATATTGCGTCAATTAGGATGGGTATTTTACGGTTAGGCTGTATATGAATATTTGGCGAATAGCTGGAACGGTTGCGGCCTTCTGCGCTTTAATAATCGTAGTTTTTTTCATCTTCTCAGGCAAACTTGAAACCCTAGGTGTTTATATGGTTTTTAAAATGATTAGAGTAGCCTCGTTTTTCGCTCTTTTTGTTTTTACTTTAGTTCTGTTTCCTTACTATTGGTTAAAAATGGTAAAAATGTTCTTATCTTTTGATTTAAAAAATCGCCCCCTCATTTCTCACGAAAATTCCAGCGATATTAAAGGTATATTAATATCCATGGGTCTAATTTTGCTCACCTTATGGCTGGGAAAAACATTCTTTAGTGGGGTTATTCTTGCTTAGCCATCACACCGCAAGGTCTTCTCGTAGATAGTCGCTACAATAAAGGGGTCGATATTTAAATGGTTGCCGAGTAGCGCGGTTTAATCGGAAAGCGACTCAGTTCAACGCTAAGTGGGTGCCTAACGGCATTCTTAATCAAATACAGGATTTAGTTCAAAGAAGTGCCCTGCGAGCCGCTCTGGTAGTGTCTCACAGCGTATCGTTTGTAGAATTATTTTAGCGTCCGGATTGATTAAGTTTGGTAGGCACCTTCGGAATTAGTAAGCCTGATTGAGATTTCACTATTGAAATTTTGTCATTCCGACAAATGTCGGACTCTAGTGGCTTAGGTTTGTATTTTGTTTTGCAAAGATTTCTTTAGTTTTGACGGGATTCCGTCTCTTCACGGAATTGCTGCAAGCGTGTTGGAATGACGGTAAAGTATGACGAAACGTTATTTATAGAATCACACAGGGCTAAATAAGTCCGGGATGATCGACGCTGGTCTTTCGCTATCCGCACGGTCTTCCAAAAAATCCAATGTAAGCGGACATCTGGTCGGTTTTCGTGCAGCTTTGCGCCGCCTGGGTGTTGCAGATTCTAAATCAATATAGGGTGTTTGGCTGATACGGATATAGCCGGAAGCGGCTAATTTTTGAACGGTAGTTTCAAATAGGCTGAGCGGGTTATCGATATTCTGTAACGTTACTATCTCGCTACTATTCCGGGTGGCTTTGCTGACTTTCAGCACGTTATACATTACGAATTTGTTGGCAGTCTGCTTGCCATAAATTTCGCCAGTATGAATATCCACAATGCCTCCCAGCTTTAATCACTTGCCAGCATATTATCGCCACCAGCGGTGTTTAACAAGCATTTTGAAGCTGCCGATTACTTCCTGCGTAAATTAATGTGGGATTTAATGAGATCTGTTGCCTGAAAGCGGAATCGACTGCCATCAAAATCTTTTACCCACATATGCAGTAAACCGCTAAAGAATAGGTGTGTGTCTAATGCCAGTGCATGCGGAGAGTGGGTGCCGGCTAATAAGTTTTGTGCTTGGGCGCGTTCGTAAGCTAGCTGGATTTTTTCAGTAATGTTAGAACAATTGTTAAGGATTTGTTGTAAAACCGTCGCGAATTCATCTACATATTCGCATTTGATCATCATGATTTCGTAAGTCTGTTGCATCTGCAAATTGGTACTGAGCTCATGAAACGTCTCACCCAAACTTTTTTCGATCTGAGTCAGCGGGTCATCTTTGCTTTCAATTGCCAATGCGTCATCCATACGGTCGATCAACGGTAAGAATACCTGATCGCGAATCGCATGGAAAATCTCAGTTTTGTTTTTAAAGTGCCAATATACCGCCCCACGTGTCACATCGGCTTCCGCCGCAATATGCTCCAAGGTAGTACGGCTTACGCCACGCGCCAGAAATACAGCACGTGCTGCATCAATAATGCTTAGGCGCGTAAGCTCTGCGTCTTCTTTAGTCTTTCTAACCATTTACGTTCTCTATCGATGTGAAACTAAATCCCTTTATAAGGACCAAACTTTTTTTTATGTTTTTTATTAAAACTTATTTACATACATCCTTGTTTGTATATAATATACATACAATCTTGAATGTAAGCAAGTATTTTTACGCAATTTACTCATTACACATAGTTAAAATTTATTTAAAAATTAGAAACATAGCCAATTAAAAAGACACTGGAGTCATCAATGGTAGTTACTACAGCACAAGCGCAGAAAAAAAATAATACCTATTTGGAAGCAGGAATTTTTACTACTAAATTGGCCGGTGTGGCCTTCATTGCAAGTTTAACATTAATAGGTTGTGGCAAAAAAGCTGATGTGACTGCTGACGCTCAAATGCAAGCCATGCCTGTAAGTGTAGTGGAAATGCAGCCTACTACTGTACCTATCAGTGCAGAAGCAGTTGCGCAGACAGAGGGTGCTAAAGAAGTTGAAGTACGTCCTCGCGTAGGTGGCATTCTACTAAAGAAATTATTTGAAGAAGGTGCGCCTGTAAAAACCGGTCAATCCATGTTCCTGATTGACCCTGTCCCTTTCCAAATTGCACTTTCACAAGCTAAAGCACAATTAGCTCAGCAAAAAGCCCGTGTGGATCAAACCCGCCGCGAGGCCGACCGTTTAAAAGGTTTGCTAGCCACTCAATCTATCAGTCAACGTGAATACGACAATGCAACTTCTGACTACGCAGTAGCTGCCGCAACTGTCCAACAGGGTGAAGCTATGGTGCGTGAAGCCGAGCTTAACTTGTCGTATACCACCGTAACCGCTCCATCCAGCGGTGTTGCCGGACGCTTCCAGTTTTCAGAAGGCGCTTTAGTTGCACCTAATACCAGCTTACTTACTACGGTAGTGCAAATCTCACCAATATGGGTACGTTTCAGTTTTTCTGATTCAGAAACCGCCGCTTTAGGTGGTCGTTTGACGGAAAACAATGTGAAAAAAGTAACATTGATACTGCCGGACGGAACTGAATACAAACAACAAGGTAAATTAAACTTTGCCGCCAGCCAAATTGACCCTGCATTGGGTACGCAACAATTGCGCGCCACTTTTGATAACGCGGACCATAAATTACTGCCTGGTCAATTTGTACGGGCCCGCGTGACCACAGGCACACGTGAAGGTGTGTTCTTAGTACCGCAAACAGCTGTATTGACTGGCGAACAAGGCAAATTCGTTTTTGTTGCAGAAGCTAAGGATGGTAAAACCACTGCGGCTGTGCGTCCTATTCAAGAAGGTGGCTGGCAAGGTTCGAACTGGGTCATTCTTGGGGGCTTAAAAACGGGTGACAAAGTCATTGCCGACAACCTCATTAAAGTTCGTCCAGGTGCGCCGGTAGACCCGCATCCTCTTGAAACTGCGCCTAGCAACGTTCCAACTGCTGCAGCAACGCCAGCTGAAAAGCAAACGGCAAAACAAGATAAACAAGCCGCTAAATAAGCCAAGGATTAGAGATTATGACCAAGTTCTTTATCACGAGGCCTATTTTTGCCTCAGTGTTATCCATTATCATCGTGTTGGCGGGTTTGGCTGCAGCCTTTAAATTACCTGTAGCGCAATACCCTCAGATTGCCCCGCCCACAGTCACCATTACTGCTAACTATCCTGGTGCGAGTGCGGAGACACTTTCTAAAACCGTCGCTGCGCCTATTGAGGAGCAATTAAGTGGTGTTGATAATCTGCTGTATTTCAATTCCAGTGCCGACTCTAGCGGTACATTAGTCATCACAGCAACATTTGAAGTGGGTACTGATGCCGACCAGGCGACCTTTAACGTCAGCAACCGAGTGAATATTGCGACACCGCGCTTGCCGGATGAAGTGCGTCGTAATGGCTTAGTAGTGCAAAAAAAATCTAACGATATCTTACTAGTGGTGATGTTGACTTCAGCCGACAAAAAGCATGATCGTTTGTTTTTGAGTAACTACACTACGCTGAACTTATTGGATGAAATTAAACGCGTTAAAGGTGTGGGCGATGCACTGATCTTCGGCGGGCAAGATTACGCGATGCGTATCTGGTTGCGTCCAGACCGTATGGCGCAATTGAAAGTTAGCACCAGTGATATTGCTGCTGCAATCAATGCGCAAAATAATCAATATGCGGCTGGTAAGATCGGCCAGGATCCTGCACCTGCAGACCAAAAATTAGTTTATACCGTGATTGCTAAAGGTCGTTTGGCTGACCCTGCACAATTTGGCAATATTATCGTTAAAGCCAATGGTCCACGTGGCGTACTGTATTTAAAAGACGTAGCACGGGTGGAATTAGGTGCCCAAAGCTATAACGTGACTTCTGCACTTGATGGCCAGCCTGGTGTGGCTATGCCTATTTTCTTGCAAACCGGCGCTAACGCGTTGGATACGGCAAATGGTATTAAAGCAAAAATGGAAGAGCTTAAAGAGCGCTTTCCTGCAGGCGTGAAATATACCATTCCCTATGACACTAGTGACTTCGTAAAAGCGACAATCAAAGAGGTATTCCATACCTTTGCTGAAGCGCTGGTATTAGTGGTGCTCGTAGTGTTCCTGTTCTTGCAAAGCTGGCGTGCAACTTTAATTCCTCTTATCGCGGTGCCGATTTCATTGATTGGTACCTTTGCTGGCTTATACCTGTTTGGTTTTTCTATCAACTTACTGACTTTGTTCGCGATGATTCTGGCGATTGGTATTGTGGTGGATGATGCCATTGTAGTGCTGGAGAATACCGAGCGGCTCATGACGGAAGAGGGCTTAGATCCCCTACACGCTGCGGCAAAATCTATCAGTCAGGTGGCCGGTGCTGTGGTTGCGATTGTGCTGGTGTTGTGTGCGGTGTTCGTGCCAGTTGCTTTCTTGGGTGGTATTGCCGGTCAGTTGTATCGCCAGTTTGCTGTGACTGTTGCGATAGCTGTAGTAATTTCTGGCGTAGTGGCATTGACGTTGACCCCTGCACTGTGCGCGATGATTTTAAAAAAATCACATCACAAAAATCGTTTCTTCGAAGCATTCAATAGAGGGTTCAGTAGATTTACAAATTTTTATACCAAAACGGTGAATTTGACGCTGCATCACAAATTCATCGGTAGCCTGGTGTTCGGTACCTTTATTGTGATCGTGATAGTACTGGTGCGCTTGGTTCCGGGCAGTTTCGTGCCAGCAGAAGATCAGGGCTACGTGGTAACGGTAGTGGTGATGCCGGATGGCGCAACCCTGAATCGTACAGCTAAAACAACTGAAAACGTTCGCGCTGCTATTGCAAAAGATCCCGCAACGGCGTTTGAATTTGCGGTAAATGGTTTTGAGTTGCTCACAGGCGCTAACAAAACTAATGCGGCGACGATGTTCGTTAGGATGACTGATTGGAAAGACCGGGAAACGACAGCTGACCAGATGGTAGGTAAATTGGGTGGTATTGGTATGCAGCAACCGGATGGCTTGGCATTTGCCGTAAACCCGCCCGCGATTCGTGGTTTGGGTTCTGCCGGTGGTTTTGAAGTGTATGTACAAAGTAAGCGTGAGACTGACCCGGTCAAACTCGCAGCCGTCATGAATATCTTCATGGATGCAATGAGGAAAGACCCACAATTGACCGGTATCAATACGTTCTTCCGCCCGACTGTGCCTCAGTTATTTATTGAAGTGGACGAAGCGAAAGCGATTTCACAAAACGTGAAGATTGCGGATATCTATACCACGCTGCAAAGCACCATGGGTTCTTTCTATGTGAATGACTTTAACCGTAGCGGCCGTACCTATCGCGTGCAGTTACAGGCTGAACCTGAGTTCAGGATGAAACCTGAAGATTTGGGCAAGGTGTATGTACGTAGCCAACCAACTGCGACGAGCCCTGAAGGCAATATGATTCCGCTATCTGCTTTGAGTAAAGTTAGCAATATTGTGGGTGCTGAGCAGTTAGAGCGTTACAACGGGTTATTGTCAGGTAAGATTTTTGGTGGGGGTGCACCTGGCGTAAGCTCTGGTGATGCGATTAAGGCTGTGGAACGGATTGCCAAAGAAAACCTGCCAGATGGTTACCAAATGGCTTGGACAGCACAAGCCTATCAAGAAAAGCGTACTGGCTCAGCCGCTATATTTGCATTCGGTTTCGCCATCATTATGGTGTTCTTAATTCTGGCCGCGCAGTTTGAAACTTGGGCATTGCCATTAGCCGTAATTATGGCCATACCATTTGCCTTAGCCGGTGCATTCTTAGCAGTGTTATTGAGGGGCATGCCCAATGACATTTACTTCCAGATTGGTTTGATTACGCTGATTGGTTTAGCGGCGAAAAATGCGATTCTAATCGTGGAGTTCGCAACTCAGAAAATGGAAGAGGGTATGCCAGTTGCTGAAGCGGCGTTAGCGGCAGCGAAGTTAAGGTTTAGACCGATTGTCATGACTTCGATGGCGTTCGTGTTAGGTATCGTACCGTTGGTCATTGCGACTGGTGCAGGTGCTGCAGCACGTCGTTCAATGGGTACTGGTGTATTCGGCGGCATGATATTGGCGACATTCGTAGCGACGATATTCATTCCATTATTCTTTACATGGTTGACTAAAAAACATGTGGATAGACATCACCATGATATCCCGCCGATTGAAGCACCCCCACAAGGTGAAGGCCATTCAAAGAATAATAGTAAGGAAACGGTATGATCCCGAACACAAAGTTAAACCTAAGTTACAAGCTGGTGTCATTGGCCGTCGCAACTGTATTGTTGGCTGGCTGCCAATCGATCTGGCCAGATTATATGCGTCCAAAAGTTGATGTGCCTGCACAATATTCCGAACAAGCCGGCCAGACAGATTCAAATCAAGCAGGCCAGGCTGATACCCAAGTCATCAATAACTGGTGGACGTTATATCAAGACCCGGTATTGAATGATTTGGTCGCTAAAACGTTACAGAACAATACCGATATCAAGTTAGCGGTAGCACGTATTGAAGAGGCTGACGCCTTTATGCGTGAAGTGGGTGCTGCCTTATTGCCGCAAATTGATTTAGATGCCTCAGGAACTCGTACACGTGTGACTGAAGCTGGGGCTAATCCTATCTTTGGTAGCAACCCACGGAATAATTTCAATGTGAATTTAAATACGTCATTTGAAATCGATTTCTGGGGTAAGTTGCGTCGCGCTAAGGAAGCTGCCCGTGCGACGGCATTATCTACTCGGTATGCTAAAGATACTGTTACTTTGTCTTTATCAAGCTTGGTAGCTAGCAATTACTTGGTATTGCGCAGCCTGGATTCGCAGATTGCCATTACGCAAGATAATATGAAAACTCGAGAAGAGAGTCTGGCACTCACTAAACGCCGCTTGGATGGTGGCGTGGCTTCTGCCTTGGACGTCCATCAGGCGGAAGTAGCAAGCGCTACCTTAAGTGCTCAACTGGCCGAATTAAAAAGACTCAGATCATTGAACCTTCATCAATTGGCGATACTTACGGGCACGCTGGATTTGAACTTAGCGAATGCTGATATTAATACGCTGCCCATTCCACCTGTGCCACCGGCTGGTTTGCCATCCAGCTTGATGGAAGCACGTCCTGATGTGCGTCAAGCAGAAGAGTTGATGGTCGCTGCCAATGCCAATATCGCTGTGGCTAAAGCGGCGCTTTATCCTAGCATTTCACTCACGGCAGGTTTTGGTGGTGAAAGCCTAGAGTTGGGGGATATCCTGAAATCGGCTGCGCGTATCTGGACCGGTGGTTTGAGTTTGAACTTGCCGATATTTGATTCTGGCCGACTGAATGCCCGAGTTGACCAAGCGTCTGCAAGACAGAAGCAAGTTTTGGCCAGCTATGAGGGTTCAATTCAGAATGCCTTTAGGGAAGTGAATGATGCTTTGGTCAATCTACGCCAAAATGCCGAGCGTGAAACGGCGCTTGCTAGAGGTCAAGAAGCGGCGAAAAAGGCTATGGAAGTCTCTGATAACCGCTATAAATCTGGCTATTCAGCTTACTTAGATGTGTTAGATGCGCAACGCGTGTATAACGATACTGCATTGGCTTATGTACAAAGCCGTCAGGCACGTTTAGTGGCAAGTGTGGAGTTATTTAAGGCTTTAGGTGGCGGCTGGAAACCAGAAGTGATAGAAACAGAATCTAACAGGCAAGCTATAAAAGCGAGTGATAGTAAAACGACCAATAAAACTAACAATCAGTAACTTATTTTTTACCGATATCCTGGGAATAAGCGACACGAATCCAGTCCTCGTGCCGTTCCAAGGTGTCGGTAAATTTCACTACCAGTTCAGCCCCAAGTACATTTACCTGGAAAACATCAGTTGAGTTGTACTGGATTCTAGGGACTATCAAAGTTTCCCCGGTTGATACGCCATATTCTTCCGGCAGGAACAAACAGGTGAATTTAAAAGTGCTGCTAGTAAAGTTGGCAGATATATCGTCGCTTGTATTCATACTTGTATTAGCACTTGCGCGAACTTTCATCGCACTCATACTGACATTTTTAGCCTCAACACAGAACGCATTACGGCTTAAAACTTCAACACCAATCTGTAATTCATTGCCTGGAATGGGCTTGATGCTACGAATAACGCCCACTCGCGTGCCATATTTCTGTTCTTTTACTGACACTCCTACCATCATTCCTAGGCTTACTTCATTGGCTTGTTTGCTGATCCGCATGCCAATGCCTTTGCTGCTTTCATCGACAATATTAGAATAGCCGGCTCCTAAGTCTACATAAATGATATTCGGTTCTGAGCGACCTTTCACTACATAATGCGAGGATAAGCGTTCTTCAAATGATTTTTCACCTTGATAGGTTTTTTCACCGCGCTGTACCTGCAGGTTCTCATATTGCTTGATCTGGTAACAGGTATCGAAAAAGCCATAAGAAGTGGTAGCGGATTTTACTGTTTTGGTACGATCTTCCTCTCTGCGCTGGCGTTTATATTCATGGCGCGACCATTCAGTTCGCAATACTTCCAGCGTGGGCAGGAAGTATTTATTACAGGAGAACTCTTCCATAGAAAGCTGTTTAGGGGCGATATTAAATTCTAAAGCGGAAGCGCATAGCTCGATTTTTGAATTAATCGAATCGAAACACCAGTAACGATAACTATCTGCAGGTTTAAAATTCCTAATACGTTTGGCTGGAACATTATTCGCAGTATCGACATAGAATAAGTGTTTTTTCTCATCATAATGGCTCTCAATGACAACTTTAGACGCCCATTTATGTAACATTTTCCCGACCAAGTCAATTTGCTGGCGTTTAAAACTCAAGCTTTCTAGACTTCCTAACATGCAGACCTGGATATAAGCAATGCTCAGCGTTGAGGTTGGTTGGCCTTCATAAGTCTGTGCCGGTTGATCCAGTAAAAATTGTGTTTCAGCGATTTTGAATAGCTGGGAAATCTGCAACCATACGCTGGCGGGAGCACTGTTGTAAGTGTAATAACGCCACTTGATCATTTGTGTGGCGCTGTTCATAGCACGTGCCAACATTAATAGCAGGCATGGGTGGTGATTTTTGCCAAAGTTTTCAATAGCCGCCATGTAAATCAAGAACATTTGGCGATGATAAAGAAACACGGAGTTAGTGAGGCGTTCTTCTAATTCAATACCGATATTTTCAATAGTGATGTATTGGTTGGTGATTCTATCGACAATTGTGTGTAATTTTTCGTCAATCGAAAAAAGCGCCTGCAAAAACAGCTCATCTTTAAAAGCGTTGTTTCTAAATTCGTTATGGAGCTGTTCTGAGCCATATTCGATTGCGGAAATATCGTCCAAGTCCTTCAATGCTGGCGCCCACGGGAAGCTGTTCATCCCTTTGGGTGCTGGCGGGTTACTGAAGATTTTTTGGAGAAAGCGCATTTTATATAAACACTAATGAGTCAATGCAATTATTGGTAATATTACTTACGCAAATAATATGCCAAAACAATTTCTGGTTTATTAGGGTTTAATTATTCTTATAGTTAAGAGGTTTTGGGAGTGAAGCTTGCTGTATAGCCCATTTGGCAGCAGGGATAAAATGCTGAGTTCGATTTATACGCTATTTTACATGGCTTTATTTTGGGTATCTTATCTTTAGGCGGGTTTATCTGTGTACTAATTTTACCTAGGGTAAATAACCTTGACCCAATCATCCTTGTTATCGACTGCATTACCCAATTTAATATTTTCAACCATGCCAGCGATAGATACCTCGTATGAAGTTTGGGCGACAAATTCGATCTTAGGAAGTATCAGGCTAGAAGTCGTGGATAGGCCTGCTTCAATAGGCAGGTATAAACCAGGAAAACTATGGATATGAGCTATTTGCTCACTTGGGACAGGAGAGGCTATTTTCACTTGGATCCATTTTGCATGGCGTGACAATATCTCAATGCCTACCTGGATTTGCCTATTCGCCTTTGGCCGGGCACTGCGGATAATCGCGACAATCATGTTTTCTTGCGCATCTGCCATTACCACGCCTATTAACTGACCCACTGCGATCCATGGATTTAATTCAGCAGCAGCGATAGCCCCCAGACCGTGATTGCTTTCATCGACAATCACCCAATGGTGATTATTCTTGTCAATTTTTAACTTGCTTTCTTCACCTTTGATAATGGCATGATTCCTCAGTCTTTCATCCAATGTCTTGCCGTCGGCAGAGAATCTAGCACCATGCCTGAGTTTTTTATCTTCATGCACTTTCACGCGTTCGCATACGTTCTGGATGCCATACATGACGCTCGCAGTAGTGGTTAATTTTTGTCTATCTTCTTTCCTGCGCTGACGGCGATATTCCTTGCGTGACCACTCCTGCAATACCGCGTTGAGTGTCTCGGGCAGGGCTTTTAATTGGTGAGGTTCAATAGATAGATCAGCTGTTAATATGTTGAGGCCAACGTTATCACTGACCTTATCCAGCATTGTCGCAATATCACGTTCCAGGGCATCGATTTGCCAGTAGATACAACTGTTGGTGGGAGTGAAGTGCCTAATTCTTTTCGCGCCGGAATCTTTATCTAGGTCAACGTAGAACAGGAATTTAATCGGGTTAAAGTCAGCCGAGAGTTCGACAAGCAACAATTGCTGTTGCAAGATTTTGCAAATAATATCAATGCCTTGCCGGTTCAGGTTGGCTTGCTGCAAGGTATCCAGCATGTAAGTTTGTACAAGTTGTGCTGCTAAGGTAGGCTTGGTAAGGGAGTCTTCCGATTCAACAACGTTATCCAGTAAGTCATTGTCATTTGCAAGTTCAAAAATCTTATGAAGTTGTAACCAGACATGAGGTGACAAACCTAAATTAACAAAGCTACGCCATTTCAGCATTTCAAATGCTTGATTAACGATTTCCGTTAACAGTAGATGAAGGCCCCGGGATTGATGCTGTGTCGGGTTGGCAATGAAGTCATCTAGTAAACTAAGATGACTGTTGTATAACTGTTTATGGAATCCGTACGTAATACCGAGCATATTGTTCTCGATGCTGGAATCCATATACTCAAACCTAACAAACTGCTGGCTGATTTTTTGAAGGGTGGATCGGGTCTTTTGTGTGGTCTCGTCAATGATTTTAGAGCGACTACTAGCGGTTAAAGAAGGGTCTGCCAATACAGACTCTAGGCCATGCGTTGCCGATTGCAGTGCTAGCAAATCATCCTGCTCTTCAATCGCTTCCAGCCAAACAGCATGCTTGCGGGGAATGTCATTGAACACATTCGCGATAATGTTTTGAAAAATATTTTTCATACAATATAGCTTTGCTATATGCCTAACGGTTAATTTTCTTATTTATAGTCAACATATCATAAATACATAACAAACTCTACCCACACAACAAACTCTATAAAATGCTGATTTCAGCAAAAGCTTACTTCGTCAGCCATGATAAAATACGACCTTTCAAGTTAAATAACATTCCATATGATCGTTCGCACGCGTTTTGCTCCAAGTCCTACAGGTTTCCTTCATATTGGCGGTGCCCGTACCGCTTTGTTTTCATGGGCTTATGCTAAAAAGCATGGTGGTCAATTTATCTTACGCATTGAAGATACCGATGTTGCAAGAAGCACGCCAGAAGCGGTGCAAGCGATATTAGACGGCATGAATTGGCTAGGGCTTAGTCATGACGAAGGCCCGTTCTACCAGATGCAGCGCATGGAAGCTTACAAAAAAGTCATCGAGAAAATGTTGGATGATGGTACGGCATATTATTGCTATTGCACTAAAGAAGAGCTTGAAGACTTGCGTGAAAGCCAAATGCAGCAGAATATCAAGCCGCGATACGATGGTCGCTGGCGTCCGGAAGGAGGTAAAGTTTTACCTACTATACCGCAGGATATCCCACCCGTCATTCGCTTCAAGAATCCACAATCTGGTCACGTGGTTTGGCATGACATGGTAAAAGGTGAGATCAGCATCGCCAACCAAGAGTTGGACGACTTGATCATTGCTAGAGCTGACGGAACACCAACTTATAATTTCTGTGTGGTGGTAGACGACTGGAAAATGGGCATTACCCAAGTAATACGGGGCGATGACCACGTAAATAACACGCCGCGCCAAATCAATATGCTAAAAGCCTTAGGTGCAACAGTGCCTCAATATGCGCATCTTTCCATGATATTGGGCGATGATGGTCAAAAGCTTTCCAAACGTCATGGTGCAGTAAGTGTGATGCAGTATGATGAAGAGGGTTATTTGCCTGAAGCCGTACTCAATTACCTGGCGCGCCTAGGCTGGAGCCATGGTGATGAAGAAATTTTCAGCATGCAACAATTTTGTGAATGGTTTGATCTGGACCACATCACACCATCTGCAGCGCAATTCAATACAGAAAAGCTTAAGTGGCTGAATGCGCATTACATCAAGCTGGCAGATTCCGAATATTTGGCAAAAGATATTACAGCTCGACTAGAGAAGTTAGGCGTTACTGTGTCTGAGCAGCCGAGCCTAATTGCGGTGCTAAATTTATATAAAGAGCGCGTGCATACCTTGAATGAACTTGCACAAAACATCGCTTATTTCTTCCAGAAACCTACCATAGACCAAGCGGCGGCTGAAAAACATCTCACTGCAGATATTAAGCCAGTGCTAACAGCTTTGGCGGAATCGCTGAAAGCTACGGATTGGACTGCAGAGCATATTCATAATGCGATTGATGCGGCGGTCACGCAGAATCAGTTGAAGTTTCCTAAAGTAGCGATGCCGCTGCGTGTAGCCATTACTGGTATCGCGCAATCCCCTAGTATCGACCAAGTGATGGCTTTGTTAGGCAAAGAAGAAGTGCTTAATCGAATTATGCAAGTGATATAGTTTGAATGCTTTTAAAACTTTTGGATGAAGTTATCAATTTAATTTCCCTAAATAATTTTGCGTGACGATATTGAAATTATCTTAATAGACAGCATCTTACTATTGCAGTATCAATGAGCACCTTATAGTTATTAGAGTTTCGCAATAATAAATAGAACAAATTTGATTATTGTTAGTCACAACAAACAGAGTAACATCACTGATGTCTGGTAGATGTTATGAAATATTTATTTAACTCCAAACAATAGGAGAAATCATGAATCAAAAAGGGCAAATGTTACAAGACCCATTCCTTAACGCCTTACGCAAAGAGCACGTTGCCGTTTCTATCTATCTCGTCAATGGTATTAAACTTCAAGGTCAGGTCGATTCATTCGACCAGTATGTCATTTTGTTGAAAAATACCGTGACACAGATGGTATACAAACACGCGATTTCAACTATAGTCCCTGCACGCGCGGTTAATATCCCTCTAACTGAAGTTGATGAATAACCGTTGAAAGACCTGTTTGAAAGACCAAGTGGTGGCGATGCTGCAATTTTGGTCAGTGTAGATTTTGGCGATACCGACTACGAGGAAAGTCTGGATGAACTGAGGCAGCTCAGTACCAGTGCAGGCTTGTCCATTCGTGGCACCATCGAAGGCAAGAGAATCTCTCCTGATGCCAAGCATTTTATCGGTAGCGGTAAGGCTGATGAGCTGGCTCAAATGATGCAAGCGAGCGAATCTAGAATCGCCGTTTTTAATCATGACCTCACACCCTCCCAGCAGCGCAACTTAGAACGCTTATTGCAAGCACGTGTCGTTGATAGAACGGGGCTGATACTCGATATCTTCAGCCAGCGCGCACAAAGTCATGAAGGTAAACTACAAGTAGAGCTTGCGCAGTTGGAGCATCTTTCCACCCGATTAGTACGCGGCTGGACCCACTTGGAACGTCAAAAGGGCGGTATCGGTGTACGTGGCGGTCCTGGCGAAACGCAGTTAGAGTTGGATAGGCGTATGTTGCGGGTGAGGGTAAAACAGCTTCGTGAGAAGCTGGTCAAGCTCAAAGCCCAGCGCGGTATGCAACGGCGTGCTCGTAAGCGTTCCAATGTCATGACGGTCTCGCTAGTGGGCTATACCAACGCCGGAAAATCTACCGTATTCAATCGTTTAACCAAAGCCAATATCTATGCGGCTGACCAGTTATTTGCTACTTTAGATACTACTACGCATAAGATGTATATCGCGGATTGTGGCCCAGTGGTGATTTCCGACACTGTAGGATTCATTAAGCACTTACCGCATGCCTTGGTGGAAGCGTTTGGCGCAACTTTAGAAGAGGCTGCGCAAGCCGATTTGCTATTGCATATTGTAGATACTGCGAGCACTAACCGGGACGAACAGATTGCACAAGTAAACAAAGTGTTAGAAGAAATCGGCGCTTCTAACGTACCGCAGATTGTGGTGCATAACCAAATAGACAGAGTAGGGCTTGATGCCTCATTAAGCCGCGATGAATATGGTAGAATCACGTCTATACATGCGTCGGCAAAAACGGGTGAAGGCTTGGATTTAATAAGGCTGGCAATGGCGGAACATTACCGACATTTGCAGCGACTAAGCACAGAAGAAAGTACGTATGCATAATTTTGGAGCATTGAATGATTAAATTTCCCGGATGGGGACAGCGTAACAATGAAGGCCCACCAGATTTAGATGAGGTGATGCGCAATCTAAGCCGCAAAATCAACAATCTATTCGGTAAAGGTAGTGGCAATAACCCTAATAATACGCCAGCTCGTCCTAATCAAACCAGTCTGCCCATCATCCCTATTGTGCTGGTTGTGCTGTTGGTGTGGTTTGGCATGGGGTTTTATATAGTCGACCAAGGCTCATTAGGCGTTGTACAACGCTTCGGTAAATTTGCCGAAACTACCGAGCCTGGTCCACGTTGGCATCTGCCTTACCCGATTGAAACAGTTAATGTGGTGAATATGGAACAAATCCGCAGGCTAGAAGTTGGCTATCGTACAAATGATGGCGGCGGCGGTAAAACCAAGCAGCCTAAAGAATCATTGATGTTGACTGAAGATGAAAACATCATCGACCTCCAATTCGCTGTGCAATATAACCTTAAGAATGCAAAAGATTATTTGTTCAATAATCGCGATACTGATGACGCAGTCCGGTCTGCTGCCGAAACGGCGATTCGGGAAGAGGTGGGTAAAAATACCCTAGACGATCTATTGCAAAAAGGCTTGCAAGATACTTCTGCACGTATGCAAGTGATATTGGATAGCTATAAAGCTGGTGTGAACATCATCAGCGTGACACAGCAAGGCGCACAGCCGCCTGAGCAAGTGCAGGAAGCGTTTGAAGATGTCAACCGTGCCAACCAAGATAACCAACGGTTGATCAATGAAGGTCAGGCTTATGCGAATGATGTCATCCCTAAAGCACGCGGTACCGCATCTCGCTTACTGGCAGAGGCTGCAGGATATAAGCTAAAAATCGAAAGTGAAGCACGCGGTAATGCCAGCCGTTTTGACCAGATATTAGGTCAATACAATAATGCGCCGGAAGTTACGCGTCAGCGTTTGTATTTGGATGCTCAAGAACAGATTCTCTCTAGCGTAAGTAAAGTGGTGGTTGATCAAAAAGCCGGTAACAGTTTGCTCTATTTGCCGCTTGATAAGTTGATTAATGCCAGTGGCGCAAATGCACCTCTGCAATCACAATCTATGCAGTCACTTAATCCACAGCAACCGGTAGCTGCCGACCCTGCGCCTGAAGCAGAGCGCACACGTGACGCTTTTCGCAGCCGTGACAGAGAAAGCAGGTAAGGAATAGTGATGAATAATATTAAAGGCATTTTAATTATCGTAGTCATCGCCATTGTGGCATTGGCATCATCTGCCTTTACCGTAGGCCAAACCCAATATGTACTGGTTAAACGCTTGGGTAGCATCGTAGCGGTTAAGAAAGAACCAGGCTTATATTTCAAAGTGCCGTTTGTAGATGACTTGAAATATTTTGATAACAGGATTATCACCTTAGACTCTGACCAGCCTGCCAAACTCATCACCAGCGAAAACAAGTATATGATGGTGGATTCATTCATTAAATGGCGCATCATTAACCCTGCTAAGTACTATGTTTCAATCAGGGAAGGCGGCGAAGCTGCTGCTGAAGACCGCTTAACCAAAGTGGTCAATGCCGGCTTACGTGCTGAGTTTGGTAAACGCACTGTGCATGATGTGATTGCAGGTGAACGTGTTGCCGTGATGGATAACTTACGTAGAAAAGCTGACGTAGACGCTCGCCAAATGGGTATTCAAGTAGTAGACGTACGTTTGAAGCGCGTGGATTATTCCGAGGATATCAGTAAGTCTGTATACGACAGAATGATCTCGGAGCGTAAACGTATTGCTAACCAGTTACGTTCCGAAGGTTCTGCTTCGTCTGAGAAAATTCGAGCCGATGCTGATAAGCAACGCGAAGTGATTATTGCTGAAGCGTATCGCGATGCACAAAAAACCAAAGGTGAGGGTGATGCCTTGGCAGCCGCCATCTACAACCAGTCTTACAGCAAAAATCCTGAATTTTATTCGTTTTACCGCAGTACGGAAGCTTATAAAAATAGTTTCAAGAACAAGAGCGATATCATGGTGCTAGACCCGGGCTCGGATTTCTTCAAGTACATGCGCAGCCCGTCTAAAAAATAATAAAAGTGAATTCCACACTATTAACCGCATTTGGCTTGATGTTGGTATTTGAAGGCTTGTTGCCGTTATTGGTACCACAAGCTTGGCGAGATACCTTTAAGCGCATGATCGAGCTGAAAGACGGGCAATTGCGTTTTGTCGGCTTAATGTCTATTGTGGGCGGTTTAGTGATAATTTTCTTAAGTAAATAGATTTAAGAAAATAGATAAGCGTATAAGTAATAACGCATAAGTAAAACCAAATGTTAGTGATAATTAAAAATGCATAACTGGCTGCTCCCTGAATACATTGAAGATGTTTTGCCCGCTGAAGCCACGCGTATTGAGTCATTACGCCGTACCTTATTGGATTTGTTTAAGGTGCATGGTTATCAATATGTAATTCCGCCTATGCTGGAATATATGGAGTCGCTGATTACCGGCGTTGGCCATGATTTAGACCTGGCGACGTTTAAAGTAGTCGATCAGCTCACTGGTCGCCTAATGGGTGTGCGCGCTGACATGACACCACAAGCGGCACGCATCGATGCGCATTTGTTAAATCATCAAGGCATTACCCGCTTATGCTATGCCGGTAGCGTGTTGCGCACTAAGCCAGATGGTCTTGCACAGACGCGAGAACCTTTGCAGCTTGGCGCGGAATTGTATGGTCACGCCGGGGTTGAAAGTGATATCGAAATTCAGCTATTGCTAATCAAAGCGTTGCAGGCCATAGGCATTCAACAGATTCATATCGACTTTAGCCATGTTAATGTATTCGGCAGCTTGATCGAGGCGAGCAATATTGAGCCTCAACTGGAGCAGGATTTATACGCAGCTTTACAGAGCAAAGATCAGTCAGCCGTGGCTAAACTGGCAAAAGATTTGGATGAAACTACCTGTAATGCATTGATGCAGTTAACCGAATTGAATGGCGATAAAACTATATTAGCGAAAGCTGAAAAAATGTTGCCGGCAACTCCGGCTATTAAAGCTGCCCTGGCAAGCTTAAATAAGGTCAGCACAGCATTAGAGGCGATGAATGTGAACGTGAGCTTCGACTTCAGTGAGCTACGTGGCTATCACTATCACAGCGGTATTGTGTTCGCTGCTTATGCAAAAGGATATAAAGGGCCATTGGCATTGGGTGGCCGTTATGATGAAGTGGGTAAGGCATTCGGTCGTGCGCGCCCGGCAACCGGCTTCAGCTTGGATCTACGTGGTGTAGTGACCGCTCTAGCACCTGCAAAGCCATCGACAGCAATATTCGCACCGTCTACAGATGATGCGGCGCTTACGGAAAAAATAGAGGCTTTAAGGGCTGAGGGCTATGTGGTGGTGCAGGAGCTGGCTGGTTACGAAGCGTATCGCAATGAAGTGAATTACAATAAAAAATTAGAACGCTCGAATTCAGGTTGGATCTTGGCAGATTTCTCAGGCGAATTATAAACAGTTCGCGCAATGGTAAATAATTTTCATATATAAATCAAAAGTATAAAGTAAATGTTATGGTGAATGCGGTAAAAAATCAGGTAGCAAAAAATGTGGTCGTCATTGGTACGCAATGGGGCGATGAAGGCAAAGGCAAAATCGTCGATTGGCTGACCGACCATGCACAAGGCGTGGTACGTTTTCAAGGCGGACACAATGCAGGGCATACGCTGGTTGTAGGGCAAGGTGCAGCGCAACGCGTTTATAAACTTAACTTGGTACCATCTGGTATCGTGCGTGACGGTGTTAATTGCTATATTGGTAATGGTGTCGTGTTGGATGCAGGTCATTTGCTCAATGAAATCACGGCACTGGAAAAAGACGGCTTGGATGTAAGAAGTCGTTTAAAAGTGAGCCCGGGTTGTCCATTGATACTGGATTATCACGTACGCCTTGATGTGGCCCGCGAACTAAAACGAGGCGTCGATAAGAAAATTGGCACAACAGGTAAAGGCATTGGTCCGACTTATGAAGATAAAGTAGCACGCCGCGCATTGCGTTTGTACGATTTATTCTATCCCGAACAATTTGGTGAAAAACTGCGCGATGTATTGGATTACCATAACTTTGTGTTGACCAAGTACTTAGGTGCTGAAGCTGTCGATTACCAGCAACAATTAGATTCTGCCTTACAAAAAGCCGAACTAATAAAACCATTGGTGGCTGACATTTCAGCCGCTTTGTATGAAGCTAATGCAGCTGGTCAAAACCTATTATTTGAAGGTGCACAAGGTACCTTGCTGGATGTAGATCACGGTACTTACCCGTATGTGACTTCAAGCAACTGTGTTTCCGGTCAGGCTTCAGCGGGTACTGGCGTTGGACCTAGCATGTTGCATTACGTATTGGGCATCACCAAGGCTTATACGACACGTGTTGGCGGTGGTCCATTCCCTAGCGAGTTGGATATTGAGTCTGATAACTGCCCGGGTAATCAAATGTCAGTTAAAGGCCAGGAGATCGGTACTGTCACTAAGCGTAAACGTCGTTGTGGCTGGTTTGATGCAGCAGCTTTGCGTCGTTCAGCACGCATCAATGGACTGACAGGTTTATGTATCACCAAATTGGATGTGCTGGATGGGATTGAAGAACTCAATATCTGTACCGGTTATAACCTGGATGGCAAATTGCTGGATTTATTGCCGATTGGCGCAGATGATGTCGCGCGTTGTGAGCCTGTCTATGAAACTATACCCGGCTGGAGCCAGAATACCTTTGGCGTAAAAACCTGGGATGGCTTGCCTAAAAATGCACAAAACTATCTGAAACGCCTGGAAGCGTTATGTGGCGTGCCTGTGGATATCGTATCGACTGGGCCTGAGCGGGATGAAACGATTGTTTTACGTCACCCATTCTCAGTATAGAAGGTAAAGTTTGTTGCGATACTTTGTTGCGTCTTAAAAAATTATCGCTTACATACTGAATGTATGCTGCGCTCAATTTTTTAGTCGCGCCTTGTCTGGCTTAAAACTTTACATTCTATAAATAAATTATGTCTAATCTGATTAAGAAGCAACGCCTCGCTTGGGCTATCACCGGCTCTGGGCATTATTTGCGCGAATGTATGGATATCATCGATACCTTGCAAGATGTTGATTTGTTCTTAAGCAAGGCCGCTGCTGAAGTCCTTCAGCAATATGGTTACAAACATAATGTAGGTAAAGTGTACCAAGATAAAACCGCTAGCAGTGTGCCTGTAGAGCTGTTTTATCAGGGCTACTACCATAGTCTTGTAATTGCACCCGCCACTTCTAATACTATTGCAAAAATGGTCTGTGGTATTTCGGATAATTTAGTCACTAACCTTTACGCCCAAGCAGGAAAAACGCTGGTGCCCAGTATTATTTTTGCCTGCGACACCGCACCGGAATTAGGCTCTTCTTCCATTCTGTCGGAAGCCCCACGCGACAATGTAGTGAAGGTCTATCCGCGTAAGATTGACCTTGATAATGTGATTAAATTAAGAACTTTTGAAACGACTACTGTCGTGGAAGATATGCCCAGTCTGAATGCCAGCATCCAAGCGAGATTGCGTGCCCTAACCAAAAATGGCTAAAAATATCCTTTTTTTAACAGGCAAGCTAGCTGAAAAAAGCTTGAGTAAAGTATTAGCGGAAGTGCAAAGCAATCCAAAAACCCCACCGTTCAAATATCGCATTCATCAGATAGGTGTATCTGTCGCAGCATTGATGACCCCAGATTTAATCGCCCGGCGTTTAAAAGAAACCGGTGATGCTGATAAAGTGATATTGCCTGGTCTCTGCCAGGGTGATCTCGCGCAACTCGAGGCGCAGTATGGCGTTCCGGTAGAGCGAGGCCCTGCAGATTTAAAAGATTTGCCCCAATATTTTGGGCATGGCGGCACAGTGCCAGACCTGAGTAAATACAGTGTGCAGATATTCGCCGAGATCGTAGATGCGCCATATTTAAGCGTAGAAGGCATCATCAGAAAAGCCCAACAATACCAATCGCAAGGCGCTAATGTTATTGATCTGGGCTGCCTGCCTTCTGTACCCTTTCCACATTTAGCAGATGCAATAAAAGCATTGAAAGGGCATGGCTTTCAGGTCAGTGTCGATTCGCTGAATACGGATGACCTACTTACCGCAGGCCGTTCTGGAGCGGATTTTCTGCTCAGCCTTACCGAGAAGACTTTATGGATTGCCAATGAAGTACCTTCGACGCCTATTTTGATTCCTGCCAAACCGCATAGCTTGCCATCGTTGTATCGAGCGATTGATGCTTGCCTGAAAGTGAATAAACCTTTTATCGCCGATGCGATTTTAGATCCTATTCATTTTGGCTTGGCCAACTCAATTGTGCGCTATCAAAAGCTACGAAAAAAATATCCTTACATCCAAATTATGATGGGCATCGGTAACTTAACCGAATTGACTGACGCTGATACAACGGGAATTAACGCGCTATTGTTCGGCCTGATCAGTGAGCTGGAAATTGATACAGTACTGGCTACTTCAGTAAGTCCACATGCGGTCAATGCGATTGCTGAAGCTGATAATGCAAGGCGAGTTATGTATGCTGCAAAACAGGATGACAGACTCCCACGCGGGTACAGTAGTGGTTTGCTAGGGCTGCATGACAGGCGGCCATTTACCTATACAGCCGATGAAATCAAGGAAATCGCTGCGCAGATTAAAGACCCTAGTTTTCGCATCCAAGTGAGTGAAAAAGGCATACATGTCTATAACCGCGATGGGCTAAACGAAGCGATTGATCCCTTTGCCCTGTATCAGCATCTTAAAGTAGAGAATGATGCTTCCCATGCGTTTTACCTAGGGGTGGAACTGGCACGGGCACAAATTGCCTGGCAGCTTAAAAAGCGTTATATACAAGATCAGGAGCTGGATTGGGGTGTAGCAAGCCCAAATAAAGATATTGTACCTAAGCAATCTCATCGTGAGGCCTCCATGAAAGAGCGTCATGATGCATTAAA
>JBKJOT010000039.1:0-20688 GCA_046595335.1 Methylotenera sp.
AGTCGACCTAGCTCATCTGAAGTGCTGGCCTGGATAGGGCTAGCAGTGGGGCGCCCCAGAGACCAGTCTGCAAGCCCCGTCAATGGTAGCCTCCAACCTAGTGTTTTTTGAGTGAGAGATTCCGCATCTTCAGCTGAAACAGTGTTCCCGGAAGCATCTTCCAACACCACGCCATCAGCCGTTTTTTTAATGCTTGCAACTTGGCTGCCCAACGGCGAAAACAGCGCGATATTGTCGGTGCTAGGCTGATGCTGCCAATCCAGCCGGCCGGAAAATCCTTTGGCATCGGTCTGCACGCCCATTCTGCCTTTGAGCGAAAACTGCTGGATAGTGGAGATCTGCTGCAAATGCTGGGCGCTCGCCTGAGATGGCTGACCTTGTTTGCTAGCAGGGGTCATAGGTGCGGTGGCGCAAGCTTGCAATAGCGTTAATAAAGCCATTACAGAATAGCGCTTCATAATATTCGGCATCAGATTAGGCAGGCTAACTTAAAACAGTTAAGACTTAAATTTATTACTGGTACTGACCAGAACTTCATTGTCCGGATTGGCCGTTAGCGCGTCTTGCCAAATTTTCTTGGCTTCATCATGTTGGCCTTTTTGCCACAGTACTTCACCCAAATGAGCGGCGATTTCCGGATCTGGGTTGGTTTTGTAAGCTTGCTGTAGGTAATCTATAGCCTTATCTAGGTTACCTTTGCGGTAGTGCACCCAGCCCAGACTATCTAGCATGTAATGATCGTTAGGTGTGATAGAAAGGGCTTTTTCTACGAGTTTCTGTGCTTCGTCTAGTTTAATGTTGCGGTCTGCAAATGAATAACCAAGCGCGTTGTAAGCCGCAGCAAAATCAGGCTTTGCAGCAATCAGCTTACGTAGTTCGGTTTCCATCACATCCATTTTCTGTACACGCTCGGCGGCCAAGGCGTAGTCGTAGACAAGCTCGGGGGTATTAGGCAGGTTCTTAACAGTTTTTTCCAGCAAATCATAAGCATCTTGATTACGTTTAGCTTTTACCAGTAAACCGGCTTCTGATTGAATCACTAGGATTTGCTGCTCAGTACTTAAATCTTCAAGGCTATCAAGCAGGGCGATTGCTTTATCTACAGATTGGGTGCGGGCAATCAGCGCGGCCAGGTCTAATTGCGCTTCCAGGGAACGCGGTCCGGCTTCTACCTTTTTATACCAAGCTTCTGCAGCGCCATCATGGTTTTGTTTTTCCGCACTCTGGCCCAGGTAAATATAAATCTGGTCTGGGTCTTTAAAGCCCTGTGTTAAAGCCTGCTGGAAATATTTATCTGCTTCCGCATATTCGGCAGATTGGTAGGAAAGTAAGCCTACAACGGCTGTCACGTCAGGATTATCCTTAGAGTTTTTAAGGATGATTGCGTATTCCTTCTTCGCTGCATCGTATTGTTTCTGCGTCACCATCAGTTTCGCCATGTTCATGCGAATCTCCGTGGCTTCAGGATGTTTGACTAAAAAACTTTGGTAAAAAGCCAGTGCTTGATCCGGTGACTTATTGAACAGCACTTGACCTTTTAATAAGGCAGCAACATACCAGCCTGGTTTCAGGGTATCGGCCTGGTTAAGTGCTTGCAGGGCTACGTCATCTTGACCGGCGGCCCAGGCGGCTTGGGCAATGGCGAATTGAGCTTCAGCTGATTTAGGATAAGGTTTTGCCAATGACTGGATGAGCGCGAGCACTCCTGCCTTATCAGTACTGCGATTCAGTAATGCATTTAAGTAGAGGAATCCGCTAGCGCGGGTTTCTTCTTTTAACAATAATTTAGTCAGGTATGGCTCGGTGGCTTCCAGTTTGCCGGTTGCAATAAGCATTTCAATCATCGCCTGCTGGGCTTCGGAGGAATCCGGGTCTAGCTCTGCCCACAATTTAACCGCTGGAACCGTTAAACTGGTGACGTTGCCATAAGCTGCTACCTTGGCTGCGCGCTCTGCTAGGCGCGGGTCTTGTTCCTTTCGTGCCAAATCATAAAATATAGAGCTTGAGGTTGCTAGGTCGCCGCGTTGTCCAGCTACTTCGCCCACCAGATATTTATATACGAACTCGGCATTTAGCTCAGGGCTTTCTGTGTTAGCGTCTACCCCTTGTATAACAGGCAGTGCTGTTGTTTGACTTTTACTGGCATTGTTAGCACATCCTGCCAAGCCCAGTAAAAGGCATGCAAGCAATGCTGGGATTCGTAGAGGTGATGTTTTGTTAGCGGACTTAGAACGGTTAATTAGGCGCATAAATTTGGATTGCAGAGTCTTTAATTAATAAATCTTAAATTAATAAATAGTGGAATAGTTGTATCGAATGCTTAAATTATTAATTTTTAAATAATCCAGATGGCTTAAGTTCGATATAAAGTATGGTGCTGCTGTAATGCTTAGTCCGTGACAGTAGTCGCAAGTTCCTACATAATTATGTATTGACTATAGCGCATGTCAATAGAACTTTCCATCATGTTAATTTTCAGATGCGTGGGAAGTGTGTAGTAAAAATTCCAGCTGATTTAAAAGTGATGCGGATAATAAAAAGGGATGAAGCAGAAATCCTATGCGTTTCAATGTATTGTGTGAACGCATTGACCTTGAACCCAAATATTACGTTAAATACTAATTGAGTAACTATGAATAATTTTACAGTTGAGGCAAGTGAGCTCACCAGGCTTTATGGTGGACGCGAAGCCGTAAGTAATGTGAGTTTTAACTTAAGTAAGGGCGAAGTGCTAGGTTTCCTAGGGCCAAATGGCGCCGGTAAATCTACCACCATGAAGATGCTGACCGGAAATTTGGCACCGAGCAATGGGAGCGTGAAGATCTGCGGTATCGACATGATAGAAAACCCAAAAGAGGCTAAAGCCTTGATTGGCTACCTGCCTGAAATGCGCCCCCTTTATAAAGAATTGACGGTAGACGAGTATCTTACGGTAGCTGCGCGTTTGCATCGCGTGAGTTCCGGCCATATCAAAAATGCCGTTGAACTGGCGAAAGAGCGCTGTGGTTTAGGTCATATGAGCAAACGCTTGATTGAGAACCTATCGAACGGTTACCAGCAGCGCGTTGGTATTGCCCAAGCGCTTATCCATAAGCCGATGGTAGTGATTCTGGATGAACCGACTGTAGGGCTGGACCCGATTCAGATTCGTGACATCCGCGCTTTGATTCGCGAAGTAGGCGGCGATCACAGTGTGATTATCTCTACGCATATCCTGCCGGAAGTGGAAATGGTCTGTGACCATGTGCAGATTATTGATAAAGGCAAACTGGTATTTAATGGCTCGATTGATGTCCTTAAACGCCAGCGTATTGGTAACAAATTATTAGTAGGCCTGAGCAACACCCCAAGTGCTGAAGAGTTGCTGAAAATCGCCGGTGTGACCGATGTTGAAATCCTGCCTACCGGTTTTGTTCGCGTGAGCTTTTCCGAAGACGCAACGCCTGCAGAGGCGATTGTACAAGCGGCTGTTAAGAATAAATGGGGCTTGCACCAGATTGCACCTGACCAGACCAGTTTGGAAGATGTATTCGTGCAGCTTACTTATCAGGAACAAGCGATTGGTCAGGAACAGACAATTAGTTAAGAAATAGGTAGCTCGCTCATACAGCTTATTAAGGTCAAATGATGATTATCAACGTTGCAAGAAAAGAACTCAAAAGTATGTTTGCCTCGCCCATGGGCTGGGTGATTCTGTCTTTACTAATGTTTGCCTTTGGCACGCAGTATTTGAATGGCGTTAACGATTATTTCGCGGTCATGTCCGGCGCAATGCGCCCAGCAGAACGTACCGGTGTCACGCAGTTTGTCGGGCAGAATGTCTATGGTTTTGCTTCATTCATTGTGTTGTTTGCCGTGCCATTGTTATCAATGCGTTTAATAAGTGAAGAACGTCGTAACCAGACACTGCCATTTTTATTCAGCGCACCGATTTCACTGACTGAAATCGTCATTGGCAAGTTTCTAGGTTTGGTAGTATTCCTGGGAATTTTAGTTTTATACATCGCGTTAATGCTATCAACGCTCAACATCTGGGCGGATATTGACTTTGGTTTTATCATCGCTAATTCAATCGGATTGTTGCTCATGATTGCAAGTTTTTCTGCATTGGGTGTATATTTTTCCAGCCTTACCCAGCAACCGGTAGTAGCAGCAATCCTCACCTTCGTAGCCTTATTTGCGCTGATGTTCTTAGACCGTTTTTTTGCGGGCGACCCGAGCAATACCTTGGCTAACCTGTCACTTACGCACCACTTTCAATCCTTCTCTGGTGGCTTGATCGATACCGGCGACATAGCTTATTTCGGATTATTTATCGCGACATTTTTAACCTTAACCGTGCGTCGTCTTGATGCAGACCGCTTACGTGGTTAATTGGAATTCCTAGAATGAACATCAACCGTAAATTACGTTTTCAATTATTGGTCCAAAACAGCTTTTTCGTCGTGCTGTTTCTATTACTGGTGATTTTGTTGGGCTACCTGGCTAGCCAATACCGCTTTGCGAAGGACATTACGCAAGCCAACCGCAATATCCTTACGCAAGGCAGTATTAATGTACTTAAGCAGATGAAGGAACCTGTGCATGTTATGGTTTTCGCCACCAAAGATGATGCATCGAGTGGTGATAATTTCCGTAAGGGTATGATTGATTTCGTCGCTCGTTATCAACGCGAGAAAAAGAATATTACGCTGACCTTCATCAATCCCTCCCAAGAGCCAAAACTGGCTCAGGATGCTGGCGTTAAGAGTGACGGTGAAGTGATTGTTGAGTATCAAAAACGTACTGAACACATTACCCCGCCAATTGCCGAACAGGAAATGACCAATCTGCTGGTACGTTTGTCGCGTACTAACCAGCGTGCCGTGATGTATCTGGATGGTCATGGTGAGCGCAACCTATTAGGCATTAAAAACTTCGATATCGGTGAATTCGGTAAGCAACTAGAAGCTAAAGGCTTTAAATTCGCAAACCCTGACTTGACTATAGCCCAGCAAGTACCTAGCAATGGCGCTATGCTCGTAATTGCTAGCCCACAAGTTGACGTGAGTGATGTTGAAGCCAAGAAGATCAAGGCTTACATTGAAGCAGGTGGCAACCTGTTATGGCTGCTGGATGATGATAATTTGCGCGGCTTAAAAGATGTGGCAGATTATCTAGGTTTACAGGTTTCGCCTGGGATCACGCTGGATATGGCTTCTGCACAATACGGTGCCGATGCGCGGGTTTCATTTGCCAGCCTTTACGGTGAACATCCGATTACCACCAACTTTATGCTGCGTACTTTGTACCCGGAAGCGCACCAAGTTACAGCCAAAGGTACCGAAGATAACGGCTGGAAAGTCAGCAATCTAGTGGAGGTTGCACCTAATGGCTGGTTAGCCTCTAAAAAACTGGCTAAAGATGCCAAGCCGGTATTCGATGAGAAAAATGATAAAAAAGGCCCAATCAATATTGGTGTGGCATTAGAGCGTACTTACGGTAAAAAAGGCCAGCGTGTAGTCGTAATGGGCAACGCCAATTTCCTTTCCAACACATTTATCACCAATGGCGGTAACTTAGATTTGGGCGTGAATATTGTCAACTGGCTCGCCGGTGATGATAGCTTGATTACTATCCAGCCTATGCCATTGAAAGACATTAATGTGACGATACCCGATACCAATACAGCTCGCATTGTTGCTTGGACCGTGTTTCATGGCTTCCAGTACTTCATCCCATTAGGTTTCATGGTTGCTGGATTCTTCTTCTGGTGGTTGCGCAGAAAAGCGTAGTGTTAGTAAAAGTTTCAAATAAGAGAGTGGTGCAATGAAAAAGCGTTGGATACTTAATCTGGTTTTATTTTGCGTAGTCGCAGGACTGATTGCGTTTCTTTACCTGCGCCCTAAACACGCTGTAGAGCAGGATGCAATTTACGAGATTTCCAATTACAAACTTGCAGAGTTCAACGCGATAAGTATCGAGTTTCCTACCAAAGCTGCCGTGACTTTCGAAAAGGTAGACGGTCTTTGGCGTTATACCGCGCCTTACAAAACTCGCGCTGATCAAGGCTCTGTGCTGCGCATCATGTCTATTATCGCGGCCAAGAGCAAAGAAAAAATCACTAGTAACGATTTAGAAAAATTTGGCCTGAACCACCCTTCAATCAAACTCAAATTGTTCCGCGATAAAGATAAGGCAGAAGAGTTCTTGTTTGGTACGCACAATCCCTTGACTGATGAGCAATATGTGTCACATCGCGATACCATCTACTTGATCCCTAATATGTATGCTGAGGCTGCTGCTACACAAACGATTGAAATGGTGGATAAGTCACCTTTAGGGTCAAAAGAAAAGGTCGCCGGTTTTGATTTCAGCCATCTGGAACAATGGGAGTCTGCCAGGCTGCAATTGGACTTGGTTGATGGCAAATGGAAACCCTCTCTTGCCAATGCCAAACCGCAGCAAGATGAGCTGAACGAATGGCTTGATTTTTCATGGATCCATAATGCTGCTAAATCTGTTGAATTTTATGTGCCGGACCATAAAACGACTTATCCGTCATTTGAAGTAAAATTAGTCAATGGTAAAAAGATTCATTTTGATAAGATTCAGGAATCCCCAGACCTAATATTGGCACGCCCGGATGAAGGTTTGATGTATTCATTCCCCTCAGATGCCGGATTTAGCATGCTGAATCCTCCGTTGAACCTGCCTAATTAGGTTGGCTAGGTAATTTTAGGTTAAGTACTTAGCATGCCCGAATTACCAGAGGTTGA
The DNA here is from genome assembly GCA_046595335.1 of Methylotenera sp. Taxonomy (GTDB): domain Bacteria; phylum Pseudomonadota; class Gammaproteobacteria; order Burkholderiales; family Methylophilaceae; genus Methylotenera. The sequence continues at coordinate 6,759 of JBKJOT010000039.1, forward strand.
AACCACGCGACGCGGGCTTTTGCCGCTGGTAGGTAAAGTCGTAAAGTCTGTTGCTATCCGGCATCCTACTTTGCGTTGGCCTATACCACCGCAACTCATTCAAACTCTACCGCAACAGACCTTGCATGGCATCACACGCCGCGCCAAATATATTCTTTGTGAGTTCAATACCGGTGTACTGTTGCTTCACCTTGGAATGTCAGGCCGTATCTGCCTGCTCGACGATAATTATCCGCCCGAAAAACATGACCATTTCGATATTGAATTTGAGGATGGGCATGTGCTGCGTCTGCGCGACCCTCGTCGCTTTGGCGCAGTGCTTTGGTTGGATAATAAAGCCAATGACCATATGTTATTGAATAGCCTGGGTCCTGAGCCGCTGGAAGATGCATTCAATGCTAAATATTTACACAAGGCATTGAGTAATAAAACGCTGGCGATCAAGAACGCCATTATGGACGGGCATGTGGTAGTTGGGGTTGGCAATATTTATGCTTCGGAGTCTTTGTTCCGGGCGGGTATTCATCCTGAAACGCCAGCTAATAAAGTCTCGCTTAAGTCTTGCGAAAAGCTTGTTGCTGAAATTAAAGCAACCTTGAGTGATGCTTTGAAAGCTGGCGGCAGCAGTCTACGGGATTTCTTTGGGGCAGATGGCAATCCTGGTTATTTCCAGCAGGAATATTTTGTCTATGGCCGTACGGGCCAGCCATGTAAGTTATGCGGTAAGCCTATCAAATGCATACGCTTAGGCCAGCGTTCCACTTTTTATTGCGCTGTATGTCAAAAGAGATAGTGTCAAAAGACATAGTGTCAAAAGACATAGTGTCACAACCATAGGATCAAAAACGGTCATATCAAAACGCTATAACCTTAGCTACGATTCAAGCCCGGAATTTTAAAACTCATTGCGGGCGCTAGTGACCCGATAATCATACCCGTAGCGCTGGCAATCAATCCTGCGAATTGTGCCGGTAATAATGGATCCTCGGTACATGCCAGCATCGTAATCCATGTCAGCAAGCCCATGAATATTGCCAGCAGGGCGCCTTGGTTAGTTGCGCGCTTCCAGTAAATACCACACACTAAGGGAATAAAAGCCATGACCAATGTGATCTGGTAAGCATTTTCCACCATTTTAAAGATGCTCATTTTCGAGTTAATGGCATAAAGCGTTACCATCAGGGTGAATGTCAGCGTCACTATACGCATCCAGCGCAACAATTCCTTATCTTTGACATGATGACCTAACATGGGCTTCAAAATATTTTCAGTAAAGGTCACAGAGGGTGCGAGTAATGTTGCCGACGCACAACTTTTGATTGCTGAAAGCAAAGCACCAAAGAACATGACCTGAGCGAATAATGGCGCATGTTTTAAAACGAGGGTAGGTAATATCATCTGTGGGTCTGTATCGATCAAACTGCTGACCATTTTTGGGTCTATCATCGTGGCAGAGTACGCTAGGAACATCGGTACAAATGCAAATACGAAGTACAAGCTACCACCCAATATAGAACCCCACACGGCAATCTTAATGGTTTTAGAAGATTGCACGCGCTGGAATACATCTTGTTGCGGAATGGAGCCGAACATCATGGTCATCCAAGCTGCAGCGAACGCGATAATCTCTTTTAAGTCGGGTGAAGGCCAGAACTCGAATTTACCTGCTGCACGGGCATGGTCTACTACCGCACCAACGCCACCCACCATGCCGCTGACTTCTCCGCCGATATATAACATGCCGATACAGATAATGATCATTTGTAATAGGTCAGTAATCGCCACTGCCCACATACCACCGAATACCGTATAAATCAAAATAGTGCCAGAACCTATCCACATGCCTGCGAGCTTAGAAATCTCACCGCCAGATACTACGTTGAATACCAGACCTAATGCGGTGATTTGTGCGCCAACCCAGCCTAGATAAGAAATGACGATGGCAATCGTGGTAAGCACTTCAACGCCACGGCCGTAGCGTTGCTTGTAGAAATCTCCTATGGTCAGTAACTTCATGCGATATAAGGGCGCGGCAAAAAATAGACCGACTAAAATCAGGCACATGGATGAACCAAAGGGGTCTGAAACCACACCATGCATGCCTTCTTGCAGGAAAGTGGCGGGAATGCCTAATACGGTTTCAGAACCGAACCAGGTAGCAAATACGGTAGCGGTGACCATGTAAAACGGCAAGTGACGGCCCGCAATCGCAAAGTCTTTGGTGTTATGTACACGGCGTGCGGCCCACAGACCTATGGCTACTGAAATGACCCAATAAATGATGACAAACCAAAGTAACACTGGAAAGCTCCCTGATGCGACTATTTCTAATGTTGAAGATTAATTTTTATTGTAGTTGTACAGTTAGGCTAAATAATACCGAGAACGAGCATGCCTAAGCCTGTCAGCTGTAATAGCAATAATAAAATAATAGCTAAAGTTAACCTTTTTTGCCAGCGCGCCTGCTTTTGCTGAACATGAATTAAGTTGTTTACCATGAGGCGCATTGGAATTTCCTGTTCGGCCTCGGTCTGCTGAGTCAGGAATTCTCTTACCAAGCGCGGCATTTTTGGGAGATTCTTTGCGATATAAGGCAGTTCACTTCGCAGAGTTTTGATTACGCTGCGCCAGCCGACCTGCTCGCTCATCCAGCGGTTCAAGAACGGCTTGGCTGTTTGCCACAAATCAATATTAGGGTCTAGGTCACGTCCTAGACCTTCAATATTAAGCAATGTCTTTTGCAGCATGACAAGCTGAGGCTGGATGATGACACCAAAGCGACGTGACATCTGAAACAGGCTCAGCAGCGTGCGACCAAATGAAATATCCTTCAACGGCTTGTCAAAGATAGGCTCGCAGATGGCGCGAATGGCCGTTTCTAGTGCTTCTACATTGGTGTGCGGCGGCACCCAGCCGGATTCGATATGCGCAACTGCCACATCATGATAATCGCGGTTAAAAAATGCCAGGAAATTGCGAGCGAGATAATATTTATCGTTATCTGTCAGCGTGCCCATAATGCCGAAATCAAGCGCGATATAACGGCCATCATCTGCCACCTGAATATTGCCGGGGTGCATATCGGCATGAAAGAAACCATCGCGGAATACCTGAGTAAAGAATATCTCGACACCGTCATGCGCAAGCTTGGTGATATCGATGCCTTTGGCGATTAATTCATCAATCTTGCTGATAGGCGTGCCATACATGCGCTGCATAACCATGACCTGCTCACGACACCAATCCCAGTAAACGTCTGGAACTAGCAGTCTTTTATCGGGGAAATTACGTGCGAGTTGAGTGCAGTTAGCAGCTTCCAGGGTCAGGTTTAGCTCACTGTGGGTATGGTCGGCGAACTCAACTACCACCTCGCGTGGTTTGAGGCGTCGACCCTCTGCTGATAATGTTTCTAGTAACCATGCTGCGGTATCAAGCAGCAGCAAGTCTTTATGGATAACATCGGCAATGCCGGGTCGTAATACTTTAACCGCTACGGGCGTACCATCCAGCAGATGTGCAAAGTGCACTTGAGCAACTGAAGCGCTGGCAATGGCAGTCTCTTCAAACTTGGAAAATACTTGGTTTAAAGGTAAGCCGTAAGCTTGTTCAATGGTTGCTTCTACATCGCTAAAAGGGAAGGGTGGAACACGATCCTGCAGTTTTGCGAGTTCCTCGGCAACGTCCTGTGGTATCAAGTCACGGCGGGTAGAAAGCATCTGGCCGAACTTTACAAAAATCGGTCCTAAGGTTTCCAGTGCCAGCCTCAACCTTACCGCACGTGGCTGCTTCTTTTTGCGCCAAAATAGCAACCCGTTTACCAGGCCTTGAAAAGGCTTTAACTTGGTATGTTGAAACGCGAACTCATCCAAGCGAAACCTGAGTGCGATATAAATGATGTAAATAAGACGGAAGAAACGCATAAATTTGTTAGTGATCTACATTGTTTTTGGTGGGAGCAGTGCTTAGCGTGTCTTGATTAACAACGTTTGTGTCATTTCCAGCCGTATGCTGAGTTAGTTTAGTTAAGCGCTTTTCGAGGCGCTCCACATCAGCACGCATAGCGTCTACATCTGCATTAAACTGCTCTACATGACGTTTTTTTGCGATGAGCGGGTTTTCTTCCTGCCAATATTCGCTGAGCATGGAAGCTAGGTTAACGCCAGTGTCCTTGATGGTTTTGCTGGCATGCCGCGTGAATTGACCTACTTTATAAGCGGGTACATCGCCGATTACCTTACTCAAGTCTTCTTCGTAATCCCAATGCATATTCGTCAATACTTTAGCCAGCTCTGCCGCCAGGTGTGTATCGCCTTCAATGTCGATCTGCATGCGCGCAGTTTCATCTTTAGCTAATAAACGCAGCAGCAAACCAGGAGGAATGGTGACATTGGCGTCAGGAATATTGGCCTCACCCGCAATCGCCAAACTACCACTTTCCAGGATTACTAAAGTGGTATTCACCAAAGCGATATGGAATTGCACTGACTTTCCAGCGAATGGCTGCAATATCCCATTGGCCCAGCTATTCTGTGCGATCAAATGCTGTAGAACTCGTGTAGAGATGGACTTGAACATCAGATTTTATAACCCTTATGTAAGGCTACAACACCCGCTGCCAGGTTGTAATAATCTACTTTGCTTAGCCCTGCATCGGTCATCATCTGTTTAAGCATTTCCTGGTCTGGATGCATGCGGATAGATTCAGCCAGGTATTGGTAACTTTCCGCATCCTTAGCGAGTAGTTTCCCCATGAATGGAAGCAGCTTAAATGAATAGGCATCGTAAAGCTTAGAAAGTGGTTGCCATACCTTTGAGAACTCCAATACTAACAAACGTCCGCCAACTTTTAATACACGTTGCATTTCGGCTAAGGCTAAATCTTTATGCGTCATGTTACGTAAGCCAAACGCCACGATGACGCAGTCGAAATACTGGTCAGGGAAGGGGAGTTTCTCAGCATCACACTGCGCAGCTGGCACATTCAAACCGGCATCCAGCATGCGGTCGCGGCCCACAGCTAACATAGAGGCATTGATGTCTGTAAGGATGACTTGGCCTTCAGGGCCGACTTGTTTTGAGAATAATTTGGATAGATCGCCGCTACCGCCTGCAATATCCAGCACTTTGTCGCCTTGGCTCACACCGCTGATTTCTACCGCAAAGCGCTTCCATCCTCGGTGCAACCCTGCGGACATGACATCGTTCATGAGGTCGTATTTGCTGGCAACAGAATGAAAAACTTCGCCAACTTTTTTGGCTTTTTCTGTTTCGGCAACGGTTTTGAAGCCAAAGTGGGTGTTGTGATCGTTACTCATATTATTGTCCGTTTCAGCCATATATTCAGTGTAGATTACTCAGCTTTATTCTTTACGTTTGATGCCCGCTATACTTAACCTACCTAAATACTCCAGCCATAAGGCTTCATAGTTCTTTGCCAGGTCATATAAGTAGTCCCATGAGTAGAGGCCGGTATCGTGGCCATCTGAGAACACCAGTTTCACTGCATAGTTTCCGACAGGTTCAATAGCCACAATGTTCACGTCTTCCTTACCAATCTGTAGCACTTCATTTCCATGACCATGGCCTTTAACTTCTGCGGAAGGCGAGTAGACCCGTAGAAACTCGCAAGACAACATGCATTCAGTAGCATTGTCAAATTTGATCTCTAATAAACGCGAGGCTTGATGCAAGCGGATATCAATCGGGCGAGGAGTTGTCTGGTTCAGGCCGCTCATAATCATTCAAACTATTAAAAATGTGATGATAACAGATGCCAGCTATTTGCTTGCTTTCCCCGCAGCTAAACCGCTTATCATAATTTACTAACCGCTTATCTGAATTTTATTTGAAATAACCTGAATAGTTAACTGATTTGGTTGATTATTTACTTTAAAATGATAGAGTATCAACACGTTAAAGTGGTTTAAGGACCATCATGGCTGAAAATAAAGCTGAAAGTAAATTATCCCATCAATTTGCCGCCTATTCCGAGTGGCGTAAGGCACTGGTCGATACCATCTGTGACTATCGCAGCTGGTTGAATGAACAGGAGCTCAATGATGCGCAAGTGGATCAACGTATCCAGCACTTGTTGGACAGACTGCGTGAGGACAAATTGAATGTGGCTTTCGTCGCTGAATTTTCCCGCGGTAAATCTGAACTGATCAATGCGATTTTCTTTGCTAATTATGGTCAACGCTTGTTACCGTCTAGCGCAGGCCGTACTACTATGTGTCCTACAGAATTGCTGTATGACAATACTAAGCCTAGCTCTATTTCACTATTGCCAATTGAAACGCGCCTTTCCGATGCCACCACTACTGAGTACAAACGTTATCCAGACGAGTGGAAAGTGGTTCCATTTGAAATGGAATCAAATGAAAGCATGGTCAATGCATTCAAAGAGGTCAGCAACACCAAGGCTGTCACCGTTGAAGAGGCTGAGAAGTATGGTTTGTTCGACCCGAATAGCTCTGACGATGCCTTAAGCGTGAACAAAGACGGGACAATTGATGTGCCATGCTGGCGTTATGCAATGATTAATTTCCCGCACCCTTTGCTTGAACAGGGTCTGGTGATTCTCGATACTCCAGGCTTGAATGCGATCGGTACTGAGCCTGAACTTACCTTGAATATGTTGCCGAATGCACATGCGGTACTATTTATCCTTGCTGCTGATACTGGTGTAACCAAGTCTGAGATCGATGTGTGGCGTCAATACATCAGCGGCACACGCTGGAAACAAAAAGGCCGCTTGGCTGTATTGAATAAGATTGACGGTCTTTGGGATGAGCTTAAAGAAGAAAAAGAGATCCAAAAAGAAATCACCAAGCAGATCAAGACTAGTGCTGAGTTATTAGGTTTGGATATTAACCAGATATTCCCGATCTCTGCGCAAAAAGGTTTATTAGCCAAGGTCAATAATGACCAAGAGCTGCTGGTAAAAAGCCGCATTCTCGAACTTGAGAAAGCTTTATCTGATGAATTGATCCCATCCAAAAAAGAGATCGTTCGCGATAATACCCAGAACGAAATTGAAGATTTGATCGCTAATTCCCACCTGATCCTAGAGGCACGTTTTTCTGGTATCAATGACCAATTGATTGAACTGCGCGGTCTGCGTGGCAAGAATGAAGACGTTGTTGAGCACATGATGAATAAGGTGAAAGTGGATAAAGAGAACTTCGAGAAAGGTTTACAGCGTTTCCAAGCCTTACGCAGTATTTTCTCGCAACACACCAATCGCTTATTTACCTTACTGGGTATGGAAGCCTTAAAGTTACATGTGCATACTACCCGTGAAACAATGATTCAAGCGAGCTTCACCAAAACGATCCGTGATGCGATGGATAAATTCTTTAGCGAGCTTAAAACTCGCTTGATTTCATCGGATACTCAAATTGATGAAATTAAGAAAATGATGGATGTGATGTACGAGAAGTTTGCCAAGGAGCACGGCTTACGTAAGTCAGAGCCGCCCGCATTTTCTACTTTGCGCTATCAAAAAGAGCTGGCTAAATTGGAGCGCGCTTATAAAGAGCAATTCAATACAGCTTTCAACATGATTGCCAACGAGAAAATGACCCTGACCACCAAGTTCTTTGAAACCTTGGCAAGTCGCGTGATTCATGTGTTCGAAGTGGCAAACCGTGATATCGAGAATTGGCTTAAAGCGGTGATTGCACCTATGGAATCACAAGTGCGTGAACACCAATTACAGCTACGTCGCCGTTTAGAAAGTATCAAACGTATCTATAAAGCGACTGATACCTTAGAAGATCGTATCTTGGAATTGGAGACAATTGAGAAAAGTATCCAGGCGCAGATTGATGATTTGAAAGTACTGCGTATGCATATGAAGAATGCTTTGGCATTTGAAGCGGATGATGAAGCAAAGGCAGCTTAAGAAAATTCAGTTGTAAGATATTAAAAAAAAGGCTGCGATGCAGCCTTTTTAATTTTTTAAATATTAGCTTATTAACGATTAGCAAGCATGAGAGTCTTCATTTTTTGCATGGCTTTCTGCTCAATCTGGCGGATACGCTCAGCAGAAACGCCAAACTCATCAGCAAGTTCATGCAGAGTTTTGCCGCCTTTGTCTTGCAACCAGCGAGCTTCAACCACACGGCGGCTTCTTTCATCAAGATTTTCTAATGCATGAGCAAGGCCTGTAATTTCAGCCACTTCAGTTTGCTTAGCATCTAGCGCTTCTGAGGGCTCTAAGCTTTCATCCTGCAAGTAGGCAATAGGACTGTAATGCTCATCGCTATCATCATCGATATTGGCTTCCAATGAAATCTCATGGCCGTCTAAACGTGATTCCATCTCCAACACTTCTTCTGGCTTTACGTTAAGTTCGCGCGCAATATGCGCCACTTCATTAGGTTGCAGGCTACCAAGGCCAGGCTTCATGCTACGCAAATTAAAGAACAATTTACGTTGAGCTTTAGTCGTAGCGATCTTTACTAGGCGCCAGTTACGCACAATGTATTCATGAATTTCGGCTTTGATCCAATGCATAGCAAATGACACCAGACGCACACCGCGATCAGGGTCAAAGCGTTTTACCGCCTTCATTAGGCCGATATTGCCTTCTTGAATCAAGTCGGATTGGGGTAGGCCATAGCCGGTATAGCCACGGGCAATACTCGCTACCAAACGTAGATGTGACACGATGAGCTGACGGGCAGCTTCAAGGTCATTATCCTGTTTGAATTTTACGGCTAGAGTATGTTCTTCCTCAGCCGTTAGGATTGGGTAAGCCTTAATCAGCCGTGAGTAATGCTCAAGGCTATCAGTTGCAGTTAATACTGGTAATGTTAATGCGTTAGTCATTGAAACGTTCGTCCTCCAATAGAATTACATTTTAGCACTCTAGATAAGAGAGTGCTAGTGGGTAAAAGTTTCATGTGAAGACTGCTATTTTGAAATAACTTACATTGATGATGGCTCAATTAAAAGTTTAAGCCAAAGTATAAATATATGAGAGTGAAGTTAGCCAGCTAGTTCAATGACTTTCATTAAATGTGCTTAACCAGTTTTGCAGGTGTATAGGCGCTAGCGGTTTACTGATGTAATAACCTTGAATCTCGTCACAGCCCAGTTGGATGAGCGCATCCAATATCTCTTTAGTTTCTACGCCTTCTGCAACGACTTCAAGCCCCAGGTTATGGCCAAGCTCAATGACCGAGCGCACAATCATAGCGTCTTTTTTATTAGTCAGCATATCCATGATAAAGGATTTATCGATCTTGATTTCATTGATAGGCAGGCTTTTAATACTTGCAAGCGAGGTAAAACCAGTACCAAAATCGTCAATAGATAGGCCGATACCCATTAAGCTCAACGCTATAATTATTTCTTCAGCTCTAATTGGATCTAAAAAGATCGCGCTTTCGGTAATTTCCAGCATCAACTGGTTAGGATCTGTGCCTGTTATTTTTAGCGCATCATCTATCATTTTAAGCAGCTGGGGATCATGCAGGGAGCGCGCCGAAAGGTTAACGCTCATACGTAGTCGAACACCCTTTATTGCTTCATTCTGGCAATAATTCAAGGCTTCCCTAAGTACCCAGCGTGTAAGCGGGTTAATCAGACCTGTAGGCTCGGCAATACCAATAAATTTGTCAGGAAATAATAAACCCAGGCGCGGATGCTGCCATCTGACAAGAGCCTCTAAACCGACTATGCGATTAGTTTTAAGATCAAGCTTAGGTTGGTAATGTAGTAATAATTGATTTTGATTAATTCCTTCACGCAGCTCTGACATTAATCCTAAGCGTTCCATGCTGTGAAGGTTAAAACGAGCCTCATAAATCACATAGCCACAGGCCATTTGCTTAGCTCGGTACATAGCAATATCGGCCAGTTGTAATAGTTTATCAGCGTTGTCTGCATGTTCAGGCATGGTCGCCACACCAATGCTCACCTCGACTTCGATAGGAACGCCATCGATCATGAATGGTAATGCGAATGCGCCCTGTACTTTTTTGATGACGCCTTGTAAATCATTGATAGACGCTAAATGCGTAAGTAATACACCGAACTCATCACCCCCAAGCCTGGCCACAATATCAGCGTCAAATAAGGCATCTAAAAGACGTTTGCCGACCTCTTTTAATAAAATATCACCACTATCATGGCCTAATGTGTCATTCACATCCTTGAAGCGATCAAGGTCCATAAGTAACAGGGCAATTGGCCACTTACCATCTTGAGCTTCTGCAACAGTCTGCCGTACGAGCTCGTGAAAGCGGGCTCGATTAGGTAATTTTGTTATCTGGTCTGTATAAGCAAAAGAGTAGATGATCTCATCTGCCTGACGACGTTCTTGGCGTACTTCAGCCTCGCGCAACTCACGCTGAATTGCCGGTACCAGGCGTTTTAAATTGCCTTTTAATACATAGTCATGGGCACCGGCTTTCATGACTTTAACTGCTCGGTCTTCGCCTATAGTGCCGGAAACAATGATAAACGGTATATCAAGAGTAGTGTGGTGCAATACTGCAAGGGCATCAAAAGCATCGAATTGAGGCATGGTGAAATCCGAAAAAACGATATCCCATATTCCAGTGCTCAGTTCATTCTTCATCGCTACAGCCGTATCGACGCGTGTATGAGTCACATTGTAATCGGCATGCCTAAGCTCATTCACTAATAATTCGGCATCATCTTCCGAATCTTCAACAATCAAAGCGCGTAATTGCTTCATTTTGCCTGTTCGGTTTGCGAAGGAGGAAGCTCATTAAATATCAACCAGTAAAGTCCTAGCTGTTTAACGGCATCCATAAAGTGACTGAAATCAACGGGTTTCCTAATATAACTATTAGCGCCCAAACGGTAGCCATTAATAATATCCTGTTCTTCTTTAGATGAGGTCAGTATCACTACGGGTTGGAGGTTGGTACGTTTATCATTCCTTATGCGCTGCAAAACCTCCAGGCCATTTACCTTAGGCAATTTGAGATCAAGCAGGACAACAGCTGGCAGGGGATTCTCCGGCCCGGTTTTATTGAAAAAATAATCCAGGGCCTCTTGTCCGTCCCGCACTACTACAACTTCGTTTTGTATATTGTTATTGCGAAGTGCCCGTATGGTGAGCATTTCATCATCAGGATTGTCTTCAACTAATAATATGGTTTTACTTTTCATACATCCTCTCTTAAGCCATTCTATTCCGGTAAAGAAAAATAGAATGTAGCCCCTTTCCCAAGTACACCTTCACCTCTAATTGAACCCCCATGGCGATGAATGACACGTTGCACAGTGGCTAATCCAACACCAGTGCCCGGAAATTCAGAAAAGCTATGTAAGCGCTGGAAAGCACCAAATAATTTATCAGCATAGGCCATATCAAAGCCTACACCATTGTCGCTGACAAAAAACTCTTTTAAACCATTAGCGTCTTGTTTCATGCCAAATTTAATGAGTGGATTATTCGTTTTACCGCTATATTTCCACGCATTACCAAGCAAATTGGATAATACTATGCGTAAAAGGGAAACATCCCCTTCTATTTTGATTCCTGGTTCAATTTGACACTCTACAATACGAGAGGGTTCGTTATTGCGAAGTTCACTAATTACATCATTCGCCAGTGCACTTAAATCTACAGTCTCATGGCGCATTTCTATGCGAGATATATTGGATAAATCCAGCATATCATCAATAAGTTGTCCCATACGTTGCGTTGCACTACGAATACGTTGCAGGTAATTTTTGCCTTGATCGTCTAGCTTTCCGGAGTAATCCTCGAGGACCGCCTGGCTGAATCCATCAATCGCGCGTAATGGTGTGCGTAAGTCATGGGAAACTGAGTAACTAAAAGCCTCTAATTCTTGGTTTGCGGATAGTAAGGCAGTGGCATGCAGGCGAATTTCTTTTTCGGCCTGCTTTTGTGCCGTAACATCACGTGCGGCAGCGAATACACCTAATACTTTGCCTCTTTCATCTTTATACACAGTTCCATTAAATAAAACGGGAGTAAGGCTGCCATCAGAACGCCATATCGTAAGGGGATAGTCCGTGACAAAGCCATTTGCAAAGACTTGTTCGTAGCTTTGCCTGGCATTGTCTGCTTCGGTGAAATATTTAAAAAAATCCGTGCCGATTAACTCATCACGATTTTTACCAATGATCTTGATTGTTGCCGCATTCACGTCAGTAATAGTACCTTCTGGACTGATTGCTACCATTGGGTCAAGGCTGGCTTCGATGAGGCTACGTGCGTATACAGGATTCGCAATAGCATAATGGATGCGTATGGCAATTGGCAGTGTGATTACCAAAGAGGCTAATAGTGCTATAAAAGCAATAACGCTATACCTTGTGATGCGGCTGATTAATGGTTCGGTAATGGCATGCAGGTATACGCTGCCAACTTGGCGTTGATCATGAAGCACTGGCCAAAAGAGTATCTGCTCATTACCTTTATTATGATTTCCAATTCCTTTGCTGATCTGCGGCGCTTTTTTTACTCCCGAATGTGAGAAACTGGCAAATTTCTTTCCTTGAGCGGTGTAAACTGCTGCTGCAGCAATTTCAGGATTGAGAGCCAAAGGGTTCAGATACTCTTGTGCAGCTTTAGGATCATCAAACTCAAGTGAAGCCACCATTCTTGTGGCAAGAATCTCTGCTTGGACTGCCATTTCCTTTTGTTTTTGTATACGGTAAGTATGATTGTCGTAAGTGATGATCACTACACTTGCCAAAAACAAGGATAAAGTGGAAGTGAATACTTTGAGGAGTAGCAATTTGCTGCGAATAGGAAGCCTATCTAGCCAGCTCATTTTATGCATTTTTTATGCGCCTTTCGCAATCCGCTTTTTAACTTTGAGCGCAACGCTCAACAGTTTGGAGCTGATTGTTAGGCCATTTTGAGCAGCGGCTTCATCATCAATATTAAAACGCACTCGATTGTTTGAAATGACAAAATCGATGATGCCAGGAACCCCATCATTATTGACTGTCAGGACATTGCTCCCGCGCAGGCTATCGATGACGTGTGGGCTGTATGGAGCATCTATATTGTCGATGTAAAGGATATGGCAGCCTAAACTGCGATCTACCGTTTTAATAGGCCGTACAATGACACTACGGTTATTGATGCTCTCCGTTCCCACTATTTTTTCTAAAGTGGAAATAAAGTCATCATTACTCCCTAATACACACAACGTAATTGGGCTATTGGTAGATTCAAACGCTGTTGAAGGCCACTCTACATACGACCCGAATTTATATAGAAAAGCAGCTTTGATACCGTATTCCAAAGACTCATCCGCGAGCACCGGTTTGATAAAAGTGGATGCAAGGCACAGATGAATTAAGAAAAGCGTGTTCATTAACTGTCGAGTATGAAAGCGCATCTGCAGGCGCTGCATTTGCTTTTTAATTCTTATTGAATTTAAAACTCCCATTGGATTTTTCCATAAATGCTGCGCTCAATTTCAATCCGGGCATTGCCAGGAAAGCCATATTCCACATGCTGATCATGAATAAGATTCTGGCCTACCAAAGAAAGTTGGACATTTTTAATCGGCCGCCATCCTAAACGGACATTTAATTCTGTATAACTAGGAACAGCGCCTTGCGCTAATTGCAACTTATCTGCCCAACGTAATTGGGCGTCTAGCTCAACGTTATTAGACAAGTTCATGGAAGATTTTAAGGAAATTTGATGGCGTGGGTCGGCAGTTTCCAGCGCAGCGTTATTTAAGTCAAATTGGCCAGATTTAACGTGCAGATTTTCCTCCAAGTATCGATAGCCGAGGTTCAAACGCCACCAACTAAGCGCTTGATAGCTACCGCTAAATTCAACGCCATAAGTATCGCCTTCAAGGTCATTGGCAGTGACAAAGACAGAAGCAGGATTGCTTGATAGTTTTATGCTGCGGATATCGTCATATTCATTATAAAAAGCAGTGACCGAAGT
>JBKJOT010000076.1:0-14130 GCA_046595335.1 Methylotenera sp.
GTATATTGGTGGGATAGCCGTAATGGAACACCGGTGCAGTATAGCAACAATGGATTATTCCCGGTGAGTAAAAGGAAATTCCACCGGCCTTGTGGTTTGTTTTCAAGGAAATATGACAGCCTAAGTGAAGCGCAAATTGAAGCGCTTGGAGGCCGGCCTATTATAATCGGCGGCTTTGATCCACACCATAAAGAGGTGTTATTTTCAATTCCTCCAACCGAAAGCAGCCCGCCAAAAGGAAACCTACCTGACTATACCAATACAAAATACTGGTATGATGTGTATGATGGTACCGGTAAAACCTTGGCCTATAAACATGAAATTGATAATTGGGGAGGGGCGTTTACGTTCACGGCAGAAAAATTCCTGCGCCTGGGGGATGATATGTATAGTTTTAAACACGCCTATTTGTACAAACATAATTCAGTAGCCGTAAAAGCTAATTTTTACGGTGTGCAATATCCTGCCAGGCTGATGCTTTCCAATAATATCGGGGCTGTTGCTACCTATTATTCCATTGGAGTTGAGAGTAACATTAAGCCGGATTACATTCATTTCAGGACAGAGGAACCTTATACCCAAAGTTCGGACCTTGTGATTGGTAATTTGGCAAGAAAAGAAGGCGTTTTTTATGCTAACATTATGCGCGACAGGCTTTCTCCCAACATATCAGGTACAGCAGTAGAAAAGCAACTTGCGGGAGATCCGATGTACGGCAGGTCGCTATTGATAATGATTGAATTTACAACCCCAAGCCAGCAGACTTACGTAAAGTTTGTAAATGTGGGGTATCAAATAAATAAAGGACACTTACAATTAAAATCATAATACTATGGCATTACCAATAGCGGCAGCGGGTTTGGTTGCCTCCGGTTTGGGAGGTATTTTCAAAATGATAAAAGGCGCCAAGCAGAACAAACTTGCAGACAAGGTTGTGATCCCGGATGTGAACTATTCTGTTTCACCCTTTGCACAAAGGCAGCTTGCAGAAGCCGAGAGGTTAAAAAATGCACAGATGCCAGGTATGCAGCAGGCGCAGCAGGGAATATTGGGAAGCCAGGCCAATGTACTTGGCGGCGCCAGCCGCAATGCGAGTTCTGGTGCGCAACTTTTAAGTATGCTTGCAGCAAGCCAAGGGCAAGCGGACAATGCCACCAATCAACTTGCCGGCCAGCAAGGACAGTTTAGTATGAATATGCTTAACAATTACAACCAGGGCTTACAGGGAATGACACAAGAGCAAGATAAACTGTATCAGGACGAAGTGAGGAAGCAAATGCTTAAAATACAGGAGAAAAATGCCTTACGAAATGCGGGAACCCAAAATATGGGTGGTGGTATGAATGATATTACCAATGGACTAATGGCCTTTGGTACGATACAGGCTGGACAAAAAAAATAAATAACTATGGAATACAATGGCGACCAGGCAACGATTATGCCGGACAATACAGCCGCAATGCTGCATTTTACGGACAAGTTTGCGGAGATAGAGAAAAACCGAAAAGCGCAGGCGAAGGCTGATGCTTTGGCGGAGCGTGAGCGCATGGAAAAACTTGGCAAAACCCTTGGCGATGCCTATAAAATTGACCCAACCGGGGAAGGGGATTTTGATGCTAAAATAAGGGAAGGTATTCAAGAAGGGTACAATAAATCAATGGAGTTGTACAAAAGAACCGGAGGGGATTTAACTGCGGTACAAAATTTTGCCAATCAAACAGCCGGACAATTAAAAAGCTATAAACAAGGGGTGGAAAATTTTAAAACAGAACTACCCAAGGCAATAGCCAACATACAAGGTTTTGATGGAATTGACAAAGGGGCGCTGGCAGAACTGGCAAAACAGGAGTATTTTTTTAAGCGTGATCAGGACGGCAATCTGGTACCAAAAGCACCAAATGAGTTAAATAATTCAGAGGCTTTAAATATTCCCAGGTTAATAGCAGAACACCGCCAGGTATTATTTCCTTCTCCAAAAAAAATATTTGACAAGGTGGTAAAGGATTTGCCAAAATTAAAAGTTTCAGGCATTGATGAATACGATGAAAAAACCGGCGACCGTAAAAAAGCCGGCTATGAAGGGGAGGTGCCGGAATTTGCGCAAGTTATGGTGGATGAAACCACAGGCAGGCCCACCGTAACCATGAAGGCGGAGCCTTATAAATTTCCTGATGGCAGCGTGTACATTGATCCTCAAACCAAAGAGCCAGTTCAGGTTTTCCCAAAAGATATTTACGAAAAATTAATGTCTGATCCCCAAACAGCGCTTGTAGTGGAAAACGATGTGGACAGGGTGTTGGAGCGAGATAAGAATAATTTTACTGGACAAGGGGAGCAAATGCACGGCCCCAATAGTGAATATGCCAACCTGGTGAGGCAGAAAGTATTGTTTGATAAATTTGCAGGGTATCAAAACTACGATGTAAAGGAAAAAGAAGATAAGTCTTATGAGCGCAAAAAAAGTATGCGTTCCGAGCAGCGGGAAGCGGAGCGCCTTAATCTGGCAAGGAAACACTACGACCTGGCTGTACAAACCCACCGGGATGCAGTTAAAAAAGGAGAGGCTGCGCCACAGGATGCACCAAATATTGTAGATTATTGGGTAAATAACAATGGTGTGGATGCAGAATATGTAAATGAAAATGGCCAGACAGTTACAGGTAAGGCCATTGTAAACTTAGACCCTAACGATGATGCTGCTATTCAAGGGGAGGCTTCGGTAACTACTGGCATAACGCAAACAAAAGTGGTAAAGCCGGCAAATTTAAAAGTAAATGGCAAGGATGTAAAAGGGTGGATAGTAAGGCCAGATGGTAATTTGCAGGGTGCGGGTACTGCTGTATTGGATGCGGGAAGAATAAACGCAACCGTAGCAAAAAAAATACCGGCAAAAAAGGATAAAAAATTATCAGACAGGATAGGCGGCGCCGCTGGTAAAGCTGCCAGAGCAATCGTTGGCGAATCAAAAATAGCCGGAATAAAAAAAGGATCATTATAAATACTTGGTTCAAAAAAAATATAAATGGCAGATCAGTTATTACCACAAGAGGAACAAGGAACGGTAAGTGCAGACAATACGGCACAAGTAGTTGATAATGGACCGGGCGACCCCCCGGTGAAAAAACTATGGAAAACGCTTTATGATGCCGAAGCGACAACAAAGAATTATGACGAATTTGTAAAAGAATACTCCACCCCTGAAAAGGTTGATAAAATATTTTCAACACTTTCCCAGGCAGAAGCCACAAACAAGTCTGCCGAGGAATTTATAAGTGAGTATTTTCCAAATGTAAAAAAGCCGTCTGAATCCTGGAAAGAAAACCAGGTAAATTCGATCGGTGCGGCAGATAAACCGCCGGCTGATTTTCGTACTTCTCCAGGTAATAAATTTATGGGTGAAACCACAACACCCGCAAACCCGGAGCAAGATGCCCTAAATGTGGTATTAAAAGCAAGGCAAATAAAAAGAGATGAAAACGAAAACGCTTTAGGAGATAAATTTGACATGGCCGCGGTTGCACAGTCTAATTACAATACAAAAAAACACAACACAGAGATAAGCAACGAACTAAAGGCGCTTGGTCACGATCCTAAAAAGTTGGCAAATGATTATGGGGATATTGCAGACGAAAGCCTGTTTAACCAGGAAGGCTTTAAGCCAGCCCAGCTTTTTGAATTAGAAAAAGTAAATAAGGTAAAATATGATCGCACTATTGCCACGGCAAAGTGGCAATCCAATGTGATAAAAAAAGTTAATGAAGCAACCGCCAAGGGGTATATTCCCGCAGAAAAACAGCGGCAGACTTTTGAAACCATAAACGGCGCTTTATCTGGCACCCATTTATACCCTGCCGCAAGGCAAGATACACGGGCGGTAATTGAAACTATTGATGAATATGTTTCTGATCCAGCGTTAAAAACAAGATTAAAAAGAGCCGCCGCAGTAGAGAGGGCGTATGTTTATGGTGATTTAAGCAACCCTCAAACCGCAACCGCCGTAACACAAGATCCCGCTTCAAAATTTTTAAACACCGACCAGGTGTTAGCGAAACAATATTTAGAAGATACGGACCCGGAAGCGGCCAAGGTGTTTGACCAGTTACTAATTGACCCTAAAAAGGTAACGGAAAATCCATTTGCAAAAAAAGGGTGGGAAGAAAAGTCGTATAACCTGGAAAGGCTGGGATTGCAGTTACAGATTGACAGGGCAAAGGAGGAAATAGGGAACCAGGTTGCGAAAGGAGAAATATCTCCGGAAGATATAAAATCCGGAGCAGAAGGGTGGCCGGCAGTTTTAAAAGGCTTGGAGGGTAAAATGTCTGAATTGGAAGTGAAATATCCTTCTGTTGGCCAGAACGAGGCCCTGGATATAGCCCAGGAGATCGTAGGAACACAATACAACAACATGGGTAATTCGCTTAATGGATTTGCAGAAAAGGTGTCCGACCAATTAATACACGCCTTTGGTTCTACCGCAGAATCTATTAAAGATATAGTGACCCGACCTTTTATGAGTGAGGAAGATAACAAATTACACTTATTGGCTTTGGCTGGCGAGCAAATAACGGATGGGCAAAGATTAAAAACAAGGCAAAAGGACAGTAGCTTTCAAGATTTTAAAATACAGGCAACGCCAGAAGTAAACGAAGCGATTAAAGATATAATGAATGATGCCAAACTTTCATTTGATGAAAAGAAATGGGCAGTTTATAAATTAGTAAAAGAAAATGCAAACGATATTGTAAAGGTGCCTATTGAAAATGGCAGAGTAAATTTATCCGTAGGGGCAATGACACATTCCATCGCGGGATTGGCTGCGACACTTGCTCCATTTATTGTAGCAGAGGGCGCTCTTGCAAAATATGGCGTGGGCGCTGTTGCAAAATTCACTAAGACAACAACTATTGCCTTAATGCAGGGCTTCCATGAAACCTATGCGGCAGCGGCCAGGGAGGGTAAGGAAAACCCGTTTGGTTATGCCTTCCGGGTATCATTGATCAATGCCGCGGCAATGGCCGGTGCGGGAAGCGCAACAGCAATTAAAGAGTGGATAGCTGCAAAGCCAGGAATGGCAAAAATGATTGAAGGGCTTACCGAAAAGGAAATTAATGCAGCCCTGAAAGCCGGCACCCATCATTTTGAAGCATTTGGCAAGGTTATTAAGACCTTCCCGGTAAAAAACTACGCAAAAAATGTAAAACACGGTGCTATTGAGGGCGCAAAGTTTGAGGCAATGATGGGAGGCGCACAGGTGGTAAATAATGTGCTTGATAATAAAGAAACAAATTTTAAAGAACTGGCTAATCACGCTCTTGTTGGAGTATTAACCTTCACAGGCTTCGCCGGTGTATCGGCAATAGGCAAAGGTCCGTCTTTTGTTCAGCGACAAGCGATGTTTGAAGCTGGAACACGAAAAGACGAAATGATATTAGCGGCCAAAGATATGCTGCGCGATGGCCACTTAACCGCCGGCCAATATGCAGAAGTAGAAAAAAATATTGTTTTAGCCGATCATTTACAAAAGAAAGTGCCGTTTATTAAAAATGACGGTAAGCCGCTTGGTACCCAGGCGCGGGCGGATCTGTTATGGTTAAAAATGCAGGAGGAAGATTTGCTAAATCGTAGCAACAAAGACAATCCTCCAAAGTTTCAGGAAATGTTGGATAAAGAACTGGCCAAGGTTCAGGATAAAATGGATGCGATATACGGCGGTTCATTCGTGGAAGATATATTCCCGCGGGATAAGAAAGATCCTGGGAAAAGTGATGCGGGCGAAGGGCGCGGAGGTGCTGCCGCAGGCGGTCCGGCGGGAGCGCCACCGAAGCCAGGAACACCACCAGCACCCGGAGGTGGTGATGAAAGCGCAAATAAGCCGCCTAATATTAAACAGGAAATTGAGGGCGCTCTTAATGGGGTGTTTGAGGCTGTTGACCAAAAGGAAGTTGTAGTGGATGCTGCTATAAAGGAGTATAATGTTAGTAATGGTGAAACAGGAAGAAAAGGGGATAGTGTAGATGGTGGTAATCCTGTCTTAACTAAAGAAGCAAATGAATTGTTAGCATCTATCGGGGAAGGGAGTAAGCCAACCTTTATTACTAAAAACCTTGAACGTATTGCAAATGAAAATGGGATTGAAGTAACAGGTAAAATGAGTGCTGATGATGTAATTAATGCTTTGAAAGAAAAGCAAAGCAAGGTAGGGGAAGGTAAGAGTGCATTGCCAAATGAAAAATCCATTTTAGATAGTGATACAGATTTAAAAGGGAATAAGAAGAAAATTTGGATGAATAATAAGAAAGCTATTTTTGATAAAGAAGTAGATAGACTTGTTGAATCTGTAAATACAAATGAAGAATATAATTCTCATTGGGGTTTTTTATCTAAAACACAAATTGATAAAGATGGCAAAAGTGTAGAGGTAGAATTAAGGAAAGAAGATGGTAAATACAATTGGTATTATGAAAAAAGTAAAAAGCCATTTGCTTCATTTGACAATTCCAAAGATGCAGTAACCCACATAATGAAACAGCCATTTTGGGATAATGGTGAATTAAATAAAAGCGGAAGGAATGAAGCGTATTTTAACAGGTCACGGGCAGAATTTATCCAAAGGGAAATAGATAATGGGAATGTATTAGAAGATATACAAGACGGTAAAATATCTGCTTCTGATGCAAAAAAGATAATTGAAAACGCAGGATTAAAAGTTCCAAAAGCAGTAGAATCCCTACTAAAAGACCAACCCACAGAACCCAAACAATCTAAGGTAGAACAAAGCCCTCCTGTATCTAAGGGAGTAGGTGAGGTAGGTAATAGTGTAGGGGGAGATAAGAGTGCATTAAAAGATGTAGAGAGTACTGCTAAAGCATTGGATGGGGTAAGTGAAAATAAAGAGCAAAGATTTTATCCTGATGATAAAGTCATTTTAACTACTAAGGATGGTAAATACGTGGAGGTTAGTTTTAGAGGATATAATGGGCTAAACAAAGCTGTTATATTTGGGGATAGGAAAAGTGGCATTAATCAAATGGAAGTTGATGTTAGCCAATTAAGGGCTAAAAATAAATCGGATAAATTAAGTGAAAAGGAGAGAAACAACTTAATGTCTAAAATCGACTTAGAAAAAACTAAGTATTGGGGAAAAGGATTTGGTGGTGTTTCTGATATTGAATTACAAGACCTATCTGTAAGATTTCCTAAGTGGGATAAAATGACAAGCAAGGAGAAAGACGAATGGAATGAATTTCAAGTAGCAACAAAGTCGTTAAAGCAATATCAAGAAGAATCGTATGGGGTAGATGATGTTAACGACCCTGTAAATATCAAGTTAGCAAAAGAACATCAAGAAGCTATTGACAATATCATTTCAAATGGTAAGTACTCAAATTTAGTTTCCGAAGCATACCATAAAGCAAAAGCAGATGACACTAATCCTGAACTTGTAAAAGCAGTAGAATCCCTACTAAAAGAACAGCCCCAAAGCAATAGCGACAGCCCTGTTAAAAATGCCAAAACAGAATTTGAAGAAAAACAGCCAGTAAACACAGAGATAAAGCAAGGCGATAGCGTTTTCTTTACAAAAGATGCTTCCCAAAAGCAATTTAAAGTGGTGGGGCTTACGCCGGAAGGGAAATATATACTTAAAAACGACAACGGAAAAAATCTGTTTGCTGCACCGGGGATGGTTTCAAAAGTCCAGCCCGTAGAGAAAGGCGAATCTTCCGATTGGCAAAAGAGAAGGGATGATGGACAATATGAGTTTGGAGGTGTTACGTTCACCCGGCAAGACAAGTCTATATCAAAAACAACAGGTAGCCAAACTACGGTTGAATTTGCCAGGGGGGTTAGTGTTCCGGCGCTATGGACGGTTGTAGAATCAGAAAACATTCAGCCTTCCCATATTAAACGAAACAGGAACCCGCTGCATTTTATTCCGGAAGGACAACCCAAAGAAAGAAATGATGAGGCAAGCGAAAAATCTGCCCAATCTATTGCTGCCAATCCTAATTTTAGCCTGGTAGAGGCTTCTCCAAATGCTTATAGCGGTTCACCAATAATAAACGACCGCGGCGAGGTAATACAAGGTAATAACCGGGCAGAAGGGTTGAGGCGACATTACGAGGGTGTGAAAAAAGAAGATAGTAATTACCGCACCCAATTAATTGAAAATGCCGAAAAATACGGCTTAGATCCAGCAGAGGTAAGCAAAATGAAAAACCCGGTTCTGGTAAGAAAAATTGCCACAACTGATGAACACGCCATAAGCCTTGGTAATTACGATGTGAAAGACATTGAAACTGGCGGCAAAAGGCGGGTAGATGCTCCCCAGGTAGCAAGGAGAATGAGCCATGAAGATAAAGGGAAGTTGCTCAATATCTTATTTAATGGTGCCACGGGCGATGAAACAATGAATAACCTAATAAGGGGCAACATTGATAAGGTTATAAAATCGCTGGCACCCAAATATATCAATGAAGCGCAACTGGCCACAATGTTTGACGGCAATGGAGAGATCAAGCCGGAGGCATTAACAGACCTTGCAAACATTGTAAAAGAATTTTTGTTTGAAAATGCCGATCCGCGAATTGCAGACACATTAGATGGGCTTTCTGGCGCGGCCAGGAACGGGGTTGAAAAAAGCCTTTCAGCCTTGTTTAATATGCCAAAAGAAAAGATGCTGGTACGGGAGGTGCAAAATGCCATATTTGCTGCCCACGAATTTATCAATAGCGGGGCTGGTGAATTTGATGCCTGGAAAAAACAGGGTAACGCATTTGAAAAAGGACCAATAGAACGCTTTACACCTGTTGAGTTGGAAATGGCAAAAATACTGGCTACCAAAAAACAATCTGAAATAGTAAAAGCGTTCAAAGAATATAACGCTGCGGTAGCCGATACTCCCGCCACCATGTTTGAAGAAGCGAAGCCAGGTCTTTCAAAAGCCGAGGCAATAAAAAGTGTTTTTGGGGTGGATTACAAAATGCCGGAGGAAAATAAAAGCCAAAATGTTAAAAAGATTGAAAAGGCTATTGACGACCACCTGGCTGATATTATTACCACACATGGACTAACCAAAGAAACATTACCTTTATCAAAGGAGTTGTTTACAGAAGAAAACGGGTTGTCTGAATCTGATTATGAAATTGTAAAAGAATACCTAAATGAAGGACAAAATTCTGGCGAATCAAGAGAGGGAAAACAAGAAAACCCTGGCGGCACTCCAACTGGTGAACATGGTACACCGGGCCAAAAAATGGAAGGAAACCAAGAGCCTTCTAAAGGAAAAGGACAGCAAGCTGCCGGAGGTGGCGAATCCAAACAAGCGAAAAGGAAAATAAGGGATGAAAATATTAAGAAGGATTTAGACAATGCCCTGGATGATTTGTTTGGGCCTTCTGATATACTTACTTCCGGCGGGTTAGATCCAAAAAAGATGGAAGCGGCTGTAAAGATTATCGGCCTATACACCAAAGGAAAGGTTTACAAATTTGCCGATATTATTGAAGATTTATATGCTAAGTATGGCCCTAAAATCAAAGAGCGTTTCGATGCAATTAAGGCTGCTTATAGTGCATATTACAATACAGAGGCTTCGGATATAGAGGCAGATTTGATGGATGCTAATTTGCGGAAATTTAATTATGACGACCTTGTAAAAAACTTTGACGATGTACATAATAGACCAGGAAATAGCGAACAGGATCGCGGAAACGCAGAAAATAATCTACCCAAGAATGAGGGCGATGTTTCGGGCAACCGAGGAAGAAGCGGAAGCGATGGAAGCGAAATGGAGGGAAGAAATGGTGAAGTCGGGAGTGGACAAGAGGGTGGCGAGGGCGGTGATGGCTTATTCTCCCCTCCTTCTGGAAAACCTGGCGATAACGAATTACATAAGCCAATATCCGGGCCAGGGCTTACGGGAGCAGATGCCGGAGGTGTTGACGGCAGAGGAAGCAGCCTTAATAGCACAGAAGGATCTTCTTCTGGTGGAAGGGGAGGTGGAACAGGTGGAGGAACTAATGCAAAAGGAACTGTCAGTTATGCAGAATCCGCAAAAAAGCATTTAGTTGAAAAAATAAAAAAACAGCGCGAGGCAGAACCCGTACCTGTTACAGACCGGGATATTGATAATATACGCGAAACCCTTCCCTTTCTTTTGCCAGAACAGCACGATGATGTATTAAAAACCGAAAATCGTTTTTTTGACACCGCTGCCAGGAAGCCAGAAACAGGCAATGGCAAGGGTATGATGTTTACTAACGGCACCGGAACCGGTAAAACATACACAGCTTTAGGAATAATAAAGCGCTCCATAAAAAGAGGGAAAGGGAATGTCTTAATAATTGTTCCAAGCCAGGAAAAAATAAAGGATTGGGCCGAAGTAGATGGACCAAACATGGGTATTACTATCAATCCGTTACTCAATACCAAAGATGGGGGGAAGGGGGTTGTAATTACAACTTATGCCAATTTCCGCGCAAACGAAGCCTTGATGAAGCGCGACTTTGATATGGTGGTATATGACGAGGCGCACAAGTTAATGGAAAACCAGACAGGGGATACTTCAAGAAGTACCTACACTCACTATGCCATTTCCAACAAAGACGAGCGTTGGGCTTTTGAAAGAATAACCGGTACCCAGCCATTATGGAAAGAGTATAAAGCGTTATTGGCGGAGCATAAAGAGGCAATTAAAAAAGGCGATAACACGGATGCTATTGATGCAAAACTTCAACAGGTTAAAAATAAGATGAACCAGTTGGAGCCTTTTTTACGAGAGCGGGCTAAAAAAGCAGTAGAAAACACCAAAACCATTTTTCTTTCTGCCACTCCATTTAAAACAAGAAAAAACCTTCGGTATGCGAATGGGTATTTGTTTGATTGGGGAGAAAAAACAAATACGAACAGTAGCGGTAGCAGGGTAGATGCCGAAAGTCAATTTTTCCTGGATAATTTTGGAAGTGCTTATAAATGGAGCCACCACAAATTAATACCAAAAACAGACAACCCGGAAGCGGTTGGGATGCAAGAAGTTCAGTTTGCGCAAAAATTAATGGCCTCCGGTTCAATGAGTGGACGGCCGCTTGTTTCTGAAAAGGATTATAGCCGGGAGTTTCCATTAGTTAGCGGGTTTAATAGCAGCGGGTTCAACAAGGGATTTAATGACATATTTAATTATGATCATAACGAATTTAATTTACTGCGCAATGCAGCCAGGTTTGTTTTTCATAACCATAACTATTCGCAACAATTATTTGAATCCCTGAAAACATCCATGTCTATTGATAGGATAAAGAAACATTTGGAATTAGGGCGAAAGGTTGTAATATTTCACCGCCGGCACGAAGCCAGGGTGCGGCCTCCATTTGAAATGGTTTTGGAAACCACAGAACTTAATGCAAAAGCGGCTTTATCAAACCCTTATTCAACTGATAAATCAAAAGAGCAAGCCCAGGAAGCCCTAAGCCAGGTAGAAAAATTCAGGCAGCGGCATGGATATATTCTGGAATATGAAAAAACTTTGGATTACAGGTCTGCGGTGGATCAGCTTAAAGATGCTTTTGGAGATCAAATTGGGTTTTTTAACGGAAGAATTACCAACAAAAAATTAAAGTCAAAGGCTATTACGGATTTTAATACAGACGGAAGCGGCAAGGATATAGTATTAATCCAGGAAGAAGCCGGGAAAGAGGGTATTTCGCTACACGATAAAACAGGCAAGCACCAACGGGTATTAATGAGCCTTTCAATGCCATTAAGCACCATTAATTCCCTTCAAATAGAGGGTAGGGTGTATCGTATAGGCCAAATGAGTGATGCTGTTTTTGAATACCCGTTATTGGGGCTTGATCTTGAAACAGCATATTTTGGACAAAACTTTAATAAGCGCCTTGGCACCACAGAGAATTTGGCTATTGGGGAGGATGCGCGAGATTTAACCCGGTCATACGCCGAAGGGGTGTTATTTAATTCTTCAACCGATGCGCCTCATGCAGAACAAGGGCGGGGCGGTAAAGATTACGACAAAAAATCAAATGCCATTGTAAATGAATTTGAAAAAGCAAAACTGGTTTACGCAACTAATCAAAAAATAAAAGGACGGCGCGATCAGAGGGTGGGATTGGATTATTTTGCCACACCCGAACCGTTGGGCCAAAAAATGGTAGAATGGGCTTCCTTAAAGCCTGGTGAATCAGCAATGGAGCCGTCCGGTGGACACGGAGCAATAGCGATGTGGTTCCCAAACACGGTTAGAACTACCGCAATAGAACAGTCGTTTGACCTTTATTCTAAACTGTCTGCAAGGACCGGCGGTAACGAGCCAAGGGTAATAAATGGAAGATTTGAGGATCATAACGTAGTAAATAAGTATGATGCTATTGTGATGAATCCCCCGTTTGGACATAGCGGAAAGACCGCAATGGATCACGTTGCCAAAGCCTTTTCACATTTACGGGAGGGCGGAAGGTTGGTTGCAATTATTCCGGAAGGGAAGGCTATTGAAAGGCTTGAAGAATTTCTATATGGAGAAAACGAGAAAGGGAAGTTAAATAACCCGGATGCCCATTTGAGAAAAACCGTCCTCTTGCCTGCCGTAACATTCGAGCAGGCGGGAACTGCGGTGCGCAGCAGGGTGGTGATCATTGATAAAGTATCGAAACCAACAGAGGCTTTATCTCAATCGAACAGCGATGCTACCAACGCTGAAAAGATAAACGATTTCTTTGATCGTATTGAAACAATGGATGCGCCGGAAAGGGTTAAGATTGATAAGGCAGACCAACAGGAGATTGGAGAAAACAAGGCACCGGGAGGACAGCCTGGTAAAATATCACCTGTTACAGAATTTAAACACACAAAAACCGGGGAGATATTTTATAAGGCTACTATTTCTGAAAAAGTAAGTGAAGGAGAATATAATGAAATTAAAAAAGAGGCTAAAGCGCATGGAGGCTATTATACAAGGTTTGTGAAAGGCTTCTTGTTTAAGGATAAGAAAAGTGCGGAGGCTTTTGCGAATAAATTTAATGGTGGTGGCGAATCTATGTTTTCAACAAAGGGTGAAATAAAGGCATTTGAATTAAAGGACACCACCCCGGCTACGCATGAAGCTATTAAAGCAAAGTACCCGGATGCTATTGTGGTAAAAACCCAAAGTGAATTACCGCAAGAGGTACAGGATGCCGCAAAATTACAAGGGATTGAAGTGGAGGGTGTTTACCATGACGGGAAAGTGTACATGGTTTCTGACAACATTCCAACAATGGGTAAGGCAGAAGGAGTGTTCCGGCATGAAACAATAGGCCATAAAGGAGTTGTCAATGTTTTAAAAGAAGGGGTTGGAGAATTTGCAACCTCCCTGGTGGATGGCGCCGTCAAAGGCCAAAAAGACAAACTGGCAAAATTAGCCCAGGTGAAATTTGGTAAAAAACTTTCTGAACTTTCACCAGCGGAAAAAAGCACATTAGGACAGGAGTATATTGCTGAAATAGCAGAAAACCCGGCAAATTATCCCAAAACCTGGGATAAGATAGTCGCTTTTGTACGCAAAACATTAAAGGCAATGGGCATTAATTTGTCTGTTTCTGATAGTGAAATTAAGGTACTGTTATCCAAGGCGGAAAAGGCAACCCGCGCACCAGAAGCGTTCAGGGGGAAGCAGGTTATGTTCAGCGATAAATCCGAAGGGCTTTTCCATGATGCGGCCAAGATAATAAAGGATCTGTATAACAAGGGGCGCACTCAAATAGAAATGGTAGATGCCGCAATGGATCATATCGAAAACAACTGGAATGATAAACAGTATGGGCCGTTGGACCACCAGGCTGTTAGGGATTTTTTAATTGATGGGCTTGCGGAGAAGATTAAAAAAACCAATTTGCAGCCACAAGGACTACAGGAAGCTACGTTGGCCAGGGAAAAGTATAAATCTGCCGTTAAAGAGGATCAGGTAAAAGAAGATGGGTTCTTT
Organism: Methylotenera sp.; assembly: GCA_046595335.1. GTDB lineage: Bacteria > Pseudomonadota > Gammaproteobacteria > Burkholderiales > Methylophilaceae > Methylotenera. Next base: position 13,973 of record JBKJOT010000076.1, read on the forward strand.
AAGCGGGTGTGGGGTAATATAAAAAACCTTTCTTTCTTTCTGGACAACCCGAACAGGCACATTACAGCTTTGCAGCATAATATAGAAAGCTATTATAGGAAGCATAGTGCCAATGCGATACCGCTTGGGCGAATATTTGAGCAAAACGCAACGGGAAG
>JBKJOT010000074.1:0-28506 GCA_046595335.1 Methylotenera sp.
TTACTTTAACCCGCAAAGTGTGTGTATTATTGAGTGGCCTGAAAAAGCCGAGAATGTATTGCCGGTTCCGGATGTGGATATTACGTTTACAATACAAACCGCAGGTCGCAACCTAAGTTTAACCGCGCACTCAGTGCCCGGGCAGCAATATTTAGATACTATTATCAAAAACTATCATTACAAGCTATAAGAAGCCAAAGTCTATGAGTAAATATAATGTTAAAAACTTAGTCTCTTATATCGCCATATTAATCTTAGGCCTGTTTTCCAGCGCTATATTTGCAGCAAATAGCGTAACGGCAGCCAGGGTTTGGCCAGCGCAGGATTACACACGGATCACGTTAGAAGCCAATAGCCCTATCACTTATAAAATGTCCATTATCAAAGATCCAGATCGTATTGTGGTGGATATTAATGATATTGATTTGAACCCTGCTTTGAAAACATTGACCGATAAAATTTTATCCAGCGACCCGTATATCAAGCAGGTACGTGTCGGGAAATTCAAGCCTGGTATAGTACGCTTGGTGATCGACCTCAAGACTGAGGTAAAGCCAAATGCTTTTACCTTGCCACCAGCGGGTGAGTATAAGAATCGCCTCGTACTCGACATTTATCCGATAAAAGATCCGCTGATGGCAATGCTCGAGCAGCGTGAAACGCCGAGTTCCAACAATCAAACAGGCCCCAACAATCAAACAGGCCCTAATAATCAAGCTGGTTCTAACAATCAAACAAGTTCTAACAATCAAACAAGTTCTAATCACCCAACTCCAAATCAAGCTTCTAAGCCTACGAACCAAAACACGACAACATCACCGAATAACGTGCATGGCGAAGGTTATTCTATCAGCGCCTCAGAACCTAAGCCGGTAATTGAACCATTGCCTGCGCCGGATGCAGATACAGCTGATGAAATCGCTATCTCTGAGTTGCCTAAACATGAAGTTACAAAACCTGAGGTGACTAAGCCTGACGTAACAAAACCTGCTGAAATCATTAAATCTCCGGATAACGTTAAACCACTGACAAAAGAAAGCCTGCGTGAGATCGTCATTGCGATTGATGCCGGGCACGGTGGCGAAGACCCGGGCGCACGCGGTGCGAACGGTAGTCACGAAAAAGATATTACGCTTATGGTCGCAAAGCGTCTAAAGGCCAAAATTGATAGCGAACCTGGCATGCGCGGCGTACTGACGCGCGATGGTGATTACTTCATTCCTTTACATGGTCGCGTAGTGAAAGCGCGTAAATTGCAGGCTGACCTGTTCGTGTCTATCCATGCGGATGCCTTTACCAACCAATCTGCACGCGGCTCTTCGGTGTTTGCCTTATCTGAACGCGGCGCAACCAGTGCCAGCGCACGCTATTTAGCGAAAAAGGAAAATGAGTCAGATTTAATTGGCGGCGTTAGTTTAGATGATAAAGACCCGGTGTTAGCCAGAACCTTGCTGGACCTTTCGCAGACAGCGACGATTAACGATAGTTTAAAGCTTGGCAAGGCAGTGCTTGGGCATATTGGTGAGATCAATACACTCCATAAAAACCATGTAGAGCAGGCTGGTTTTGCTGTGTTAAAGTCGCCTGATATCCCGTCTATCTTGGTCGAAACTGCCTTTATCAGTAATCCTGAAGAAGAGCGTAAATTAAACGACGAGGCTTACCAGGATAAATTGGTCAGTTCTATTTTATCTGGTATCAAAAAATACTTTGCGACAAACCCGGCACTCGCTAGGACCAAAGTTGCTAAAGAGTAGCCAAAGCTATTTTCGTTTAGTCATTAAATAGTCCTGCTCCCTGACAGTATCGCCATATCCTGCCTGAGTAAGCAGTGCATTCTCAATATAACGGCTTACCCGTTGCCTCAATGTTACGAGCTTATCGTTATCTATAAAAATCTTCGGGAATTTAAAGCTCAACCAGGCGTATAAACTGAGATTGTGAGAGAGTAATTCAGCCGCTTCCAAATGCTTAGGGCTTAGGGATTCCAGCCAAGTGGGCGCTGCAGGGAGCTGCCGTAATTGAGATGCCGCAACGCTTTTTAGGCAAAGCAGGTAGTAATCTTTTTCATACGCTACATTCAAGGCTATCGGCGCGCAGACAAAGAGGTATTTGTCTTTCAACGACATAACAGGCGCAATTTCATCTACCAGTAAAGCTTGCGAAATCTGCGTGCCCAGCGGAGCAGAAATGAACAGTTCATCATTAAATTGCTGCCGCTCATGCATATAAAGCAGCACTTCCGCAATCTTGCGAGTATGCAGTTTGTGCCCTAGCTTTTCAACATCGCCGAAGCTCATGCCAATCGGTAGCTTGTTTAAATTTGAGCGATCATCAGTGGTGAGCATATGTTCGATGTGTATCAACTCATCATCTTCTAACACGCTCACATAACCAGTCGGGTAAATGCCAAACCTGCCTGCACGCCCGGCAATCTGTCGTACTTCAGTCGCATTGAGCAAGCGCGAAGCCACGCCATCGAACTTGTGTGTGGCGGAAAAAATCACGCGGCGAATGGTCAGGTTTAAACCCATGCCTATCGCATCTGTTGCCACCAAAATATCAGCTTCGTTGTTACAAAAACGCTTAGACTCCGTTCGCCGTACTTCAGGCGAAAGTGCTCCATAAATGCTCGCTACGCTGAAGCCCCACTGTCTAAAGCGTGCTGATAAAGTCAGCACATCTTTGCGGCTAAATGCAATAACGGCGTCACCTTTTTGCAACTTTGGTTTCAGTTTTTGTTTACTATAATGCTTCCCGCATAGACTTTCATGTTCAACGATTAGCGGTGTGAGGCGCTCGGTTAAAGTAATCTCATAAGTTTCACCTAATGACTCTATAGCTTTGATACAAGGTTCTGTGACTGTATTCGAACCGCAGATATATACTTGGCTCGCAGGCGCACCAATCAAGGCGGCTGTCCAAGCAGAACCTCGGTCCGGGTCTTGCAGCATCTGTATCTCATCAATGACGGCGATTTCAACTAATTTTGACGGGTTCATCATCTCAATGGTCGATGCTGTGTGCTGCGCACCCGGCATGAGCACGCGTTCCTCCCCTGTGATTAAATTACATGGCACGCCTGCAGCTACTAAGCGGTCACGAATCTCCATGGCGAGCAACCGTAAAGGTGCCAGGTAAATACCAGACTTGGCTTTTTCTAGCGCCATCAAAGCATGGTAGGTTTTTCCGGAATTGGTCGGGCCAAGGTAGAAATGAAGGTGGCGGTTTAAGCTGCGAGCCAGTACAAATTGGTTGGAGTAAGCGCTGCTATATTGAGCTTTTGATTGTTCGGAAGGCCTGTTCTGCATAGCGCTGAATGTAGCGCAAGATGCCAACATTGGCTATAAAATATTGTGTATATTAGGTGTCATATTTTCTTACGTTGCTTGCCAAAAGGATTTGCATATATGAAAGCTATCGGTCTAACGCGCTACTTGCCAATTGAAGATACCGCTTCGCTGATAGATTTCGAAATGGAAATTCCCAAGCCAATAGGTCGAGATTTGCTGGTTAATATTCATGCCATTGCCGTTAACCCCATTGATACCAAGATTCGCAAACCCAAAGATAAGGTTGAAGAGCTACCCAAAGTTTTAGGTTGGGATGCCGCAGGTATTGTTGTAGATGCAGGCTTTGAAGCCAGTTTATTCAATGTAGGCGATAAGGTGTTTTACGCAGGAGAGCTTAATCGAAGCGGCACCAATGCGGAATACCAGTTGGTGGATGAACGCCTGGTCGGGCATATGCCACAAACATTTACCATGGAGCAGGGTGCCGCACTTCCTCTTACCGCGGTGACGGCTTGGGAAAGCTTATTTGATAGATTAGGTATCCTTGAAGACCCAGCAAGGAATCACGGTGAAAGTATTCTCATTATCGGGGGTGCAGGCGGGGTAGGCTCTATTGCAATTCAACTCGCTAAAAAACTAGCCGGTTTAAAAGTGGTGACGACTGCATCTAGACCCGAAACCATACAATGGGTAAAAAATTTGGGCGCGGATGAAGTTATTAATCATCGCGAGGAACTCACTCCGCAAATGTATGCGCTCAATATTCCGCTCGTGGATTACATACTATGCAACAGCAGTACTGATGATTATTTCCAAGCTATGGTGCAATTAATTAAACCTCAGGGCAAGATATGTGCGCTGGTCGATTCAGAAAAACCGCTAAACCTTACGTTGCTCAAAGCCAAAAGTGCGACCTTTGTTTGGGAGTCCATGTTTACGCGCTCAACTTATAAAACGGACGACATGATAGCGCAACATCATATACTCGAACGGATTTCCAGGTTAGTAGACTATGGCACAATAAAATCTACAGTCAATGAAATCAAGAAACCTATCAATGCCGCTAACTTGCGTGCAGCTCATGCCCAACTTGAATCAGGTAGCACGATTGGCAAAATCGTTCTGTCAGGCTGGAATTAATATAAATTGTCGTTACCGTAAAGTACGATGCAGGTAAAATGCGATACAACAACCTGCGCAACAACCGGATGCAGTTAGCCGGGAATAAACCTAGAAGAAGTTATGCAAATACGCCTTTTACCCGACCAGCTTATCAGCCAAATTGCCGCAGGCGAAGTGGTAGAACGTCCAGCCTCTGCGCTCAAGGAATTACTCGAGAATAGCCTAGATGCGGGCAGCACAGACATACAAGTTTCCCTCTTACAGGGTGGTGTTAAGCAATTGCGGGTTGCTGATAACGGCAACGGGATTGCACAAGATGATTTAACTATGGCGCTTACGCGCCATGCCACTAGTAAAATTTCCACATTAGAAGACTTGGAAGCTGTTGCGAGCTTGGGTTTTCGAGGCGAGGCGCTGGCCAGTATCGCTTCGGTTTCTCGCACGCAAATCAGCAGCAGGGCGCTCGATACCAAGCACGCATGGCGCATTACTTCCAATGGCAGTGAAATTTCGCCAATAGAGCCTGCCGCACTTGATGGCGGTACGGTCATTGAAGTGAGCGACTTGTATTTCAACACCCCAGCAAGGCGTAAATTCCTCAAAACCGAAGGCACTGAATTTGGCCATTGCGAAGAGGCTTTTCATCGCGTAGCACTTTCCCGTCCTGATGTGGCCTTTATGTTGCAGCATAATGGCAGGGCGCTTAGCCGTTATGCAGTAAGCCCACCAGAAAAGCGCTTTAGCGAAGTTTTAGGTGCGGAGTTTTCTGCCGAGTCTATTGCGCTAGATGAATCTGCGGCGGGCTTGCGTCTGTGGGGAATCGCCGCTAAACCCACTTACAATCGTAATAGCCGCGATACGCAATATGTCTATGTGAACGGCCGTTTTGTGCGCGATAAGCTTATTGCGCATGCTATCCGCCAGGCGTATCAGGACGTGCTGCATCATGACCGCCATCCGGCATTCGTATTGTTTATAGAGTTAGACCCTAACCTGGTAGACGTAAACGTACATCCGAGCAAGACAGAAGTCAGGTTCAGGGATGGGCAGTCTATCCACCGATTTATTTTCCATTCGCTACATAAAGCACTCGCGACCCCAACCGGCGTTTCTAATGCAGTGACTGCAAGCCAAGCTGCGCATAATCCGTTCAGCAATAATACCTATCAAAACGTCCAAACGCCTTATCCTATCTATCAGTCGCAGATTAACCTGGCGGCAAATGAACCCAGCAGTTTTTACCAAACGCTGTTTGGCGCTAACGCAAACGCAACCCAAGAGCGCCAGTTTGCCAGCCCCGTATGTTATGCGGAAGAGTTTGAGAACCAATCCCAGCAGCCTATTGAAGACTTTCCACTAGGTTTTGCAGTAGCTCAAATCCATGGCGTGTATGTGCTGGCGCAGAATAAGCTTGGTTTGGTGGTGATTGATATGCATGCTGCTCATGAGCGCATCATGTACGAAAAACTTAAAAATGCGCTAGACCACAAAACTGTACCTATGCAGCCTTTGCTAATCCCGGTAAGTTTTAATGCGGATAGGTTAGAAGTCGCTACCGTGCAAGAGGCACTGGCAAGCAGCGATAGCAGCTTGCAACAACTGGGTTTTGATATTGCAGTGCTTTCTCCCACAACATTAGCGGTGCGTGCTGTACCTACCATGCTTCAAGATGCTGATGCTGTGACCTTGGCTCGCGATGTATTAAAAGACTTACGTGAATACGGCGCAACGCGGGCGCTGACCGAACGCAGGAATGAGCTACTCGGCACTATGGCCTGCCACGCTGCCGTACGCGCAAACCGTATATTGACCATCACTGAAATGAACGCTTTGTTGCGTGATATGGAAGCAACGGAGCGCTCAGGCATGTGTAACCATGGACGACCAACGTGGTTTCAGGTAAATATGAGCGATTTAGACAAGATGTTTATGCGGGGAAAGTAATTGTGGCAAAACGTCCCCTTATAGATGTAAATAAAACCCCGATTTATTCAAAGTTAGAAATCGCAGTCCATCAGCTAGAGCGGGCAATCAAACTTTATCTTGATGAAAAATACTACATTTCTACAATTACATTAGCTGGAGCTAGTGAAGAAATTTTAGGAAAAATTATTGAAAGTGCTGGCGGTGAAACCGACCTATCTAATTTTACTAATGCATGTGTAGGATTTAGTATATTGAATGGTGAAGAAATACTAAAAAAAAAGAATTTAATGATATAGCAAATTATCATCGGAATCATTTGAAACATATCAAAGATGGTAGTGATATTTCTATTCCAAAAGAAGCAGCAAAACGGATGATTGACCGAGCATTAAACAATTTTTGGAATCTTACTGGGGGGAAACTGAGTGGAATCATGATGCGTTATTATGAAGAGGAAAGATAGAAACTATTTCCTCGAGTCTTGTTTTAAAAAAACTTAAAATAGGAACTCTTGATATTTCGTACGTAAAAGCGTACCATTTATGAGTTCTTATTGAGACTTATCATGCAAACACTATCAGCCAGCACAGCCCGTACTAATCTTTATCGCTTAATTGACGAAGCTGCAACTTCGCATCAGCCTTTGGTAATCACGGGTAAACGTAATAACGCTGTGTTAGTGGCCGCCGATGATTGGGCTGCTATGCAAGAGACATTGTTTTTACTATCCGTTCCTAATATGCGTGAATCAATCCGTGAAGGCATGAATACGCCGGTAACTGAATTATCTACTAAGTTAGATTGGTAGAACATGGCGAGTTGGCAGCTGCTATATACCAAAGCAGCGCAAAAAGATGCTAAACACTTAAGTGCAGCAGGGCTAAAAGATAAAGCATTAGTGCTGTTAAAAGTTATTGCTGAAAATCCTTTCCAGAATCCTCCACCTTATGAAAAACTTATCGGCGATTTAACCGGTGCATATTCCCGCCGTATCAATATTCAGCATCGCTTGGTTTATCAAGTGTTAGAAACTGAAAAGATCGTTAAAGTGCTTAGAATATGGTCGCATTATGAATAAGATTGCTACTAATAACTCCTTAGCCCCAGCACTTTTCCTAATGGGCCCAACCGCTAGCGGTAAGACTGGTGCGGCTGTCGAGCTTTATTCCAGGCTGCCTGTGGAAATCATCAGTGTTGATTCTGCATTAGTTTTCAAAGACATGGATATCGGCACCGCTAAGCCAAATGCAGAGATACTAGCTAAAGCGCCGCATCACCTGATTGATATTATCGAACCGACCAGCGCTTACTCTGTCGCCAACTTTATAAATGATGCTTTGCGACTGATGGCGGACATTACCGCACGCGGCAAAATTCCTCTGCTGGTAGGCGGAACCATGCTTTACTTCAAAGCATTAGAGGGTGGTCTAAGTGGCTTGCCAGAAGCGAACCAGGAAGTACGTGCAAGATTAGATGCAAGAGCTGCTTTGATAGGCTGGCCTGCCATGCATGAAAAGCTCGCGCTGATTGACCCTGTTACCGCTGAACGCTTGCAACCCAATGATGCACAACGTATACAGCGTGCCTTGGAAGTGTTTGAACTCACTGGCGAGAGCATGACGGATTTATATGCCAAGCAAACTAGCGAGGCGTTGCCTTATAAATTTTTGAAAATAGCCCTTGTGCCAAGTGAACGCAAAGTTTTGCATGAGCGCATTGCGTTACGTTTTGACCAAATGCTGGCAGCGGGTTTTGTGGATGAAGTTAAAGCTTTAATTCAAAAATATCCACAATTGACTCCTGAATCAACATCCATGCGCTGTGTAGGTTATCGTCAGGCGCTGGAACACTTTGCAGGTGAATACGATGCTGCTGAATTACGTGATCGGGGTATTTTTGCCACGCGCCAACTGGCTAAACGCCAGCTTACCTGGCTGCGAGGAATGGATAATACGGTGGAATTGGATTGCTTGAATCCGGCAATTAATGAATTGGTATTTAATGAAATAAATCAATTAATTAAGAGTTAAACTTAATAAATTAATTTAATATCAAGAGTGCATGGATTGGATACGTTTCGCAGCCTCTAAACATTCACTCAAGCTAGCTACCAAAGCTAAACGTACAAAGTTTTTGCCAGGGTTCATGCCATGTGCATCACGCCCCAGATAACTACCCGGCAATACGGTTACGTTATAGTCACGGTACAGGTTTAAGGCAAAATCAGTATCGCTAATGTGAGTTCTGGCCCATAAATAAAATGCCGCATCTGGCATTTCGACTTGCAGGACATTGCCCAACAGAGGTGTGACTGCATTGAATTTTTCAGCATACAATCTGCGATTTTCAATCACGTGCGCTTCATCATTCCATGCTGTTAAACTTGCCGCTTGTACTGCCGGGTTCATAGCACAACCATGATAAGTGCGGTACAGGGCAAACTTCTCGATTATCTGCTCATCACCGGCTACAAAGCCTGAGCGCATGCCCGGCACATTCGAACGCTTGGATAGTGAACTGAAAATCACCAGGTTTTTATAATTGCGCCCCAATTTGTGAGCCGCTTGCAGTGCGCCTAATGGCGGGACGGCTTCATCAAAGTAAATCTCTGAATAGCATTCATCCGCTGCAATTACAAAGCCATAGCGGTCTGACAATTCAAATATTTCTTTCCATTGCGCTAAGCTCATGACCTTGCCAGAAGGATTGCCAGGGCTGCATACATAAACCAATTGCGTACGCTTTAAAACTTCAACCGGCACGCTGGCAAAATCCATTGCGTGGTTACTTTCGGGCAATGTATTCAAAAAGTAAGGTTCAGCGCCTGCTAAAAACGCTGCACCTTCGTAAATCTGGTAGAAAGGGTTGGGTGAAATGACGATTGGTTTGGATTTACTGCTATCAATAATTACCTGTGCAAATGCAAACAATGCCTCACGACTACCAGTGACGGGCAGTATGGCCTTATCCGGGTTAAGCGCGGGAATATTATAACGGCGTGAAATCCAACTGGAAATCGCTTGTCTTAACTCTAAAGAGCCTATAGTCGTGGGATAATTAGCTAACCCTCCTAAGTTATCTACCAGTGCATCTTTAATGAGTTGTGGCGTGGCATGTTTAGGCTCGCCAATCGACAGATTGATAGGTGCAAAAGCCGGATTCGGAGTAATACCTTTAAACAGATCGCGTAAACGTTGAAAAGGATAGGGCTGGAGTAGGTTGAGGTTTGGATTCATAGGCTGAATTATAGATAGCCTGCATTCAATTGAGCAAGAATTCATTCAATAAAGCAGAATAGAAACAAGGATTACAGTGAGCGAAAGCAATAAAAAAACAATAAATTCCAATAATAGTAAAAATTACTTTGCGATCTTTGGGCTGCTGTTTGGTGCGCTTTGTTGGGGCATTATCTGGTATCCGTACCGCGTACTGTCAGAAGCTGGTATTTCAGGCGTTGCTTCAAGTTTTTATACCTATTGCATCGCTACATTAATTGCCGGGATGTATTTTGGCAGATATTGGCGGGGCATATTTGACCTACCTTTCAGCATCCTCTGGTTGAGCCTGATTGCAGGTTGGACAAATTTAAGTTACGTGCTCGCCGTGATTGACGGCGAAGTGATGCGGGTAATGCTGCTATTCTATCTTTCACCGCTATGGACTTTGATACTTGCGCATTTCTGGTTGAAGGAGAAAACCCAGCTGACCGGTTATGTGGCTATCGCTATTTCGCTGCTCGGCGCCTTTATTATGCTGTATGATTTTGCCAGTCCAATAATTTCATTTCCTCTACCTAGCAGCGATTCTGACTGGTTTGCCTTATCTGCCGGTATAGGATTCTCGCTGACCAATGTCATTACCAGAAAATCCAGCCATTTAACCATACGTGCTAAATCATTCGCTGTGTGGATAGGGGTGATACTGGCATCGCTGTTATTTATTCTTTTTACCAATGAAAAGTTTCCAACACCGCATACGCTAACAACGCAACATTGGCTTATCCTGACGGTGATTGCCCTATTGCTGATTGCAGCGACGGGCTTGGTGCAGTATGGCGTCACTAAAATCACAGCGACTCGTGCCTCGGTACTATTTCTTTTTGAGCTGGTTGTGGCGGCTATCGCATCCTATTTTTTAGCGCATGAAGTGATGGCGTGGAATGAATGGCTGGGTGGAATGTTGATTATCTCTGCAGCGGTGTTCGCTGCATTGAATAACAATACGCAATAGAAAGCTACATAATTAGCTAAAGCTGGAATTACGGCTACCTTCTGCCGCAAAGCGAATTTTAAGTGATAAGTCATTGCGGGAGTCGGCATTGGCCAAGGCGTTGTCTTCATCAATTTTGCCGTTAGCAAACAGCTTGAATAACGACTGGTCGAAAGTCATCATGCCGATATCATTGTTATCCGCCATGATTTCTTTCATGTCGTTCATCTTCTGTTTTTCAATCAGCTCGGACATGTAAGGCGTATTGATCATCACCTCGATCGCTGCAACACGCTTGCTGAGTTTGCCCGGGATCAGGCGCTGCGAAATAATCGCCACCAGGTTCATGGACATGCCCAATAGCAGACCGGCTTTGGCTTCTTCAGGGAAAAAAGAGATCACGCGCTCAAGTGCCTGGTTGGCATTGTTAGCGTGCAATGTTGCTAGGCATAGGTGGCCGGTTTCAGCGTAGGCAAGGGCATTCTTCATACCATCCATATCACGCACTTCACCAATCAAAATCACATCAGGTGCCTGGCGCATAGCATTTTTAAGGCCGTTTTCAAATGACAAAGTATCAATGCCGACTTCACGTTGGTCCACGATAGATTTTTTGTGGGGATGGACAAATTCAATCGGGTCTTCCAGCGTCAGAATGTGACCAGTCGTCGTTTCATTTCTGTGGTCTATCATCGACGCCAAAGAAGTGGATTTACCCGAGCCTGTAGCGCCTACCATAAGAATTAAGCCGCGTTTGCGGTTGATCAGATCTTTTAGAATAGGCGGCAGGCCTAAAGTCTCTATTGAAGGAATATCAGTTTTAATATGGCGGATCACCATGCCCACTTCGCCACGTTGTTTGAATACGTTGATACGGAAGCGGCCGATATCTTTTTTACCTATCGCAAAGTTACATTCCAGTGTGGATTCGAACTCTTTGATTTGCTCCGCACTCATGATGGAATAGGCGATATCCTTGATAACGCCGGGTGCCATGATTTGCGCATTGATAGGAAGCGTATCACCTTCTACCTCAATATGGATCGCCGCACCTGTACTAAAAAACAGGTCAGAACCACCTTTATCCAGCATGAATTTTAAGATAGGGGTGATGTCGATAGCGGCCATGAGCGAAGTCCTAATGCTTTAGTTTTTATTATGTGGAAGTGTGGTGATTCAAATTTTTTATGACTTTAGCATAATTTTTTGATTCCACATTACTTGGTATGTCTCTTCCAAAGATTTGGCAAAGCGTGCTGTATCAAACAGCCTGGAATCGGTTTTATCCCTGAGTAGTTTTTCTTTTATTTTTAGCAGTTGTGCGGGGTTGCTGGCTAGTTGCAAAGCTTTGGTTTCGTAATCCTGCAAGTTGTAGGTAATCAATTCTGCTAAAGCAGCGGTCGTAAGTAGACTTCCAGCGACCCTGGAGGCGAAAGTTTCACCAGCGCAGGTCAATACAGGGACACCCATCCATAGCGCATCGCTGCAAGTGGTATGGGCGTTGTAAGGCAGTGTGTCCAGGAATAAGTCCGCGTGGGCATGCCTGGGCAAGTGGTCGGCAATTGCAACGCGTGGAGAAAAAATTATTCGGTCACTCGTTATACCCAATTTAGCAGCTTCTTTAAGCAGGTTATCTTTAGCCCATTGATTGCAATCCAACAGCCACAACACACTGTCGGGCACAGCATTCAATAAACGCATCCACACGGCAAAAACATCAGGCGTGATTTTGTATGATTGGTTAAAACTGCAAAATACAAAGACATTATCCGGTAAACCGCATGCTTCACGACTTGGTGTGTTTCCAATAGGCCGCTGCCTGTCATTGGGTTGGTAGCAATCCGGCAGCACCGCCAGACTTTCCGCATAATCATCTGCGTATTCAGGCGGGCAAATGAAGTTATCGGTCAATATATAGTCAAACAAAGACTTATCATCAAAGCTGCCCATGGTGCCTGGGAAACCTAACCAGTTCACGTTAATTGGCGCAGGACGCAAGGCGGCGATACCGCTACGGCTGGTCTGTGTAAAGCCGGTTAAGTCGACCAGGATATCGATTTCACATTCATGTATCTTTTTAGCTGCGTCAAGGTCAGGCAAGTTGCGGATATCATGGAAGTAATCAACGGCTTTTTCCAGCCGGGTTCTAGCGCTAGATTTATCGTTAACGCCATAAGAAAAAGCATGGATTTCTAATTCAGCTCTATCATGCAGCTCAATCAACTCGCTGATCAAAAATGCCAGCGGATGCAGCCGAAAATCGGCGGATAAATAGCCAATACGCATCTTTCCATGTGAGTCTGATTTATGAAAATTTAGGTCATTACCTTTTTTAATCAGCTCTGAATAACGGTTCTTTACCCAATTATTCGCGCATTGTTTTTGTTCTTCAGCAGTCGTACCTGGCATAGCTAGAAAGGCAAAAGGCGAGATCTGTGCTTGTGGCTGAGTGTTTATCCATTCACGTACTTGCTTAATATTGCTATCGAGATTATCCCAATCGCAGATATGCTGCCTTTGGTGAATCAAATGTACTTTGGCATGATAAAGCTTTGGGTTGATTTTGAGCGCTTGCTCATAGCTGGCAATCGCTAAATCAAGTTGGCCCAGCTCACGCTGCACGTTGCCAAGGTTGTTATAGGCATCGGCATCATCCGGTGCATATTGAATGGCTTTTAGGTATTGTTTTGCTGCTTCGGCAGGTTTTCCTAACTCCCGTTGTGCATTACCTAAGTTGTAATAAAAAGCGGCATCAGTATTGGTATGAACAATGGCTTCCAAAAAATATGATTCCGCTCTTGCATATTGCGCTGCGGCATGTGCCTGATTCCCTAGGTTGGAGAGGCAATGCGCCAAAGCGCTTCGTAAATCCTGTCTATTTTGCGCTTTAAGCACACGGCGATAATAAGTTGCCGCTTCTTCGAATCTTTGTAATTCCAGTAAAGTATTGGCAATATTAAGCTGCACATCTAAGTCTTTGGGCTGCAGCAAAATAGCCTGCTGAAAGCTTTTTAATGCATCTTCAGCCTGCTTGTTCGCTCGCAATGCTAACCCCAGGTTGTTGAGATAATCCAGGAGTCGTGGTGCAATGGATAATGCTTTTGAAATGTGTTCAATTGCTTCCGTAGTTCGATTGGTCTGGTAACACACCAGGCCCAACATGTGGTGTGCATCGGCGTGATTTTCTTGTAGGGCAATGACTTGTTTGTATAACGCTTCCGCTTCCGCAAACTGGCCATTGCGATGCAAGACATAAGCCTGCTGATAGAGTGAGGCTATGGATGAAGAGGGAGGTGAAGTGTTCTGCATGAGACGATTTTACATGAGTGTGGCTGCTATGCGGAAATCAAGCTCTAATCAAATTCTGTGCTAATAACTTTAAGCCCATTTTGCGCAGGATAAAACGGTTTGGTTGCAAAGCATTACACAATTCAGTAGGCGCAAACGTAGCTTTACCTGTGGCATGCGCGGCGATGATTTCCGCACAGATTGGTGCACTTAAAAAGCCTTTAGCGCCATGCCCTATATTGGTATATAAGCCATCTGCGAAAGGTAATTTATCCGGAGTATCATTATAGAAATACCGATTTTCCTCCAATATATCCCTATCCAGCAACTGCCCTGCAGCGGGCAGATAATCTGGAGTCTGGCTGCGCCACGCTACGCGCCCGGAAACGATGTTATGTTGCAAGCTTTCATATAATGACGGCGACATGTTTTTAAGAAGCTGCAGATTTTCCTGATGATCGGCAGCACGGATACTTGTGTCATTATCGTGGTGATTAAACGTGGCGCCCAGGCAATGCAGGCCATTTTCAGCGGGGCTGATATAACCATCTCCACAAATAATAGTTTTGAGTTGCTTGCTTTCCGTAGTTGCCTGTAAATTAGTCAATTGCCCGCGTGTGGCGGCCAGCGGAATATGCGCACTCTGATGGAGTTGCTTAGCATCTGAGGCGTTAGCGATGACCACGATATCAGCTTCCGCAATGCTGCTTGGACCCGCATCTATCTGCCAGCCAATAGCAGTTTTTTTGATGTCTAAAGCCTGTGTGTTCGTAAGGACGCGAATATTGGGATGCTCTGTTAACACAATACACAAATGCGCCAGATTGATGCCGCCTGCTTTAGGAAAGTATAAGCCAGGGTAGGCCAAATCCAGGCCTGATAATTGGCTTAACTGGACAGAATTTAGGCCCAGAAAAAACTCTCTGTCTGAGTGTTGAGTAGCTAGTAGAATATTTTTCTGCTGTTGCTTTTTATCCATGGCAAGCTGTATGACGCCGCAGGCCTTATAGTTACAGCGCGCTAGCCCGAGTCCTTGCAATAGCTGTAAGGTAAAGAGATAGCCATGGACATTAAGCTTTTCTAAAGCAGTATCTTGGCCGGTTAAACGCGGATATAGCACGGCAACAGGATTGCCGGATGCTTCCATTGCCAGCGCGGAGTTACGTTCAATGAGCGTAACCTGAATATTGCGCTTTGCGAGCATGTAGGCGGTGCTGCAGCCAGCAATGCCACCACCTATGACGATTGCAGTTTCCGGGACAGCATTCATGCTTTGGAAACATCCACAAATTGCCCGATTAGCATTTCACGTTTTTTGCCGAAACCACACCGCTTGAAGATTTCAAAACCAGCAGCCTCTAAGCCGCGGCGCACATCGCCAGCACTCGTGAAAGTGGCGAGAGTCGTTCCTGGTCTGGAAAGTCTAGCCATCTGAGCAAACAAGGTTGCTTGCCACATATCCGGATTTTTAGAGGGCGCAAAACCATCTAGAAACCAGGCGTCCACTTCACTGACTACACAGCTTAAAGTATTATTTGCATCGCCTATCAATAATGTGAGCTGTATACGATTATCGAATAGGGCTACGGATACTGAATCAAGTATGTTTTGATAAATGTCGAGAAACTGCTTGCTAAGGCTGGTTAAATCAGTCCATAACATATGAGCTGTGGCGATGTCATTCGATGTAAGCGGATATTTTTCCGTGCTGATGAAATTTAACTTAGCATCTGTTGGTGCCAATTCTAGCCATAGTTTGGCGGCACAGAGAAAGTTAAGACCAGTACCAAAACCAGTCTCCATGATAGTGAACTCTGTAGAACCCAATTGCTGAAATCGTCTGGATAAATCGTTGCCTTGCAGGAATACATAATCGGTTTCTGCCAGACCATCATCGCTAGAAAAGTAAATATCCTGAAATCGTGTAGAGTAGGGCTGACCATCGCGCCATTCCAGGGGAGCATTTTCTGTGTATTGAATCTCTTTCATGTAGCGCAATGGTACATGATGGCATGGGCTTGAGATACGCTAAATTAATGCAGCCCTGCGGTTCTCCGGTTTTGCCAAAAGTAGATGTACATCACCCAAGGCACGTTCCGCGAAACCGCCTTCGCAATAGCATAGATAAAACTCCCACATCTTGATGAACTCTTCGGAATAACCAAGCTTGCGCACGGCTTCAATATTAGCAAAAAAGTTCTCGCGCCAGATTCGCAAAGTAGTTGCGTAATGCGGACCGATGTCTTCCAGATCAAACAGACGCAAATCGCTCGTTTTAGTAATGCTACTCAGCATGGCAGTATTAGATGGTATACACGAACCAGGGAAAATATAGCGCTGGATGAAATCTACTGATTTCTTCGCGCTTTCATAACGCTGGTCTGCAATAGTAATGGCCTGGATAAGCGCAAGTCCATTGGGTTTTAACAGACTGCCGACTTTAGCGAAATACGTATCATAGAACTGATAACCGACGGCTTCTATCATCTCAATGGAGACTAGCTTGTCATACTGGCCTTCCAGATCGCGGTAATCTTTTAACAGCAGCGTGATTCTGTCTTGCAGGCCGTCTTCATAGACACGCTGTTTTGCCAGTTCATATTGCTGTTTTGAAATGGTTGTGGTGGTGACCTTGCAGCCATAATTCATGGCCGCATAAATGGCAAAACCACCCCAGCCCGTGCCGATTTCTATCACGTGATCAGTCGGTTTTAACTGTAATTTATCGCAAATGGTTTTAAGTTTAAGCTCAGAAGCTGCGCGCAAGTTATGTGTATAGGCATTGAAGATGGCGCTCGAATACATCATGGTCGAATCCAGGAAAAGCGCGAACATATCATTACCCAAGTCATAATGGGCCGCGATGTTCTTACGGCTTCCTTCTGTGGTGTTACTGTTAAGCCAATGCAACACCTTCATAAGCGGCTTAGTCAGCCACTGGTAACCGCCTTCCAGGCTATCCATTACGTGTTGATTGATGCACATCAGTCGTATCACATCAGTCAAGTTGTCGGCGCTCCAGTAACCGAGCATATAAGCTTCGCCCGCACCAATACTGCCACCAAAGGCAATCTCACCGTAAAAACGCGGGTCATGCACGGTAATGGTTGCGCTTATATTGTCAGAATTGCCAAAGGAATGCTTTTTGCCAGCATCAACCAGGGTTAAATGCCCCGTCTCTAATCGTTCCAGGCGCTTCAATATCTGCGCTTTAGCAAAATCAGCAACCCATTTAGAGCGGCTTTTTTGCCTCAGGCTAACGGTTAAAGTTTCAGCGGATAGGTTCGAATTTAGCATTTTTGTGTGATGGATCAATTTGCGTTAGTGGGATAAGAATGGAAAGGGATGCGTTTTAGCCATAGTTGTAGCGCCTGCCAATAGATCGCAGCGATGACTTTGATTGTCATGAACGGATACTTAAGCAGAATGAGGTTTAACGTTTTTGGGCTTAATTCCAGCCGTTGTAATGTTAGCGTAGCGTCAAACATCTTTTCGCCTTGCATCTCACCGGGAATTTTCTCGGTTAGCATTTTTTGATTATTTTTACGAGTCTGGCAGTTTTGCATGTACACACTCAAATGCTCGCCAGGCCGCGAGAATTGCCAGATATAATCAATATCCATAGGCATAAAAGGCGACACATGAAATGATTTCTGGAAATTAAAACCCAGGTTCAGACTTGAATTTCCGTTCGAGCAATCATGCACATAGGCATAATCTTGGCCCCATGGTGTATTCGTGATGTGCGTAACAATCGCTTGCAATGTCTGGTTGTCGGCCGCATAGCAATAATAGAAACTCACGGGGTTAAAGCAGTAACCAAAATAGCGCAGATTTGTCAGCAAGCAGACTTTACCTGCCGGTTTTTTATGAATTTCCTGCGCGACTTTTGCAAGAATCTCATTTTTTAATGACTTAGTTTTATCGCCAAAATAATCAGCACGCTTGAAGTACGCAAGATTTGGCTTGTTGTAAGACCAAGCAGTGCAGTGATCAAACAAAGTAGGGAGTTCGTCCAAGTCTATATACATCATAAAGGCCTGGTATTGAAATTGATGCGATTTCGGCAGAAAGCGGCGGTGTTGCACCAGGCCTGTGTAAATAGCACTATTCATTTTTAGTCATGCGATTAAATCTGACTGAGCTCGCTCAAAATGCTTAAGTGCCTCTAATGCGCTGACTACGCCATCTTCATGGAAGCCATTGCGCCAATAAGCACCGGCATAGCCTGTGCGGTTGATACCGCTGATTTCGCTGTGCCTAGCCTGCGCTGCTGCACCGGCAAGCGTATAGACCGGATGCATGTATTTAATGCGCTTGAACACCTTGGCCGGGTTGATTAAGTCGGTATGGTTAAGCGTGACGAGTAAGGGCTCGTTCGATTGCAGGTTCTGCAATATATTCATGTTATAAGTCACGGCAACGTTACCTATCGGTTTCGGGGGTAGGTGATAGTTCCAAGCCGCCCAGGCCAGCTTGCGTTTAGGCATGAGTGATATGTCATGATGCAAGTAAACAGTATTTTCTTGGTAGGGAATCGCGCTCAGAATTTCGCTTTCTGCGGGGGAAGCATCGCTTAGTATTTTTAAAGCCTGGTCGCTGTGGCAAGCAAAGAATAGATAATCGAACTTCTCTTCTTCGCCAAATAAGGGTTTTACGCGCACCGAAGTCTTTAAGCGACGCACGCTTTCTATGGGCGTATTCAAGTGAATTTTGTACTTAAAATTCTCAGTGAGCGCTTTAACATAGCTGGCTGAACCGCCAGTAATAGTGCGCCATTCAGGCCTGTTATTGACAGTAAGCATACCGTGGTGATGGAAAAATCGCACAAAAAATCGTGCCGGAAAATCCAACATCTGTTTAGCATCGGTTGACCAAATCGCTGAACCCATTGGAATGATGTAGTTGTCTATAAATTGTTGGCTATAATTGCCTTGACGTAAATAATCACCCAGTTTGATCTCTTTACCATCGTTTAAGAGTTCTAATGCGCTTTCGTTAAAACGCAGGATGTCACGAATCATCTTATGAAACGAAGGTTTGAAAAGGTTGCTGCGTTGGGCGAACAAGCTATTTAAATTGGTACCATTATATTCCAAGCCAGTTTTTTCATCGCGCACGCTGAAACTCATTTGGCTTGGCTGCCAGGCTACTTTTAACTCATCTAGCAGTTGCATAAAATTGGGGTAAGTGCGGTTATTAAAAACGATAAAGCCAGTATCAACGGAGATATCTTTACCTTCATGTCTAATTTCATGGGTGTGGGTGTGACCGCCGATATGGCTTTCAGCCTCAAACACGGTGATCTCATGATTTTGGTGTAAATGGTATGCAAGCGTATTGCCTGCAATCCCGCTGCCGATAATAGCGATTTTCAAACGAATGCTTCCCTTAGATTTTTAGTTAGTTTATTTTTCTTGATTCTCGAATTTCCACAGGCACGATGCGCAAGTCCCATATTAATCCTAGTGCAGCGAGTACTTTCAATCCGTAATAGGTGAAATCAATTTCCCACCAGTAGAAGCCTTGTCTTGCCGAACCGGGAAAATGATGATGGTTATTATGCCAGCCTTCGCCTAGCGTTACTAAGGCGATCCATAAGTTATTACGGCTCTGGTCGCTGGTCGCGTAGCGGCGTTTGCCCCATACGTGGGCAAGTGAATTGACAGTGAATGTTGCGTGATAAAGAACCACCGTGGAGATGGCAAAGCCCCATACTAATAACTGCCAGCCATTGGTATTGAGATGTGGAGCAGTACTTTCCAGGAAGCTGCCAAACAGGTAAATCCCTATCGCAAGCAATATCGGCACGATGACGTCAAAGCGATCTAATAACCTTAATTCCAGATATTTAGCTAGCTCCTTAACACGCTCGGTCTTGGTGGCAAAATGTTTATTGGATAAAAACCAGCCTAAATGGCTCCATAAAAAACCATGCTGTACGGGAGAATGAGCGTCTTCGTATTCATCTGAATTCACATGGTGGTCACGATGGTGTGATGCCCACCATAAGGGGCCACGCTGGACTGCTGTAGCGCCTAGCACGGCTAAAATGAACTGGATAAAACGTGAGGTGCGAAAAGCTTTGTGAGAAAAATAGCGGTGATAAAAGCCGGTAACCGCAAACATGCGGACAGCATAAAGAACGATCGCGAAAATGACGGCAAACCAGCTAGCACCAACCCAGAACACAGCAAAGCAAGCCAAATGTAGCGCAATAAATGGAATGACGCGTTGCCAGTCCACATCTGCCCAGCCTTCTAGAGTAGAGGACTCTGAAATAGCACTTTCTGAATTGGCCGCTTCGTTATCGAACCAGTGAATCAGTTTTTTAAACATAGTAAATATCATTCCCTACACTACTTGAAAGACTACTTGAATTGTTACAATCAGCTTTTACTACTTTTAACGCTGTTTGCCGTTTTGTGGCACTTTGCGCAATTTGCTTAAGTCATAGCCAAGTTTGCCAACAAAGCTGGTTAATTCTGTATATTCCTCATCGCTCAATACAGGCTTTCTCGCCATGATCCAAACGTAATCACGTGCATTGCGCGCAATGACTGTTTTTGTGTAGCCAGGGTCTAGATAAGCAATGCGATATTCGGCTTTGATGGGCCAGATAAACTGCATGCCCCACAGCGCATTGCCGCTGTTTTCTATGACAAAACCTTTGGGGTGGTAAGCTTTCAATTTGCCATCGAAACTCCCCTTATTAAAAGTGAAAGTCGTTGCGATGGTGCCATCTTCATTGAGCTTATAGTTTTCAACTGCGTTATAGGCTTCTGTTTCAATAGCCGTTGGAATCGCGGCGATGACGTACCAGTCACCCATAAATTTAGGCAAGTTAACCGAAGGAACGGTATTGATGCTAGGTTGATTAGTGGTGGCACAAGCAGCTAGTAAGCTGGTGAGTATAGTCATAATTATTAATTTTTTCATAATATATTCAGTAATTTAAAATGTATATCTAACGTAATTTGTAATTAACTGTATAGCCTTCTGGAGTAATTGATTTAAGGGCTACCCAGTCGTTATTTGCAGTGTCATACCACAGGTCAATTTTTAGTTTACTTTTCCCATCTAGGCTGCCATCTAGCTTGTAATGGTTGGTTTCGGTTTTTTTGCCTTTGACCTCTATGGTCTCTACACCCATTTTATTAATTTTTGCATCTAGCCATTCGCCATTCTGCGGATTCAGCAGCTTGCTTTGCTCTAGTATTTTTGGATTCCAATATGCAAACGTCATCACACAGGCCGGCAGGTTTTGTTTACTTTTACTGTCATCCACCACAAAGTTTCCGTCTGTAATTTTTCCTTTTACATCAGTGATCACTTTGTTCTCAATCGTATGTGAACTGAGGCTAGTGAGACAATCGCCTTGCCATTTTTCTACTGCCTTATGTTCATACTGGTACGCATTCACGAATAGCACCTTTACATTGAATTTGGCAGTGCTTGTCAGCTGGTTAGCTTCATTCAAGTTAAAGGTGTGCTGGCCCATCTTGCTTTTGTCCAGGTAAACATCAAAAGCCCAATCCTTAGCTGTAGCAATTGATGAAACTAAACTAATGCTAGTTATTGAGATTCCGAGAATGAGGGTTTTAATCATTGGCATGTAAGTTTCCATACTTGTATATACGTCATTAAAGGTGTTATAGATTCAAGTTTAATATTTGGGATACCCTGGCAAGAATGCATTAGTACGCTTAATATATTCTGCATACTCTGGCCGTCGTTCGCCTATGTCCTTTTCCAGCAAAGCAACGCCGCTGACTTTAAGCAACAATAAGGTCATTAGTAACGGCGAAACGATGCTCCACCAGGCGCCGCCAGCGTAGGCGATTAAATAGAAACCCCACCACACGCAGCATTCGCCAAAGTAGTTAGGATGACGGCTATAGCGCCATAAACCAGTATCCAGTACTTTGCCTTTATTTACGGCATTCGCTTTAAATACAGTGAGTTGCCAATCGGAAATGCTTTCCCACAAGAAGCCGGCAATGACGATGAAAGACCCTAAGTAGTCCCAAGAATTGAATGCAGCTTTGGATTCAATAGCGCCAAATAGCGGCATAGAAATAATCCAGGCCAAGACAGCCTGTAAACCAAATATGATGTAAAAACTTTTGAGCCAGAAATGCGGTTCATTGTTTTTTCGAATTTCCGCATAACGGTGGTCTTCATGGGGAGACCAGTTTCGCCAAGTTAAATAAGCTGACAGGCGTAGTGCCCATATAGTGACCAACCATAGAACCAAGGTAGTACGCGGGCTTAGCTCAAAAAAGAAAAGGGTATAGGTATAAGCCGACATGCCGATAAATAGGCTCCACATACTATCGACATGGGTGACGTTATCGCGTGCCAAGCTGATAAGCCAGCCACAGAATGCAAATAGGCCGATAGCTATTAAACCTGCGGTATATATATGCCAATGCATCATTGTTTGGACTCCATAAGCTCGTTTGCAGTGCTCGCAAAGCCATCAAAACGGGCGGCAATGCTGATTAATAAAGGTGTGATGATGGCCCAGCCTAATGATAGGGTGATATAACTACTGTTGCCATGCAGGATGACCGCGCCTAATTTTTCTGCGCCAATATAAGCGAGTGGGCCGCCAATGGCACCGAATATTACCGCGACGATATATCGGCCATGCATCCAGCGTAAACCTACATTTAAAATGGTAGAGAATGCCAGCCACAGACCTAATATCCATGCGGGTACCAGGGCAGTACTCCATCCATGGTGCATATAGCTAATTAGGTTAAAAGTGACAATTGCCTGATCGAATAACGCGCCTAATATCAAGCAAATCAGTGTCAGCTGGATTTCCGGTTTCTTTTGTGGTGCCTGTGTTATATGCCAAATCACTACGAGGGCTGTTACCGTTACTCCGAGCCACGGCAGACCCTTACTAGCCCCTATCACGCATGCAAACCATGAAAGCTGGAACAGTACAAAATTGCTGATGAGCTTTGAGATTTTCATATTTATAGGGGCCGCTCAAATTGATAGTGGGAAACCCACCATTCCTGGCCATTGTTATAGCCAAATAACTCCGCACAAGCCATGTAGAAGATGCGCCAGCGACTGCGCCATTGGGTCACATTTTCTTCCCCATAGGTCTCTCTCAATATAGGAGTGATGGCATGGTGAAATTTATCCATATTTTCCAGCCAGGCATTTGCCGTTTTTTCGTAATGCGTGCCATCCCAGCGCCAACGCTGATTCAACTTTAATTTTTCCTGAAAGCGCAACGGCAGGTCGTCACTAGGCATCATGCCGCCAGAAAAAAAGAACTGGCTCATCCAGTCGTCATCGCCTTGTACTTCAAAGGCGTAAGGAGTAGAGCGGTGTACGAAGATATGCATAAAGAACTTACCTCCCGGCACCAGCCAGTCGTGTACTTTGGCGTACAGCAGCTTATGGTTACGCATGTGCTCGAACATTTCTACCGAAACGATGCGGTCAAACATTTGACCTGTCTGCTGGGCAGCATCAAAATTATTCATGTCACAAGTAATCACAGTGACATTATTCAAGTCACGCTCTTTAGCGGTATTGGTGATGTACTCGCGCTGCGAGTTTGAGTTGGATACAGCGGTGATTTTGCTATTCGGGTAATGCGCTGCCATCCACAACGTGAGTGAACCCCAGCCGCAGCCTAACTCCAGAATGTTTTGTCCATCGTGCAGATCTGCATGTTCGCAGCTTAGTTGTAGCGCATTTGATTCAGCTTCATCCAAGTTTTTGGTATCCGGCAGCCAGAAGCAGCTGCTATATTTACGATGCTGACCCAAGCATAGCTGGAAGAATTTGGCAGGTACTTCATAGTGCTGGGCATTGGCAAGTTCCGGTACCAGGGCAATAGGCGAATGATCCATTGCCGCCACAAAATCAGCTTCGATGCGTGCGCCGATTTCGCAATTATCTGCGCTGATTTCCTTCAAGCGTGTTTGTGATAAACGCCTGATGCCTTGCCTGATAACGCTATCCGGCACCAGGCCTTTTTCTGCCAGGTTAATGGCTAAACTTGTTAATTGCATTACTTCCCTTTGTTATAAATGACTAATGATTTCTGTTTGCTTAAATTTCTGCCAGTTTGCCTTGGTACACCACCGCACCCGTAGGACCTCCGGTAGGTGAGCCACCCACAGGTTCCAGCGTGACTGCGAGCCCGCCATCGGCCAGTAGGATTGCAGTTTGTTCTGAAACGACCACTTGCTGATTACCTTGCTGCGGTAGTACACCTAAGGAGATAGGGGCGGATTTATCAGGCGGTAAAATCCATAATTCAAATGATTTGTCGGCCATGGGCTTCAAGCTGGCTAATGCAGTCACGCGGATCTCGGGTTTGCCTGCCTTGTTTTTAGCTAGCGCTAGCATCCACCCCGGTTTGGAATCTGTATTCGTTAACAAAGCAACTTTGGTTGGAGCTGAGGTCGTTATAATAGGCTTAGGCGCCTCAGCTACAGGGATAGGCGCTTCTATGGTTGGTTGATGTGTCACCAGGATAAAAGCAAGTACGGCGGCAATGGCAGAGCTACCAAAAGCCAGGCTTTGCCACCAACCAAACCAGCTCGTTTGTGCAGGTGCTTGTGTACCATAAAGCCGTGTTTGTATTATTTGCCATAATTCTTTGCGCGGCTCTACAGCGGGCACGGTGTCCGCCAGTAGATGCAGGCGTGTTGACCACCAATTCAATGCCTGTTGCCAATCAGCGCGTTTAACGGCCAGGCTTTCAAAACGTTTGCGCGCAGCACCACGCATGCTGCCTAGTACATAACGGGCAGCTAACAGGTCACGCAAATTCGGGTCATCGTATCTCATGTGGTTTTTTATCTTAGTTCCTTAATGCCGGATGCACCCATACAGTTTTTAAGGGTCTCCAGGCCGCGTCTCAGCCATGTTTTTACAGTGCCTAAGGGTTGCGCTAGTTGTACCGCTAATTGCTCATGTGCCAAGCCGTGAAAATAACTCAACGCAAAAGCCTGCCGTTGTAATGGCGCCATCTGTTTTAAGCATTGCATCAACGCTTTGGTATCGCTACGAGTCGCAGCATTTTCCATAGGGCCTAAATCATCCGAAGCCCAATCATCAAAAGTTTCGTCGTCGTTCAGGCCTTGTTCTTTGGGGGCGGCACGTAATAAATCCAAGCAGCGGTTACGCACAATCGTAGTCATCCAGGTCATCACCGCTGACTTATCTGCACGATAGGTGTCAGCGCTGTGCCATACTTTTACAAATGCATCTTGTAAAGCCTCTTCAGCTAAATCCCTACTTGCTAATATACGTAAGGCAAGGCCAAATAGTTTCGCCGAGGTTGCCTGATAGAGCAGAGCGAAAGCTTGTCGATCGCCTTGGGCAGTTTTAGCGAGCATTTCTGCTAGATCACTGGGAGTAATGAGTTGATTAGTAGCCATGGAAGTGCTTTTATCCAATTATTTGTCACCAATTGATACGATTGTAATCGTTAATGGTGTACGGTTAAAGTTACGTAAATGGTTGCGAAATAGATTCAAAATCAACCTGAAAAAACACAAAATTTACTTATTGGTTACGTTGGCTTTTAGTATACACATCTGTATACTTTGAGATTGTAAAAAATTATTAAAAGGATATTCAATGCGTAGTACATGGACGGTAGCCGCTTTAATAGCCACTCTACTCATCTCAGCTTGTGCAGGCGTAGCAAAGAAAGAATTCACAAATAATACAGATTGGCCGAGTTTTGGTCGTGATTACACTAACCAGCGTTTATCCCCATTAACGCAAGTTAACCAGCAGAATGTAAAAGACTTACAGCTGGCGTGGCAATACAAAAGCGGCATATCTGCAACTTTCCAAGCGACGCCGATTGTGACTAATGGTGTGATGTATGTGTCTTTACCGTACAGCAGTGTTGCAGCGCTTGATGCCAAGACCGGCAAGGAGTTATGGCGTTACAAACACGAACGTAGAGCTAATTGGAAGCTATGTTGTGGGCCTACCAATCGTGGTGTGGCAGTGAGTAATGGCAAAGTATTTATTGGTACGGTAGATGCACGCTTGGTCGCATTGAATGCAGAAAACGGTGCGAAGATTTGGGATATTGACGTTGCGGATGACACAGCGCTTAGCGAAAACACCAACTCACTCAATACATCAGATAGCCATAAAGAAGCATATGGCGGCACAGGCGTGGGCATTGCCATGGCGCCGGTGGTTTATCACGGCAAGGTCCTGGTAGGGGTAACGGGTGTTGGCTATGGCTTGCACTTGGATAAACCAACCGCGGATGCGCCTTTGGGTGCAGTTGTTGGCGTAGATGGCCGTTATGGCCGCCCGGGATTTTTAGCCGCTTATGATGTTAATAACGGTAAACGCCTCTGGCAATTCGATACGATTCCGGCTCAAGGATGGGAAGGCATTTTTGCCCAAACAACCGATGATGGTCTCTCCTTACATAGGGATGTAGCCTCTGAAAAAGCGACTTTAGCGGAAAATAAAGAAGCTTGGCGTTATGGTGGCGGTTCTGCCTGGAGCACGCCAGCGATTGATAGTAAAACGAATACCCTGTTTTTTGGGACGGGTAATCCAAGTCCACAGATGAATGACATTTCCCGTCCTGGTGACAATCTTTATACGGTTTCCTTAGTGGCATTGGATACCGAGACCGGTAAACTTAAATGGTATTACCAGCAAGTACCGCATGATTTATGGGGCTATGACCTGGCAAGTCCGCCGGTATTGTTCGACTACAGGAAAGATGGCAAATCGATTGCTGCAGTAGGACAAGCCAGCAAAACCGGCTGGTTTTATGTGCATGACCGCAATACCGGAAAGCTGCTCATTAAAACGGATGCCTTTGTGCCGCAAAAGAATCTTTTTGCCAAGCCTACCAAAGAGGGAACAGTCCTGTATCCAGGCATATTGGGCGGTGCTAACTGGAGTCCCGCAGCAGTGGATGAAGTGAGCCAGACTGGTTTTGTTGCGGCCATCCACGCGCCTATTAATTACCGCTTAGTCGATGAGCCCGCTAAAAACGGCTCGCCTGCGATTCGATACGCATCTTCCGAGCCAACAAAAGACCCACGCTGGGGCTTGCTCTCCGCAATCAACTTGACCACCGGTAAAATGAACTGGCAAGTAAAAACCGAACAGCCGTTGATAGGCGGCGTGCTGGCCACGCGCAGCGATTTGTTATTTATGGGTGAAGGTAACGGCAACTTCAATGCTTATAGTAGCACTACCGGTAATTTGCTCTGGCAAACAAAGGTGGATGCAGGGGTGAATGCACCGCCTATCAGCTATGAAATCGACGGAGTGCAGTACATTGCCGTGGCGGCTGGCGGTAACTCTATCTTCGGATATAAAACCGGCGATAGCATTGTGGTGTATGCGCTCGGTAAAAAGTAAGCTATTCATTTAGCAGTCATAAAAAAGCCCGCTATTTGCGGGTTTTTTTATTAAGTTTCGCTCTGCCACTCAGTAAACTATTGACGGTCAGCTTTGGGTCCAAAGTAAAATAATAAAACGGCTTAAAATCAATTTCATAGTCTAAATGGACTATAGATTTTATTTTATACAGGCGTATTCTGAGATAACCTCACGGAGATTGAGAAATGATATCAAATCGTTTTTCTCAGGTGGGTTTGTACATTTAACTCGTAATCTCCAAATTATGTTTGCAGTTCACTAATATCAAGGAGTTATTATGAATACAAAAAAACTGAAGTTATTAAGCTCAGCAGGAGCACTCGCATTGATTATGACTGCGACCAATGCGAATGCCTCTTTGGAGTATTTGGGTCAATTAGACATCACTGGTACAGGCTTAGGAAATGTGAATACATTATTGACTATCCAGTCCCCACGTAACACTACTACAGAAACAGGTTCTGTCAGTTGGAATGGATCCACTAGTGTGACTACTGGTGATACCCAAGCAATAAACAACACTTTATTATTAAGTGGTTTAGGCACTAGCGCGTCTAATTTATTAATCGTTTTTAATCCTTCAGAGCCAGGGAATGCCGCCAACAATAGTATTACGCTGAATAATCTGGTAGCAACAATCTACAGTCCAACGGGCGACGCACTTTGGAATTCCGGTACTTTTAGTTCGATTACTTACCCTACGACTGATAATGGTACTGGAACAGCCGGGTTTCTCTTTGGGTTGGATTCAACGCAATCTGCAGAAGCACAAACCTTTTGGGATGGAGCTAATAGGCTAGGCTTATCAGCAAGTGCGTCACTTGCTACTGGTGGTCACGAAACCTTTTTTGCTACAACTTCTCAGGTATCACCAGTGCCAGAACCTTCAACCTATTTAATGTTGTTTAGTGGTTTAGCTCTATTGATATTCAAAACAAAAGGGCGTTCAATCAAATCTATTTTGAAAGACAGGTCCTTTAATTTTGCATAAATAAATACTCTAAATAAAAACGGCGCTTAGGCGCCGTTTTTATTTATCTATTATGAATGTTCAGATCTATCAGTTTCAGCACTTTCAACTCAGCACTTTCAATTCAGCTAGAGTATTTTCCAAATAAACGAATGTCTGCTGAGGGCCTTGAATTCAACCGGTCGATGCAACGGATTGGGCAAATCTTTCTGCCGGTGTTTGGTAGTTTAGTGTTTTTCTTGGACGTTCATTTAATTTTCTTGCTACTGCACTGAGCTT
>JBKJOT010000104.1:0-7584 GCA_046595335.1 Methylotenera sp.
GCCTATCTGCACCTCGTCGCCTAAATGTAGCTCGCGTTTCGCGCCATTATCTGTAATCAGATATGCTACGCCTGTCATTGCTACTACTCTGCCGATTAATGCCATGATTCGTTCCTACTAACAATTAATGTGTAAACACTTTTTCACAACGCCATTAAATGCTTAATTAAAGAACAAAGATATTGTACTGATGGACAGTATCTATAAAAAATTTGCACGGTATTTAATCAATGTAATACGTAGGTGCTACAAAGAATAAAAACTACTGAGGTTTAATTTTTCGAAAACGCCAATCTAAACAGAGTAGTGAAATTAACTATATCCGATCGTCCCAAAGGCCCCAACAATTGCAGTGGTAGTTAGCTAGATACCAACAAAGCTAAATAATAAAACCCTGTGAATATATGAGGAGAGGGAATTGATGGGTATTGAATTCTTCTTCAGGGACAATAAGTCAATAATCAAAGAAGCCCTTTCTGGCTTCTTCAATTTCGAATATGAATGAGTACAAAAATCTAAAATAGATTTGTGAGAAAAGTTAAAAAATCAGTGAGAACCTACACTTAATGAACACGTTAGTATTTTCTACAAACCAATAATCTGGCTTTAAATATAATTATATAAGAGGCTTTTTTAAATAATAATTAATGGTTTTTTCACTGTACTTGCACTACGCAGCAGATACCTATCGTACTGGGTGTGTTGCAGGGCTAAGCATTATGCAGGCACCTTATTTAGGCGCTCAACAAATAATCAATGAAAGCTAATTGAAGTTCTTAAAGATTTGCGTGCGCTGTCATGCCGGTCTCAATCCTTTATCCTCATAGACGTAACTTATCTAAGAAATACGTATATATATGGCTTGGATGAGTGAACTCAACAGAACTGAAACAATAAATACCTTAAATTGAATGTACCAAAAGCTGTTAGCCGCCTCTCAGCTATAATTTTTCTTATGGTAACTCCTAACTTTAAACTGATTAATGGCGATAGAGACCAGTTAGAGTCCAATCTCACGAAGGCTCTCTTCGGTGAAAGCGACGAAGAAATAAATAAACGACTCGACTTACTCAATGCAACTGCAAAAGAAAAACCTCAGTTGTCCCTCATTCAAACGCCCAAACCTTCGAATATCAAACGCTAAATTTGACAGAATTAACTTTTATGAAATAGTAAATATGCGTTTACTATTTTCAAAAGGATTACTGATGTCAAAAAACTTAGTCATGGTTGATTTTGCAATGCAAGATTCAAGAAGCTGTTCTGCAATGTTACGTGGTTCCGGTGATAATCGAGAAAAAGCCTGGATCACTTTTCAAAAGCTATATCCTGAATTCAATCTAGAAGTACTCATGGAATTTTTTAGTCATGAAGCACGATACAGTCGGATTCTGCCAAGTAATATTTTGACCAATCATTTATCCAGAAAATGGTATTTAGCCTTTGCAATTGGCTTAGTCGTAATCCTTTAACTTTATAGCATGTCTTTTAATTGCACCTTGAGTGCATTCGCGAAGCGTTCCATATTATCTATGGACACGTTTCTCTCACCTCGCTCTACCGAACCTACATAGGTCCGATGCACATCAGACAGTTCAGCTAATGACTCTTGCGAGATGCCCTGCTCAAGTCTGATTCTTCGCAAGTTATTTGCGAATGTCAATCTTGCCGAAAGTTGTTGTGCCGCTGTTTTCATTAACATGAAGCATCGCGCACATGATGACTTTACGGCTACAGACTTTAAGTAGCATAATAATGCTTATCGATAAAATTTATGATGACTAGTCTGTGTAGGACTCAGGAGTTATACAGAGCTCTTAACTTGCTAGCTAAAGTTGCATGAATCAAATTCCATGCTAATTTAAAAATAACAATACAAATTTAGGGAAAAAACATGGGAACATCAAGGGCTGCCTGGAGCATATTCTGGATATCTTTAATTATTTATTGCTTGGCATTTAGTGGCTTCTTCTTTTTAACGCAATACACCCTTAAAACGCTAGTCAGCGAAGAACAACACGGTAAATTTCTGCTGATTAAAGACGCATTGTGTGTTGCCGGCAATGCCTGCACCGACCTCTCATACAAAAATTCGATGAACATTTCCCTTAAGCAATATCAGACCATTGTTGAAATCAATACTAAACAGCCCATAAATCCGCAAATATTACAAAGTCATTATGCTCACTTTATGGCAACCTTACCCTGGTATGTACGGTTACAGTTCAACAAAGATTTGGTCATTAGCAAAGTCAACGGCAAGCCATTCATGGTGAGTGCACATGAATAAATTCTCCTCAAAAAGTTTTTTATATCTCCCACTGATGGCTTTAGCTATCGGCATAGTGCCAGTTCTGTTGTTACCTATGGGTCAGTTATTGACCGATATGCATACACCCTTAAGAGTTTATATAGAAGCTAACAACGCCATGTTTCCGTTTAGTCATACTGCTTATTCAGTAGGATGGATTGAACTGGTATTAATCGTGCCAGTGAGTATGATGTTATATGCATTAGCGATGGGCCATAAAGCCTATCATGGCCTCTATGCCCTATTCATCTCGATGGGGTTTCTACTCAAGGCTCAGCAACTTGACCATTACAATTACGCATTATTAATTGTGATGGCAATTGCTGCAGCAACCAACATCATGGCTTACCTATACGCGACTGGTGTGACGTTTGACGACTGGCTAAATCATTTCTTTGCTAAGCATCGTGCCAAACAAGCAATAAGAGGTAATGGCTTGAACGCAAATAACGCTGGTATCACTTATCAAGCCATCAAACCAATCAGTTCTTTTGCTGACATCGTTGGCATGGCTGATTTGAAGGCCAAACTGAGCAAAGCCGGTCATGAGATTATCAAGAACGAAGGGGCTCGTAACGGCATATTGCTGACCGGGGAACCCGGTAACGGTAAAACTAGCATGGCAGAAGCACTGGCAGGTGAACTAAAACTACCTATCATCAATGTCGCGATTGGTAACTTTCAAAGCATGTGGGTGGGTGAAACAACACAGAATGTCATGAAAGTATTTGATGATGCTGAAGCCCAAGCACCCTGTGTATTGTTTATTGATGAGATCGAAGCCCTATTAGTCAATAGATCCAAAGGTGTATCTAGCGGTCACGAAGAGAGTGCTAAAACTGTATCGGCTATGTTGAAACGCATTGTCGATTTACGCACTAAGAAAGTAGTACTCATGGCGGCGACTAACTATTTAGCCCAACTTGATCCAGCATCGATACGTGAAGGACGCTTTGATTACAAAATAGAGGTATTGCCCCCTGATTATGAAGCACGTAAGTTTCTTTTAATCACTGGATTAAAATCTATTGCTAATACAATAGATTCAGCAGGGTTAGAACGTGCTGCTAAGCGTTGGGAAGGTTTCTCAGTTTCTCGGATACGCGCAATTGTCACAGAAATATTAGACCAATTCAAAGACAAGAAGATTGTGCAAGTAGGCTTCGATGAACTAGCCTCTGCACTGAGAATGTTAAGCTCAACTAAAGGTGACCACATACCGGAAGATGCACTTTCTATTGAGCAATTAGTACTTACTCCTGACATGCGTTCCCGCTTACTTAAATTAGCCAGTCGAATGATCAACATTGATCAAATTGAAGAGATGGGTGGTAGCGTACCATCAGGAGTTTTGTTTTATGGTCCGGCCGGAACTGGCAAGACAGTTGCTGCGATGGCCTTAGCTAAAGCCTCTAAATGGGCATTCATTCAAACCAGTGGCCATGACCTACTCCATGATCCCACAAAAATAGATACCACTATGCGCCTTGCAAAAGACATACGTCCTTGCATCATCTTTATTGATGAGGCGGATGACGTATTGCTGGATCGTAGGAACTCTATCCTTTCCAAAGACGTGACAAACAAGCTACTGACTGTCATGGATGGAGCTGGCGGACGTACCAAGGATATCTTGTTTATTGCTGCAACAAATGCACCTGACCTGATCGATACCGCGATGTTGCGTGGGGGACGTTTCTCAGAAAAAATAGGCTTTGATGTTCCGGATGAAACGGCTCTTCTAGAATATGTCAGAAACTGGATAACTAAAACTAAAGCACCTCTTGGGGAAGACTTTGAAGAACAAGCAGTAGTACAAGCGTTAAGCGGTCAATCACTAGCTAACGTGGGTGAGATTCTACAATCAGCAATCAATGAAGCCATTTCAACCGGAGAGCATAAAGACTTCAAAGTAGAAATGAAGCATTTATATGATGCAATGAGATTAATCAGGGGAGAAAAATAATGAATGGGTATATATTTGAATTTACTGGGATGAGTATATTCGCAGTAGCAACCCTAGGGTTCAGTGATAACGCCATTATTGCTTTGATGCTCTACTTCGCCAGAAAGCTCATTTTATATTTTGTGGGAACACACATTGCTAGAGAGGCTAACTGATGGCTATATTTAAAAGCTTCAAATGTCCTAATGGCTTACCTCCTGAAGAGTGTAAGCATGCGCCTCAAATAATCAATAATATTGCTAACTACTTTATTAAAAAGCAACAGGCCAATAAGACAGATGCCCTTAGTAAAAATATCAATCCTAAGCATTTTCAAAACAGTCAGACTGTATCAAAAAAACAAAAACAGCGTTATAAATGATGTAATTCAAAATGAGTATCTTGTAAATTGTTGCGAAACTTTTGCGAAACTTTGTAGTTTTTTATTCTGCTTAACTATGCTTTATGGTGATAGTCATTTGCACTAGACATTCCCAAGTTATTGATTAATATAAATATATTACTTATTTACCTGGCTACGAACCAAGGGGTCAGGAGTTCGAATCTCTTCGGGCGCACCAAACAAAACAAGGGGTTAGCTTAGGCTAGCCCTTTGTCATTTTTGGCTTTGTGCCACGTTTGTGTCGTAATTCGAACCACTTACTACCCTTAACGAACATAGACGATCTGCATAAGGGGCAAGATGATCAGCCGATAAGTGCGCATAACGCCTCACCATCTCAGGACTTTCCCAACCGCCCAATTCTTGTAAGGCAAATAATGGTGTGCCATTTTGCACATGCCAACTTGCCCAAGTATGACGCAAATCATGCCAGCGGAAATTTTCAATACCCGCTGTTTGCAGTCCTTTATACCAAGCTTTGGTACTTACTTGATAAATTGGCTTTCCTTTATAGCTAAAAACAAATACGGAATGCTTCCCAATTTGTTTTCTAATGAGCAACACTGCCTCAGCGTTTAAAGGAACTGCAATTGCTTTTCTAGCCTTCGCTTGGTCTGGATGAATCCAAGCCAACCTTCGGGCTAAATCGATCTGCGACCACTGCATACCAGTAACATTTGCTCTCCTTAAACCAGTCGCGAGACTAAATGCTGCCATGTCTGCCAAGTGCTCAGGTAAACACGTTAGTAACCTTTGCGCTTCATTTTGCGTGAGGTAACGAATGCGTCTGGTAGGTTCTTTCAGCATCTTGATAAAGGGTGATCTATCAAGCCACTCCCATTCGTTTACACACTTACGTAAAATCGCTCTCAAAACTTCCATTACACGATTTACCGTTGCATTACTTACACCCTCGGCTCTCTTCGCATCGGTAATTCGATCTACTAAATCCCGATTGATGGCGTCCAGATACAAGTCTTTAAGATAACGATCAAGCCAGCGTAAATGAATCTTGTCTGTCTCAATCGTTGCCTTATGGGATTGATCTTTTAGCCACCTCACAACCGCTTCATTCCAAGTGTGACGCATTCTTTCGCCTAAACGATGAACACGCCACAACTCAACTTTTAGCCTGTCATGGTATTCCTGCGCGAGGTCTTCTTGCTCAGTCCCAGTAGATCTTCGTAATCGTTGCCCATCTGGAGCGACGATATCAACCCACCAGGTATTGCCACGTTTAACAATTGACATGGGTCAGTCTCCTTTCCCAGCCTAACTTGCAACGCTTGCCACTCATGAGCATAGTGAGATCGAAGATAATGCGCAAGATCTTCGGAAACGAATACCCAACATTTTCCGACTTTGGCAGCAGGTACAAGTCCTGCTTTTGCTCTTCGTCGAAGCTCTTGAGATATCTGAAGATCCAAAAAATGAGATTGGTGAATATGAGATACAGTTGATTGAGTCAAGAGACACTTTCTATCAAGCTACTGTTTCAGAAAATGGCTGGCCATATGTACAGCACCGAGGGGGTCCAGTTGGTTTTTTACGCGTCCTTGATTCACGCACAATAGGTTATGCAGATTTCAGGGGCAATCGTCAATATCTTAGTGTTGGAAACATAAATGCCAACAATAGAGTTTCGTTAATTTTAATGGACTACCCAAATCAACGTCGTTTAAAAATATGGGGCACAGCCAAGATTGTGCATGCTACAGAAGAACCAGAGTTGTTAGCAAGACTAGAGAATCCTAGTTATAGAGCACAAGTTGAGCGTGGTTGCATCATCACTGTAGAGGCATTGGAGTGGAATTGCCCACAACATATCACGCCAAGATATACACAGTCAGAAATTGAGCTAATGATGAAAGCTTAAGTTATGTATAGAATTATGAATTTACCTTTAGCCGCTTAGGATTTTTTTCAAGAGTATCGATTTTGGGCACGAAGCCCCCTGAATAGTATGATGGAAGTTGAATTCCAACTTGGGTGAGTTTTATTTGTTAATAAAAGAATAGCGGTCATAAAATAAGTAATTTGGTATGTCTGCTTAGGGCCCAGTAAGCGGACTTATAAGGTCGAGGCTGGGATCTTTAACCTTATGTATTGTCAGTAGCTGAAATCGATTGTTAAGGTGTGAACGCCGCTTAAAAATGGATTTGCGATAGCGAGGAAAATGATGGCTTGGTTGAATTCTTTCGGACATGTGTTAGGTGCAATCATCGGATTGATTGTGCTTGCAGTATTCACTGGCTGGGTTCACCGAATGGTGAACGCCGGTATGGAATCAAGCGGGAAAGCTAAGGCATCCAAATTAACGGGCATCCCAATCACAGACCTTGAAAACACCGATCACAAAGATACCTTGAATAGCTACATCATCAAGCGATCAGATCCTAAGCTCCTTGCGAACCGGATTTCAGATTTATGTGGCACCCTGCTTTCGGTCTTTCTGCTTTTCAGCGCTTTCGCTCAAGTTTTCTTTATTGTTTTGGGTACCTACTTCTCTATCAGGCAATCTGAGCTTGCTCCAGTCGCCTGGGCTGCAGTTGCGATGGCAGTAGCCACTTGGATAATCAGCTTAATGCTGACGTTCCTATGCAGGATGCTGACAGGCAGAGCACCTGGACAGGCAAGGGTCATGAGAAGGACGTTAGCGCTTGAGGCTGAACGAAATGCCAGACTCGCACAACACACGCAGAATCATTAAGGATAAAAGTTCCAAAGCGGACATTCAATACCTAAACCCGATAACTTAATAATTCAATCAATGGGTTATTTGTCTAGCGTGACAAAGTCTGCTCGCGACCCAAAGCAATGGGATGGACTCCCCTCCCCGAAAGGGCACCGAAGTGTCAAACTGGAGTTTCCACACAACCGGTTAGAGAAAGGGAGTTCATCATGAGAATTGTACGAGTTGGCGTA
>JBKJOT010000077.1:0-4799 GCA_046595335.1 Methylotenera sp.
AGGCGGTATCAACATCAGTATCTCCATCGGCTCTTCCAAGAGCAGCAGTTCAAGCTCGCAAACTAGCACTTCGGCAGCAAGCAGTCATGTGACTGCGGGTGGTGACATTAACATCACAGCAACTGGAGCCGGCAAAGACTCTGACATTAATGTCATTGGCAGCACTATTAAAGCTGCCGATAACGTCACCCTCAAAGCAGACGACCAAATCAACCTGCTCGCAGCTCAAAATGTGGATACCTTGAAAGAAAAGAATAGTGGTAGTTCTGCTAGCATCGGCGTTAGTTTCGGTACTAATGGCTTCTTAGTGACTGCCAGCGCTAGCGGTAGCAAAGGTAAGGGTGCTGGCAACGGTACTAGCTGGACTGAAACCGAGATACAGAGTGGTGATCAAGAGGGTGATACAGTTAAGCTAGCTAGCGGTAGCGACACCACACTTAGAGGGGCACAAGTTACTGGCAATCAAGTAATAGCCAATGTAGGTATTAATCCGACTACTGGAGAAATTGGTCAGGGCAACCTCAACATTCAAAGCCTGCAAGACACGAACGATTACAAATCCAAACAACAGAGCATTGGGGGAAGTATCTCCGTAGGCGCTGGCACTATGGGGGGCAGCTTCAATTACAGTGCTAGCAACATCAAATCCAACTATACCTCAGTCAATGAACAAAGCGGCATCATGGCAGGTGACGGTGGTTTCCAAGTCAATGTAGCAGGTAATACCAATCTCACAGGTGCTGTAATTGCCTCTACAGAACAAGCTATTCAAGATAACAAAAATAGCCTCACAACTGAAACACTAACAATCGCCAATATTGAAAATCAGGCTGCTTACAAAGCAGACAGCATGAGTATGAGTGCAGGTGTAGGTACACATACGGGCGACAAGGGAGAAATCAAAAGTACACCAACTGCCAGTGCTGGTGTAGCCAGCGACTCTGACAAAGCTAGCAGTGTGACTGTGACTGGTATTAGTGGCGCAACGGTAAATATCACCGACAACCACCAACAACAAGTCCTTACTAATCAGGATGCTATAACTGTAGTGGCTACACTTAACCGTGATGTGCATACCGAGATTATTGCCGTTACGGATAATCAAGGTAACACTTCAGCTACTTACAGCGCCATAGATAGCCAAGGTAACAACTTGGCCAATACTATCACCCCCATTTTTGATAAAGAAAAGGTGGCCCGTGAACTTCAAGCGGCGGTAACAATTACACAGGCATTCAGTCAGGTAGCACCTAAGGCCGTGGCAGATTTTGCAGCTTATCAGCTTAATAGCCTTATACATCAAGCCCAAGAAGCAGATATTGCTGAGGATGGAGCCACAGCTACGCAACTAATGTTAGAAGCAGAGAAATGGGATGAAGGTGGTATTTATCGAATAGCTTTGCATACTGCATTGGGTGGACTCATTACAGGCGATTTAAGTGGAGCATTAGGTGCAGGTGCAATTGCCAGTGCTGCACCGTTACTCAGTAATTTGCAAGCTAACGTCAAAAAAAGCCTTGAAAGTGCAGGCTTGGGTCAGGCAAGTGCCACTGTTGTATCACAAGCTTTGGCTGAGTTGACGAGTGTGGGTATCGGCTCGGCTATCGGTGGTACATCGGCTGCGGGGACTGCGTTGGTTGTTGATACGAATAACAGGCAGTTACATTGGGACGGCTTTTTAAAAGAAAAAACAAAGTGTGATAAAAATCCTTCGAGCCTAGGATGTGGCGCAATTGAAAAAATGGCGGGAGTGACATCTAGAGTTATTTCTTCAGATATAAGTGGTTTGCCAAATAATATGGTAATAGGTAACTTTGATGAACAAGGCAATCTAGTTAGTTACACAGTAGCAGATTTAAACGGACAACCTCAATTCATTATGCAACCACTTGAATTTGAAGTATATCGAAATGCAACTCCAGGAATTAGAGCCACTATGAATTTTGCACCACAATGGGCTCTAGATTATGCATCTGCATTGATTTATAACTCCACAGGACAGACTGACACAGCAATTGATCATGTAGGATTGATGTTAACAAATCCAACTATGTGGACTGAAAATGCAGTTGGTTTACTGGGTGGTGTTCTGGCGGGGGCTGAAATTAGAACAGCAAATACTATCGTTGAAGGTGCATTGGTAAATTCAGATAGTGCAATAATTGATACCCGTAAACTTATAGATTACGCATTAAATCCAACTCATCCAGTTGGTGGTAATAAAGCTATTGTTTTTGAATCAGCGCTGGGCTATAACCAATCTAATGCTACTAGCTTGATTTCCCAAATCGAACGAGGAATAACTCAATATCCAGCAATTGCCGGCCGAGCTGATCAATATGGTAGTCGTTTTTCAGTGGACATTCCTATTACAGGACCGAATGGCAATACTGTAGTTGTCCGTTCAGCTTGGATTTATGACCCTGGTTCAATTAATCCTCGTTTGACTAGTATTTATGTCAAATAAACTTGAAAGCATATTATGAAGTTCTCTCTTTTAGATACCGTTGTTCTTACAGAGGATTTGCCACAAGAACGTTTATTCTGTGGCATGGTAGGTGCAATAGTTGATGTTTATTCTCAACCAAATGAAGCATATGAGGTAGAGTTTTGCGATAACTCAGGCAAAACCATTGCTATGTTGGCTTTACTACCAAATCAACTCATAAAACAACTGTAGAGCTAACAAAACATTCGTTTAGGAAACAAAATTACAAGGAAAAATGTGAAAAAAATAATCAATCTGTCACTGTTAATGTTTGCAATCTTCCCATCAACTGAAGTGATCAGCGCACCTACTGTCGATGCTGCTTTAGTCGGCCAATGGCAAGGTGAACGCGGACCGGAAACTACCTGCGAATTTTTGGCTTGGGCCTCGACTTTCACCAACGACGGTAAATTTAGCATCACTTTCTATAACGATCATGAACGCAAAGAAGAGATTGCTACCGAAACTGGTATATGGGAATCAGGAGGTGGCAGTAGCAAGCTCTTTACTAAAGGTGTTCCAACTCCTGATGTTTATCTATACAAAATCATTGATACGGATACTGTTAAGTATGTAAATACAGTTCGCGATCCATCAGCAGATTGTAAAGATGATTATGAATTCATAGAGCATCGAGTCAAGTAACTAAACTCGCAAACTGATTTGTTCCAACCCGACATAATATGGGTTGGAAAGACTCAATTGCCTTTATTTAGGTATTGTTGACGAATTGGATGTTTTCTATTCAAAAGCGACATAACACTATAAAGAACCTGTTCAAGATAGTTTTATACCCCAACTATCTAGCAACTCGCCAGAAATATTTGGAGCAACTGCAGGTGCATTAGGCCAAGAGTCTGCGGGTGATAGCGTTAAAAATAATATGGATAGCAAATGATAAACATATTTGGATTAGCATTAATTATCGTTGCAGCATTTTCCTTTATCACTACCTATGCAACTACTCTAGACCGTAAGGTTAAATACTCTGAAATTATAATTCAGTTAGAATCAAAAGGTTCTCGGTCGAAAGTTGAAAATGATGTTTTACAGTTAAATACTAAGCTTCTAGATGTCACAAAAACTAATGAAAAGAACATCAATTATGCTATTGGAGTTATTTTTGGATTTGGTTTTCTTCTAAGCTTTATTGGCGCAGAAAGCTGGTATAAAAAAGTGCAATTACGTGACGACAAATTAATGCAATTGCAATCACAGAAACTTGAGTTAGAAGTTGCAAAGTTAAATCTGGAGATTGAGAGTAGTAAATTGCTTTTATCGAAGCAGTCCCTCTTCGCAATGTATCAAGAAAATGGTATTTAACTTGACTTTCTGTTATGTATTTCTTTCTAGAACGGTAGGAAGAGTAATAATGAAAGCAACACCATCAGGTTTATCCTTACTGCAGTAGGAAGAGATTTACTCTATTAAGAAAATTTTAAAAGTGCAATTTTTCTTAAGCGCTAAGTACTAGGCTCTTCGGATTAATCAGTTAATAGTTAGGGTTAGCTTCCTACTTAATCTAGCAAGGAAATTTTATGAGCCTAAAATGGTGGGAAAAGACAGTTGAATATAAATTTGTCTTACTTATGGCACAGTCAAAAGATTTGTTCCTAGCCCCTCTTGATGGTTTACAAGAGAGAGCGGGAGATGCCGTACTAACATCTGGTTATACTTGGGTATTAATTGAGTTTAAAAAGAATGCAAACTCAATCACTACAGAAAAAGATAAATTCACCAACTATGAAGAAGCTCGTGCGGCTCTCTTATCGTCAGATACTCACCATCTTATGATATTTGGACAAGCAAGTAATGAACCTATCCCACAGTTGGAGCTTCGGTCTCAAACATACTTTTCTGGGCGTAGCTGTGAAATAGCCAACGTTCTCGAAAGCGGCATTGAATACGACCCATTCAAAGAATATATCGAACGATATACGAAGTTTAAGAAAAGTTCTGAGACTGGAAGTGGAGGCATTACTATGGATGATTTTGCACTTGTGGCTGGCGTAAATACAGATAACGAAATAGTTCAGTGTTTGAGCCTGACTAAGTTCCAACAACAGCTAGAATTAGAATTTGTCCAAGAACACAAGTTGGAGCGAAGGCGTGGTGGTTTCGAGCTATAAAGGAAACTTTTGATCGTTAAATATTATAAGACGTATTAACCTTAAATGAGTTTTAAAGTCTGCTTAGGGCCTTGAATTCAACCGGTCGATGCAACGGATTGGGCAAATCTTTCTGCCGGTGTTTGGTAGTTTAGTGTTTTTCTTGGACGTTCATTTAATTTTCTTGCTACTGCACTGAGCTT
>JBKJOT010000029.1:0-50872 GCA_046595335.1 Methylotenera sp.
CTAAATAAACAAAGCAACAAAGCAACAAAGCAACAAAGCAACAAAGCAACAAAGCAACAAAGCAACAAAGCAACAAAGCAACAAAGCAACAAAGCAACATAATGTAAAGAAAAACAACGCGAAAGCTATCTATATCAGCCACCAAATTAGTGGCTTAAAAATTCAAGGGTCTAATTAGGCAAGGCACGAGCAAAAAATTGCGACGCCGCATATGTCTGATATGTAAGGAGTAATTTTTTGCGAGAACACAGCCTAATAACGAACTTTGGAAGTTTATGACGTTACCTGAGTTATCGATTAAACGCCACGTCTTGGCCTGGATGTTATCCGGCGTCATTGTGCTATTTGGCATCATCTCCTATGAACGCATTGGGGTGGATCGCATCCCTTCTATCGACTTTCCGGTGATATTGATCACCACCACTCTCAAAGGCGCAAATCCAGATGTAGTTGATGCCAGCATTACCAGCGTCATTGAATCTTCCATCAATACCACGCCGGGTATTGAGCATATCCAGTCTTCGTCTTCACCCGGCGTTTCCAGTATCAGTATCACTTTTTCTTTAGATAAGAACATTGATGTGGCTTATAACGAAGTACAGGCCAAGGTTAGCCAGGTACTGCGACGCTTACCGGATGATACAGACCCGCCTATCGTGCAGAAGGTAGA
This sequence comes from Methylotenera sp., assembly GCA_046595335.1. GTDB lineage: Bacteria > Pseudomonadota > Gammaproteobacteria > Burkholderiales > Methylophilaceae > Methylotenera. The sequence continues at coordinate 671 of JBKJOT010000029.1, forward strand.
TACCAATGCTTCGGCTGTCATCTGGCTGGCTTTAAGTGGTGACCGCACCATACAGCAGCTTAATCTATACGCCAGCAATATCCTCAAGAAAAAATTCGAGACCATCGATGGCGTAGGTGAAGTTACGCTTGGCGGACGTCGCGACCGTGTGATTCGAGTCAACATCTCCCCGGAACGCATGGCTTCTTACAAGCTCACAGCGACTGATCTGATTGCCGCCTTTAGCCGTGAGCATGTACAGTTACCTGGTGGGTTTTTAGTGAGCAACCAGTCAGAAAAGCTGTTGAAACTCGACTTGGAATTTCACAATATCAAAGATTTGGGTGAGATGGTCATTGTCGCTAAAGCTGGTGCGCCTATACACCTAAAAGATGTAGCAAACATCGAAGACAGCATTACCGACAACCGCCAAATAGCGCGATATAACGGCAAAACTACGGTAGGTTTAGGCGTAGTCAAAGTGGCTAACGCAAATACCGTAGCAATCATCAAGGAAGTAGAACGCAGGCTGGATGCCGACATCCGCCCCAACTTGCCGCCTGGCATGACATTAGAAATATCGACCAATGATTCTATCTTCATCAACCAGCTTGTCGCCTCGCTCAAAGAGCATCTGATTGAAGGTACTTTCCTTGCCGCCTTCATCGTCTTCATTTTCCTGCGGTCCATACGTTCAACATTGATTATCGCTACGGCTATTCCGGTGTCGCTACTAGCAGCAATTGCGGTGATGTATTTCTCTGGCTTTACCTTTAACTCCATGACCTTGCTAGCGTTACTGCTTTTGATCGGTGTGGTGGTCGATGATGCGATCGTAGTACTGGAAAACATACACCGACATCGCGAGCACTTGGACACAAATCCTATGTCCGCAGCGATCAATGGTTCCAAGGAAGTAGCTTTTGCAGTGATAGCGGCCTCATTATCGCTTGTATGTATTTTCGCACCGGTGATTTTCATGGATGGTATTGTCGGCAAGCTATTTAAATCGTTTGGGGTAGTGGTTACATTCGGCGTACTTGCGTCGCTATTTGTTTCGCTAACTCTCACGCCAATGCTGTGCTCACGCTTCCTGAAAGTCAGCCCGCAGGAAAACCGACTCTATAGCGCTATCAGCAAAGTATTAAATAAGTTCGATAACCAATATAGGAAATTGCTGGGGCACGCATTACATCACCAAGTCATCGTACTAGTGATGACGGTGATTTTCGTAGCCGTGAGTGGCTTCCTCACACTTAAATATGTCGAAAAAGACTTTATTCCTGAAACGGATGAAGGCAGCTTTAGCATTACCGTCAAAACTCCGCTTGGTTCCAGTTTGGCCTATACGGATTCACGCATGAAACTGGTGGAAGAAACACTAGCGACCCATAAAAATGAAGTAGCGAGCTATTTTTCTACTATTGGTGCGGGTTCACGTGGCCAGGTTAATCAGGGCAACGTCAGCGTGCGCTTGAGACCGAAAACTGAGCGTAAAAAAAGTCAGCAGAATTTGATCAAGGAGCTTAAAAAAGAATTCGACCAGATTCCAGGTGTACGCGCATTGCCATCGCCTTCATCTATAGCGCGTGGCCAGCGCTCAGAGAAGTTACAGTTCAACTTGACCGGCAGCAACCTGCAAGAGATTGGCCGGATCTCCAAGCTTATGCAACAGGCATTAGGTAGCGTACCCGATATGGGCAAAATAGACTTGGATGTGCAACTGGATTTACCTCAGCTGAATATGAAAATTGACCGCGTGCGCGCCGCCAATTTAGGCATTAATGCGAACGATGTCGCAACCGCAGTAAGCCTCTATGCCGGTGGTATTGATGTAGCAAAGTTCAATGATGCGGTGGGTGACGGCCAGCGCTATGATATCCGTCTTAAAACGACGGAAGGGGATTTGAAAAACGTGGCTGACCTCAGCAAAATCTATCTCCGCAGCTCAGGCGGCGAATTAGTTCGCCTGGATGCGATTGCAAGCTTCAAGCAGGAACTAGGCGCTGCGGTCATTGGGCGTTATGACTTGCAATATGCTGCGAACTTTTATGCCAACCCTAATATGCCGCTAGGTGAAGCAGTCAATATCGTTAACGATACCGCTGCAAAATTGGTACCGCCTAATTACACCATCAAGATGACAGGCCAAGCAGAAGAGTTCGGCAAAACTATCAAGAATGTCGGTTTTGTATTCTTGCTCGCCTTTGTCTTGCTGTACATGGTGTTGGCCAGTCAGTTCAACTCATTCATCCAGCCGTTCATCATTATGCTGGCACAGCCATTAGCGATTATCGGCGGGCTGATCGCATTGCTGCTTTCCGGCGATACACTGAATATGTATTCCATGATCGGTTTGATATTGCTTATCGGGCTGGTTGCTAAGAACTCGATTCTGCTAGTGGATTTAACTAATCAGCTGCGTGCAGGTGGCGCAAGTATTGATGACGCTTTGCGAGAAGCCTGCCCAATCAGACTACGACCAGTAGTCATGACTTCACTCACTATCATCCTAGCCTTGCTACCAGCCGCATTGGGGTTGGGGGCTGGCAGTGAGACGAATAAGCCGTTATCCGTCGCCATTATCGGCGGCATGATTTCGTCTACACTGCTGACCCTGATCGTAGTGCCAGCAGCTTATTCACTAGTGATGAGAAAGCTGGAACAATATAAGCTTTAATGGCTATGAGCTGGTAAAAGCTTACTTTTTCATGCTAATTACAAGCACACCCGTTAACACCAACCCAGTGCCGGCGAGCTGCAACCAGGTGATATTTTCACCTAAAAAGAAATAGGCTAGAAATATCGTTGATACCGGCCCTATGGAGCTGACCAGAGAAGCCTTGTTACTACCCAAGCGATGGATACCGGCATTCAATAATATCGCGGGTAATACCGTTGCCACAACCGCCATGAGCAAGCTTATCCAATAAACTTGTGCAGGCAAATGCAACACTGAGACCGGGTGTACTGTGCTGGCAAAGTGCAAACCGCTGGCAAACGTCGCTGCAAGCATGGTGTAGGCTGTAAAAGCAGTAGATCCCACCCGTGGTATCACCCTGCCGCTGAACACTAGGTAAGCAGCATAGACTATCGCACTCGCTGCCACTAAAGCAGCACCCAGCATAGTCCCTGCTACACCGATTTTGGCTAGGGAAAGGTCATGCCCCACGACTAAAGCCACGCCGGCGTAACTGGCTACTAAAGCAAATATCTCGCGTTTGCCAATTTTATGCCGGTACAACACGGCGCTCAATAGCACCACCATAGTCGGATATAAGAACAGGATAATCCGCTCTAGGCCTGCGGTTACATAAGCCAAACCTGCGAAGTCCAGCCACATTGGGCCATAGCCGCCAACCACTCCAAGCCCAAAAATTTTCCAGGCGTCCTTTTTGCTCATGGCTGGAGTATGAGGTGAAGCATTCGCCCATATTGCCAGGGCAATGAAAAATGGTGCTGAAAAGCACATACGCAAGGCAATGAGTGTCGCTGCATCAACCGGGTATGCATAAGCGAGCTTCACCATAATCGCTTTGGACGATACAGTAATGGCAGCAGCGAGCACCATTAACGAGCCGATTAAAGCGTTATTGGAGGAGTGTTGAAGTGATTGAGAATGCATGTTTTTACCCTTTAGTAATCGGGCTCAACGGGGAAGACTATAACTAATTACTACAGAACAACCGCGGGAGCCCGCGGTTGCAAATATTATGACAAGCAACAACCGCAGCAGGTAATGGCCAGTAGCCATGACGCGTTGCGGGCGACAGCAGAATTTGAAGCTGAAGTATCTAAAGCTGCGATGTGTTGATTGGTATTCATAAGTTGCGCACTTTACGTATTTGTAATTGGTCCGTCAAGCGCATGATTACGCTATCTGTGTTTACGCTGGATAATTTTAACTAAGTATTCTAAAGTTAGACCTTCCACTTTTGGCTGCCAAAGCACTGAATTTTTAGGGAAATCCTTGAATTCCCCACTACGCGAGTAACCTAAGCGCTCATAAAATTCGATAAGCTCTGTGCGTAATGTAATCACGGCCATATGAAACCCGACCACACGCCATTCCCTCAATGTCATGGCTTCTGCAGCCTGAATCATAGTAGCGCCATGACCTTTATTTTGCATGGTCGGTTTTACCGCAATCATCCCTAAGTGCGCAATATTCTTGCCATACGCATCTTGGCGCTCGCAGCACACTGTTGCCACAATCCGGTCACGCAGTACGCCCACTAAGATAAAAGCATCATCACGTTGGATAATACTGGCGATTTCTTGAGTGGTAGTACGTAAGCCATCAAGCAAGTCTGCTTCGGTAGTCCAGCCAGCACGGCTACTTTCTCCGCGATAGGCTGAATTGATAAGCTCGGCGATTTCCTGGGCATCGTTGAGTTCGGCTTTATGAAAGTGTAGCATTTGAAATATTTCTATAAATGTAAGTTTCTAAGCCAGACATGGCGAGAAATAAAAAACCGCAACGCGGCACATAATTGATAGATAAGAAACGGTTTATGAACAACACCGTATTGCAATGAAAATGCATTTATATTTTTCCTACCCAATTCTGTACTACCAAACTACCCACCATATCTCCTTCAACATTCACTGCGGTACGAACAGTATCGAGCAACCTGTCGATAGGAAGTAGTATCGCAATCGCTTCTGCCGGTAAACCGACTGATTGCAACACCATGACCATGGTTACCATACCTGCACTTGGAATACCTGGCGCGCCGATAGCACTTATCATGGCGGTAAAAAATACAATTAGCTGCTGCACGAAATTAAGCTCTATACCTGCAAGATTAGCAATAAATAATGCGGCTGCCGCCTCATACAAGGCCGTGCCATCCATATTCACAGTAGTACCTAAGGGCAAAACAAACCCGGCGATTTCTGGCTTCACATGTAAATGCTGGGTAAGACAGCGCATGCTAACGGGTAACGTAGCGGAACTGGAACTGGTAGCAAATGCGGTGATAAGCGCCTCGCGTGCACCATGCCAAAACCATAGCGGAGATTTGCCAGTAACTGCATAGAGAATAAGCGGCAGGACGACCACGCCGTGCAATAAAGTCGTGCCGATGACCACGGCTACAAAATTAGCTAAACTGCTTAAAATGACTAAATCCTGAGTTGCCACCAGTTTTATCAAAAGGGCCGCAATCCCGATAGGCGCTAGCACCATGACCCAGCTGACAATACGCATAGTCAGTTCTAAGATTTCCTGCAATAGCTGCAGGAGATTTTTATAGCGATCACCGCCAATAACGAGCGCAATGCCTAAAATCATCGCAAACATGACCACGGCTAATATATTGCCCTGTGCTAGTGCAGCAAAAGGATTCATGAACAAGCCGTGCAGGAATTGTGCAAAGAATTCAGGTAATGGCAACTGCTTGGCCTGGAAATTCTGCATCGCATGGTCAAACATCGCTAAATGCATGCCTTTGCCAGGCTCAAAATAGTTAGTCGCGACTAGCGCTAATATAATGGCAATAGTCATACTCGCCACAAAAAATACTAACGTCGTTGTCCATACGCGATGTATTTGCCGGTGCTGGCGCAAGTTGGCGATACCCACCGAAATGCTACAAAACACTAACGGAATCAGGATCATTTTCAACAAATCAACGAACAATGTCGAAACTAGCCCTGAAAAATACAAGCCACTCTGCACTGCCGAATGATTTACACCCAGGCTATGAAAGTATAAGCCAACCAAAATACCAAAAGTCGCACCGATCAGGATTTGGCTATTCAGGCTGGGGAATTTCATATTATTTTGCTTTTACTACTTTTGGTTTGGCAACCTTAGCTTTCACAATTTTAAGTTTAACTTCTTTAAAAGGTTTAGCCTCTTTTAAAGTTTTGACCACTTTTTCCACTTTAGTCTTAGTGACCTTTTCCTTAGTTACAGGATTCTCTGATACTGTATTCTCAGATAAAGGCTCAGCTACTTCTGTTGCTTTAGCTATATTTTGGACTGTATCACTACGTTTTTCTGACGTAGTTTCCGGGAGCGCTTTCTCAAACACTGCGGCAAAGAAACCATCAGTATTGTGTAAATGCGGCAATAATTTCAGGTATTTACCCGTATCCAAATCTATTTGCTGTTGCTTGAGAATCTCTGCAGCATTTACCAATTTAAATTCAGGATGTGTTGCAATAAAGTTTTCCGCTATTTGTTCGTTTTCATCGCTCAATAAGCTGCAAGTCGCATAGATCAAGCGGCCACCGTTTTTAGTGAGTTTTGCTGCTCGCGCTAAAATCGATGTCTGCTTCTGAGTGAGCTCCAACACATCCTGCGGTGTCTGGCGCCATTTGATATCTGGATTACGACGCAAGGTACCTAAACCGCTACAGGGAGCATCCACTAGCACACGGTCAAATTTCCCATTCAAGCGTTTTAACTTCTGGTCGTTTTCACTGCTAATGACTTGTGCATTCAGGTTAGATAAACCAGAGCGTTTCAAGCGCTGTCCTAAATTATGCAAACGCTTTTCCGATACATCAAACGCATATAAACGGCCCGTATTACGCATCAAGGCACCAATCGCCAAGCTTTTTCCGCCTGCGCCGGCACAAAAATCTGCCACCATCATGCCGCGTTTTGGCGCTACTAAATGTGCTAAAAGTTGACTGCCTTCGTCTTGCACCTCGATCTTGCCTTCGGTAAATAATATATGGCGGCTGATATTCAAACGCAGCGGCATACGGATACCGATGGGTGAATAAGGCGTTTTGGTAATATTGGTTTCGCCTGATGTATTCTCAGCAATGAATTTTGCCATCACTTCATCACGCTCACCTTTAATGGTGTTCACACGCAAATCCAGCGTGGCTTGTTCATGCATGCTGCGCGCAATAGTCAGCGCTTCCGCTTCGCCATATTGTGCAACTAGCTTTTCCCACAACCAATCACGCACATCTGCTTGCGTAGCCAATGGCAAGTCATCGGTAGACTTGGCTTTGATGGTGAGTGCCCATTCTTTTTGTTGCTCATTTAAAACTGAGTCCAGCTCTCGTATACTCATGCCTTGTACACGCAGTAACCAAGCCAGAATTAGCTTACGAGCGTCATCTGGGTCATTCTCATCATTAGCCGTTACAGTACTTAAAAAACGTAAACGGCGTAAAACGCCATACACACTCTCTGCCACGAAGGCACGGTCTTTGGTACCTAACTCACGGTTGTTACGGAAGAAATCGCCGAGCTTTGCATCTGCCGGGCTATTAAAATCTAGTAAGTTCGATAGTACTACTGCTGCTTGCCGTATTAAATTAGGCGTCATTTCATTCTCTTTATATAGTTACTGCGTATCTAATTTTGTTACTGTTTATTAAATCGGTGGCTTATCAAGCTTTAAGCTGGTGGCCAGTAATTCATAAACTTTGTTTTCTTTCTCGGTTTTGCGTATTTTAACAGGTACGTACCGATAATCTAAGGCAAGCCATAATTCATCTTTTCCATCTTCACCAGATGTACGTAAAAGATGGATAGTGTTGATATCACCCATTTTAGTCTTAATGACCTCTTCGCCTTCAAAAGAGTAGTCATAAGTATCGAGCTTTTTACCATTGGTAATTGCGAGTTGCATACTCTCTAATGGCGGTACAAACATAAACTGGTACATAAAGCTTAATAAATCCTGCGCGCCTTCAACTAATACCGCTTGTTTATCACCCTTGGTGCTATGCATATTCAGCTTGTTAGTTTCCCAATCAAATTTGGCGGTATAAGTTTTATCTTTCTTATTACCAAATTGATATAAGTAATCTATAGGCCTTAATCCTTGTTCGGTTAAATAGCCTTTACTCGTTTGCAATAAATCCGGAATAACGAACGCAACTAAGCCTTGTGCCTGAATCAAGCTGCTTATCTCATAACCTTCTCCGCTTTTAATGAGACGATAGATGATTTTTGCCCTACCCGCAGGACTACTCTCTACTTTTGCATTGATATCAGTACGCACATCGAAATCGGTTTCTACATATTGATAAGGATTTGGTTTATCAATTAAACCAGCATCTTCTGACTGTGGTTCTGGGATTGCTTGCGGTGGATCGATTACCGGCTCTGCTTCTACCATAGGCTCTGCTGTAGATACTTTTGGCGTTGGTGTCTCCGATGGTAAAGCCGTAGGTTCATAGGCTTTCTGTACAGTTTCTTCAGGAGCAGGTAGTTGCTCTGGTTTTGTGGATTTTGAAGATGCTGGGGGTTTAGCTTCTTTTACTTTATGAGCTGCTTTCTTTACTGAGGTAGGCATTACCAGCCTGGCTTCAATCATGGAATGTTCTTCGCTTAAATCAGGAAGCACTAAATAGGATTGGCCGAGTATAAATAAATGCAAAAAAAACGATAAACAGATCGCGACTAAAAGCCCTTTGGATTCTTTTAATAAAGACTTCCAGTCGCGCGTCAAATGCTACTCCACATGCAGTTCAGTCAAGGTTTGCTCTAACTTTTCTCCATTTTCATCCACCAACATAATTCGCACAGGCAAATAATGCTGCTCTATACCGAGCCAAAGTTCTTTGGTTTCAGTCTGAGATTTACCCTGATCTGCCGGTAGCAAATGTAAGGTTTTATACTGCACACCTGCGCTTTCTACTGTTTCATGCTCAGCGCTGATTTTATAAGGGTACTGGTTAAGCTTTTTACCGGTAGTCAATGTCACTGTAATCGCATCTTTCAACGCTGTCGGCATAAACATGAACTGATACGGATAACTAGCCAAATCCTGTGTACCCGGTGCTAATACCGCGTCCTTCACTGTATTCTTCACCTTCATATGCAAGGTTTTGTTAGGCCAGTCGAAATCTGTAAACAAAGATTTTTTGGCGTTATCACCTTGATGCAACTCAAAGTGCGTGGGTTTTAATCCTTCTGGCGTTATTTCACCGGTACTTGTTAACTTACGTTCACCAAACAGTGCGTATACACCGACGCCCTTACTTATACTTTCAAGCTTATAAGCATTGCCGTTCACCGTAAACTGCTCTTTCATTTTGGCAAAAGGCTGGCCGTTCTTAGTGACTTCGTAATTAGCCTGGATAAGTTTTGGCGGAGTAACTTTGTCATTAGACGCAGCCTGGGCATTACTGGAAACAAACAGGGAAAGTGAAACAAGCGTTAAACTGATCAATCGAATGGAACGAAACACAAAAACTCCTCAATTTAAAAATGACCAATGTTTAACGCATGAAGTTCGCTTTTAGATACAACAACGGTAATTTTTGAGTGTTACACCACGATAGTTGGCGCTTCGTTTTCTTTCTGCGCACGAATAACCCCAATCTCAAACACAGTTTCACCGGCGTCCTTCAGCAGTTTCTGCGCTGCTTCCGCGTGTTCCTTGGCGACAATCACAGCCATGCCGATACCGCAGTTAAAGGTTTTATACATTTCCAAATCAGCCACATTGCCTTGCGCCTGCAACCATGTGAATAGTTGCGGCATAGGCCAGCTACCGACTTTAATCTCAGCCGTTAATCCAGCCGGTAATACACGTGGGATATTCTCGGTAATACCGCCACCCGTGATGTGCGCCATGCCTTTAACCGGTAAGGCAGCAATAAGTTGTAATAATGGTTTGACGTAGATACGCGTCGGTGCCATCACCACATCTTTGAATTTTTTGCCGTGAAAGTCAGATTCAAAATCAATACCTGATTTTGCGATGAGTTTACGAATAAAGGAATAACCGTTTGAATGGGCACCGCTTGAAGCCAAACCTAGCACTACATCACCAGGTGCAATTGTTGTACCGTTGATGATATTTTCTTTATCTACGCAACCTACCGCAAAGCCCGCCAAATCATATTCTCCAGCTGGGTACATACCGGGCATTTCAGCAGTTTCGCCACCTACTAGAGCACAACCGGATTGCTCACAGCCTTCTGCAATGCCCTTAATCACCTGAGCCGCAGTGCCGATCTCTAACTTGCCGCAGGCAAAATAATCTAGAAAGAATAAGGGCTCAGCACCCTGTACCAAAATATCGTTAACGCTCATCGCGACTAAATCGATACCAACCGTATCGTGCTTGTTCAGTTCAAAAGCAAGTTTAAGTTTAGTCCCAACGCCATCCGTACCGGAAACCAGCACGGGATTCTTGAATTTTTTCGGCATCTCAAAAAGTGAGCCAAAACCACCGATACCACCTAATACTTCAGGGCGCATCGTACGTTTTGCAAATGGCTTGATCTGTTCTACCAACGCATCGCCAGCTTCCATATCGACCCCTGCATCGCGATAACTCATAGAGTTTTCCGTGCCAATCGGTGAAGATTTTTTGTCTGAATTTTCAGAATTCAAGATGCGTACTCGCTTTCTACAATATAATTTACTTAACTAATACGAGATTTTAACTTAAATGACACCAAAACAAGAAAATCTTGCGAGCAAATTTAGATGGTGGTTAATCGGTGGCACGCTGATTTTATTCATTTATTTGTTAAGTCCAATACTGGCGCCCTTCTTGGCAGCGGCTATTCTTGCTTATATCTGCAACCCCCTGGTATCCAAAATTTCTTCAATTGGGACGGGTAAACTCAAGCCACATCGAACTGTTGCAACGCTAAGTGTAATGCTGATATTACTCGCAGCCATTTTGCTGCTGCTATTGATTGTGATTCCACTATTGCAAAAAGAACTGTTATTGGTCATTGAACGTTTGCCGCAATACGGGGCTAATTTGCGTAAAAACTTTGAGCCTTGGCTGATTCATAACCTAGGCCTCACTTTTGACTTCGATATCCCTAAGCTGCAAAAACTACTTACAGATAACTGGAAAACTGCCGGCGGCTTCGTAGGCGCACTCATGCTAACGATTACCAAGCATGGTGCTGCTATTTTTGGCTGGTTCGTTAATTTATTGCTGGTTCCTTTGGTATTGTTTTACATGCTACGAGACTGGCATGAGATGCTGGAGTCTTTCAGCGCTTTGATTCCACGCCGCATGCTCAGCACTACCAAAGAAATCGCTTCTGAAGTCGATGCGGTTTTGGCGCAATTTTTACGCGGACAACTTACTGTTATGGTCATCATGAGTATCTATTATGCAATTGGCCTATCCCTCGCAGGATTAGATTTAGCGCTGCCTATCGGGATTCTATCTGGTCTGCTTGGGTTCGTCCCCTATTTAGGCATTAGTACTGGCGCTACATTGGCGATTCTTTCCGGCCTTCTTGAATTTGAGAGTGTTAATCAGTTGATCCCTATCCTAGCGGTATTTACTGTAGGGCAATTCCTGGAAAATATGTGGTTAACACCTACCTTGGTAGGTGATCGTATCGGCTTGCATCCGGCAGTGGTTATTTTTGCCTTACTGGCTGGTGGACAGCTATTTGGATTCACCGGTGTATTGCTCGCTTTGCCGGCTTCTGGCGCCTTAGCAGTGGCACTACGCCATGTACGCAGAAGCTATATCGATAGCGATTTTTACCAATAGCGACTTTATCTAGCCTTATGAAGCAGTTATTACTCGACATACAGCCGCCGGCACGCCCTTCGTTCGATAACTTTGTGGCTGGCCGTAATACTGAAGTTTTACATAGCCTGGAGTTAGCCTTAAATGGCCATCATTCAGCGCGTTTTATCTACCTATGGGGCGAGCCTGGTAGCGGTAAATCGCATCTTGCCGCTGCGTATCAATACCTGAACCCTCAAGCGGTTGTCGTAGATGACGTACAACTGCTAGATGATGCTGCGCAAATCAAGCTGTTCAATACCTACAATGAAATTCGCGACTGTACGGAGCCTAGCAACACGCTAGTAGTAACGGGCAATGCCGCGCCAACAAAAATGAACCTGCGTGATGACTTGGCCACCCGCTTGGCCTGGGGACTGACTTATCAATTACAGCCATTAAGCGATGAGGAAAAAGCGCTAGCGCTCATGAGCCATGCAGCCACACGTGGCATGCGCCTACCAACCGAAGTGATCACTTACTGTCTGCGTTATTTGCAGCGCGATCTGCCTACCCTCATTGCTACCGTTAATGCCTTGGATGAATGGTCGCTCACCACAAAAAAACCTGTTACGGTGCCTATGTTGCGCCAGTTATTGCAGCTACCTATTAATCAACAAAGCTCACTTTAAATACAGCCCTACTTTATAAAGTTCTACTTATGTTACGTGTTACTGAAATCAAACTTCCTCTCACCCATGCGCCTGAAGAAATCAAGGCTGCGCTGGTTAAAAAGCTCGCAATCAATGCGGCTGACATCCTCGACTACACTATTTTCAAGCGTGGTGTAGATGCACGTAAAGCCAATGCGATTCTGCTAGTTTACTCACTGGATGTGACCGTTCAAGGAGAAGCAAAGGTCTTAGCTAAGCTGAAGAAAGATCCACATGTAAAACCAGCACCGGACACTTCATATAAATTCGTCGCACAGGCTCCAACGATTTTAAAACACCGCCCTGTCGTCGTCGGCTTTGGCCCGGCGGGTATTTTTTCAGCGCTCATCCTTGCGCAATCTGGATTTAAGCCGATAGTGCTGGAGCGCGGTAAAGCCGTACGTGAACGTACCCAAGACACCTGGGGCTTGTGGCGTAAAGGGGTGCTCGATTCTGAATCTAACGTACAGTTTGGCGAAGGCGGCGCCGGAACGTTTTCAGACGGTAAGTTATACAGTCAAATTAAAGACCCTAACCATTACGGTCGCAAGGTTTTACATGAGTTTGTGAAAGCAGGCGCGCCGGAAGAGATTTTGTATGTCAGCCATCCACATATCGGTACTTTCCGATTGGTGGGCATGGTGGAACAGATGCGCAACACCATAACAGCCTTGGGCGGCGAAATTCGCTTTCAAAGCAAAGTGGAAGAAATAGAAGTCGATAATCATCAGGTTCAGGCAGTAATGCTAGCCAATGGTGAACGCATAGAGACTAATCATTTGGTGCTAGCAGTAGGTCACAGCGCGCGCGATACCTTCGAGATGATTCATCGCAAAGGCATCTATATAGAAGCTAAGCCATTTTCTGTGGGCTTCCGCATTGAGCATCCCCAATCATTAATAGACCAGGCACGACATGGCCCTAATGCACAACACCCTATATTAGGCGCGGCTGATTATAAACTGGTGCACCACGCCAGTAATGGCCGCTCCGTGTATAGCTTCTGCATGTGCCCGGGTGGCACTGTGGTCGCGGCAGCTTCTGAACCTCATCGCGTCGTTACCAATGGTATGAGTCAATACTCACGTAACGAACGCAATGCTAATGCCGGCATCGTGGTGGGCATTACACCGGAAGTCGATTACCCCGGACATCCACTGGCGGGCATGGAGTTACAAAGAGAATTAGAAAGCCATGCCTATGTATTGGGCGGTAGCAATTACCAGGCACCAGGACAATTGATTGGTGACTTTTTAAAAAACAGGCCCTCTACAGAATTTGGCGCAGTCACTCCCTCTTATACACCGGGAGTACATTTGACTAACCTAGATACGGCTTTGCCAGAGTTTGCCATTACAGCGATTCGCGAAGCGATTCCACAATTTGCCAAACAGATAAAAGGCTTTGATCTCGCTGATGGCATCCTGACTGGTGTGGAAACACGTACTTCTTCGCCTATTCGAATAAGACGTAATGACGATGATTTGCAAAGCATCAACACTAAAGGCTTATTCCCTACCGGTGAAGGGGCTGGTTATGCTGGCGGAATTTTGTCTGCCGGGGTTGATGGGATTCGTGTGGCTGAAGCCGTCGCATTGAGCATAGCGAATTCGGATTGAGGGTATGACGACTTAAATAAAAAAAACTGAGATAACCCGATTTTATTATTTAAGCTTAATTTATTGCCTGATCAGGTAATCAAAAGCGCCAAGCGCTGCTTTAGAACCTTCCCCCATGGCAATGATAATTTGCTTATACGGCACAGTAGTCACATCACCCGCAGCAAATACACCAGGCAATGAAGTATGGCCATGCGCATCCACATTGATTTCGCCGAATTTGCTCAAGTCGATACCGCTGGTTTTCAACCAATCAGTATTTGGCAATAGGCCGATCTGCACAAATACCCCTTCCAGCGCGATGGTATGTACTTCGCCGGTAGTGCGGTCTTTATAGATCAAGCTACTTACTTTTTGGTCTTTGCCATTGATTTCAGTCGTTTGAGCGTTCATGATGACAGTGACGTTAGGGAGTGTCGCCAGCTTTTTTTGCAGAATCGCATCAGCCCGTAACTTGGTATCGTACTCAATCAAAGTGACATGCTTCACGATATTTGCCAAATCGATTGCCGCTTCCACGCCTGAGTTACCGCCACCAACAACTGCAACGTGCTTACCCTTGAATAAAGGACCATCACAGTGTGGGCAATAAGCCACGCCCTTGCCGCGATACTCTTTCTCACCCGGGACATTCATCTCTCTCCAGCGCGCACCGGTAGCGATAACGACAGCTTTAGTTTTCAGCGTTGCGCCGCTTTCCAGCTTGATTTCCATCAAACCGTTACCGCTGCCGTTGGAATGATGCAAAGCCTCGGCACGCTGTAGATTCATGATGTCGATATCGTAAGTCTTCACGTGCTCTTCCAGCGCCGCCACCAGTTGCGGGCCTTCTGTCTCTTTAACAGAAATGAAGTTCTCAATGCCTAAAGTATCCATCACCTGACCGCCAAAACGGTCTGCTACGATACCTGTCCTGATACCTTTACGAGCCGCATAGATCGCGGCTGATGCACCAGCAGGGCCACCGCCTACAATCAACATGTCATAAGGCGCTTTGGCGTCGAGTTTTTCAGCTTCTCGCGCAATGACCCCTTTATCCAGTTTCGGCAATATCTCATCTACGCCCATACGCCCGGCACCAAACTCTTCACCGTTCAGGTAAATGGTAGGCACCGCCATGACTTTGCGCTCATTCACCTCATCCTGAAACACGCCGCCATCAATCATTACATGGGTAATATTAGGATTAATCACTGCCATTAAATTAAGCGACTGCACGACTTCTGGACAATTATGGCAGGTAAGCGAAATATAAGTCTCGAAATGAAACTTACCTTCCAACGTAGCGATTTGTGCGATCTTTTCTGCTTCCAATTTGAGCGGATGCCCGCCGGTTTGCAGCAATGCCAACACCAAAGAGGTGAACTCATGCCCCATAGGAATACCGGCAAAACGGATTCCAGCCTGCTGACCTGTTTTACCGATAGAAAAAGAAGGCGTGCGTTTATCGCTATTACGCTTTTCCATAAGCGTAATCTTGTCTGATATGCTGGCAAGCTCTTGCAACAAATCCAGCATTTCACGGGATTTATCGCTGTCGTCAATTGAAGCCGATATTTCGATAGGCTCCCTTAACATCGCCAAGTACGTAACCAATTGGGTTTTAATATTGCTGTCTAATGCCATGATATGTTCTCGTATTTGATCTTTTGGATATTGATACTGGTAAAAAAACCCCAAACTTTTGGCTTGGGGTAAATTTTTTTTAGCCTAAATTTAGTTAAGAAACTTTAGTAAAGGCACAATTAAATTCAGAATTTTGAGATGTAGTGTGAGGCGCACGGAACGCAATAACCGAGATAGTACAAATGGTACAGCGAGGTTATGAGTACCGCGCAACAACGCAATACGCTCAAAAAATGAATTTATAGTTAGATTTTGCCAACCCTTAAATCTTACCTACCAGGTCTAATGAAGGAGCCAATGTCTCTGCGCCCGGAGTCCATGAAGCCGGACACACTTCTCCTGGATGTGATGCCACGTATTGTGCAGCCTGTGCTTTACGAATCAAATCTTGAGCTGAACGGCCAATACCTAGGTCATTCACTTCTGCAGCCTTGATTACACCTTCTGGATTAATCAAGAATGTGCCACGTAGCGCCAAACCTTCTTCTTCAATCATCACGCCAAAGTTACGTGTAATAGTGCCAGTTGGGTCACCAATCATTGGGTATTGGATTTTCTTGATGGTGTCAGAAGCATCGTGCCAAGCTTTATGCGTGAAGTGCGTATCGGTAGATACTGAATAAATCTCTAGGCCCATTTTTTGGAATGTTGCATAGTTATCTGCCAAATCGCCAAGTTCTGTAGGGCACACAAAGGTGAAGTCAGCTGGGTAAAATACAAATGCAGACCATTTGCCTTTTAGGTCTGCCTCAGTCACGTCGACGAATTTACCATTATGGTAAGCAGTTGCTTTAAAAGGTTTGATTTCGGTATTCACTAATGACATGATGTTTTTTCCTTGTTTAGTTGATGAAAGTTTAATTAATAAAAATTACGGGTTAATAAATTTAATTTGCATTATATAAACAGCAATACAATAAATCCAATATATCATACTAATAGCATTGATAAACCACGCTTATATATAGGTTATAGAAATGGTGTAATGAACTTAAGGGCTTAAGCCTGAGTAACGGCGATATCTTGTGTAGCTGTGGCGCCAAAATTATCATGCCAAGTCACAGCAACGGTATCGCCAACTTTCGCCTTCCTTAACCTGAAGGTCAAGTAAGGATTCTTTGAAATGCCGGTTCCCCACTGCGCTTCTAATACCGGCAAGCCATTGAGCGTCGCGGTAACCAGTTGCACAAAATGCGCTGGAATCAGCTCGCCATCATCACCTTTTTTACGGCCGGTATCCATCGGGTGACTTATCAGCACTTTTACTTCTACATAGTCGCCCTTAAACTGAGCGCGCATTTTCATGTTATCGGTAGCCATCAACCGCACCCGTTTTCTAGTACGACCACATTTTTTGCATTGGAAAAATACTGGTTACCGACCTTTGCGATGACCTTAATGTCAGAAGTTTCGGCCATTTTGATACGCGTCACGATAAATGGCTCGGCGCCATTGCTGAATTTATAGTGAGCAATGAGCGGTGTAGGGTTTTTCTCCACCAGTATCATGAGACTTTCGGTATTAGGAATATTGCTGCGAATCTCCACCTGTACAATCGCCCCGTTCTCAGCCATATCCGGCGCTGAGACTTGGATATCTTGGCTGGTGACTTCACCATTTATTTCCAGCCCACGTTCAGCGTCATTTAATTTGACGGCTTCAAAAGCTGGTTTGTTCCATAGCGCAGCCAATGCTTGCAAAGGCAGCAGCAATGCCGCGCTTATTAACCCCAGCAGAAAATTTCTACGTTGCATTAATTTCCTTTAGCTTCTGTCGGAAACAACATCAAAGTTTGGCTTTCTTTTCGTCAGCTAATAAAGATTGCAATTGCTTCGAACGTACTTCGACAATGGAATTCTGGTAAAAGTCCCCATCTTTGGCTTTTACCGCTAAATCCATCTGTTCCACCGCATGTGGCAAATCATATTTGCGATAATAAGCCTCGCCTAAAGCTTGATGGCTCAAAAGCTCTTTGTTCTTCATGCTATATGCCTTAGCCAGTAGATCATAAAAATATGCATCGTCCGCATATAAATCCTGTTTATTTTTTACTAACTTAATCACATTATCAGGCTGCCTGATCGCTAGCAGATGCTCCGCATAACCATATATCAAGCCACGATTATCTGGAAACACGCTCAAAGCAGCGGCATATTTCTTCTCGGCTTGCTGCGGATTATTTTTCGCAACATCGATATGTGCAGCTAAGTTTTCTATCATGGGATGCAGCGGCAAATTCTTTTTAAGCCAAGCGACTTCTTTCTCTGCTCTCGCAAAATCATTTTTGCGCAATAATGCGACAGCCAGCCCATAATGTTCTGCGGCCTCGTTGGTATAACTGCGTTCGCGAATATTCTGCCCAAATATGTCAATGGCCGATTGCGTAGCGCCCGTACTTGCACGTAATTTCGCTTTTACATATTGAAATTCAACACTATCTGTCACCTGCTTATAGGACATCTGCTCAACGCGGTTAGTGACATCGGCAATACGTTCGGTAGTTAACGGGTGGGTGCGCAAGAACCCTGGGGCATTACCTTCTGCAAAGCGTGTACCGCGCTGCAATGTATTAAAGAAAGCAGGCATCGCGCGAACGTCAAACCCGCCGCTTTCTAAAATCTGCAAGCCTACGCGGTCTGCCTCGCGCTCATGCTCGCGTGTGAAATCAAGCTGTTTTTGCACACCCATCGCGGCAGAAGTTGTGAGCGCACCACTTGCAAGTTCAGGATTTGCACGCGAAACAAGTAATGCCAATGCAATCCCGGCAATATTCTTGAAGGTATCGTATTTTTGTGATGCCAACATACGCGCCAGATGGTGCTGTGTCACGTGGCCAATCTCGTGGCCTAGCACACTTGCCAATTCAGATTCGCTATTAGCCGCCAAAATCAAACCGGTATGCACGCCAATCACGCCACCAGGCATTGCAAACGCGTTGATGGTATTGTCCCGCACCACGAAGAAATTGAATTTCTGGAGTCTATCCGGACCATTCGCTACCAGCCTTGCACCAAGACTTTGTAAGTAATCTTTGACTTCAATATCCTGTAACACATCATCGCTGATTGCCACATCACGCAAGATCTGTTCGGCAATCGCCTGCTCCTGTTGGGGCGTAAGTACTGTAGCAGAATTATCACCTAACTCCGGTAATTCATTGGCTGATACCGCATTGAAGGCAAACGCAGAAACCAGAACTGGAATAATTATTGATGATTTATAGTTCATAGTTGTTATGATAACGTTTACTGCTCACCAGTTCATAGAAAATATTGCCGGAAACCGCACCCCATATGACGCAAACCAAAAAAACACTTACCCATTTTGATGCCAGTGGCCAAGCACACATGGTCGATGTAGGCAGCAAAGACGAAACCCACCGTGTAGCGATTGCCAGCGGCAATATCCGTATGATGCCCAGCACATTGCTACTCATTCAACAGGGTAACGCCAAAAAAGGCGATGTCTTAGGCATTGCCCGTATCGCAGCGATTCAAGCCAGCAAAAAAACATCCGACCTGATTCCCTTATGCCACCCTATTTCACTCACGCGTGTAGCAGTGGATTTTGAAATTGATGAAATCGCTAGCAGCATTCATTGCACCGTTACAACCGAAACCTATGGTAAAACCGGCGTGGAAATGGAAGCGCTAACGGCCGTGAATGTTGGCTTACTGACTATTTACGATATGTGCAAAGCCGCGGATAGAGGCATGGTAGTTAGCGACATTAAGTTACGGGAAAAGCATGGTGGGAAATCGGGCGATTGGGTGGCGTAAATAAGATTATGCTGCTACATAAAAAGGACGTGGCTCAACGACAATTATCTACTGCGATTAGATTGTTTTATAAAGGTGATGATCCAATATCAATTTATTCTCTAGCTAGCAATGCATGGGAAATTATTGACGTTTTGTGTAACAGGGCTGGCATTGAGAGCTTATCCAACCAGTGTCGAGAAAACATTCCTACAAATCTAGATTTAAAAAGAAATTATATTAACTCACCATATAGAAATTTTTTTAAGCACGCTGACAATGACTTAGATACAACTCTTGATGATTTCGACTCGTTAAAAGTCGATTCAGTACTATTTCTTGCTGTTAATGATTACCTTCGGCTTTATCAAAAAGGGCCAATTGAGTTTCAGGTTTATGAGTTATGGTATTTAGCTATTTATCAATCGAAAATAGCCACTGCCGATTTGGAAGCTACCTTGAAGGCAATAAATAATATTTTTCCTAGTATCGAAAAAATGTCCCGAAATGAGAAAATCTCTATTGGTAATACAATTTTGGAGAATTCTTTGAGGGATAATAACCTTGCAATAGATAAAGCTACTGAATTTATTTTTCCTGCTTGCTAAGCTATCAAGTTAGCTAATAATTTTGCACTCGCCGGTGCCATCGTTAAACCATACCTAAAGTGCCCGGTATTTAGATATAAGTTTTGAATATTGGGATGGGCACTGATAGTAGGTAGGTTATCTGGCGTGCCAGGCCGTAATCCGCTCCAATGCTTGATGATAGGCAAGCCTATTAAAGCAGGCAGAATCGCTTCTGCTTTAACTTTAAGTTCGTCACGTATGATTTCTGTAGTAGTTGCGTCAAACCCTACATCTTCCAAGGTGCTGCCAGCCAGTAAATATCCATCCCGGCGCGGCACCATGTAGAAGCCATCTTTATAGACCATGTGGTCAAGGTTTTTTGTAGGTTTGTACAGCAGAATCTGTCCGCGCATCGGTTTAATCCTAAGCTGGCTGGCAGTTTCCTTAAGCAATTCAAAACTCCAGGCGCCGGAAGTGACGATAAAGATATTGGCAGCCAGCTGTTCACCTGACTGTGTTTCCCAGCTACTGAGGTTTTGCGTTTCTTTTAGCGGTTTTAATTCGGTGCGCTCTAACAGAGTGACATTATTTTTCTCTAGCCAAGCACGCAGCGCTTGCATAAGCTTTGGTGGACGTACTTGGCTTATGGTTGGCAGCCATAATGCGTTACCCTCATGACTAGCCAAACTAGGCTCAAAGCCTGACCTTACTTGTTGGAATGGTAATTGGTTTTGTTTACACCACTTTTGCGCTAACTCATTTTCAAACGGTGGTAATAGCAACATGCCGGATTGAATCAGCTCTGGGTCTATGCCGGTTTCTTTGAGCAAAGTCGCGCATATTTCTTCATAGAGTTTTGCGCCGAGCATAGCGAGCTGGTTTACTTCATCGAGATACATCCACGGCAGTAGCGGGAATAAAATGCCAGCGCCTGCCCATGAAGATTCACCTGATGTCTGGCTGGCAATCTGGTTGCGTTCGACGATGGTGACATCGTAACCACGCCCGACCAATTGCATCGCGGTCATGCAGCCAACTATGCCGCCACCTACTATGAGTACTTTTTGATTCATATACACTTTGTTAAAGCAAACGGCTTACTTGGTTGCAATGCGGCCTATCAGGATAGCATTCTGCGCATTAATCAGGCCGGTAGGTTGGCCTAACAAAACAATCACATCGCCCTCTGCCAGCGGCGTTTGGTCGTTAGGTTCCGAACCTGAAGAATTTGGCCTGCGTATGGATTTAACCTCGACAGCAAAACTTTCAAGCTGCATTTCAGCCAAGCGCCTGCCCACGGCAAAAGCGCCAGCGGATATAATCACCGAATGCAAACGTACCTGCTGTTTTTCCAAATCTAGATTTTCCGCATCGGAAATACCATGGAAATAGCCTTTGAAAAGTTTATAACGCTCTTCACGGAACATACGGATACGCCTCACCACGCGGTGCAATGGCACACCGAGCAGCATCAAGGCGTGTGAAGCCAGCATAAGGCTGCCTTCCAGTATTTCTGGCACAACTTCTGCAGCGCCTGCTTCACGCAAGCTTTCCATGTTGGAGTCATCTACGGTACGCACAATCACTGGTAATTGCGGATAGATTTCTTGCACCACATGCAGAATCTTCATGGCAGCAGGATTATCTGCATAACTGATGATCAACGCCTTAGCGCGAGCGCCGCCTGCAGCTTCCAATACAACACGACGACCAGCATCACCATACATTACATTCTCACCCGCTGATGCTGCTTCCAGCACCCGGGCCGGGTCGATATCCAGTGCGATGAACGGAATATTTTCTTCTTTGAGGAAACGGCCAAGGTATTGACCACTACGGCCATAGCCACAAATAATCACATGGTCTTGCAGGTTTTTACCTACTTCATCGATTTCATGGACGATTTGATCGCTATTGCGGGTATAACTGCTCACCAAACGCCTGGCGATACGGCCATTGTATTGAATCATGAACGGCGCAATGACCATGGACAGCAAGGCAGCGGCCAATACTACTTGTAGCGCTTGCCCACTGATGATTTTCTGCTCTAAACCTAGCGCTAGTATTACGAAACTGAATTCACCGGCCTGCGCTAATATCACGCCGGTACGGATAGCGACACCCGTTTCATATTTTACCAACCTGACGACCAGCGTCACCACGGCTGCTTTGAAGAGTATAAAGCCAGCCAGTATCAGTAACACCAATGCAAAGTGATCTAGTATCTGGCGGTAATCCAACAGCATGCCCATGCTGATAAAAAACAAGCCTAAAAGAATGTCACGGAACGGTGAAATATCAGATTCCACTTGGTAACGATAGCGCGTTTCAGAAATCAGCATACCTGCGATAAATGCCCCAAGCGCGTAGGATAGACCGGCCAGCTTGGTGGCAAATGCCAGCAACAAGGTAATCATCAGCACGTTCATCACAAACAGTTCACGTGAGCGCTGGCTGGCTACCAAATTGAACCATGGGTTGATTAACCATTTCCCCAAGGTGAATAACAGCAGTAGCATGGCCGCCGCTTTGACCATAGCCAAACCCAAGACATCCATGAGGTTTGCGCCGGAAATGCCCAAAGCTGGAATGATGACCAGGATAGGCACTACGGCAATATCCTGGAACAACAGCACGCCGATACTTAAGCGACCGTGCCGTGAATTGAGGTCTACGCGCTCAGCCAGCATTTTAGAAACAATGGCTGTGGACGACATTGCCAAGGCAGAACCGACCACAAATGCTGCAGACCAATCTAGTCCGGCGAACTTGGCAATGAACATGATCACCACTAGGGTGATAACCACTTGCGCGCCACCTAGGCCAAGCACTTTGCTGCGCATGGCATATAGTTGAGACAAGCTGAATTCCAGGCCGATACTAAACATTAGGAAGACTATGCCGAATTCGGCAAATTCACGATTCGCCTCACTATCTGGCAACAGCCCGAATGTATGCGGACCCAGGGCAATACCCACGAGAAAATAAGCAAGCATAGCCGGCAAACGGAAAGCTCGGAACAGCGCTACGCCTAGCACAGAGCTAATCAGCAGTATCAATATTAAAGGTAGTGTTTCAAACATATGATCTATTTTTGCTTTCTTATTAGAGCTTTTTTAAATTCATATTTTTTCAGATTATGTATGCATTATATGTGCATGTGCTACAACCTGCCTAAGGGAATAGTAGGGATAAATTAGTCACACAATCAAGGCGCATAGCAATATTTATGCCTAGGCTATTATTTTTTTGCTAATTTTAGTGAAAATATCTCCTAAAATGACGGTTTAGGCTTTATAACTCTGCCATTCCCTTTTATACTAACTCTACAGTATGTCAAAAAATTTTAAATAATCCTTAATTAATCTTAGGTACAAAATCTTAGGGCACGAAATCTTAGGCACGATGCAGTCACAATTAAATAAAAAAACCGCTTCTCAAATCGAGCGACAACCTACATTGGCGTTAGCACGCGATGTGCTGTCGCTTGAAGCCAGCGAAATTGAGGCACTATCAAAACGCCTGGATGTGAATTTCGTAGACGCGGTTGAGCTCATTTTACAATGCCAAGGCCGGGTTGTGGTCAGCGGCATGGGTAAATCCGGCCATATCGGCGGCAAGATTGCCTCCACTTTAGCGAGTACCGGCACACCGGCTTTCTTTATGCATCCTGCTGAAGCAAGCCATGGCGACCTAGGTATGATTACCGTGGGTGACATTGTGATTGCACTCTCAAACTCTGGCGAAAGCGACGAAATACTTGCTATCGTATCGCCGCTTAAAAGGCTGGGAGCAAAGATAATCGCCATTACCGGCAAAGACTCCTCTACTCTGGCTAAAGCAGCAGATATCCATCTAAGCGCAAGTGTCAGTAAAGAAGCTTGTCCACTAGGCCTGGCACCAACGTCTAGCACAACAGTTGCGCTGGCATTGGGTGATGCACTAGCGCTGTGTGTACTCGACAGGCGGGAATTTACCGCTGAAGATTTTGCTCGCTCTCATCCCGGCGGTAGCCTTGGCCGTCGCTTGCTGGTACATGTCAGTGACCTAATGCGTACCGGCGATGCAATTCCTAAGGTTTTGGCTACTACACCGCTGACCGAAGGTTTACTGGAAATGTCACGCAAAGGCTTAGGACTGACTGCCATAGTAGACGACGCTAACAAGCCGATTGGCATTTTTACAGATGGCGATTTACGTCGAGCCTTTGAACAACAAGTGAACGTGGTGACCGCCAGCATGTCGGATGTGATGCACAAAAACCCGTTTACAATACGCCCGGAAAAGTTGGCAATAGAAGCTGTGGAAATTATGGAACAACGCAAGATCAATGCATTATTGGTGACCGATGAGGTAGGCACTTTAGTTGGCGCCCTGAATATGCATGATCTTTTACTGGCGAAGGTTGTATAAATGGTAATGACTCAAGAGCTGCAACAGCGTTTGGAAAAGATCAAATTATTGATATTGGATGTAGACGGCGTGATGACAGATGGCGGCCTGACGATTGGCGATGACGGGCAGGAGTATAAAACTTTCCATTCACACGATGGCCTAGGCATGAAGTTATTGAAAGCCAGCGGCGTTAATGTGGCCATTATTACCGGCCGTACTTCTAACGTGGTAAAACAACGCGCAGAAAGCACAGGTGTAGCCCATTTTTACCAGGGCGCCGACAACAAACTTGTGGCGTTCAATGACCTACTGGAGAAATCGGGTTTGCAGGCGGAACAATGCGGATTCATGGGCGACGATGTAGTGGATTTGCCGCCCATGCGTAAGAGCGGCTTAGCGATTGCTGTGCCGGATTCCCCGGATCTATTATTGCAGTATGCCCATTATGTGACCAAGAAAAGTGGTGGTCGCGGTGCGGTGCGTGAAGTATGCGAACTTATTATGCAGGCGCAAGGTACGTTTGAAGGCCAGATGGCACAGTTTTTAACCCAAGCCCATATTTCCAATTAAGCCGACATGAGTATAGCGGGCAATATTTTATGGGTTTAAAGGTATGAGTATTCATGCACGTTCTGCATATATATTCCCGATAGTGCTGCTGTCGCTGATGGCCTTGCTCACCTTTTGGATCAGTCGTTCAGTACAGCCTTCAGCTACGAAAATGGACGGTAGCAACCGACATGACCCGGATTACATTGTGAATAATTTTGTGACAACGCAAACGGATATTAACGGAGATTTACGCTATAAATTAGCCGCCATTGAAATGAAGCATTTTCCTGATGATGACAGTACGATACTGCAACGGCCACGCTACACGCAGTTCGCTGTGGACAAACCTTACACACAAGTAGAAGGTTTACGCGGTTATGTGTCCGGCAATGGGGAACAGGTAGAAGTGGTAGACAACGTCCGCGTGATACGCCAGGCGTTTGAAGAAAAAGGTGAGATGACGGTTGATACCGATTACCTGAAGATATTCCCAAACGAAGAAGTGGTGCAGACGCCGAGCCCCGTAGTGATCCGGCAGGCTCCAAAAACAGTGATCTACGCCACCGGCATGGTGTATGACAAGAAAAGCCGCACCGTTACTTTACTAAACAAAGTGAAGGCGCATTACGAAAAACCGGTGCTCCAGTCCAAACAACCCAGCACTGCTCCTGCACCAGCTGGCGCAGCAAATGTAAACAATAAACCTGATATTAGTAATCCTAACAGCACCAATAAAACTAATGCTGATGCAAGTCAGCCATTAGCCATTCAACCAACCATATCAGGCACCCCATCCAGCCCTAAAAATACGCGCATTCGGAGACGCTATGAGTAAGTATTTAAACACCGTATTACCAAAATTAATGGGCGTCCTGCTCCTATCATTAGGTTTCTCCGGAAATGCTTTTGCTGAAGCTGCGGACCGCGATAAGCCTATTGATCTGGAAGCAGATTCAGTGAAAGTGGACGACGCCAAACAGATCAGTACCTATTCTGGTAATGTCATCCTCACTCAGGGCACCTTGATTATCCATGCCGAAAAGTTAGTGGTGCGTGAAGATAAGGAAGGCTTTCAGCATAGCACTTCGCTAGGCAATCCCACGACATTTAAGCAAAAACGCGAAGGTAAGAACGAGTACATGGAAGGCAGCGCACAACGTATTGAATACGATGGCCGCATGGATAAAGTACAGCTCTATACCAAGGCTTGGGTGAAACGCGGTGAGGATATCGTGCATGGCGATTACATTATGTACGACGCTAACGCCGAATACGCAGAAGTGATAGGTGGCGGCAATCCAACCCCAGGTAATAGCAGCGGCCGCGTACGTGCGGTAATTCAACCTAAACACAAGCCGGCGGTCCCGGGAGCCACTCCCGCTAAACCTGCTGATAAATCCAGCATGACAGCGCCTGATCCTAATTCTGTAGTCCAGCCAAACTCTACTAGCGCGAGCAATGCTGTGCCTGTGAAAAACATGCGTTTTAGCAGAAGCCTGGATGTGAGTAGCGACCCTAAATAAGCTAGCGTTAAATAAATTGGATAAATCACATTGATATGAGCGAACTGATCGTAGAAAACCTTAAAAAATCCTACAAGGCCAGGAAGGTCGTGCAGGATATTTCCCTCACCATTAAAAGTGGCGAGGTTGTAGGTTTGCTAGGCCCAAATGGCGCGGGCAAAACTACGAGTTTCTACATGATGGTAGGCTTGGTACCGCTGGATGATGGCAGGATATTGCTGGACGGCAAAGACCTGAGCCGTATGCCTATTCATATGCGTGCGCGTATGGGTTTATCCTATTTGCCGCAGGAACCTTCTATCTTCCGTAAGCTGACGGTCTCAGAAAACATTCTTGCGGTATTGCAGCTGCAAGAAATGACCGAAGATGAAATCGATGAAAAACTGGAATCACTGCTCGAAGAATTACATATCACACATATTCGTGATAATCCCGCTGTGAGCTTGTCCGGTGGTGAACGTCGCCGTGTGGAAATCGCGCGTTGCCTGGCTTCAAACCCGAGCTTTATTTTGCTGGATGAACCATTTGCCGGTATAGACCCGATCGCGGTGATTGATATCCAGAAGATCATCCGCTTTCTGACCGCACGTAATATCGGCGTGCTGATTACTGACCATAACGTACGCGAAACCCTGGGTATCTGCGATCGTGCTTATATTGTTAACCAAGGCCATGTATTCGCATCCGGCATACCAGATGAAATCGTCGAAAATCAAAGCGTACGCGAAGTCTATTTAGGCAAGAACTTCCGTTTATGAAGCAAGGTTTACAACTCCGTTTCTCACAAAATCTTTCGCTTACGCCGCAGTTACAGCAGGCGATCAGGTTATTGCAGCTATCGACACTGGAGCTTAACCAGGAGATTGATGTGCTCATGCAAACCAATCCCCTGCTGGAGCGAGACGAAACTAGCGAGGATGATTTCCACCCGGGAGATGCAGTACCGCCAAGTAATGGCGAGGCATCGACGAGTCCTGAAGGGGTCCCTGAGACTCCACTTAATGACGCAGCTAGTGGTATAGAAGCTGACAGTTTCAATAAAGATTTTGCTGAACAAGCTATCGAAACCAATCAGCAATCAGAAATTCCTGAAACTGAGTCATTGGAATATGAAGTTGGCACATCCGACTATCAACCAGAGTTCGATGATGAATTTGATGAGTTCTCCAACGGCAGTCGCTGGGATGAGAATAGCACGCCAGCCGATGACGACAGTGACTTTAAGCAGCAGGAAACCTTGCAAATCAGCCTGCGCGAGCATCTGCTTTCACAATTAAAACTCATGCCTTTATCCAGCCGCGATCAATCCTTGACGATGCTATTAGTCGATAGCATTAATGAAGATGGCTATCTGGAAGAGTCCCTGGAAGACATTGCCGAACAGATGCCGCTTGAGTTGGAAATTGATGAACTGGAGCTGCAAACGGCTTTGCGCCTGGTGCAAAATTTAGACCCCCCTGGTGTCGGCGCCCGCAATCTGAGTGAATGCCTATTATTGCAGCTGGAAACGATGCCGCAAAACACGCCGCACCTAACTTTGGCAATCACTACGGCCAAACAGCATCTACCTGCTTTAGGCGCGCGTGACTTTACCAAATTGCGCAAAGAACTGGGTTGTGACGAAGCAACCTTGAAACAAGTACAGCAACTCATTACTAGCCTGAATCCACGACCTGGCAGCTCTTTTAGCCTGATTGGCTCTGAGCATTACATCCAGCATGAAGTCATTGTGAAAAAGGTTAAAGGCATCTGGATTGCGAGCCTGAATGATGGCGTGATTCCTAAGCTCAAGATCAACCAGCTGTATGCTGGCATCCTGAAGCGCAACCGTGACAGTTCTAGCCAGTACCTACAAAGCCAGATGCAAGAAGCCAAATGGATGATCAAGAATATCCAGCAGCGCTTTTCGACTATCCTGCGCGTTTCACAAGCCATTGTTGACCGTCAACGCAATTTTTTGGAGTATGGCGAAGTGGCGATGCGGCCACTGGTACTGCGTGAGATTGCTGACGAGCTAGAACTGCATGAATCGACTATTTCACGCGTAACGACCAATAAATATATGCTGACGCCGCGTGGCATTTTTGAACTCAAATATTTCTTCGGCAGTTCGGTGTCCACTGATAGCGGCGGCACTTGTTCAGCCACAGCGATTCGCGCACTAATCAAGCAACTGGTCGATCAGGAAAATCCGAAAAAACCTTATTCTGATAACCAGATCACTGAGTTATTAGCCAAGCAAGGAATTGTGGTGGCACGCCGGACGATTGCTAAATATCGGGAATCTTTGAATATCGCCCCAGCCAGTTTGCGCAAAACGCTGTAGTAGCTGTAAGTCGATTTCATTACTATAGCACTAACTGAATAGAGAAAAGTTCAGTTTTAAATTTCTTTTTAATTCTTAAAATAGGCTGGTACATACCCTTGTTAAAGTAGTAAACTGAAATTGTTCTGAAAGTTTTGAAGTACCTGGAATTTGAAATAGCTGGGAATTTTCATAAGTAACAGATTTTTTGAAATGACCTTTCTACCAGTTTTTAAGTACTCCCTAAACTGTAAGAATATTTCAAAAGGAGCAAGTCATGAATTTACAATTAACTGGTCATCATTTAGAAATTACGCCTGCATTACGCGATTACATCCAAAGCAAACTTATACGGATTAGCAATCATTTTGATCATGTCATTGATGTTAAAGTGACTATGAGTGTTGAAAAGCTTGTACAGAAAGTCGAAGCTACGTTACATGTTCCCGGTAATGACTTACATGCTGCCTGCGCAGATGGCAATATGTATAGCGCGATTGATATGCTCACCGACAAACTGGACCGACAAGTGGTCAAGCACAAAGAGAAAAATGGCGATCATCACAAAACGAATGGCGCAGTTAAACATCAAATCCTTGAATAATTTTCTTCCAATATATGGCTCAAATAAACGTTACTGAGCTATTCAAACAAACCCGCCGTAAGCTCAAACTGAAATGGATTGCAGGGCTAGACGGCGGGACTAAAACCCTCAATAGCCAAGCAGTTACCAAACCTTCACTAGCACTCATCGGTCACCTTAATTTCGTGCACCCTAACCGTGTGCAGGTCATGGGCTGTGCCGAGATGGATTACTTGCGTAGCCTATCAGTTGCCGAAGCGGAAAAAGGAATCAGCAATTTATTCTCTACTGATTTAGCTGCGGTAATCGTGGCAAATGGTGAAAAAGTCTCTGATTCGCTTATAGCTGCTGCAAACAAGCAAAATACGCCGCTATTTACCTCGCCTTTACGTAGCCCTGAACTCATGGATATATTGAGCCATTTCCTGGCACAGGCGGTAGCTGATTCAGCCAGCTTGCATGGCGTATTTATGGAAGTGCAGGGATTTGGCGCACTGATTACAGGTGATGCGGCTATCGGGAAAAGCGAACTGGCGCTGGAGCTTATTTCGCGCGGGCACCGCTTGATTGCTGATGACATTGTGGATTTCTACCGTATTTCGCCAGAGCGTGTAGAAGGCCGCTGTCCGCCTTTGCTGCAAGACTTTTTAGAAGTGCGCGGTTTGGGCATATTGAATATTCGTGCGCTGTTCGGCGATAATTCAGTCAAACCTACCAAGCCTTTAGACTTGATCATTAAATTGGAAATGGCCGACAAGCAAGCACCGCAGTTACTAGACCGCCTTAGCGTTAAACGACAGTATGAAGAGGTAATAGGCGTTAACATCCCAAAATTCAAAATCCCGATTGCGGCAGGCCGTAATATTGCCGTATTAGTAGAAGTGGCAATTCGCAATCACATGCTACTATTACGAGGCGTCAATGCGACCAAGCAGTTTACCCAACGCCAGCAACGTGAGATGAAAAAAACTAAATAGTTAAACTATTTACTTATGAAACAACTAATTATAGTCACGGGCCTTTCGGGCTCAGGTAAAAGTATTGCATTGCGGGCACTGGAAGATAGTGGGTATTACTGTATCGACAATCTGCCAGCGACCATGCTGCCGAACATCCCCGAACACCTTTATACGACCCATCATGACCATGTAGCTGTAAGTATCGATAGCCGTAGTGCTGCTATTGAAACCTTGCCTGCCCATATAGAAAAATTAAAGTCACAGAACATCAATACCCAGGTGCTTTTCCTGGAATCAAATATTGAAACGCTGGTAAAAAGATTCAGCGAAACGCGCCGCAAGCACCCACTCAGTAAAGATAACGCCACATTGGCCGAGAGCATTGCGCTGGAGCGGGAGTTGCTGCTCGATTTGGGCAACTTAGGTCACGTGATTGATACGAGTAACCTGAGTGCCAATACTTTGCGCGGCTGGGTCAAAGAAATTGTTTCCAGCCAGCAGGCAGGCCTGACCTTGTTATTCACCTCTTTCGGCTTTAAACATGGCATCCCGCTGGATGCAGATTTTGTGTTCGATGTACGTTGCCTGCCTAATCCGCACTACGACCCCGAGTTACGCGATTTTACCGGCCGGGATGCCAACGTACAGGCATTTTTGGAAGACCAGAAGCCAGTACATGATATGCTCCAAGATATACGTGACTATATAGAAAAATGGTTGCCATGTTTTGTCATTGATAACCGCAGCTATTTAACAGTTGCGATTGGATGCACCGGCGGACAACACCGCTCGGTATATTTTGTGGAAAAATTAAGCCAATATTTCAACGATAAACAGCAGAAGGCTCTTACTCGCCACCGGGAATTAAAAACCTGAGTTTTAACACAAAAAAAGTGTTAGGTTTTGTTTTGGATTATTTACAGTACGGCATTTAAAAAGTTGGGAACATCATGATCGGAATTTTAATCATCGCACATGGTAGTTTAGGCAGCAGCCTGATGGAGTGTGCGAAACACGTAATGGGCAAAGAGCCGCAGCAGATGGCGTATCTAGCGGTGAATAACGATGACGATTTAAGCAGTGTTTTGCCACAGGCACAGGCGATGGTAAAAGAGCTTAATAGCGGTGAAGGGGTCTTGGTATTGTCTGATATGTACGGAGCAACCCCCTGCAATACCGTAGGCAAACTGTTGCAACCCGGTGTTGTGGAAGGCGTAGCTGGTGTGAGTTTACCCATGCTGGTGCGTACTATGAATTACCGCAATGTACCACTTTTAATACTCGTTCAGAAAGCGGTTAGTGGTGGGCGTGAGGGCGTAGTCCATTTCAACCGTGAAGGTTGCGACAGGTATCATGCGGATATCTAATTACTTTGACATCAAAAAACTAAAATAAATATGATTAATAAAGACATCGAAATCATCAATAAACTCGGATTGCATGCCCGAGCTTCTACCAAACTGACGCAAACTGCCAGCCAGTTTGTCAGTGATGTGTGGATTGAGCGTAATGGGCGTCGCGTAAATGCCAAAAGCATCATGGGTGTCATGATGCTGGCCGCAGGTAAAGGCGCTATGATAAAAATCGAAGCCAACGGCGACGATGAAACTGCCGCAATCGAGGCACTCACTACCTTAATTGACGATTATTTTGGTGAGGGCGAATGACCACCAGTTTCAGCATCCATGGCGTTGGCGTATCCAGTGGCATTGCCATTGGCCATGCCCATCTTGTGTCCAATGCTTTGCTGGAAGTGGTGCATTACCAATTACCGGCACATCTGATTGAAGATGAAGTTGCACGCTTTAGCAATGCCATAGAAACCGTCAAAACCGACCTGGAGCAGATTCGTAACAGCTTACGCAATACTGCACCGGCTGAGCTGGGCTCACTGATCGGTACGCATCTCATGATGCTGGCCGACAAATCACTGTCAGAAATCCCAAAAGATATTATCCGTAATGAGCATTGCAATGCCGAGTGGGCCATCAAGTTGCAAATGGACGACATTGTCGACCAGTTCGAGCAGATTGAAGATGAGTATCTGCGTGAGCGCAAACAAGACGTCATTCAGGTCGTTGAGCGTGTCATCAAGGTCTTACTCGGTCACCCCAGCCAGTTGACGCCTGAACAGCAGGCGAGCACAGTGAATAAAGAGCGTAAGCGCATTCTGGTCGCGCATGACATTTCACCGGCAGATGCTATCCAATTCAAGCAGCATCAGTTCGGTGCCTTCATTACCGATGTTGGCGGCGTTACTTCGCATACGGCGATTCTCGCACGTAGCTTGAATATTCCGTCTATCGTTGCACTGCAAAGAGCACGTGACCTGATCAATGACGGTGAGCTGATCATTGTCGACGGTTCTCAAGGTGTCGTCATCGTTAACCCGGATAAGAGCATCCTCACTGAGTATAAGCTACGCCAAGACCAGTGGGAATTAGAGCAACAAAAACTTCAGCGGATCAAATCCACCAAAGCCATGACCATGGATGGTGCCGACATAGAGCTATTCGCCAATATCGAGGTGCCGGAAGACGTAACCGCAGTAAGAGCCTCCGGCGCAACCGGCATTGGCCTTTACCGTACCGAATTCCTGTTTATGAATAAACGCGAAATGCCTGGCGAAGAAGAACAGTTTATCGCCTACCGTGCCGTGGCAGAGGCCATGAAAGGCGCTGAAGTCACTATCCGTACCCTGGATTTAGGCGCAGATAAGCAAATGAACCCCGATACGATTGTGACCTGTGCCAACCCTGCGCTGGGTTTACGGGCAGTGCGACTGTGTTTGTCCGAGCCGCAAATCTTTCATACACAGTTCCGCGCCCTGTTACGCGCTTCCCACTATGGCAATATCAAAATTCTGATTCCTATGCTTTGTAACTTAGCAGAACTGCGCCAGACCAAATTGCTACTGGAGCGAGCGAAAGTCAGCCTGCGTAAAGACAATATTCCATTTGAAGAAAATATTGCCTTAGGCGGCATGATAGAGATACCGGCCGCCGCAATCAATGCCGAAGCGTTTGCCAAAGAACTGGATTTTCTATCCATCGGCACCAATGACCTCATTCAGTATACGCTGGCAATAGACCGTACCGATGATGCAGTGGCGCATCTGTACAACCCACTACACCCTTCGGTACTTAAGTTGATTCTCATGACTATCAAGGCCGGTGAGAAATTTGGCAAACCGGTATCGGTGTGCGGTGAAATGGCCGGTGATACCAAGCTCACTAAATTACTGGTCGGCATGGGCCTTAAGCGCCTATCCATGCACCCTTCGCATATCCTTAGCGTGAAGCAGCAGGTACTGCATAGCAGCATGAGTATACTGAGCATGAATGCCCGTAAAGTGATGAGCCTAACTGACCTGGAAAAAATTGAGCTGTTTGTTTCCAAACTGAATCTACATTAACTTTTAATGCTTGTATTTATTTCTCCACCACTTTAATACCTTTACCACTATGGAGCTACCATGACTACTGAAATCACTACTCCAAGCAATGATGATAAAAATTTAGCGACTGTCACCCATCTTGGTGGCACGGTGTTCTCATTCATCCCGGCATTGATCGTATGGGTGCTAAAGAAAGATGAGAATGAATACATTGCCACGCAAGCCAAAGAAGCCCTCAATTTCCAGATTACCGTACTCATCGCGCAGTGTATCGCGGGCGCATTGATGCTGATTTTGATAGGGTTTGCCTTGCTGGGAATTATTTGGCTGGCAAATATTGTTTTATGCATTATTGCCGCCATCTCAACTAGTAAGGGCGAAACTTATCGCTATCCGCTTACTCTACGCTTGATCAATTAGGTTGAAATTTCACAAACCTTTGCTAATCAACGTTACTAACAAGGATTTACCGCTTTGACTACTGACGCCTTACAACATAACCCGCTATTGCATATTTCCGGCTTACCAAAATTTGAAGAGGTTAAAGCAGAGCATGTGTCGCCAGCCATTGAGCATTTGTTAAATGAAGCAAGAATGACGGTAGAAACCTTGGTTGCAGATACAAGCCCGGTAAACTGGGAAAATTTTGCTGCCAAGCTGGAAGACATGGAAGAAAAAATGGGTCGCGCATGGTCGCAAGTCGGTCACATGAATGCTGTAGTAAATAGCCCGGAATTACGTGAGGCCTATAACGATAACCTCTCCAAACTCACCGATTTCTATGCAGACTTAGGTCAGGATGAGCGTTTATACGCCAAGTTCCGTGCTTTACGTGCGAGTAAACAGTTTGATTCACTCACTGCATCCCAGAAAAAAATTGTAGAAAATGAATTACGTGACTTTAGATTGGGTGGCGCTGAATTACCTGATGACAAGAAAGCACGCTTCAAGGAAATTCAGGAAGAGCTATCTAAGCTTTCATCTAAATTTGAAGAAAACGTGCTGGATAACACTAACGATTATGCTTTGTATGTGGAAGATGAGGCTACCTTAAAGGGCATACCGGAGGACGTATTACAAGCGGCCGCGGAAGCTGCTAATACGGATAGTAAGACAGGATGGAAATTCACCCTGCACTTCCCTTCTTATCTGCCTGTATTGCAATATGCCGAGCATCGTCCGCTACGTGAAACGCTTTACCGTGCTTATGCAACACGTGCTTCTGAAGTCAGCAAACCGGAATGGGATAACACGCCGCTGATCTCACAAATTCTCAAACTACGTCTGGAATCCGCACAACTATTAGGCTTTGCCAATTATGCGGAATTATCGGTAGCCACCAAAATGGCTAAATCCGCGGGCGAAGTAAATGATTTCCTGCAAGACTTGGCAGAAAAGGCTAAACCATACGCGCTCAAGGACAAGGCAGAGCTTGAAGATTATGCCGTCAAACTTGGCATTACCGATATGCAAGCTTGGGATGTGGCTTATGTATCCGAAAAATTACGTGAAGATAAATATGCATTCTCTGACCTGGAAGTAAAGCAATATTTCCCTGAAAGCAAAGTTCTAACTGGGCTATTCAAAGTGGTAGAAACGATCTTTGGTGTGCATGTGAATAAATCGCATGCTTCGTTATGGCACGAAGATGCAAGTTTTTACGACATCAAAGACCATACTGGTCATTTAATCGGCCAGTTCTACCTAGATTTGTATGCGCGCAATAACAAGCGTGGTGGAGCCTGGATGGATGAAGCCATCACCCGTCGCAAGGTGGGCAACAGCCTCACTACGCCAGTAGCATTCTTAACCTGCAACTTCTCAGCGCCAGTTGGTGGCAAACCCGCATTGTTCACGCATGATGAAGTACTGACCATGTTCCACGAGTTTGGTCATGGTTTGCATCACATGCTGACCCAGGTGGATGATTACGGTGTATCCGGCATTAAAGGCGTGGAATGGGACGCGGTAGAATTGCCCAGTCAATTCATGGAAAATTTCTGCTGGGAATGGGATGTATTGCGCCACATGACAGCGCATGTAGAAACCGGTGAGCAATTGCCACGCGCACTTTTCGACAAAATGGTTGCCGCTAAGAACTTCCAGGCTGGCATGCAAACTGTACGTCAAATTGAGTTTTCTTTGTTTGATATCCGTCTACATAGCGAGCTTGACCCGTATGGCAGCAAAACTGCGCTTGACCTTATAGAAGAAGTGCGGGACGAAGTTGCCGTAGTCCGCCCGCCAAAATGGAACCGTTTCCCGAATAATTTCACACATATCTTCTCGGGTGGTTACGCGGCTGGTTACTACAGCTATAAATGGGCAGAAGTATTATCCGCCGATGCGTATAGCATGTTCGAGGAAGATGGCGTGCTCTCGAGAGAAACCGGCCAGCGTTATTGGCAGGAGATTCTGGCACAAGGCGGTTCACGGCCTGCTTTGGAATCATTCACAGCCTTCCGTGGTCGGGCACCTAGCATTGATGCGCTACTCAGGCATAATGGCATGAATTCATAAGCTGAAAGATCTCAATTGAAATTTGCTACTTGGAACGTCAATTCCTTAAATGTCAGGCTGGACCATTTATTGGCTTGGCTTCTAGAGAACGAACCTGATGTGGTATGTCTGCAGGAAACCAAGCAGGAAGACAGCAAGTTTCCTTACGACGCTTTAAAACAAGCTGGGTACGAAGCCGTACATATCGGGCAGAAAACTTATAACGGTGTAGCGATTTTAAGTCGCCATCCTATCACTAACGTACAGCGTAACATCCCTGGCTTTGATGATGAGCAGCAGCGTGTCATTACCGCCGATATTGGTGGAAATCGTATAGTGTGTGCTTACTTTCCTAATGGCCAGGCAATTGATTCTGACAAATACCATTACAAATTGCGCTGGATACATGCATTATCAGCCTGGCTTAAAATCCAACTGACGGAACATCCAAAACTTTTATTATTAGGTGATTACAATATTGCGCCGGAAGACCAGGATTGCCATGACCCTGCCGCCTGGATAGGCCAAGTTTTGGTCAGCCCTGCTGAGCGAAATGCTTTTAGGGAGCTTATTGATTTAGGCTTGCATGATAGTTTCAGGCTATTCGAGCAACCGGAAAAAAGCTATAGCTGGTGGGATTATCGGATGTTAGGTTTTAGGCGTAATTTTGGCATGCGTATTGACCATATCCTGGTGAGTGATGCGCTAAAAACAGCATGTAAAGCCGCTTATATCGACAAAAATCCACGCCGATTGGAACGACCTTCCGATCACACTCCGGTTATTCTAGAACTTAGCTCTTAATGCATTTGCTTACTTGATCTTAATACCAAGTTGTTTGAGCTTACGATATAAATGCGTACGCTCTAAACCGGCAATCTCTGCCAGTTTGCTCATATTATTTCCCGCTTCTTTTAAATGATGCGCAAAATACAGGCGCTCAAAATCATCCCTGGCTTCTCGCAATGGCTGGTCTAAGTTCGCCAGCAATTGCTTATTACCTGCATTATTCGTGCTGATTTTTGGCAGGGAGTCCTCGCCATTTGGACTTTGCGTATCATCAAACTGGTGCAACACGCGGCTTACGTCGTTTAAGGTGATCTTTTCTTCCAGGCTGGTTTGAATCAAGTTGCGCACCACTGCATCCAATTGCGACAGGTTGCCGGGCCAATCCGCGTTGCGGAGGCTATTCAAAGCCGCGATATCGAATTCACGATATTGGATATCCGCCTGTTCGAACTGTAAGTTCGCGATGGCTACAGCAAGATCCGGAATATCTTCTTTGTGTTCATCCAGCCCCGGCACCTTTAAAGAGACCGCTGATAGAATTTGTAGCAGGTCGTGGTCAAAAGTACCTTCTGCTTGTAATTTCGGCAGGTTCTCACTGGTGCTGCATACCACACGGACATTATATTTATCGGACTTGGTAACAAGCAGCAGCAAGCCTTTTTGCTCAATCTTGTTGAGCTCTGCCACTTCAGGGATATAAAGTACGCCGTCTTGAATCGACTCAAGTATCTCTAGAGGCCCCGTGACCAATTGATGATACTCCGTCAGCATTAACCACGGAGCGCCTTCGCGTTGCAAAAAGCGCCCACAGAGTTCAGATCCGCAGCCTTTTGGCCCGATGAGCAGCACAGGGCTGGGGTTTTCATTACCGTTTAAGGCGATCTTTTCTAGCCTATCTTTGAGCGCGATAACGATAGGGCTTTTACCCAGATTCACCAAGCTCATTTCTGACTTGGGCAATTGTTCGCTATGCTTTAATGCGTTAGCCACAGTTTTTAGCAGCTTTTGTAAGGCGATGGGTTTTTCCAAAAAATCAAAAGCGCCAATACGAGTAGCCTCTACCGCTGTATCAATGGTGCCATGACCGGACATCATGATGACCGGCATCGTCAGCAGCCCGCCATTGCTCCATTCTTTTAACAGGCTGATACCGTCACAGTCCGGCATCCAGATATCTAGCAATACAATGTCAGGGCGCGCATGCAAGCGAATGGTGCGTGCTGTCGCGGCATTTTCTGCCAGTTGTACGTGGTAGCCTTCATCCTGCAAAATATCGCGTAGCAATTCGCGTATGCCGATTTCATCATCTACAACTAATATACGTTTTGAAGCCATACTCTCTTGGTCTTTCAGTGAATACTTGTTTTAGGTTTTTCAATCAATAGGGGAAAATGAATCGTTACTATTGCACCAACATTCGTCGCATTAGCATCAGCCTCACCAGCTTCAGGCTGCGATTTTTTTCTTGATTCAATTGCCACAGCATTTTCAATTTTAATACTGCCTTTGTGTTCTTCAATAATTTTTTTAACGATTGCTAAACCCAAACCAGTGCCATGGGATTTTGTCGTCATATAAGGTTCAAAAGCATGCGGCATCATGCCGGCCGGGAAACCTGTCCCATTATCCTGTACGGTCAACATCAAGATATCGTTCGTGATGCAGGTTTTAACGCTAATAGTGGGCGACTCGTTAGTTATAAGTGCATCCTGCGCGTTCTGCAATAGGTTATGCAGTACTTGTCGCAACATGGTGCTATCGCCCTTGATAAAGTAAGGCTTAGTTTCCAAATCCATTTGGATTTTGATACCAGGCAAGTCGTATAAAGACATCACATCCAATATCAATTTATTCAAATCCAGGCTTTCCAATTGCGGTGCCGGTGAGCGAGCATATTCGCTGAACTCATTGACCATGGTTTTCATGGCATCTACCTGGTTGACAATCGTTTCGGTAGAGCGCTTCAGGATGGCTGCATCGCTAGAATCCAGCTTAGCCATGAGTTTATGCGCCAAACGTTCCGCTGAGAGCTGGATAGGCGTAAGCGGGTTCTTGATCTCATGCGCCAGACGCCGTGCCACCTCGCCCCAGGCCGCATCGCGCTGTACTTGTATCATTGTGGTGGCATCATCAAACACCGCTACATAACCGCCGTCCGGTAAGCGCGTACCGCGCAATGTCAGTATCTGCTTACCTTGTGGGCTCGCCAACTCTATTTGTGTCTGCGCATCATCTTTTTGGCCTTCTTTAAGTGCGTTATCCTGCTTGGCTTTGATGGCAATGGTTTGTAGAAAACTCTCCAGCCTGATCTGTTTGACCATAATCTTATCTAAGGTCATACCCACATAAGTTTCCAAGCGTACATCTAATATATTGGACGCCGCTTGGTTAAAAGTACGCAGTTCACCGCGCTCATTCAAGGCTAGTACACCTGAGGACAGATGTGCCAAAATTGTTTCCAGGTAGCCACGTGCTGCTTCTACACGCGCACGGTTTCTATCAGCAGCCTTGGTAGCATCTCCTAGTTGCTGAGTCATGCTATTGAATGACTGAACCAATATGCCTAATTCATCCTTACCGTGGGCAGGTAACATAGTGCTGTAGTCGCCACTGGCAATGGCCTTAGTCCCTTCTGCCAATACCGTCAAAGGGGCAGAAAGCCGACGGCTCAACACAAAAGCAATCGCCACAGCACTCAACATTGCCAACATCATGACCAAAGTTAGCGTCAGTGCAAATACTTCCTTTAACGAATTACGGCTATAAGATAGCTGCTGGTAATCCTGGTAAACGTCCTGTACGGCCTCGGCAGTAGTTGCCAGCGGCTTTGGAACAGGCTGCAGCAATTGCAGTATGCGGGTTTCGCCAGTTAAGTCCTGTACATTCACCGGGACCAATACCCGTAAGTACAAGCCTTTATGCTCGATAGGTTCTATGCTGCCGTAGATACGTTGCCGTGCTTGTCTCAGTTGTGCGATGGTGGGCAACTCCGGCAAGAAACTACTGGAGTCACCATTCGATACGGCCAGTATCCGGCCTTGTAGCGTGAGTAAAGTCGCGTCCTGGATACCGCTTTTTTCGCGCAGGTCATTGAGCATCGCAAAATGGGTATTGGTTGGCTGGAAAGCCAGGCTGGTCGCCATGCTTTCCCCCTTTTCCTTGAGGTCGGTTAACATGATATCCAAGGCGGTACGACCAAGATTCAACCCGCCTTCCAGTGCGGATTCCACCTTTACGTTAAACCAGGATTCGATGGAACGCGTTAAAAAATTCACTGAAACCAGGTAAACAATTAGGCCCGGAATCACCGCCATCAGTACAAAAGTAGACAGCAGGCGCAAGGTGAAGCGACTGCCCATGACGCGTTCACGAATCTTTTTATACAGGCCAAAAAGCTGGATGCCTATGAGGACGATGAGGAAAGTAGCTAAGGCTATATTAAGGGTCACTAGCAGCGTGTAATATTGCCCGGAGGCCGCCGTACTGGCGCTGGCATTGGATAGCAGATAAAGCAGGAAAAGCCCTAAAGCCGCACTAGTGAATACGATATATTTCATTTGAAAAGATTAGGGAACCACTCATAACGCTGGGACAGCAGCTTCCATTCATCCGAGCTAATAGCATCGACCTGTAAGGCTTTGGGCAATTTGTTGTGGTCGAGCCGCATGAGTAATGCAGCTTTATACACGGGGCCTTTTTCAACTTCAGATTTGGAAAATACCTTCAGGTCATGAATATTATCCAACTCTGCAATCGCATCATCGAGGGTAGCAAAGGTTTTTTGCTGCTCCCCGCGTATTACCAGAAACTGTCTGGAAAGCGCATGATAGCTCAATGTCACGTGGTGAGTCACCGTGACAATCTCGTCATCAAACCAATATTTACTCGGGATCACCAACTGGAATTCAATGAGAAAATTAAGCTCAAATCCCTTAAGGATGGCTTCCTCTATATCATCATTGAATTTAATCTCTGCATCAGCACTCAACACATAGTTATCATCAACTGGGACAATCTCTGCGCTTTTAATGTTAATACTGCTCACGTTACTCAAGGTATTGGCTGCTATCGCGTTACCTGCAAATAACAACGTGACGGCAAATAACGGTACTAAATATGCAAGTATTATTTTTTTAGTTTTTTTGTAATAGCGCATAGAAAAAGCCATCATGAGCGGTAGAAGGAATGAGCTGACCTTGGGAGTGGCTAATGTTCGGTGAAGACAGTGCAGTCAACGCATCGCAGGGAATTTGTTTCGCATCGGCATGGGTTTTCAAAAAATTATCCACTTGTCCTTGATTTTCTTCGTAAAAAACTGAACATGTCACATAAAGTAATTTACCACCGTTTGCCAACATCTGCCATAAACTAGGCAGTATTTTCGCCTGCTGCCTGTTAAAGGAAACAATATCGGCTTCACGCCGCAACCACTTGATATCTACGTGACGACGCACGATGCCAGAGGCGGTGCAGGGCACATCGGCTAAAATCCTGTCGAACGGTTTACCGTCGTACCATTCTGCCGAACCTGCATCGCCTTCCAGCAAGTAGGCTTCCAGCCCTAATCTAGTCAGGTTGCTTTGTACACGCTGCAAACGCGTTGCATCATTATCCAGCGCGGTCATACTGACATTTGCCAATTCTAGGATATGGCCAGTTTTACCTCCGGGTGCACAGCAAGCATCGAGCACTCGATGATCAGCTTTAATATCTAACAAATGGGCCGCTAGCTGCGCACCGTAATCCTGCACTGACACCACACCATCGCTAAAGCCCGGGATTTTTTCTACCGGCACAGGCCTGGCTAAAAATATCGCTTCATTGCCTAAACTGCTTGCCTCTATATCCTGGCGTACAAGAAGTTGTAGATAATCATCTACGCTGATTTTTTGCCGGTTCACGCGCAAGGTCATAGGCGGATGCTGGTTACCAGTATCAAGCATACTTTGCCATAGCTCAGGATATTGTGTTTTAAGCTTATTGATCCACCATTGTTGATAGGAAAAAACCGCGACTTCATTGGGGTTTAATTTTGCTGTGAGCTGCTCTTTCTGACGTAAGAAGTTACGCAAGATGGCATTCACCAATCCGGTGGCCCAGCTTTTAGCTGCAGGCCTTTTTAACTGGCTAACTGCGTGCACTGCCTGGTTCACCACCGTAAAAGCATCGGCTTTATCGTGCAGTAGCTGATAAATAGCCACTAGCAATAAGGCATGCAGGCGCTCATCCGTCAAAGGCTTTTCTAATAGCTGCGTGAGGTAAGCATCGATTTCACCATAAAAACGTAGCGTACCGTAGCTTAAATCAGCCGCTGCGCCGCGTTGCTGCGGAGTTGCTGCTGGAAATAAAGAGAGTGCTGCCGGAAGCGCGAGTGTTAGATTTCGCCCAGAGAACACTTGATGGACTGCGTCTGCAGCAATGAGTTGGGAAATGTACAAGAAAAGCTTTCAGTCTTAAGTTAGGGTCTTAGAGTGACTGAATTTTACTTGATAAGTCCCGGTTCGGGGACTTATCAAATATAAAGCTCGTTACAGGTTTGTTGACATGCAACTTTAGTAACTGTTCGCCATCGCACGTAACCTGGCTACGCGCTCCTCTGTCTGTGGATGAGTGCTGAATAAACCGCTCACACCGCCGCCAGATAATGGATTGATAATCATCATCTGCCCTGTTTCCGGATGCGCTTCAGCCGTTTCATTGGTAATTTGGTGTGCATAGTTATGGATTTTTTCTAAAGCGCTGGCCAGTGCTGACGGGTCCCGGCTGATGGCTGCGCCTTCTCTATCGGCCTCAAACTCCCGCGCACGGGAGATTGCCATTTGTATCAGCATCGCTGCAATAGGCGCTAAAATTACAACGAGTAATGCGACTATAGGATGGACGTTGCGCTCGCCGCTGCTGTTATGGCTCGCGAATAACATACCGAAACTGCCTAAAGAAGATATTGCACCGGCTAATGTGGCTGAAATGGTAGAAGTCAAGGTATCGCGATGTTTCACGTGAGCTAACTCATGCGCCATGACGCCGCGTAGTTCGCGTTCGCTTAAAATTTGCACAATACCAGTGGTTGCAGCAACAGCTGCATGTTCAGGGTTACGGCCTGTCGCAAAGGCATTAGGCTGCGCTTCATCAATGATATATACCTTAGGCATAGGCAAGTGCGCATTTTCCGCCAATTCTTTTACCATAGTGTAAAAATTACGGAACTGACCATTATCTGGCGTAACTTCCTGTGCGTTGTACATTTTCAACACGGCTTTATCGCTAAACCAGTAGGCATAGATATTCATGACAGCAGCCAGCCCCAGCGCGATCAGCATACCCCCGCCTCCACCTAAAGCCGCACCCACCGCGCCGAACAGGGCAACGATACCTGCCATTAAAATACTGGTTTTTAACCAATTGCCAAACATCGCGCGCTCCTGATTGTATTGCGTATTAATTAACTAATAGATGAAGTAAAAAGCTAAAAATTCAAGTATTCTTTATCAATGAAATGATAGTTATGCTTAGGAAGCTGAATGGAATCTATCGCCTACTTTAAGGTGATGACCTTGTACAAAAGCCTGTGCATAGAGGCGCTTGCCGCCCGGAGCTTGCAACTCGGTGATATACAAAAGCCCCTCTCCGCAACCCACTGTGATGCCATCTTGGACGCTGACAACTTCGCCTGGCTGTGCACTCCCGGTAATTGCCGTGGCCATCCATATACGGCACACTTCATCTTTCAATTGACTCTGCGCTACCGGGAAAGGATTGAAGGCGCGTACCTGGCGAGAAATTTCTACAGCACTCCTTTGCCAATCTATCGCGGCTTCGGATTTTTCCAACTTATGAGCGTAAGTCACAAGTGATTCATCTTGCGGTGTTGCCGCTAAGCTGCCTGTGGCTTCGAGAGTCACCATCGCTTGCACCATTAAATCTGCCCCGAGCTGGCTTAAAGCATCATGTAAAGTCTGTGTGGTATCAGCTTCTGTGATTGGTAAAACACCTTTACTGACCATTGCCCCTGCATCCAGCGCAGGTACTACTTCCATAATGGTAACGCCGGTTTCATGATCGCCAGCCAAGATCGACCGGTGGATAGGCGCAGCGCCACGCCATCGCGGCAATAAAGAGGCATGGATGTTATAGCAACCCTTGTGTGGCATATTAAGCACTACGGTAGGTATGATCAGTCCATATGCCGCGACGATCATGACATCTGCATTTAAATTTGCAATCTGTATCTGTACCGCTGGGTCTTTTAAGGTTTCTGGTTGGGACACGTTGAGCTGATGCTGTAGTGCCAATACTTTAACCGGGCTGGCCTTAAACTTCATACCGCGACCTGCTGGGCGATCTGGCTGGGTAAGCACCATCACTATCTCATGCCCAGCATGGATAAGCGCTGCCAATGCTGGCACGGCAAACTCTGGCGTACCAGCAAAAATAATTTTCATGGGAAATATCTCTAAAATAATTCTAAAAGCTTAGAGTCTTGGATGCGCGGAGCGCAAAACTTGAGACAGTATATGAAGTACGGCTAAGTTAGAACGCTATGCAAAAATAATATATTG
The DNA here is from genome assembly GCA_046595335.1 of Methylotenera sp. Classification (GTDB taxonomy): domain Bacteria; phylum Pseudomonadota; class Gammaproteobacteria; order Burkholderiales; family Methylophilaceae; genus Methylotenera. The sequence goes on from JBKJOT010000029.1 coordinate 44,913, forward strand.
CAACCTAGCAGCGCGCCAAAAAACTATGCTTTAAAGGTACTAGCGGTCTCGTTGCAACTTGACCATCTTTGTTTTAATTCGATTGCGCTTTAAAGGCGATAAATAATCCACAAACACCTTACCTAACAAATGATCCATTTCATGTTGGATACACACACTGAGCAAACCATCCGCTTTCAGGCTGAATTCCTGACCATTTTTATCTAAAGCTTGAACCGTAATATTTTCTGCACGCGTCACACTTTCATAAACTCCGGGCACAGAGAGGCAACCTTCTTCGTAATCCTGCTGACCACTTTTTTCTGTTATCTTAGGGTTAATCAATACCAGTAGATCATCTTTATTCTCACTGGTGTCGATCACGATCAATTGTATATGCTGGTCAACTTGTGTCGCAGCCAAGCCAATTCCAGGGGCTGCGTACATGGTCTCCGCCATGTCTACGATTAAGTGCTTAACTGCACTGTTCACTTCCTTAACGGCCTTGGCAACTGTATGCAAGCGCGGATCGGGATAGTTTAAAATGTCTAAAATTGCCATAAAAACTCTAATATTTCTTTAAAAACTAAATTTTCTTTAATAACCACTATATAAAACAAAGCGCTTTTTCCAAAAAGCTTGATTGTTGAATGAATTACGTGATAAATTTAACGTAATTTCGCAGTTAAAACTACCGCAGAGTAGCGATTTAACATACATTTACCATGCATTTCTTGACTGAGGTCATCAATATGTTTCGCCATATTATAACGCTGCTTATGTTTTGTTGCTTAAGCTTCAACATTCATGCAGATGAGGTTACGCTGAAAAAAGGCCATCCCGATAGGCATATTGTAGTTAAAGGCGATACTCTGTGGGGAATCTCAGGCAAATTCCTTAAGGACCCTTGGCAATGGCCAAAAGTCTGGAAATTGAACCGCGCCCAAATCAAGAATCCGCACCTCATTTATCCTGGTGACGTGGTATTTTTAGATATGAGTAGCGGTAGCCCTCAATTACGTTTATTGCGTGAAACAATTACCCTACAACCAGGCGCTGTGGTTGAGCCTTTAGAAAAATCCGCCGTACCAACCATTCCCCTGAATGTGATTGCGCCATTCCTAAGCCAACCTTTAATCATTGAAAAAGGGCAGTTGGACGCCTCTCCTAGGATCATAGCTGGACCAGATAATCGTGTCGTTTTAAGTCCCGGTACCCGTATTTATATCAATAAAATCGAAGATGGTGATGGCATCAATTGGTTCGTCTACCGTCCAGATGGGAATTTGGTTGATCCTGATACTAATGAAATTTTAGGTACTGAAGCTTTATATTTAGGTGATGCAAAAATCACTAAATATGGAGAGCCTGCAAGTGGTGATATTGTCAAAGCTAAGGAAGAGATTTTCACACGAGATCGCTTGGTTCCAACTGGCGATATAGTAGAAACCAGTTTTGTACCTCATGCTCCTGAACAAGAGATCAATGGGCGTATCATTAAAATTTATGGAGGGGTAGCCGAAGCTGGCCCTGAAAGTATCGTCGCTATTAGCCGTGGATCTGTTGACGGTATCGAAGTAGGCCATGTATTGGCAGTAAATCGTTATGGCCGAGTAATTAAAGACCCTGAATTACCCCCCAAAGCATCGGATTCCAAACCAAAAACGCCTGGCATCAATGTAGATGTGAAACGTGATAAAGACGGCAAGGAAATTGAGGTTTTACAAAAGAAAAAGGACAAAGAGTTGGTTTTGGAACCTGGCATGATCAAACTTCCTGACGAACGCGTAGGCTTGGTCATGGTATTCCGTGTTTTTGAACGTGTGTCGTATGCCTTAGTTATGCAGGCTAGCCAGCCAATCAATAAACTGGATGCGGTACAAACACCATAACCATTTCTATGCTTGCAGATTACAGTGAAGACATTGCAGAAAAAGCCTTATGGATCAGTTTAAATAATATTTATGGCCTGGGTTCCCAGGCTTTTTTTCAGCTCTTAAAAACCTTTGGTAGCCCCGCTACAGTCTATGCGGCCAGCCATTCACAACTAAAGGAAGTTGTATCCGATAAAATCGCCAGTGAAATAAAAAAAGGGGTAGACGAAGATGCTTTACTTGACTCACTGGATTGGTTGACCAAAGATAATAATCACCTCATTACGTTGGCAGATTCCTGCTACCCTAAAGCTCTATTGGAGATTCCTGATCCACCGCCATTGTTATACGCAAAAGGTAATCTTGCGCTTCTTAATCAACCTAGTATCGCCATTGTGGGTAGCCGGAATGCCTCTGTACAAGGTGAAAAAAATGCAGAAGCGTTTGCCGCTGACTTATGTAATCAAGGCTTATGTATAGTCAGCGGATTAGCCTTGGGTATAGATGGTGCAGCTCATCGTGGCGCACTAAAGGCCAATGGCGCGACCATTGCTGTAGTCGGTACCGGGTTGGATATTGTTTATCCGGCTAAGCACCGTGACTTGGCTCACCAGATTGTCGAACGCGGATTGATAATCTCCGAATTTTCACTAGGTACACCATCCAAGCCGCAAAACTTCCCTAAGCGTAACCGCATTATCAGTGGATTAAGCCTTGGCTGCCTGGTGGTAGAAGCGAATCTGCAAAGTGGTTCCCAAATTACGGCCAGACTAGCTGCGGAGCAGGGTCGTGAAGTATTCGCCATCCCAGGTTCAATCCACTCGCCCATGTCTAAAGGCTGTCACCAACTAATTAAGCAAGGTGCAAAACTGGTAGATTGTATTCAGGATATTTTGGATGAACTAGATATTAAAAAATCAGAAATATCTCATCCAGATCCAACCTCAGTTAACAAAGAGTCTTTAAAAAATAACACTTTACTGAATCTCATGGGGTTTGAACCCATACAATTAGAAAATATAGTTAACCTAAGTGGCTTGACGGTAAGTGAAGTTTCCTCCATGCTGATGTTATTGGAACTTGAAGGGAGTGTCGCTAGCCTGGCAGGCGGGAAATATCAAAAAATCATCTAACATCAAAACTCATATCAAATTAAAAAATAGTGTAAGCAAGATGAATAATCCAAATATGACTGATTAATCTTGTGATTATGCATAAACCACCTTAAGGATAAAATTATGTTTGAAGTATTGGTTTATATGTTTGAAAACTACATTGATACACATTTTAGACCTGATGAGAATACGCTTTCTAAAGAGCTATTTGCCGCAGGATTTGATGAACAGGACATTAACGGTGCTTTTGATTGGTTTAATCAATTAGAACATATGACAGAACAACCGGATGTCTTTGAAAAGCCCACCCAAGCTAACACACGTATTTTTACTGCGGATGAATTAAAGAAAATCAGCGGAGAAAGCCTTGGATTTGTATTGTTCTTAGTTCAGGCAGATATATTAAGCCCCACGCAACGCGAACTGGTATTAGAGTTAGCCATGAACCTGCCGCAATTAGAAATCGGTATTGAAGAGATGCGCTGGATCGTACTCATGACCACTTGGGGCGCAAGCAAATCTGGCCCGGATAAGACCAAAGAGTATTTATTTATCGAAGATGCTTTACTGAATAAACAAAAACCGACACTCCACTAGCCGTGTCGGTTTCTAATGGATATCGCTAATTCAATCTCTAGGCATTCATAGTAATGTCCAGAGATTATTACTCACTGATATTTTCTAAAATCTTAGAAATGACGCCCGCCTGATTTAATGTATAGAAATGCAGGCTTGGCACGCCCCAAACACGCAGGGTTTCACATAGTTCACTCACTACATCCACGCCAAAAGAACGTAGCGAAGCCATATCATCACCATATTCTTCTAAACGCATCTTTAGCCAGCGCGGAATTTCTGCGCCACAAATACTCGAAAAGCGCGCCAATTGGGTAATGTTATAAATAGGCATGATGCCCGGCACCACTGGAATATTGATACCCAGAGCATCGCATTGGTCAAGAAATCTGAAATAGGAATCAGCATTATAAAAATACTGCGTGATGGCAGAATTAGCACCCGCCTCCATTTTGCGTTTCAGGTTTAGCAGGTCTGCTGCTGGGGTTCGCGCTTCGGGGTGAAATTCCGGATAAGCTGCAACCTCGATGTGAAAATGATCGCCGGTTTCGGCACGAATAAACGCCACCAATTCAGCCGCATAGCGAAAGTCGCCAGCACTAGCTTCGCCTGAAGGCACGTCGCCACGCAATGCCACTAAACGACTGATACCGTGTGCTTGGTACTTATGCAGTAAATCTCGGATCTCGTTTTTACTGGATGATATACAAGATATGTGTGGCGCTGCATCCAAGCCTGTTTTCTGTATTTCCAGCACGGTATCCAGCGTACGGTCTCGCGTAGATCCGCCCGCACCAAACGTCACAGAAAAGAATTCTGGATTAAATTTAGCTAGCTGAATGCGCGTATCGCGTAACTTCTCTATGCCTTCATTCGTTTTTGGTGGGAAAAACTCAAAACTTAATGTCGATGTTTTTGATTCCGATGTATTCATTCTTAATCTTTTTTATTATCAATGAGTAAAGTCGTTAGTAGCCATGAGAACACGCTGTAAACCAGCGCGCCAATGATACCGGCAACAAGCGTACGCACTTCAAACCCTTGCAACCAATTACCGACGGCATAAAACAATACACCGTTAATGATTAGGATAAATAATCCTAGGGTCAGGATAGTGATAGGCAAGGTCAAGATGACCAGAATAGGTCTCAGCAACATATTAACCAAACCTATGACCAGCGCTGCAATCAGGGCTGAAGTGAAGTTCGCCACATGAATATCGGGGATAAAGTAAGCAACGGCCAGCAAAGCCAGCGCGTTCAATAGCCATACAATCAATAATTTCATGTAGCTTTCTCCTTATAAATTAAACGTAGTATAAAACAGCAAGTTGGATATGAGCAGCTACTAATAACGGTAAGTATCCGGTTTATAAGGCCCTTGCTTCTGCACGCCGATATATGCAGCTTGTTCATCCGTTAAAGTAGTCAATTTTGCATTGAGTTTATTCAATTGCAATACCGCTACTTTCTCATCCAAATGCTTAGGCAATACATAAACACCCACTGGATAATCAGCTTGGCGTGTAAATAGCTCGATCTGCGCAATGGTTTGATTGGCAAAACTTGAGCTCATCACGTACGAAGGATGTCCTGTACCGCAACCGAGATTCACCAAACGGCCTTTTGCTAACAAAATGATCTTTTTACCGTCTGGGAAAATCACATGGTCCACTTGCGGCTTGATCTCGTCCCACTCATATTTCTCAAGTGATGCTACATCAATCTCGTTATCGAAGTGGCCGATGTTACAAACAATGGCTTGGTCTTTCATTTTCGCCATATGGTCGTGTGTAATCACGTGGTAATTGCCAGTAGCGGTTACAAAAATATCGGCATGTTCCGCTGCATAATCCATGGTTACCACGCGATAACCTTCCATCGCCGCTTGCAATGCACAGATCGGGTCGATTTCAGTCACCCAAACTTGTGCCGATAGCGCTCGTAAGGCCTGCGCTGAACCTTTACCCACATCACCGTAACCTGCCACCACTGCAACTTTACCGGCAATCATCACATCGGTTGCGCGTTTGATCGCATCGACCAATGACTCGCGACAGCCATACAAGTTGTCGAATTTAGACTTAGTGACAGAGTCATTCACATTGATTGCCGGAAACGCTAATTTTCCCTCTTTATGCATCTGGTATAAACGATGCACGCCAGTGGTAGTTTCTTCTGTCACGCCAATGATTTTTTCTAACCGAGTTGAGTACCAAGTTGGATCCGTTTTTAATTTGGCTTTAATCGCATCAAACAGACAGATTTCTTCTTCAGATGTCGGTTTAGAAATGACTGACAAATCTTTTTCAGCGCGTGTACCAAGATGCAGCAACAATGTTGCATCTCCACCGTCATCTAAAATCATGTTTGTGAAGCCGCCATCAGCCCATTCAAAAATGCGATGGGTGTAATCC
>JBKJOT010000038.1:0-5347 GCA_046595335.1 Methylotenera sp.
GTTGTGGCAATTTCGACAGTAATAAAGTGCCACGATGCATGTTAAAACCGGCATATTTGCCTATGCTGCCATATACGCCAATCGTACCGGCAATCATGCGGCTAGCGCAGTAATCGCCAGCATTACCTTCTATCAAAATGAGCCCGCGACGCATCTGGTCACCCACTCGGTCACCCGCACTACCTTTTACAATCACGGTGCCACCGCGCATACCTTTGCGTAGCCCTGCAGAAGCGCCGCCTAAAAAATCACCTACATTCCCATCGATTTTTAATAAGCCCCCCACCATGTTGCATGCGGAAAAAGCTTCGGTATCGCCATGGCAGTGTATCTCTCCTTGCCTCATGCCAAAGCCTAGATAAGCACCGACATCACCTTCAATGGTAATAATGCCAGCGCCCATGTTTGCGCCCAAGTAATCCAGTTTGTTGCTTGTATTTTTGAAAAGGATGTTTTGTGTGTCATCACCATTGATATCAAAAATATCATCAGCCCGGAGTTGTGATTTTCCGTATTGAAATAGCGTATCGGCGATTTCTGTAGCTGATTTATTCGCGAGATTGCTAGGCGTTAGCGCTGCACAATTTAATGCGTGATGTAACGTTTTCTTGAGGGTGAAAGTAAGCGCGCTCATACTGCCTTGTCCATAATTTCATGCAATTTGAAGTGATGCGGGCCTAGTTTTCCGCCGTAGTTTCCGGCTGAAATGCGCTTAACGCCGCTATGCTCGCCCAAGTCGCAAATAGCTTGTATGCCTACACGCATAGATTCTGCGATGGCTTCAAACGTCAAGCCGTCGATGACGATTTCCATCACACTTTCAATATCAGCTGAAAGTTCGCTATTTACTACACCTTTCAGCGTTGGGCAGAAAGCATCATTGGTGGAAGCGAACATCTTGGGGTATTTGCTGCCTACTTTTGAGCCGGAACGCACCACACCGCCAGGGAATGGCATGATGACATTTGGCACTTGTTTCATCGCCACAACTGCGGTTTCCGCTGCATGCAATGCATTGGCCTGTGAGGTCGCTAGAATCAGGAAATTACCACCACCGATGGCGCGCACCATGCCGGTGGTTTCTTCGGTGAGAAATTCGCCGTCCATCACCGGAATACGCCAATAACGTTTGCCATTTATCAACTTAGAAGTTTGGTAACCATCACCAAAAAAACGTAGGTGTTTGCCCAGGTTGATTCGGTCTACTTCCAATCCTTCAGATGGCTCAATGCCTGCAAACGCCGCAGCAGTAGGGCAGGTGAGAATGCATTGCCCCATGCGGGTTTCAAGCTGTTGCATAAGTACTTTACTGCCCATGGCAAACATCAGGACGCTTACACCCGGACGCCCATCAGGCGTTTCATCGATAGAAAGTTCTCGTTCAATACCGGCTTCTACGCCACAACCAATTACACTTGTGGCAAAGCCGGTCATGGCGTTTGCGGCGTGATAAGCCCATTTAAGGTTCTGTGCGGTGATAATGACCCGTGTGCCGCGCATATTGAATGCCTCGGCAAAAGTGTCATCAATTTTTATATTATTAATGATCATCTTTAGGATAATTAAGCAGTTTCATCGCCTGCAACAATTTTTCCTACCCATTCTTCAATAGGGATGATGCCGACTTCTTGAGCTTTTTTGGCTTCGGCTGCTGGTAGAATATCTTGCACCAAATCTAATTGTTTCCAGCCTGCTAATGGCGTTTCGCAATGTTCGCGAGGGACATAGCGAGAGTCGCGTACTTTCTCGTATTTAGGAATGTAACGCGGGCAGTTTTGCCACAATTCAGATAGAGTTAAAACTACGACAAAATCCGCTTCTTTGTAATGTGCCAGTAATTCCGGGTCTTGTGAATGCACCGCACTGCCTTGCACGCGCAGGCGATTCGGTTTTTCAAAGGAAATAAAGAGTAGCCCAACATTTGGATTGGCACTGATATTCCCCATAGAAAAGAACATGCCGTTACCGTCATAGCTTGGGAATATCAAAGTCTTATCGTCCAGCACTTTGACAAAGCCTGGGTCGCCCCCTTTGTAAGAGTTGGTAGGGCGACCTTGATGATCGATAGAGGATAAAAAGAACATGTTTGCATTAGAAATGAAAGCTTTAGCGCCATCATCAAACTCAGTTCTGCAAACGAGTTCCTCTACACGATCGGCCATGCCCCTAGTGCCAAATTCATCCTGAAGTTTACGATGCTGTTCACCATATAATCTACTCATGTTTATTCCTTAATTTGACGATTAGAAGCTTGCTGGCCTTGCTGAGTGATGACACTGCCGCGACCATCTTCGGCAATTTCATCATTGGATATCTTGAAATTATCCAATTGAATCGTATGATATTTATCAAAATATTCTTTTAAACCTTGTTCAACGCCGATATCGAAGGCGGGCTTAGCAGTATGCGTTTTACCCCATACAACTTTGATGACTTTGCCACTTTTTACTACCAGTTCGCCATCCTTGAACACATAGTCAGGGGTGGCAAACATCGCTTCTCGGTCTGATTGGTCTGTATAAATGGCAATGTCTGCTGCTGCCCCTGCGCCTAAGTGGCCGCGGTCATTCAAGCCTATTAATTTAGCGGCGCCTGCCCGGGTCATGGTGGCGATTTCATACAGTGAATATTCACGGTCCAGACTGGTTAAATTGCTCATGGCTTGTGCGTCAAGGTTGAGCTTTGCGAATGCCTCGTTACGGAAGTTTTTGTCCATCAGCAAGCGAATCAGGTGCGGGTAGCTGGTAAAAGGCGCGCCATTGGGGTGGTCAGTTGTTAAGAAGATGCGCCACGGGTCTTCAACCGAAAGGAAAATCTCCAGGCCGATAGCCCATTGCAGCGCATTCACGTAATTTTGGTCACGATATTTAAAAGGTACAACACCGCAGCCAGCATCACACTCAATATCCATAATCACGGACTTTTTAGGATTAGCGTACTTGGCATTCAATTGCTGCATCATGCTGTCGCCGGATGCCGTGACGGTTTGGCCGAACAGAATTTGCCCGACATCTGCAGTGATATGTTTGTTTTTATTGAGTGCTTCAGAGATTTGCGCAGCAGCAGAGGAGAATTTCTTATCGCCTTCGGCACCGTAGCTATGAAACTGGATATGCGTTAAATGCATAGGCACGCCTTCCGATGCGCCCATAGTCTGCAACGTAGTTTCAAAATTACCTGCAGCGCCTAGGTTATTGCAATGCACATGCAAGGGTTTAGCGATGCCAAGCTGATGTACGGCGCTGCTTAAACTCTTTAGAATTTCGCGTGGTGAAATTTGATAATAGCTATGGTTCTCGTCCAGATTCAGTCTGCGCTGGTTAAATTTGAATGCCGAAATGCCACCCGGATTGACGACCTTGATACCGATAGCCTGGGTCGCATGCAGCGTCCAGGCCACATAATCATTAATAGCCTTCTGGTCAGCTTTGCTACTTAAAAGCCGCAAGAAATAATCATCATTGCCTAGCATGGCGTAACCGCCTTTGTCTATCATGGGCGTATCGGCCATTTCCAGATGCGCTTGGCGAGCGTTAATAGGCAGAATGGCTGGTTCGAAAGCTGCGGTGTAACCCATTTCTATATAGCGGAACCCGGTCTGGTTGGTATTCGGCACTGCATCGTGACTGCAGGATGGAGTGCAGATATGCGCTTCCGGCTCGGTAAATTTTCGTGTTTCCTGATATTCCTTAATTTGAAATTCAGGCAGCATCATGCGCGCAATATTGACCTTGCCGCCGCCAATGTGGCTGTGCATATCAATTGCACCCGCCATGACCACTTTGCCAGTTAAATCATAGGTGTGGTGGATGGTTTCATTCGAAGTCGGTTTCGCAACAATACGACCTTCACGAATGTATATATCCTGGATAACGCCATCAACACCATGTGCCGGGTCATAGATTCTGCCGTTTTTGAGTAAAGTAATCATGTCTGATTTAAGGCTACTGAATTTAGCACAAGCAATTGCGCTTCTATTTGCGCGATGACTTCGCTCAATTTTGGCAATCCAATGTTACGTACTTTCTTCAACGGTAATACAACAGAGCTGTCCATTCTAAACATGGTGCCGGTGTGATCTAAGCCCGGTAACCCAACAGGAATAAATATATCGGGCGCTTTTGTAAATTGTATATTCGGATGCCCAATCACAATAGTGGGTACATCAGTTTGCGGCGGTGTATAAGCATTAAGTGTGCTAATCCACAGCAAGGCGTCGCATTCTTTGAGTTGTTGTTTCGTGGAGAATTTATAAGGATCGTATTCTAATTTTCCATCTACGATTTGACTCCGGCTCGCAGAGCCACTTAGCCATGTACTGACGTTGTTGATTGAGGTGTCGCCGTCACCCGAATTCAGCGGCAATCCGGCTACACGTGAGCTCTCGTTAAGCTTATTGATAAGCCGCGTGATGCTTTGTATTGTCAATTCTGCATGGGGAAAATTTAAGCTGCTGGCGGACCAAACAATTACGGCATATTGTGCTGCTTTTAATTTATCTAAAATGGCTGTGAGGCTAGACGCGGGCATGCCAGCTATATTTTCCGTATGTAGCTTTTTACCATTCGCCAGTGCGTTCAAGGCATTGACGATTTCAGGTAAGGTTCCCGTTTCGGCTGCACTGCCTAAATAAAGGACTTCCGGTTTAGCTTTTTTGAATAAGCTATCAGAGTTCCATATTAGTTTTTCAAAGAAACGCGGATGGCTGGATACGATATCAGTACCAATGGCTAGAATCACATCGGCACGGTTTTTAATTTCTGTAAGTGTAGTGGTTTGCCAGCCGCTATTTTGCAAGGCTAGCGTGTTCCGCACGGTAGATTCTGAATGCATATGGTCAAGTATTGCAGCGGTTTTTGCCGCGAGCTGCATCACTGCACGCATGCCTTGTACTTCAGTGCCCAAACCGGCGAACAATGGCTGATTACTTTTGTCTAAAATTTGAGCTGCTGCTTTAACGGCAGTTGCCAAATCAGTTGTCTGGCCCGCAACCCTCGCTGATGTTTCTTTATAAGCCTGCTCAAAGAAATGGATGCTTTTTACGCAGCCGTTTTTTACCTTGATGGGTGAGACTGAGCTAAGTGTTACATCATCACAGAGTAAGCCACAGGCAGGGCAGGTGACCATCATTGATTGAACTGTTTGTTGAAGTGAATCCGTAGGAGTTTCCATTTACTTGGAATTCTGCCACATAACCGTGGTTTTTAGCACTGTATCTATAATAGTTATCACAAAATGAAGGTTTATTTTAAGTGCTAAAAATGGTATTTTATCGTTCTTTTCAATAAGTTAATTTAATGGAGTTGTTATGGCTGTTCAACGCACGCTTTCTATCATCAAACCTGAT
>JBKJOT010000079.1:0-8174 GCA_046595335.1 Methylotenera sp.
GTAAACCTTAGCGGTCTAGGGCTTAATACGCAAATCATCGGCTGCATCGGCAACGACAGCACCGGCAGGATACTTAAGCAGCTAATTGCGGATGCTGGTATTGATATAGAAAATATCATCACATCCAAACAGCGCCCTACTGTTTCCAAAACTCGTGTCATGAGCGGAAATCAACAGATTGTACGTATTGATGACGAATGCTCTTCAACCTTTACTGCTGCGGAAAATACAGAGTTACTAGCCAGTGTGACCAAGGCATTAGCGAAAAAACCAGCGATGGTGATACTTTCAGATTATGCAAAAGGCATGTTGGACGATGCAAGCTGCAAAGATATTATCATCCAATGCAAAGAACTGAATATCCCAGTCATTGCAGACCCTAAAGGCCGTGATTACAGCAAATACTTAGGTGCAACAGCACTTACGCCGAATAAGAAAGAGACTGCGGAAGCATGCGGTGTCGCTGTGAACGATACAATTGCCTTATTACAGGCTGCGAGGCAGCTTAAAGAGGATTTAAAGTTAAACTTCTTGGCGGTCACACGTGGCGAAGAAGGTATTTCGTTCATCGATACCAATCATACCGAACACATTGCAGCTACCGCTAAAAAAGTATTCGATGTTTCCGGCGCTGGCGATACAGTGATCGCTACATTGGCAGCCGGTTTGGTACATGGTTTGACCGCGCATGACGCCTTGCAGTTGGCCAACATTGCCGCTGGCATTGTGGTTGGTAAAGTCGGCACAGTACCGGTATGCCAGTCCGAGTTATTAAAGGCCTTGATCAGTGAGGATGGCCAGTCACAGGCAGACAAGATTTGTGACCAGCAACAGTTGTTAGAATTAGTCAGCCACTGGAAAGCCAGCAACGAAAAGATAGTATTCACTAACGGCTGTTTTGACTTATTGCACGCTGGCCATGTAACCTACTTAGAAGCCGCAAAGAAAACCGGTGACAAATTAATTCTCGGCTTGAATACCGACCGCTCAGTGAGCACACTTAAAGGCCCTACTCGCCCTGTAGTGCATGAAGGTGACCGTGCACGCGTGTTAGCAGCTTTAGCTTCTGTAGATGCGGTGATACTGTTTGATGAAGATACGCCATTACGATTAATTGATGCAATTCGGCCGGATATTATAGTTAAAGGCGATGACTACACTGAAGCTCAGGTAGTTGGCGGAAAAGAAGTTAAATCATGGGGTGGTAGCATTAAACTCATCCCATTGATGCAAGGCCGCAGTACCAGCAATATCATTAAAAAACTCGGCATCTAGTCAGCAATGCAAAATACTCAATCACAATCTAAATTACTGGTGCTCGGGCCAGCTTGGGTAGGTGACATGGTACTTGCGCAAAGCCTATTCAAAGTACTCAAACAACAAAATCCTGATTGCATTATTGATGTTGCAGCACCAGCTTGGACCTTACCTTTGCTTGAGCGCATGCCAGAAGTGGACAAAGGCATCGCCTTACCTTTCAAGCATGGACAATTTGCATTATTTGATCGTATCAAATTCGGTAAAAGTTTATGTCATGATGGCTACACTCAAGCCATTATTCTGACCAACTCCCTCAAATCCGCCATCTTGCCTTTTGCTGCTGGCATCCGTCAACGTACAAGCTTTTTAGGTGAAATGCGTTATGGTTTGATTAATGATATTCGACCGCTGGATAAAGTAAAGCTACCGCGAACTGTAGATAGATTCGTCACTCTAGGTTTGTCGCCTAATAATGTATTGCCCGCAAACTTGCCAAACCCGCAGCTTACTGCACATCACTCAAATGCCTTAGCTACGCTACAACGATTGAATTTATCGGAGCCAACTACTAAAGTGCTCGGTTTGTGCCCTGGCGCGGAATATGGCGAAGCAAAGCGCTGGCCAGCTGAATACTATGCAGAAGTTGCTCGCCAGGCATTAAATAAAGGCTGGCAGGTCTGGTTATTTGGTTCTGATAAAGATATTCCAGTCACCTCAACTATCAATCAACTCACTGAAAATAAATGCGCAGATTTTGGCGGAAAAACCAAACTAGCTGAAGCCATTGATTTAATGTCCCTTTGTGACGCTGTAGTTAGCAACGACTCAGGACTTATGCATGTTGCTGCAGCATTAGATAAGAAATTAGTCGCAGTGTACGGTTCTTCAGACCCTTATCACACACCACCTATGAGTAGTAATGCAGTTGTGGAATATCTCGGACTTGAATGTAGCCCATGCTTTCAGAGGGAATGCCCACTGCAACATTTAAACTGTTTAAATCACATTCAACCGGTAAGCGTCATTTCACACTTACATTAGCAATATTATTTTGCTTATTTGTTAATGATCTCTAAAACAGCATTCAACGAGATTTTCTGTGTACGGTTAATTTCTCGTCGTGCAGATATTGCCTCTGGAATTTTGGTAAACGCAAGATAAAAACCTTTCAAATTAGTCTTATCAAAAATTATCAACTCACCTAATAACTGTAATAAAGATAATGGGATTGCACTGAATATTAACTGACTTGGTGTTAGATGAATCCATTCCAGTAAGTATCTATTCCTGCGGCGTATACATTTTACGTATTGCATTTTCACATTCTCACGAATAGAACCTACGCTTTGGTGCACTATCGATACATCTGGTTCAAAGTAACTGCCCCAACCCCTGCGCCAAGCACGTATGCCTAGATCATAGTCTTCACTATAAAATGGCTTATAAATTGGATGGAATCCGCCAAGCGCCTGGAACATAGATTTTCTGAGCATTATGGAACCGCCATGCCCATATAATGTTGGCAATTGCTTGCCAGATTGCTTGATTGCTTTAGCGCTATCCAAAGACCAATTTAATAATTTGAGACTACCTCTTTTGAATTGCCGTAAATTCCAAGAATGCCTTTTTGATTCTCCGGCCTCATCATAAATTAAAGGATTCACCGAGAAAGTATTAGGATTATCAAAATAAGACACAAGAGATTCAAGCAAATCTTCTTCTACATTAACATCAGAATTTAGCAGCATGATTAATTCAGTTTCTGCAGCATTGATGCCCGAATGTACAGCCTCTGCAAATCCCATGTTTTGTTCATGTATTACTAGTTTTATATCGGGGAATTCAGCCCTTAAGACTTGTACACTGTCATCCCTAGACCCGTCATCCACAACAATCACAGAGACTGTTGGGACATAATGTTGAGCAGCTTTCAGTACTGAAGGCAGGTTCTTTCTAAGTAATTTAGTACCATTAAAATTCGGTATCACTACTGTAATTGATGCACTCATTAAATAACCTTATTCAATTTCTGCATGTAAAGAAATACTCCACATACAAGTGCTGTAATTAATAAATGGTAACTAGAAAAGATTGGCACAATAATCGCCACAAAGAATAAATTCATTGTTAGTAAAGTAATCAATAATAACGTAAGGTTTTTAAATTGTTTGGTAGTAGCAAGTGACTGGAATAGCTTTCTATAGAGTATAAAATAAAACGCGACAACCCCAATTAAGCCTAGAGCTCCGGCCGCATATAAAATTTCCAACAAGAAATTATGAGGGCTATTAAAGGTAGCTGTACCCACTAACTCCAAATTACCAAAATGAGTAAATTGGGACTCATATCCATCTAAACCATGTCCAATGATCCATTCTTTTAGTGAGCTTTGTTGCTGCAGGTGCCATATATCACGCCAAATATAGACACGCTCTTCAGTGGTAATTTGTTTGAATAAGCTTGCAAGTTGATCTGAAAAGTTTCCGATATCTGTGATCCACAACAATAAAATAATTGTTATAGCACTTATAAAAGCTTTCAACTTATGCTTGTAGTAAAAACTCATCAATAATACAGTCAGCATCAATGATAGCCATGCTGGTCTTGAATTTGTGTGGAGCAGCAATCCAATGACACAGGTTAATAGCACGATTAGAATAAGCTTTAATTTTAGATTTGCATGATGCAGAAATAGTAAAAATACAGGAATCAACAGCATGGAATATTGGGCCAAATAGTGCGGATTCTTTAGAGTCCCATATGGGGCCTTAAGTATAAAAGTCGTGAATAATTGAGTTATGACGTAAATAAATGCCATGCCAATGACTATTTTTTTTATATGCTTGTTTATAAAGTCACTATGATAAAGTGCTTGCAGCCATATCCCGATACAGAAAAAACTAATGTAAACCAATCGGTTAAGTTCTTTATCCCATGCAATTTTATTGATTGCCATTGCATTTATTAGAAAAAAACTAATTATCAGCAATAGCACTGGATTAAATAGTTTTAAGGAATCGAAACTAAATGTGTATCTCTCTTTAAGGCAGAAATAAAGTATAAAAGCCACATTTAAATAAAGGCATGCTCTATAGGCCGCATTCAAACCTAACGCATGACCCAGCAGTACGCCGCACAATGCCAATAAATGCCATATCCATATATTATTAAGTGATGAAATTTTTTGGACTTTTAAAGACCAATTCATTTATTCGTTTCCATTAGCAACTCCATTACCACGAAATATAAGCCCGTCTAATCTAAGAGTTGATGTAGATTTTTCAAAACTTCAAGCTGATTGGTTCTACAGTAAGCATCCCAGTCAGGCACTTCTGTCCAATCACTTAAAAATATAAAATCAAGTCCGGCACGGTCCGCAGCTTCAAAATCATATTTGCTATCACCTAGATACAACGCTGGTAACTTGATGTTGCTATTAGCTAATTCGCGAGCGAGTACCTCATCCTTATTGTTCGGGCTACCAAAAATACCGCCATCAAATAACTCAGAAAGCTTTTGTCCATTCTCTAGTGTGCGTTTATCAAACAAAGTACGTAATTCTTGCTGATCACCACCTGATAATATCAACCACTTACTCTCAGAAGTTTTTTTCTTTAAATCTAGCAAACCATCTGCTATCGCACATTGCATCAATCCCACTTCCAACTCTCGTCCGAACTCATCTAACAAATCTTGGATGGCCTTCTCGGTGGCAGGTTTTTTAAGGATTTCTTTTAAGTAGTAATCAAATTTATGGTAACGCGAAATACCACCTAGTCTGACGTGGTAATCCACCAACGCTTGTGCTTCGGCTTCAGTCGCACCCAGGTTTTTAGCTGTCCTGAAATAAGCTTCTGTTTTCACAATATTCGAGTCGAGTACTACTCCGTCACAATCAAACACTATGGTTTTAAATTTTTGTATTTCATTCACAATTAAACTCAAACTTTAATCCTAATTACATTAAGTCAATAAAAGGGCTTACTTTAGTACTCTTTTTTGTAAAAACCTAAATACCACTGCACGAATTTTTTCACGCCGTCTTTTAAAGGAGTATCAGGTGAAAAATTGGTCCAGCTTTCCAATTCTCTAGTATCAGCAAAAGTTGCCTTTACATCTCCCGCTTGCATAGGTAAGAATTCTTTTTTTGCAGTCTTTCCAGTAGCATCTTCCAAGTAAGCAATAAAATTCATAAGCTTCTCAGGGCGATTATTGCCAATATTAAAAATACGATATGGCGCATGGCTTGTTGATGGATTTGGCTTATCCGGATCGAAATTATTATCTGGTGTCGGTGGCTTATCCAGTATCTGTAAAACGCCATCGGCAATGTCATCGATATAAGTAAAATCGCGCATCATGTCGCCATGATTAAAAACCTGGATTGGACTATCATTCAGGATAGCATCCATAAATAAGAAGGGTGCCATGTCGGGTCGGCCCCAGGGGCCATACACTGTGAAAAACCTCAGGCCCGTAGTTGGCAACCCATATAAATGACTATAAGTGTGTGCCATCAGCTCATTTGCTTTTTTTGTAGCCGCATACAAACTAACTGGATGATCAACGCTATCTGTTTCTGCAAATGGCACTTTGGTGTTTCCGCCATAAACACTAGATGAGCTAGCGTAAACCAAATGTTGTATATGATTATACCGACAAGCTTCTAATACGTTGGTAAATGCAACTATGTTACTTTGAATGTATGCATGAGGATTTTGCAATGAATAACGCACTCCCGCCTGCGCAGCCAAATGAATCACGCGTTCAGGATTTTCATTCTGGAATAAATCTGAAGTAACAGCTTGTTCAGCCAAATCCAATTTAATAAACTTAAAATTTACAGCTCTGGGATGCGCTTGAATGGCGGCTAACCGGGCATGCTTTAAGCTCACATCATAATAATCATTAAGATTATCAACACCGATAACCGTATCACCACGTTCTAGCAACTTTACCGTTACGTGATAACCGATAAAGCCCGCGGCTCCTGTTACTAGTATGTTCAAGATTAGCTTCTATCGCCGGCAAGGCGACCAATCGCGCGGTATTCAATTCCGGCCGTTCTCACGACAGTTGGGTCATAAATATTGCGTCCGTCAAAAATTATATTATCTTTAATTTTTTGTTTAATAATTGAAAAATCCGGACTACGGAATTCTTTCCACTCGGTAACAATCACGAGTGCATCTGCATTTTCTAATGCAGTTATGTGAGTATCTGCAAAGTTAAGCTTTTGCTCGTCTTTAAAAATACGTTTCGCTTCGTGTATCGCTACTGGGTCATAGGCAGTAATTGTGGCGCCCGCTCTGATCAAATCACGAATCAATTCCCGACTAGCAGCTTCGCGCATATCATCGGTATTGGGTTTAAATGCCAGCCCCCATAAAGCAAAATGCTTACCGGATAAATCTTCACCAAAATGAGCTATTATTTTGTGGGTAAGAATATGCTTTTGAAAATCGTTAGCCTGTTCTACAGCATTAAGGACTTTTAAGTCATAAGCATTATTTTTAGCGGTTTTAATCAGAGCCCTTACATCCTTAGGGAAACAGGAGCCTCCATAGCCACAACCAGAATATAAAAAGTCATACCCAATCCGGGGATCTGAACCGATGCCCTTACGCACTGATTCAATATCAGCACCAAGCAATTCTGCCAGATTCGCTAATTCATTCATAAAGCTAATCCGCGTTGCCAACATCGCATTAGCAGCATATTTAGTCAACTCAGCTGAACGCACATCCATTACTACTAAACGCTCGTGATTGCGCTGGAAGGGAGCATATATCGCACGCATCACCTCTATCGCCTTTTCATCCTCGGCGCCAATGACAATGCGGTCCGGACGCATAAAATCTTCTACCGCAGCACCTTCTTTCAGGAACTCTGGATTCGAAACTACACTATAGGGGATTTGCACTTCACGTAGCGC
The DNA here is from genome assembly GCA_046595335.1 of Methylotenera sp. Classification (GTDB taxonomy): domain Bacteria; phylum Pseudomonadota; class Gammaproteobacteria; order Burkholderiales; family Methylophilaceae; genus Methylotenera. Next base: position 7,196 of record JBKJOT010000079.1, read on the forward strand.
AAGCTCCTCTAAAATAGCAGTTTTGACTTTATCAGCTGTACCGACAGGAACAGTTGATTTATCCACGATGACTTTGTATTCAGTCATGTATTTACCGATATTTCTTGCTGCAGCTACCACATATTGCAAATCTGCCGAACCATCTTCATCAGGTGGCGTTCCCACAGCAATAAATTGGATAATGCCAAAATGGGCTGCTTTTTCTACATCAGTCGTAAAAATCAGACGCCCTGCGGCAACATTGCGACGCACCATCTCAAGCAGTCCGGGTTCAAATATAGGAATGTCACCATCTATAAGGATTTTAATTTTTGCCGCATCTATATCTAGGCATAAAACTTCATTTCCTACTTCGGCTAGGCATGCACCACTTACTAGCCCTACATAACCTGTACCGATCACGGTTATTTTCATTTTTCACCTTAAATCTTTAAATTAAGTAAATGCTTAAGCTAGCATCTATTTTGAAATGTTCGTGCATTATGTCTAAATCAGATTTCTAGCATACAAAATGGTACCTGCCAGCTACCTAAAATAATGACTGGATCTGCTTTATAAATACATAAGCTAATATGGTTAAGCCGACATAAAAAATCTTGATATTAATTACTAGTTAATATCAAGATTTTAATTATAACTGTTAACTACATTACTAACCTATGAAATAGGCTAAGCCAATTTAGGCTGGCTTGATGGCGCTCGCCTCTTTGGCTAATTTGGTAATGTGCGCCCAATCTTTTCTAGCAACCGCATCCGCTGGTGTTAGCCATGTACCGCCACAAACTACTACGTTAGGCAGGCTTAAAAACTGCGATGCCGATTCAACAGTAACCCCTCCGGTAGGGCAGAATTTAACATCGCCAAATGGACCAGCGAAGCCTTTAAGAAGGTTAATACCGCCAACTGCAACTGCTGGGAATAGTTTCAAGAAATAGTAATTATCAGCATTCGCTATCATGATTTCTGAACCGGTAGAAAC
>JBKJOT010000051.1:0-7092 GCA_046595335.1 Methylotenera sp.
TTCTCTACTGCTAACTTGCGTGCATTCGCGAGGCCTTGAATAGTATCGGCGCGCAAATGTTGCGCATGATCATTCAATAGGCCGCTTATTTGGCGGGCCATCTGCTCTTCAGTTTCGTTAATTTGATCTCTGTTCATCGCCCGCCTCCTATTTATCCGAGCCGTTATCAAGGTTAAGCGTGCCTGCCCTGCCTAAGCCATTGTTAAATCCATGTTTCTTAAGTTCTGTTGCCAAAGCATGAACCGCTCGGGAACAATGCGTTTTGACGCTTCCCTCCGAACAGCCCATTACTTTTGCCGTTTCAGCCACATCCATCTCCTCCCAGTAACGCAGCACGAAGGCTTCGCGTTGACGTCCTGGTAACTTTTCCAACGCGCGTTCTATCGATTTTATCGTCTGGCTACGTTCAAGCTGAACGGATGGCTCATCACTATCATCTTCAACATCGATCGTTTCTAAAGGATCCCTATCTTCATCCTCTTCATTGCCGCCAAAGGATGACAATAAGGTTGTCCATAGATTACGTACTTTTTGTCGGCGCCAGTAATCGCGCATGGTGTTTTGCAAAATACGTTGGAATAACATGGGGAATTCAGTGGCTGGATTATTGCCGTATTTTTCTGCGAGTTTCATCATCGCATCCTGCACGATATCTAATGCGGCATGGTCATCACGAACTGCGTAAGCGGTTTGCTTAAATGCACGCCGCTCAACAGATTCGAGGAAATGTGAAAGTTCTATAGGTGTTGCCATGATGCAATATTGAAGCTATTTTTAGCATTTTTACAATTGTAGCGAAGTATATCAGGTTTATATTTTATGCCGAGCCTTTGCATTTGGAGCTAGCCCAGGGTTTGGTTACAATCATGTCAATCCTTTACGTTAAATAGGCGAATATGTGGCGATTAGTTTTCTTGGGCTTAATCATTGGCTTGCTTGTTATTTTATTTAAACGCCAAATTCATGCAAGTAAACATATTTCTGACAATGCCCATGCGGATAACCAGAATATTGAAGACATGGTGAAATGCGCTAAATGTTCTGTGCACCTTCCGCGCTCCGAAGCCTATATGGCAAGTGGCGAATTCTACTGTTCCAGAGCGCACATCAAACAACAATGAATCTATTTAAACTCAAGCAAGATTGGTATCAAAGCTTTGTAGCGGCTAATGATGTAAATCTACAAAAACGTGCCTACAACCTGATCAATATGATTCGTATGGCTTTAAGCATAATTTTTGTATTCAGTTCCTGGTATATAGGCGATTACAACTGGCTGGATCGGGAAAATGCACAATTATTTTTCGATGTTGCACTTTCGTATCTGATTTTCAGCATCATTATATTTGCAGTTTCTCAATTTAAGTTTCCTGATTTTCCATCCTCAATTCATGCCTTATATTATCCGGCACAGATTATCTCGGACATTGTATTTATTACCCTAATTATGCATGCGGCAGGCGGCGTACAGAGTGGTTTAGGGCTACTATTAATTATTACCATCGTTACTGCCAGCTTGGTAAGCAACGGCCGCCTAGCTTTGTTTTATGCAGCAATTGCCAGCATCTGTCTGCTACTTGAGCAAAGCTATCAAATCCTAAAGTTGAATCTTAATACCACTTTTTACAGTCAATCAGCGATGCTGAGTTTAAGCTGCTTTGCAACTGCTTGGCTAGCATTCAGTCTGGCAAAACGCATGCAATTTAGCGAGGAGCTAGCCACAGCACGCAGCATAGACTTGGAGAATCTCGCTCAGGTCAATGAATTGATCACCCAAGAAATGCAGGATGGAGTATTGGTAGTGGATCAGGATTTGAATATCCGTCATTATAATTTGCAGGCAGAAGCTCTTTTGGCGTTATCAAAAAAGACTACAGAAGACATGGCGCTGCAGAGTCTGGCACCGGAAATTGCCAACGTCTTTAGCAAATGGGTCAACAATCCAGATACTCAAAACAACGTGCTGATTTCGGCTAAGAATAGAGAGCTAAAACTGCGTTTTATGCCCATTAATGAATTACGTGGTGTAGGTGCAGTAATTTTTATCCAGGACTGGAGCCAGTTACAGACCATGGCACAACAGGCCAAGCTCGTGGCATTAGGCAGGCTTACGGCCAACATCGCCCATGAGATACGCAACCCATTGAGTGCCATTAGCCATGCTAATCAGCTGCTTCAGGAAGAAGAGAATATACCCCCATCGACTACACGTATCTTGCAAATTATCTCAGACAATATTCAGCGCATCGACCAAATCATTAAGGACGTGTTGGAGCTTAATCGTCGCGACCGCACCCACCAGGAAAAAATTGAAATACGTAAGTTTCTTGAAGATTTTCATTCACAGTTCTATGCCGTAGAAAAAATACCAGCAGGATATATGGAACTAAATATACCAACACCAAAAGAGCTTTACATCAATTTTGACAGTCGGCATCTCAATCAGATTTTGTGGAATCTTTGTAAGAATGGCTGGGAACATAGCCAGAAAATCTCTGGCAGTATCCGCATTCAATGTGAAGAAGCCGGGGCCATGGTGGTGAATATTCATGTCTGCGATGATGGCAGTGGTGTACTAGAACAGGACCGCACGAGGCTATTTGAACCATTTTTCACCACCAAAAATACCGGCAATGGCTTGGGTTTATATATTTCGCGTGAGCTAGCTTCGGCCAATGGTGCGATATTGCATTACCACGCAAGCAAATTAAATGACACTCATGGCAGTATATTCACTCTGCAGCTAAAAAAGGCATAATAACGTCATGGAAAAATTAAGATGCCTGATCGTTGATGATGAAACAGATATTCGTGAGCTTTTAGCGATGACGCTAGACCGCATGGATATTGAAACCTATAGCGCCAGCGGCATTGAAGAGGCTAAGAGCCTGCTTAAACAACGTAGCTATGCTTTATGCTTGACTGATATGCAGATGCCGGATGGTACTGGCTTGGAGTTAGTCAAACATATCACTGAATTCCACGCCGGGTTGCCGGTTGCCGTAATTACCGCCCATGCCAGCGCAGAGAATGCTGTTTCCGCCCTCAAACTTGGGGCTTTCGATTACCTGACAAAACCAATCTCATTGAAACAGCTGAGACCTTTGATTGAGTTTGCCGTAAAACTTTCTACCCAGCCCCAGCCAACTCATGCGAATACGCTGGATATGATAGGAGAGTCAGAACCTATTCAATATGTACGTAACATGATTGCAAAATTGGCCCGTTCGCAAGCCCCTGTCTATGTCAGCGGTGAATCAGGCAGCGGCAAAGAGTTGGCGGCCAAGCTTATTCATTTAAACAGCTCGCGTCTTGATGGCGCTTTTATCGCAATCAACTGTGGGGCCATTCCAGAAAACCTCATGGAAAGTGAATTCTTTGGTTATAAAAAAGGCTCTTTCACGGGCGCTAATCAAGACAAAGAAGGCATGTTCCAAGCCGCGAATGGCGGGACTTTATTTCTAGATGAAGTCGCCGACCTACCGTTGCCCATGCAAGTAAAGCTGTTGCGCGCTATCCAAGAGAAAAAAGTGCGTATGGTAGGGGGCACTAACGAAGAAGCAGTGGATGTGCGTATCATCAGTGCCACCCATAAAAATCTAAGTGAAATGATGGATGCCGGTCTTTTTAGGCAAGATCTTTATTACCGTCTGAATGTGATTCAACTAAAAATGCCGGCTTTACGAGACCGCCCAAGTGACATCCCATTGTTGGCTACCTTACTCCTAAGCAGACAATGTGCGACTTTAAAAATGCCCATGCCAAAAATAGATGATGCCGCTTTGGCCTATATGAAAAAACTGCCCTTCCCTGGGAACGTTAGGGAACTGGAGAATATGCTAGAACGCGCATTAGCCATGTGTGACGGCAAAATCATTACAATTGATGACCTGATGAATGATGATGAATTCAGGCTCAATGGCAAGAAGAAACCTACCTTTGACCCTGACCAGACATTAGAAGTCAGTCTTTCTGACTACCTTGAAGATATCGAAAAACGCGCCATCATTAAAGCGCTTAATAAAGCCAATAATAACAAAACTGCAGCTGCCAAACTACTTGGTGTAAGTTTCCGTACGCTGCGTTATCGACTGGCTAAACTAGGCTTATCCAAAGAAGAGGATACCGATCTGGAAGACGAAAATGAAAACGATGTGCAGCCCTAGAATTCTAAAGTCGCGCTATACATCGCATAATGCAGTTTACTTACTTGGTTAACACCAATATCAGGTAGCTTATATAGAGCAAACCATTAACGGCGATGTGCCAGACCTGTAGCTGACCCTTCTGCGCCATTACACGTAACCATACCGCAGCAATCAAGGTAATCACGAAACCAATCACTACTTCACTTTGCGGCTGCCACGGCGTTAACATGATACCGATTGCCGGTAGCAAAGTACCCTGAAACACCATAGCACCGGTAATATTCCCAAAGGCCAGCGTATCCTTGCCCTTGCGTATCCATAGAATACTATTCACTTTCTCAGGTAATTCGGTTGCAATCGGGATGATTAATAAAGACAGCAGCAATGTGGATATACCCAGAATGCTAGCCGCCTCTTCTACACCACCAATAAAGCCTTTAGCACCAGCAATCAATAAAGCCAAGCCTATGATAATTTGCAAGAATATCGTATAGCCATTCGTAGGCAGGCCGACTTTATTCAGGAACATTGGCTCATCTGCTTCTGTGGCATGCCCCTCAGCGACCAGACCTTTGGAAGAACGCAGAGTCTGCGCGACATAAACCACGTAAATCAATATCATCCCCAAGCCCAGAGAAATACGGATTACATTACTATCATGTGGCACGTACAAAGCGCCCGCAGCTAACAGGAAAGCAACAATGAAATAATTCAGGTCGCGTTTCAGGCCGGTGCGTTCCGGCCTTAAATGCCCCTTAACACCGCGGGCTTTATATACCGATAGCGCCATCAGGAAAATTGATAGGGTTGACAGCATGAGTGGTGCACCCAGAATAGCACCTACGCCGATTTCGTGATTAGTATGGGCATTTGCGGTACCGGCAAAAATAGCCAGCAATGGCACGGATGTTTCCGGCAGCGCGGTACCGACTGCTGCGAATAGTGAGCCTGTTACACCCTCAGAGATGCCTAGTTTTTCGCCTAAATGTTCCAATGCGTTGGTAAATATCTCTGCTGCGACCAGAATGACGATCAACATGAGAAACAAAGTTAAAAATACCATGTAGGCTCTTCCTTCACTTAATATGATGTAAATTAGTGGTGTAAATATTTGTTAATGTCGTGATTTTACTAGGTTTGCCACTATTTTTAATTGGGAATTCGCATAAAATTAGCTGCTATGAAATCGATTACTATAGATAATACAGGTTTTGCGGTTGATGCTGAGGTCATTGCATCGCCAAATTTTGACGCGCGTCCTGCGCAAGAAATTGGCTCACCTGCGGAAATCAATCTAATCGTCATCCATAATATCAGCTTGCCGCCCAGCCAATATGGCGGCAATGGCATCATCGAGCTATTCACTAACCGGCTAGATCCAGATGAACATCCTTATTATGCTGAAATACACACTCGCAAGGTTTCTTCGCACTTTTTAATCCGTCGCGATGGAGAACTGATCCAATTTGTTTCGTGTCTGGATCGTGCATGGCATGCCGGAGCCTCTAATTGGCGCGGACATGAACGCTGTAATGATTTTTCAATCGGAATAGAGCTGGAGGGATCCGACTTTGATGCATTTGAATATGCACAATACCAGACATTGATCAACTTGATTGCTGGCCTTAAACAACGCTATCCAATTCAAGACATCGTTGGGCATTCGGATATTGCCCCAGGACGGAAAACCGATCCTGGCCCTTATTTTGACTGGGCCAAAGTTTCTACCATTCATGCAATTCTATAATTCAAATAAGCCATTTATGCACAATAAACTTTTATTATTACCTTTTCTTCTACTAACCATTTTGCTAACGGCTTGTGGTGCTAAAAGTGATGGCAAAGATGCTGATAAGAAAGGTCCTAAACCAACTCTGGTTACCGTAACGCAGGTTAAGAACCAAGGCTTGGAGGTAACAGAAGATGCCATCGGTACGCTTGAAGGCCTCATCGACCCGACAATAGCAGCTGAAGTCGCAGCACGTGTGATTAAGGTTCACGTGAACCCTGGCCAGGAGGTAAAACAAGGCCAGCTGATCGCAACATTGGACGCTACCGATTTCAGCATGCAGCGTAATGAGGCACAGACAGAGGTTGCCCGTACTCAAGCGCTATTAGATAACCAGTCCAAAACCGTGTCACGAAACCAAGCCCTGGTCGATAAAAAATTCATTTCGCAGAACGCAGTGGACAATGACATCGCCCAAAGAACTGCGCTTAAGCAGCAATTGGAAGGCGCTAAAGCGCGTGTCGGCAGCATTAACCATAGCAGTAACAAAGCCCGGGTAGTCGCGCCTGTTAGCGGGGTGATTGAGAAAAAACTGGTCGATACCGGTGATTTTGTGCACATTGGCGACCCTATCGTGCAGATTATTTCTAAACAACGTTTACGCGCACATCTACCTTTCCCAGAACATATTGCCGCACAGCTTAAACCTGGCCTTAAAGTAAGGTTAACTACACCCACCTCCACCAAGGTTTATGAAACCACCATTCATGAACTAAAACCCATGATTACTGCGGACAATCGTACCGTAGATGTAATTGCTGACGTGGTAGATGAACCAGGTTGGCAGCCAGGCGCCAGCGTCTCCGGGACAATAGTTCTGGGCGAGCAACCTACCGCCATGATGGTACCGGAACAAAGCGTGGTGATACGTCCCGCCGGCGATGTGGTGTACGTGGTACGCGATGGAATAGCCTATCAATCAGTCGTAAAAACAGGTTTGCGAAAAGATAGCATGGTAGAACTGCTTGAGGGTGTAAAACCCAACGACACGATTGTGGTCGATGGCGCAGGTTTCTTGACTGACAATACCCCAGTTAAATTGCAAGGAAATACGACTAAATAAACAAAGCAACAAAGCAACAAAGCAACAAAGCAACAAAGCAACAAAGCAACAAAGCAACAAAGCAACAAAGCAACAAAGCAACAAAGCAACAT
>JBKJOT010000004.1:0-51922 GCA_046595335.1 Methylotenera sp.
TGCTATTCTCAGCAAGTGCGCCCCAGAACCAATGCCGATTGCGCACCTTACCCACCGAAGGTGTACGCTGGTCAAATATAAACTTAGGTTTAGTAGTCAAGGTAAAACCACTATAACGTTCCATGAGTTCTACGATAGGAATCTGTGTTTCTACTTCACCTAACTCTGGAAATATAACGCGGGCGTTCTTCCGCCCAGCATCCCACCCTAATAAGACACATGCTTCTTCATTATTAAGCAATAAAACTGCTGGTAAAAACTCTACTTGAATCCTATCGAATGGCTTTTTGAGGATTTTGCTTACGAGGTTGGCGCGCTCTGATGCACGTTTAAATAGTGCCGGAGTTAATTTTCCATCGCGCAGTGGTAGGCCGGAAATGAGCGCATCTCGGGTCATCGCTACGCCGTTCATTTGACACAAGAACATCAGGCACTCTAATAAGGTGTCTGTGTAATCCGGCTTGATATTCGGCGTTGGATTTGGTTGTGTAATATTTTGCAGTAAATTTTCCACAGTTCTGACTTTATTAGTTGTTATTCACTATGTGTTTATCACTTACAGCTTTCAAAATATAACTCCTAGTGTATCACTACGCATTACTATATTTGCAAACGATTATTAACATAATACTAGCCTACATCACAGTATCACTTGTTTTGTAATTAATTTTTGTAAACTTTAAATATGTTGCGAACAAACCATAGATTAATCTAATTTAAGCTGAGCAATTATTTACAGCTGTATGTCACCCAGCTTACAGACACTGCTATTCCAATATCGAATGATCTATATGCCTCCGAAGCCGGAAGCCTATGTAATGTTGCTCGTCGGTTGGCATTGAGAGGATGTACTGTGAGACGTAGAAATGTCATAAAATTTTCTTTACAAAATCACTTTAACTTAGAACCAACTTTATAAAAAGTGAGTCGTAATTGAGTCAGTTTACTGTTACAAACAACCTTAATACCTATAATAACTAATAGCTTAATGAGAGTTGTAAACGGTAAAGCATAGGATTATATTGAAATAAAATAAGAACTTATGGGAAATCAAGCTGAGACATGCTTCATTAATAACAATTGCCTATCGGCAAAATGTATATTTTTGTATCAAATTTCCTTAATACTTGGCAACTACGGTTACTTAAATTTCGGCTATTTTTTTGGTTATTTACCAAAACCGCGATGCGAAAGGACTCTGTAAGCTATGAGTTACATCATACCATCGCATAAAAAGCCTGCGCTATTTCCACGCTTTATTGCCATCTGGGTACTCATCATCAGCTTGATCGTATTGATAGGTTGGGTGATCGATAACAGCCTTCTCAAAAGCTTCTTGCCGAGTAGTATCTCAATGAAGGCCAATACTGCGATTGCCTTTGCCTTTGCTGCCATTGCATTATTCATATTAAGTCAGAGTGCCGAAACCTCAAACTCCATACGCCTAAACTCAGCCAGCCCCAGTTTCAGAAACCCAGATCCCATTAAACGGAGCGCTCGGGGGTTCACTTTTTTCGGCCAATTCTTTGCCTTACTCACCCTAGCATTAGGGGCCGCGACATTGGCTGAATTCTGGGTTCCGGTGAACTTAGGCATAGATCAAATATTATTCATTGATCCACATGATATATACGGCCTGCCCGGCCGCATGTCGTTATATACCGCAATCGCATTTACGGCTATAGGCATTGCATTATTCTTAAAACCTTATGAGCCGCTATGGTGGCTGGTGAAATTAGCTGCCCTAGTGGTTACCTTTATTGGGGGCCTCTCCGCACTTACCTATATCTGGGACGTTAGAGAGTTTACATCCAATATACACATGCAACCCCCAGCCGCTAATACAGCGCTGGCGTTTTTCTTATTAGGCCTGGGTACTTTATCAATCAAACGTCGGCCCAATAAAGAAACAGACAACCTATTATACAAACCTAATCAGGTCGAAATAAAAATATTAACCGGCTTTGTCAGTGCATTAATATTATTGATTGTTGGCGGCGGTTTTACTTACCAGGCCGGCGTTAATTTTGCTGAAGCAGAGAAATGGGTAAAACACTCCCAGGAAGTGCGGGCGGAAATAGGCCACCTCCATTCAAACATTTCCGATATTCAGGCAGCGTATTTAAGCCGGTTATTGCTCCATCAAAAACAATATAATGAAGCATACGAAAATTACCTTAAAGACTCCAAAACAAGTACAGATAGACTGGCTCTACTGGTTGCGGATAATTCGCAACAGCTACAAAACGTTAATACATTAAAAACTTTGATCGCAAGGCGGTTGGAATTGCTTGAAAGAGTAAAGGTTAGCGATAATAACTCTTCCGAGTTGACGATTGGGGAAGGCCCGAATATCGTTCAGCAAATCCGTGATCTCATGAAGCGTATGGATGCACTTGAAATCCAATTGCTAAATGAACGTGAAGTCGTTGCATCGCACAACCAAAAACTCACGCTTATGTGGTTAATGGGCACTTTATGCCTAGCGACTATATTATTTGCTTTACTGTTTCACAATATCCGGGCGGAAATAGCCAAACGGCGCGATATTGAAATGGCTCTAGGCAGCAGTGAGAAACGTTTACGCTCCATGCTTGAAATAAGTCCTATATCTGTACGAATTGTGCGAAATGATGACTTGAAAGTCCTTTTCGTCAATCAGGCTTTCGCTAATATGACTCAAAGCAGTGTAGACGAGGTCGTGGGTGTTAATCCTGCCCAGTTTTATGATAATCCGCAAGATTGGGCTGAGATATCGGCAGAGTTGGAAAAAAACCAACCCGTGATTAACCGCATGCTGGCACTCAAGGACGTCAATGGGCATAAGTTCTGGGCGCTAAGTTCACTATTTAATATGGATTACGAGGGTGAGGCAGCTAATGTAGGTTGGTTTTACGACGTAACCCCAATTATAAGAGCGCAACAGCAGGCTGAAGAGGCCAATCAATCTAAAAGCGATTTCCTTGCCAATATGAGCCATGAGATTCGCACCCCAATGAATGCAATCATCGGCCTATCGCATCTATGCCTGCAAACGGCATTGAATGACAGGCAACGGGATTATGTCTCGAAAATGCATTATTCAGCCCGCGCTTTACTTGGCATCATTAATGATATCTTGGATTTCTCAAAAATAGAGGCCGGTCGACTAGACCTGGAAAATACCGATTTCAATCTGCAAACGACCCTGGCGAATATAGACTCACTTGTGGGTCATCTGGCTCGCGAGAAAAATCTTGATTTTGAATTCTCAGTGGATACCAACGTACCAAATTTTTTATATGGAGATGCTACCAGGTTAAGGCAGGTCTTACTGAACTTGGCGGGTAACGCCGTTAAGTTCACCAAAGCAGGTAGTGTAAAAATCTTGGTCACCTTGCGCCGTAAAAGGAAAGACAAGTTGGAAATCCAGTTTTGTGTCAGCGATACCGGCATAGGATTATCCACCGAGCAGATCGACCATTTGTTCCAGCCATTTACCCAAGCTGATAGTTCTACTAGTCGTAAATTTGGCGGTACAGGGCTAGGATTAGCTATCTGTAAGCGATTGGTACAAATGATGGATGGCGATATTTGGGTTGAAAGCAAGCCAGATGTTGGCAGTGATTTCAAATTTACTGTCAAATTTGGCATAGGTAAGGAATTCAGCGACCATGAGTCTGATTCCGAAGCATTCCCTAACGCTCGTTTAAACTTGCTCAATAAGCGCATATTGCTGGTAGAAGATAATCCGTTTAACCAGCAGGTAGCCAAAGAGCTTTTAGAAAACATCGGGGTGAATGTCGTAGTGGCTAACAATGGTCAGGAAGCTATATCAGAACTGGCGAAGGGAGCGTTTGATATCGTATTGATGGATGTCCAGATGCCGGTAATGGACGGCTACGAAGCTACCCGCCGTATACGCGAAACACCGGAGCAATCATCACAATGTGTGATTGCCATGACAGCCAATGCAATGCCCGAAGATCGCCAACGCTGCTTATCTGCAGGTATGGATGATTTTATTACCAAACCTATCACCCCGGAACTTTTATATCAGACCTTGGCAAGATGGGTCACCACCAATATCAGTAACCCTATTGATGACGACTTCATAGCGATTACACCTAGAACTACGACAATGAATCAGACAGAAGTTGATAAACCTCTTACGGACAAAAACAATCCTAAAAATAAAAAAACTGTTGAATATTCAAGCACGGAAATCAAACATGCAGACTCACTATCTAAACCTGAAGCAGATTCACCAGCCAAACCTGAGATAGATTTATTTGCAAAGACTCATCCTAGCCCTGTTAAGGCTAGCCTAAATAAAACTAATATTATTACAGATGAGTTAAATACCACAGAGTCAGCACACACTAAAGTAAATTCAATCGACTCTTCAGGCGAGGCAAAGGCTACCGCCCCAACTACAGAGAAAAGCATAGACCTAAGCTATTTGAATCAAATCGCATTTGATGATCCGGTGAAAGTACGTAAGTTCGCATTGATATTCTTAGAGTCCGCGCGAGAAACTTTAGCGGAAATGGACAAAGCCTTTATCAAGGATGATGCGATGGCTATCAGCCAGCAGGGCCATAAACTTAAATCTTCAGCACGGGCTATTGGGGCCACAGCCTTAGCTGAAAAATGCGAAATTATAGAAAAAGCAGGCAAAGTTCATGACTTAACTACCATACAAAACCTACTGCCCGAATTGGCATCGGATTTGCATGAGATAACGCTACAAGTAAAACAAGCAGTATGAAAAATATATTTATTGAATAAGAAAATCAATAAGAGGGGACCTTCCGATGCCTGAAAGAATAATACTACCCAATGTCATCAAATCATTGCGCGTACTACTCATTGATGATGATATTTTCATGCTCAATTTACTGGAAGAAATGCTCAAGCATCTTGGTTTTACAGACATCTTAACTGCTTTAGAAGGCCGACAAGCACTCAGTATCATCGATAACAATCACCTCAGTCCTATGCAACTGGTGATTTGCGATTTAAAAATGCCGGGCATGGATGGTATTGAGTTTTTCCGGCATCTTGCTGCCAGGCGCTTCACTGGCTGGATGATTGTTTCTTCAGGTTCAGACACCCGGCTATTAAAAACTGTTGGCAGCCTATTGCATGCGCATCACTTACGCTTTTTAGATATTATGCAAAAGCCTATCCAAACGTCAGATTTGATTTCCGCATTAAGCAAACTCAAAGATAGCCTGCCTAATGGACAAAGTAGTGACCTACAAATGTTGTCGCCATTGGAAATTCAAACAGGCTTATCTGAAGGCTATATTGAGACTTATTTCCAGCCGCAGATTTCACTCACTGACGGTAAAATCACCGGGGCGGAATGCCTAGCTCGCTGGCGCCATCCCATTAAAGGTTTAGTGCCGCCCGCGGCCTTTATTTCGGTTGCTGAAGAACACGGTTTAATTGATGCACTGACTTTAACTGTATTCCGCAAAGCCATGGAATGCCACGGTGAATGGACTCGCCAAGGCCATGACCTTAAAATATCCGTAAATGTATCCATGAACAATCTAGAGCGATTGGACCTTCCTGAAGAGTTTGCAGATATTACCCGGCAGTCAGGAGTCGACATCCGTAACGTGATGCTGGAAATGACAGAAAGTCGTTTAATGAGCAACTTAGCCGCCAGTTTAGAGATCATTACCCGGTTGCGTTTAAAAGGCTTTGGTTTATCAGTGGATGATTTTGGTACTGGTTATTCCAGTATGGAAAAGCTCAATCAATTACCCTTTAATGAGCTAAAAGTAGACCGGGCTTTTGTATTCGGGGCAGCTGGTGATGCTGGCGCGCGCGCGATACTAGATTTGAGTGTGCAAATGGGTCGTGCTCTGGATATGTGCATCGTGGCCGAGGGAGCGGAAACTCAGGAAGACTGGGATTTAGTCACCGCCTCTGGCTGCGACGAAATGCAAGGCTTTGTGATTGCCAAACCCATGCCGGCAAATGAATTCATTTACTGGAAAAAACATTGGGAGCAAATGCTAGCCGGCAATGCACCGGTTTCAATTAATTAGCGATGGTCTAAGTTAATTCCATCACGCCATTCACTCACGTTAATTTCATCACCCAATTCTATGGTACTAATTCAATCACACCATCGAAATCGATATTCAAATCACCCTGGTCAATTTTCAAAGTCATTTTTATCGGCAATTTCTCGGTACCATTTAATCGACCTTCTGCCATGGCCTTTGCTACTGCTTGCTCAATCTCGTGCTGGGAAGACACGCCCACCATTTTCAGAAATTTCCTAATACTCATATTGAAAGTATTTGCGTCCATAACAAGCTCCTTTACATCATTAGTGATCTACAAACCCAATAGTGCTGGAAAATCAGCGATTGAATCAATGACTTGCTCAGCTTTTATGGTTGATGCCTCCGTGTAAGCCTGACGGTATTTACCTGTTTTTACCAAAATACCGTTCAGGCCAATTTGCTGGCCACCGCCTATATCTACGTCAATATCATCACCAACAATAGCCACATCCTTAGCAATCAGTCTCATATCATCCAGAGCTATTTGGAAAAACTCTGCAGAGGGTTTGCCGATAATCATGGCCTCAGTACCGGTAGCGTACTCCAAAGCTTGCACAAAGCCACCTATATCCATTTGCAGGCCTTGTTCCGTCTGCCAAAAGCGGTTTCTATGAATTGCAATAAGCTTTGCGCCTTTCATCAGGCTAGAGAACACTTCATTCAGCAAGTTATAACTCCAGGCGTTGCCGATATCTCCAATCACAATATAGTCCACCTCTGTATTGGATTGCCGGAATTTATGGAAGTCTTTTTTAACGTCTTCAGCCAACAACAAACGGCACACAGGATTATGCTGTTGTTCAAGGAAAAACAGAGTAGCTTGCGGCGCACTAATAATCTCATGAGCTGGAATAGAGAATCCCAAGCCATTAATTTTTTGCTGTAAGGAAAGTAATGAGAGCGTGCTGGTATTTGTGATAAAGCGGCAGGCAATGCCACTGGAGCGAATCTTAGCAATGGCGTCAACAGCCCCATCGATAGCACGTGAGCCGACATATAACACGCCATCCAAATCGAATAACATGCCTTTGATATGAGTAAGTGTCGCCATCTTAATCTCCCTACTAGATGCGTGCGGTTGTAAGTGTAAAAGCGCACCACTAGTCTAAACAGACTATAGAACTATTTCCAAAAATAAATAATGATAGTAGTTCACCATTTTGATGGAGTTTCCCATGAAACGTTTAATCAATATCGGCTTACTGTGCATTTTATTTTTTACCGCTCATGTGCGTGCAAGCCCCATCCTCACTGGTGATGTTTCCTTTAGCGACATTACTAATTTATATACTTACACATATACTTTAGATACTTCATCGTTAACAGAAAATACGACCGAAGTGGCTATTCTACAAAATCTTGGTTTTCATTCCACCTATCCTCTTCCCATATCCCACTCTGAACCTGAAGGTTGGAGCTTTAATCTTTCAAGCGGTGGCTTAGTGAATTCCGGCGATAAAAATATTTCCGGCTCTTTTTGGATGTGGGTGGGCGGGAAATCCTTAGGCGACGATAGCTCTGATCAACTTATATTTTCTTTCACGACTGAAAGAGGCGTTAATACCAGCCAGGCTAATAATTACTTTATATTTAACGATGGTGGTAATACAGGGCCTACTGAAGCGCCTGGTGTTATTGAAATTGGACATATTATTGGCCCAGAATTCATTACTCTCTATGAAGTGCCACCTATTGTTACAACAGTGCCAGAAAATGAAACGTACGCCATGATGATGGCAGGCTTAGGCATTGTAGGGTTTATGGCGAGGCGCAAATCCAAGCCCACTAGCAATACAAAAAAAGTTTGATTTTGTAAACTTGCAGAATTGCGAACTTTTGGGAAAGTTACTGGAGGCGCGAGCCGGAGTCGAACCGGCCTAAACGGCTTTGCAGGCCGAAAGGCTATTGAGTATTTGAGCCATACTCCGTATTATCTTAGAATTAATGGCACACTCATGGCACAGTTAGATGGCGACAATAAGAAAAAAAGGCAAATTTCAATGGCATGTACAAATTCGTAGACAAGGATATAAATCTGTAACAAAAACATTCATATCAGAAAAAGAAGCACAAGAATTCGCGCGGGCAATTGAGTCTGACATGGATAGAGGTATTTATCAAGAAAAGTCATCCTCCTCTTCTACCACGATTGAAAAACTAGCCAAAAAATATATAGAAGAAGTAAGTCCTCATAAAAAAAACGAAGTTGAAGATATTCGCTTAATGAAAGTGGTTATCGAAAAGTTCGGAAAATTTTATCTATCGAATCTCAAGCCTTTAATGATTAAACAGTGGATTGATGAATTAAAACAAAAAGGTCGCGCAGGAAGTACTATCAATCATCATTTGAGCGCATTGTCTTCATTAATTGATACCGCTATCAAAGAGTGGAACTACTCCCTCCCTGACAATCCATGTAAACACGTTAAAAGGTCTTCTCCAGGTAAAGCAAGAGATAGACGATTATTGGAAAACGAAGAAAATTGGATTTTGGAAGAGTGCACATTATCTAGAAATGAATTTTTACTTCCAGCAATTTTGTTATCAATCGAAACTGCAATGCGGCAAGGAGAGTTGTTCAGTTTAGATTGGAAATACATAGATTTGGAAAATCAAATCGCTGAAGTATTTGATACCAAGAATGGTGATGATAAAACTGTACCTTTATCAAAAAAAGCAGTATCAGTTTTTGAATCTATGCCTGGTAAACATGAAGGTAAGGTTTTCAAGTGTTCTCAACATGGCATTGCCAGCTCCTTCAGAAATGCCCTCGAAAGAGCTAGAGAAAAATATTTAGTTGAATGTAAAACTTTATCCATCGAACCACAAAAAGGTTTTTTGGTGGATTTACGCCCTCACGATTTAAGACATGAAGGGACTAGTAGATTTTTTGAAAAAGGCCTGAGTATTATGGAAGCTGCAACCATTACAGGTCATAAAACTTTAGGGATGTTGAAAAGATACACTCATTTGAAAGCAACTGATCTTGCAAAAAAATTAGGTTAAAAATTTATTATGAATGCTCTGCACAGTTTTTATATTTATTCAAAAAACAGTAAACAATTTTTCTGGCGAGATTGGTTAGGTAAATTAGAATGGTGTACAGACATCAACAAGGCAATGAAGTTTGAATGCCCTCTAGAGGCATATGAGTTTATTCAACATTGGTGTACTGATACTTCGAAAGCAATAATTATTCTGTATGATGGCGCTGAATATTGGGATATTAGCAAATCTAAAATTTTAAAATAATTACTAATCTACTCTTTTTGAATCCCCCCAACTAGAGAGCCCTACAAATATATCTGGCTTTTTTAGTGTGTAATAGCAACAATCACATTAATAACAAAAAAATTTCTAAGGGGGATTGAGCTATGGCATTTGTGGAAACATATGGCAAAGAAATCGTTTCTTTATTAATACCGTTTATCACCTGGTTATTGACTAGGTTTCTTAAAGATAAAGCGAAGCTTCAAGTAGCAATTCCTCACCAATTTGACTTCATAGTTCAAGAACCTATTAGAGATGTAGAGGGTAATATAACCGCACCTACTCAATCGGTTAAAACATCCTCTTTCATAATTCGTAATATTGGCCGGATACCAGCAACTAAAGTGGAGTTGGTATTTAATTGGAAACCAATGTGTTTAAACCTTTGGCCAGTTCGTCATTATGAAGATCACACCGAACAAGATCGTCGATATGTATTAATCTTTGATAGTCTGGCTCCAAATGAGGTGTTGGGAGTAGAGATATTAACTGTCAACGCCGATATACCTAGTTTAATTACCGTTCGCAGCACAGAATCAAATGCCAAATATATCAATATGTACCCTCAACCAGTCGTGGGCTATGGGATGCGAATTTTCATTACTACTTTATTAACACTAGGTTTATCTGCAGGTGTATACCTACTATTAGTACTAATTCAATTTCTAGTGTTGCGTACACCTATTGCACAATAAGCATTTAAAAAAATAGGAATGGAATTAACTTAATGACCTCTTTTCCAGTCAATTTATGTGTGGAGGATCCAGCAATTGCTGAAGTCCACATAGAAGAAACTGGGGAAGTTATCACTGCTCAAAACGCGATCGGAAGCGACTATTCAACTGCAGACCAATTACGAATGAAGATTGGTGAAGCTACTGCAAAAAACCGGAAATTACTTTCTTGTCCACTTTGCTGGGTTGCTGTCCACTTATGCTGTCGCCGGAATGGCGATGAAAAAAAGTTTTACTTTAAGCATTATCATGAAGATGGGAATTGCCCAGCAATAACTAGAGGCTCTCTGACAAAAGAAATTATAAATGCTAGAAAATACAATGGAGCAAAAGAAAGTATAGCTCACATCAACATGAAAGAATGGCTGGCTAGAAGCCTTTCTTATGATCCTGACTTTTCAAATATCGAAATAGAACAACGGTGGCGTTCTGGTGAAGATAAAGCTAAGTGGCGCCAACCAGACGTGCGAGCATTATGGAAAGGCCAAATCCCTGTAGCCTTTGAAGTGCAGCTATCTACTACTTATCTACACGTCATTGCGGAACGCAGAGTGTTTTACCAGAAGCAAGGTGGCCTTCTATGTTGGATATTCAAGAGATTTGATGCCGAAGCTGGCAGGCTAACCCAGGATGACATTTTTTTTAATAACAATCAGAATTTGTTTTTAGTTTCGGAAGCCACTATGAAAGCCTCAAAGGAGAACCAGGCTTTAATAATAGATTGCAAATGGTCCAATCCCTCACTAGTCAATGAAACTATAGTTGACCAATGGGATGAGAGATTAACTCCATTCAAAGAGTTAACGCTTGAGCTAGATAATCAGAGAGTCTATTTTTTCGACTATGACCAGGCAATCAAAGCGTTAAAAAAAGAACAGCCGAATATTGCATTAAGATCTGAATTTGAAGCATTCTGGCTGAGCTTTGCAAAGAATAACGCTAACATTAGTCAATGGCCAATCATTAGACAAAAACTAATTGATAAAAACATAAAATTAGCCACTTACCTTTCAGATAATAAAAATCTTCAACACCTTCTAGATACTCTCTATAGCGCTAAACACGGCGAACCTATTGGCTGGGGTCATGCAGACTTGGTAAAGGTTGCCCATCACATCTACGATAAGCATCCAACATTACTATGGGCGTATAGATCAGCATTGAGCGTCTATAAGAGGCATTCTCAAATAACCCAAGAAGACACTACACGAAAGTGGCGCAACAAAGTTATGGGTTACAAACAAAGTGTCGTAAATGGAGAAGCTAAATACCTACCGGATAGAACTTATGATGACTTATTAGTTTTGTTATTTCCAGAAATAACATCTGAGATATTGAAGGATCCGCTTGAAGTTTTTCAGGCTGAAATACAGCCAAGCTAATTGACAGGAAGTTAATGCAAATTAAAGATAAAGCCTATAGCGAACATCGTGTTTTTAAAGAATTAGATCAATACGCTAAGTTTTATAAAGATCTTTCTATGTCCGTGTTTTCATTTATTACTATGGGAACGAAGTCCCTCGTAAACATTGATACATATGTACTATCTTCAATGCAAGGAACGCTTGAGTCAATTAAAGTTATTTTAATTGCCGGTAGAATCAACGATGCATATGCGCTGCTCAGAAAATATCATGACTCAACCATTATTAATGTCTACTCAAACCTTTATTTAAAGGATCACTTTAGTATAGAAAATTTTGTTGTAGAAAAAATTAATAATTGGCTTCGAGGAAAAGAAAAACTTCCCGAATATCGAAAGATGTCAGAGTACATAAGAGCTTCAGAATCTCTTAAAGTCATAAATGAATTACTGTATGGGGATAGTCGGTACAAGACTTTACGCGAATTATGCAACGATAATACTCATTACAATTTCTATCATAATTTAATGCTCAATGATAATGAGGTATATATCAAAGCCCGAGGTCTAGAAATAGAAAAAATTTCAGTTGGTATTCGGGATATATTTATTCTTCATCTGGCATATATATTTTTCTTAAACGATCACTACATGATGTCTAGTGACTACGTAGATTATCTTGATTGTGGTATGCAACCAGAAGAAAATTCACAGTTTTGGGTTGCCCCTTTCATTCAGGAAATTTTTGATACAACTATAACCCCTCATCGCCCAGACATTGCTGCTGCCATTAAAAACTCTACTAGCATGCAATTAAATTAAAATCTAACCGTGCTGAAATCAGCCGCTAGCTTAAGGATAAGCTCCATGCCATCAAATATTGTAATAGATTGTCCAGGGTGTGCCACGCGTGTTAATGCTGACATTAAGGGATCTGTACACGATCATGAAAGTGACGCTGCAATTGTTCTTGTTAAATGTCCTTCTTGCGACGGTCCAATTGTGGGTCTTTCAGAAATATATCAAAATGAACATAACGATTTCGTGTATGGACATGCAGAACGAGTTTGGCCAGCACCGTCTACAGTTGAACTAAGTATTAGTATTCCAGAAGGTGCACGAAGAGACATTAAAGATGCGCAAAAATGTATTTCGCATGGCATTTATTCTGCATCAGTTGTGCTATGTGGTCGTGCAATTGAAAGACTAACCAAAATAAAAGTACCTGGTAGCAAGAATTTATCTGACGGGCTTTCAGAACTGAAAACACAAGGCATTATCGATGAGCGGCTTTTTCAATGGGCAAATGCATTGCGTAAAGAACGAAATCTTGGGGCTCATGCTACAGACGAGGAAGTAACCAAAGAAAATGCTAATGATATTTTGGCATTCACCGTAGCAATCTTTGAATATGTTTATACTCTGTCGGAAAAATATGCCGAATTCATAGCCCGTAAATCCGCAGCGAAGTGAAGTGAATTTCTTTACGTTTACTAGGATTCCTTCTCTTCTGCTTTGAGTTCTTCTCGAAGAGTATTAGCCATCTGTTTCGCCCATTTTGCGTATTCAGGTAAATAATGACGCGTTATGACTTTAATGCTGCAACCCACATATTCAGGTATATGAGCTGCAAATAAGAACTCGCTGTGCGTTACCTCGGTAAGTTCCAACTCTCCATCATCGCTTCTAGAACATTCAAATAATGGTGAATCAACAACAATAACTGGAAAGGCGAATGATAACCGTGGGGTGGAAGAGTCAACACGATCCTGTGTAATTCCATAGCATGCTTTTATTGTTGACATAGCAGCGGTATAGGCTGGATCGGCTTCTTTTCCTAATGCTTGACGAAATCCATAACCGCCACGGCTTGTTTGTCTGAGGATAAGGTTCTTCAGCGCAGTTTGTTTTATGATCCTAGAAGACATTCCCTCTCGAGCAGCTAAGTTGTTCACACAAAATGCAAAAAGGCTATTGTAATTTGAAAATGTATCATCTGACATAAGAATGACCCATGGCTTTGCCGAAGACTTACACTCAATAACAAACGATATTTCGATAATACCAATATAATCAGGATCTGAAGCCAGGACATCAATTTCACGGCCTTTATCTGATTGCGGGTCGGAAAATGTACTAGACTGTCTTACGTCAAAGCCAGCTTTACGAAATTCATTTGCTGCCTCCATTTCTAATGGGAAGCCAGTAGAATTCAACCATTCGAGAACTTTTTTAGAAAGCATTAGATAATCTTTTCAGGAATTGAGTTAAGAGAGCTGAGTAAATTCATCCTATTTAGTTACCAAGCTTTTTTAAATTATGTTTGTAGCTTTTTAAGCGGAAATTATACGAGTAATTAGAATTTAAGATTGCTTTTGTTCTGTATTAACTTTCTAATTCAAAAACTTTTCTTTGGAAAATCACAGAATGATTACCCTAGCATCCGAGTTATTGTCATGTTTTGTAGAGAATGAAAAGAAAAATCTTCAAAACGTATTTATGCCGCATATGCCTACTTTAGGTTCTGCATATGAGGAAATTACAAAACAAGGCATTGACCAATCCTTCGTAATTCCTAAAAACTTAGATCTTCGAGTTGTTGCAGGCTTTATAGAAATTGGAGATGAACTATTACCTGAACAAATTGATTGCATGTTAGTAGTAGGGTCAGGTCGTCGATATGGCTTAACTGATCAATACATATATGGCATTGAATGTATATTATGTATTTTTGAGGTAAAGAAAACTCTTACTAAGAAAGATTATTTCGACGCATTTGACCATCTTGGAAAGATTAGAAAGAAATTTGCAGAATACTTTGAGACTAAGTTGAGAAGTGGGTTTCAGCCAGACATTACTGAACCGAGAAAACATTTTTCACAAATAACTGGAAAGATTGCTCCAGAAACATATTCAGACATTCACTATCTACCAAAAACTGACGCGATTCTTTTTTATACTTTGGTTCAAGAAAAGTATGCTCCCGTAAGCATTATTCATGGCTATGGGGGTTATAAAACTGAGTTGGGCTTAAGAAATGTATTTATAGACTTAATTGAAGAGAAATCAAAAATAAATGGGCAAGGTTTAGGTGTTCCCAGCTTACCTACATTAGTAACTTCAAATAACTTTTGCATAATCAAGGGTAATGGATATCCGTATATAGCTATAAAAGATGACTCAAAATGGGTTGCCATGTTTTCCACCCGACACAACCCATTCAAAATAATTTTAGAGTTAATTTGGTCAAAAATATCAATTTATTATGGTGCTAAAATGCCTTGGGGATTAGATTTAGACGTGGAAAACATTCAACCACTTTTATTAGCAAATCCAATTGAAAAAGAAGGAATAATTGGCTGGCTCTATGAAAATTTAAATTATTCAGAGAAACAAATGATTCGGGATGAATCATCATCCTGGACCCCAGAAAAAATCAGTAGCGCTGAGATGTCAGTCATAAATGTTATGGCTATGCAAGGCGAAGTAGAATTGAGCGATGACTTGGCTAAATATATTTTGAAAACACATAGCCGAACTCTAGACTCTGTGGCAAAAGACCTAATTAAGACTCGCGCATTTGCGATGGACGGTAACTATTTAAAGCCTTTGGCCAGCCTAACCTTGATATTAACCAATGATGATGATTCTGGATATTTAGCTTTAGATCGTAATCGCTTTGATTCTTGGTGCAAGAATAACAATATCAAACCTCAATATTTAAACCTAATTCAACTTCAATCATTTTTATAATTAGTTGAAGTAATAGCATTAGTAAAAGCTAGAGATATTCTAAAAGATATACCAGCCGTTATCTTTAAATCATTCAGAATATTTTGTTCAAGGTCGAATACTTTAAATATTATTATATTTCTCACGCAAATACTTTAATGTCTAATATTTGAAATAATGGCGCTTAAGGCATCCCCCTTGAATTATGGGATTAGATAGCGGGTATCAACTTAATTAGAATCAGCTACCCTATGGTAAGTAATAGTATCAAAAGGATTTTCTTTAACCACAGTATTTTTATCAATGAACTTATAGGTCTCACCTACTCTCTGCCCCATCATTGTTGTATAAACAATCACGTTATTACCATCATCAACAAGCTCGATTGATTTGCGAAGTCCACTGTAGATTTTTTCTGTTGCGGTAAATTCTATAATGTCTTTTTGCGTTGATTTTTTATCATTGTTTGATCCCAAATATTTAGCAAATGAACTTTCAGAAGTCCACTTGCCAATCAATTTGCTACCAGGCCTATCGCATGCAGCTAATGATAAAAGTATCATCAGCGTTAAAAAATATTTCATAATTGCTTTCTCCTTATTGTTGTTAATTATTTAAAGCCTTTAATCTGATTCAGATGACAACGATCACTGCAAATAATGTGGCCCGGAGCTCACATT
Source organism: Methylotenera sp. (assembly GCA_046595335.1). Lineage (GTDB taxonomy): Bacteria > Pseudomonadota > Gammaproteobacteria > Burkholderiales > Methylophilaceae > Methylotenera. Next base: position 15,848 of record JBKJOT010000004.1, read on the forward strand.
ATTTATCAAGATTTTAATATTATTTAAGCAGCTTCGTAACTCCTTTAACTGATAGGTTGCCAGCCTTTGAACCACATTTGGCAAAAGAAATAGCACTTCCACTCATGATTGATTGAGCTATCTCGGGTGCTCTTAACAGTTGGAAAACTAACATCCCACCTAAAGCAGTAGTAACAGTGATAGCTCCTAACATACTTCCGGGACCGGTTCCCAAAGCCTTAAATGCAAATAGTCCTATGGCTATGATTATTGCAACCACTACTTTTGTAAAACAGGCTGTAAGCATGAACCTAATCCACCCATCAAACAAAAATGTAGTCTTTTCTAAAAGTAAAAAAGGAATGAATAAAGGTCCTATCGACATACCTATGGCCACACTCACTAAAACCGACAAAAAAGCAACAATGCTCAATAACGAGAAGATAATAAATAAGCCAATAAGGATGATAGTTAAAAGCATCAGAAGACCGGCTTTTGTTAAAAAATCCCACAATCCTTGCTCAGCGCCTTTGCTAATAATGTCACCGATAACATTGAATTCAGCAGTAGTAAAACTGATGAAACCATTTTGCAAATTACTACCGGGAATAGCTAACTCAGAAAGCTGATTCGAAAGGCCGTCTATACCATTTACTATCATAAGATTATATCCAGTAGGAGTAAGAAGCCAGCCTGTAATCCCGGCTAAAATGATTAGCCTTATCAAACCAGCCATTGGCTCACTAAGACTCCCACTGCCAGAACTCATAGCCACTTTCATCCCATGAAAAGCAAGTGCTATAAGACCTAAATAAAGAAATAGCTTCTGACCAACATCGCTAGTTTCCTGGTAAAAGTGCTGAGTAAAATTATTAATGCCTTCATTAGTATTTTTTAATGCCAAAGCAATATCATTGCTGTAACTGCCATCTGCAAAATCTTCATGACTCCCATTTTCACCGGCATTTGCATTAAAGCTATGCATGAAAATACTAAATGTAATTATCAATACTTTTATTAATTTCATGACCATACTCTTTTTATGAAATTGAAAAGCTCAATCGGTTTATCTGTTACCCACATAAAAATTTCTTCAGCTTTTTGATTTCTAGCAGCTCTCCTGACATTGTTTTCATGCCACTTCCGCATTTTTTTAGTGAATTCACTTTCTTCTATTTCGATTTCATTAGGGACATTCATCAAATGAGCTCCTGAGATGAAGCAGGAGTATCTTTTGGCCGAAAGGAAAGAGAATAGAAATCACCTTTAGACCCTGTTTTTCTCCAGCCGGATACGTAAAATTCCGCACCATTCACGATTGCGCTGCCTGTAATGTCCGGATGAGATTCTTTAGACTTACGATCATTTTTAAACATGCTGCCACTATTATCTGCAGTCTCTCGCTTGTTTACTTTATCAGTTGATATATTCACCTCACTTGCCTGAAAAAAATCGGTTCCAGAATTAACAGAATTATCAATTTGCAGGTTTTCTGTAATAGATGGCTGGTCTTCATCAGCTTGTTGCATAATTTCGTTCTGGCCTTGATTTGAATTTGTGTTTTCCATTTGTATTACTCCTTGAAGTTAAAAAAACTGAATTGTTGGTAGTGATGTGGTTGCAGGGCTACCAACTGACCCTGTATTTTTACTTGCTTGATGTTTTGAAAAATTTGCATCATTTTGTCTGAGTTACATTGGCCAACGCAGTAGTAATGGACCTTAGCGATATGCCCTTGCTTAAGCATTTGTAAATATGCAGCGGTGATATCTGGATAACGTTTTAGAGATTTGTAAGTGCGTTCTACTTCCAATGCCACCCTCTCGCCTTGAGGATTGATTGCCAAAGCATCAGGAACTTTTAGCCACTGACTCTGCTGACCTTCCCGCTTACATTGACGATCGCTTTTCCATGAGGTCCAGCCTACTGCCTCTAAATTAAGCCGTAATCGTTGTATGGACAAAGAATGTTGAATCGTCCACGCTGATACTCTTGAAGGCTCAAAATAGTTGATGATTACATCGTTACTAAAATCGCTCGCTAGAGCGGCGGCATGAGGGGTTAAACCATAAATGATTTGCTTTTTGTACCCTGTAGGTAGGTCTTCTGAACGCAATAAACCATCACGTTCCATTGCTTTTAATGTGTTGTGTGCCCCTTGTCCTTTCATTCCGAGTACTTGAGAAAGAATTTCGCAACTGGAATGACCCTCAGTTTTTAGCCAGTCGAGAATAAGGGAACGTTTTTCAGCAATTCTCAATACTTGCTGAGCTTTATCCTTGATTAAAAATTGGGTATTAGCCATTTAGATGAGCTCCGCTGCAGTGATGATGGAATCGCCTGGCTTAATGTCCAGTTTTAAGGCTTCCGGAGTTTTATCTACTTTGATTTTCGAGATATGGATTGCTTTTGCGAGTTGTCCACTCACATTCAAAATGGCAGAACCTTTTTTTAGCTTCATCACCATATTTCGGTCATAAAGATTTCTTTCTGCCTGGCGAATTTGTCGACTATCGTCAACCACTTCTGCTAAACCAGCATTTTTGGATACTTTACGAACTTCATCATCTACGAGTATTTCTCCAGTCATTTCCGAAATAAAATCGGCGGTTACCGGATCCTTAATCGCATAGGAAATGGAGATTGCACAGTTTTCAATCACAGCGCCCTTTACAGCGTTTTTGTCTAAATCTTTGGGCATATCTTCCAAGTCAGCAAAACTTTGAAAAGCCAGCATAGTTTGCATTCCCCAACCGGCTGCTGCACCTAGACTAGTTACGAAAGGTTTAGAAATATGTGCTTTGAATTCATCAGCAAAAACTGTAATGGTGCGCGTGTCGGCGGTCTTTAAACGATTTTTTGCAATCATCATTAGACGAAGTAAGATCATTCTCTGCGCACGTAAAATGCGTGAGTTACTCATATCACCTATGACATATAAGCACCCTCCTTCTTTTACAAAGTCTTCAAGATTCAAACTTGACTTGGCATTAATGGAAGGTAAATCAGCCAACTCCTTAATATATGAATGAAAGCCCGCTGCTTTATCTACCCAATTATTCCCTAAAGCATTAAAGCCTGATGCCAGCGTAGATCCAGGATTTTCAGATAGCCATTTTGCTAAGTCTCTTGCTGCAGCCCTGTCTGCAAGTCGGTAGTGATCAGCAATATCGCCTTTTTCATCAATTCCGCATGTACTAATAATGATATTTTCAAGCTCATGGGTCGCTGCACCGTATAGTGGGTTTATTTGCGGACCGGCAAATTGATTTAGATTCATTAGCAAATATGGCTGACCATATTTTTTGCAGGCCGTAAAGAATAAATGAGGCATCCACTCATCAGATTTAGGATCCAGGACAACCACAGCGTTTTTGTTTTTGATAGCCTGTGAAAGAATGATTTGAGCAGCTACACCCTTTCCTATCCGAGTCCTACCACTGAGTAAAATATGTGATTCATTGAAATCATTCCATCCGATATAAACTGGTAATTTCTTTTCATCGAGCCCTACAAATACCCCTTTTTGATCATTGAAAAACTGTTCAGGGTTATATTCAAAAGACTCTGGTAAAAATTCATCGATGTTACGGACGTCTGTTTTTTTGTTCCGCTCTAAGGTAGTTTTTTTAGTAAGTTGCTGCGCTTGTGTATTCCACCAGGGTTGTCCTTCTCGAAGCCAAGCAAAATAGGCTGACAAACCCAGTAAAAAAATTAAAAAAGATATTACTAAATCAGAAACAGGAAACGCATCCATATATCCGGCCAATTTTGGCTGGATAAGCACATTAAATGCTCCCCAGTTCACCACACATAGAAAGATTGCTAAAAGCCCTATCCGCAACCATAACTCTTTAGATTTTTCCGCTTGATTTGCAGCGAAGAGCGCAAAGCCAGCTATAAATGGGGCGAAATACTTTGCCCACGGTTGTATAAATATCAATGTGTTACCGAGAAAAACCAAAAATTTCATATTGCCACCGTAAGTTAAAAGTTACGGTTCATATTGCTGGATTAATTCATGGTCATCAATGCAATATACAAGCCTTTTTGCTATCTATATTTTGCTAGTTATCGATAGATAGAATTTTTTATATTCCGATGTCGTCTAGAAGTCACATAGAAGTCGAAATAGTCATTAATAAATTTAAATACAGCTGTTTGAAGTCGTATTAAAGTTGTACTGAAGTCGTATAGGACTTTTAAAGATAAAAATGAAATGGGCAATGCCCATTACTTAATTGCGCAAGCTCTGCCTGCGCATAGGTGCCGTAACCTTAAGGTTACGGGGCAGTCCGTCCAGGACTAAGCCCAGCGAGAGACGTAAGTCACGAAGCTGCTGGGGGGAGCCACTTAGAGACGAAACGCGGCCAGCGTTTTGAGGTGCCCCAGCACCGCTCTCTTAGTGGGGGGCATAGCCCCGGCACGTCGGAGCGTAGCGCTCGACCAACCCTTAAAGACGCGAGCGTACAGCGAGCCCGTAGGGTGGAACCAGGAAGTCCACGGGACAGACTGGGAACATGGTTTTAAGGGTTGGTCGAGCGCTGCAAAGCGCAAAGACGTGCCCCGCAACGACACCATAGAAACCACGCCCTAGCGTGGTAGAAAAACCGCCCTGCGTTCAGCAGGAAAGCGGCTTTTCGGTTCGTTATGGTTAGGCGCAGTACATTTGAAAAATGTACGTAGTATCGTAAACATCATCGTAAATAAAACAGGTAAATGAAAATTTAGCGTTAGAGTTACGATGATGTTTACCATATAGCAGGTCTTTTCCTCTCTGCTATATACTAAAGTTTTGCTGCATTATGGAGTAAATAGCATGACCACGATGATTGATAAAAAGCGAATGTATGAGGATATCAAGTGGTACTACAGTAGCAAGAACTTTGCTCTGGATCATGCGTTAAATTATCTTGAGCCATTGAGTACTGAAAATCAAACAGCCTTAAGATTTTATTACTCACAATATTTTTCTAGTCTTTGCTCCGGTATTGAGGTTGTTTCAAGCAACCCGTTTGGAGAAGATTTTAAAACCTGCCTCTACAATAATATGACTATTGCGGGAGTGAATGGGAAAGAGGCTATTTTATACGTGAAAGAATTACGCAATACTCTGGTGCATCGAGGTGGCGATATTACTTCGAGTGCAATTTTTAAAGACAAGCTACCATTGTTAGTTGCACCAAATGTACGTGACAGACATGGATCTCTTATTAAACCTTTTCACCCCTTTATATTGCAAATCATTGATGAGTGCGAGGAAAAAATAGGCAAATCCATAGCCGAACATATTAAAAAATTTGATGCACAATGGCCGTCTCTTACATTAGATGAAGCTCGAAAAGAGGCTGTAATATTTATTAACGAGTCTGGCTTGATACCTGAAGATGGTAAAAACCTCGCTATTCAAATAATCAACAGTGAATCATTCTTACAAACTTTGAATTATCCACTGCAGCAGTTAGATGAGTTTCTGAAGCTTAATTTTTTACGTGATTTAGCAAAAATTAATACGACCTTGAAGTCGGCGATTTACAGTTAAGATGATGTTTCGATGTCTTCTTCCTCAACTTAAGAGTCATTTATTTAATTGCTTGCAGTGCATACCCTTTTAAAATTTCATTAAGTAAGTGAGCTAAAATGAGTAATCTTAAAAAAATGTCAGTAGTAAAAAAAGCATTAATTGGTATGTTTACTACTGTGTTAGTTGTATTCTTATTTTATGATATCAGCAAATTACCTGGCTTAATCGTTAACATATTAGTCTTGTATTTTATAATTATATTTATAAACAGTTTATTTTCTCCTAGTCCACAGAAGAACTCCGAAATTGGACAAGATGATGATTACACTGCCCAAAAAGAAGAAGATGAAAGATTGAGCCAAGAAAACATTGCCAACCAAGAAGCTTTAGATAGGCTATTGTAGTTCTTAACGGAAGATTGCCAAGAGTATTGGCAATTTTCCCAGTACCTAAATAATCAATTCAAAATAACTGCTGAGAATTAGCCTGAAGCTCAAGCCTATGTTTTGTTTTCAGCAGGCCTGCTGGCGTCCTGTCTAAAGTGCGGCTTTTAATTGTTCTAACCCATGCCACTGGATTTTTGATTATAGAAGCATCCAGCCCAGCACTCAGCTCGTCAAGAATTTCTTCTGCATTAATATTACTAGCCAGCATCTCACCAATTTGACTTCGGAGTTCTTCTGGAAGTGATTTTGGATATTTAAAATTTCTACAACCACTACTACTAAACTGCGGAGCAGTTGTTTCTACACCAACATCTTCAAATGTTGGTTGTTGTTGTGGTAGTTCAGTTAAGTTAGGTTCTGTTGTGTTGTGGTTAGAACGTAAGTCATTGATTTTATTTGAAACGTGTTTAATTCTAGTAAAAAACTCTGTTTTTAGCATGTCCGATTGAATCTTATCCACAGCTTTTTGTATCATATTGATTTGGGCTGGACTTTCGCATTTGTGGAATCTCCACCAATCGCAGATTAATATCTCTGAAGTATCAATATCAAATTTGAGTATTCCTTTTTCTTCAAAATCATAAATTGCTTGCTCCACATTTAACTTATTAAATCCAAGCATGCCAGAAAACATATCAAGGTCGATAAAATAAGTGCCGGATGGTGTTATAAAAGGATTTTGCCACAGTGCCAGAACGATTAGTTTGTGATCGGGAATTAGATTTTTTACTTTTGGCCAAGAAAGTAGGTTATTTGGGACAATTGTTCTATCCATTTTGATCTCCCAGTTTGAGAGAAGTCAACAATTGAGAGTTTAGAAGTTCTCGCTCGCCAGTATTTAAAAAAATGATTTCATACTGGTCATCAGTTGCAGCAAGAGAGTCCAAATATTCTATCAATGCAGGATTGGATAATAAATGATTTAAACTCATGCCAGACCCTCCTGCTTTGCCATCTGCTGTTCTTTAGTTGGTCTACCTCGTTTGGTAGTTTGGCTTGGCTCGCTTACAGCAAGCCACCAATCAATTATTGCAGATTTAGAATAGAGAACCCTCTTCCCACGTCGTGGGAGAGGCTTAGGCAAGAGATCTTTATGTGAGACAGGATCTATATCCATCCGACTCTTATAAACGCGTACTGTGGCCAAAGAAAGGCCAAGCGCATCAGCAAGGTCGCATGGTTTGAGAGGTTCTTCCCAGTTTTCAAGATAACTGGTAAGTTCGGTACGGGTTGAAGTCAAAAAGATCTCCAAACCCTCGCATAGCAATATTTGCAGCAGTAATAGCTACCTAGAGTGAAACCACTAGGTTATGTGAAGGTTATTGGTTTCACTTTTTTCTCCAAATTAGTTGCGCACAATAAATAATTGGCACAGTTGATATTAAAATTAATTATACATAACCATACTATGATTGCAAGTGTTTAATTTCATTATACTTTATGTCCTGTCAGGACATGGAGATTTTGGTGTTCTTGGCACACTGGTGGCACATTGAGGATATATATTTAGATATAAGTAGGTATAAATAAGTATAACAACCGAAAGATAAAAAAATCGGTTATTTGTTGATTTATATGAGGAATTTAACTGAAAGTACTGGAGGCGCGACCCGGAGTCGAACCGGGCTAAACGGCTTTGCAGGCCGCGGCATAACCGCTTTGCTATCGCGCCATGTGATTTGGTAATTGGCAAAACGTTAGTATACCAATTACAAAATTATTTGCTAAAACTAAAACGGCGAAGCATGTATGCATTCGCCGTTTTTTGCGATTTAATTAATCTTATTTAGGTGCCAAGCTAATATTAATTAAACCAAATTTGGAGCGGGAAACGAGGCTCGAACTCGCGACCTCAACCTTGGCAAGGTTGCGCTCTACCAGCTGAGCTATTCCCGCGTTGTTGTTACGTTGTGTCATCGTTAAGACAGGCGCCATTTTAGCGATTTTCAGAAAGCTGTCAAGGCTAAATGACACTGTTATTACTTATTATTTATTCGCCCTAATTTTTGGTAAAGCGGCTTTTAAATAATAAGCCATTGATAGCAATGTTAAAAATGCTGCTAAAGCGATTAACCATTGGCCGATAACTTTTATTTCAAAAGTGCCGATATTATCCCAATACAATAAAAACAAGATTGCGATCATTTGCGCAGCGGTTTTTATCTTGCCTATCATGGCCACTCCTACGCTTTTACTTTGCCCTTCACCGGCCATCCACTCGCGTAATGCACTAATCGCGATTTCGCGGCCAATAATAATAAGAGCGATGATGGCACCTACGCGTTCAAATTCAACTAACACTAATAAAGCGGCGGCGACCATGAGCTTGTCTGCGACAGGGTCGAGGAACGCACCGAATGCAGAGGTCTGATTAAGCTTGCGCGCTAGATAGCCATCTAGCCAGTCAGTAAATGCGGCTACAGCAAAAATAGCCGTGGCTGTGAGGTTAACCCAATGATTCGGTAGGCCATCTATGCTAGTTGCGATAAGGTTTTGCGCGTTCGCTGGCAGGTAAAAAACACCCACGAATACCGGTATCAGCAAAATACGTAGCCATGTGAGCATGGTTGGGATATTGCATATCATTTAGTGAAGCTCTCCATATATCTTTTCTGCCAGGCTTGGGCTAATGCCTTCGACTTTTGCAAGTTCATCAATACTAGCACTTTTCACGCCGTCCAATCCACCAAAGCGCGTCAATAGCGCTTTACGACGTTTTGCGCCTATGCCCTCTATATCCTCCAGGCTGGAATGCAATCTCGCCTTGGCGCGCTTGGCTCGATGGCCGGTGATGGCAAATCGGTGCGCTTCGTCGCGAATCTGCTGCAAAAGGTGCAACCCCCTATTATCTTTTTCCAGGTTGAGCATCTCGCCGGTATCAGAAAATATCATGGTCTCAAGACCAGGTTTCCGTTCTTCACCTTTGGCGATACCTACCATTAAAATATCTTCCAGACCGACTTCCTGCATCACTTCGATGGCGATACCTAACTGGCCTTTACCACCATCGATAAATACCAGGTCGGGCCGCACACCCTCGCCCGCCGCTACTTTTTTATAACGGCGCGTCAACACATCGCGCATGGCAGCGTAATCGTCACCCGGCGTAATGCCCGTAATGTTATAACGCCGGTATTCGCTATTCTGCATATCGCCGCGGTCAAACACCACACAACTCGCCACGGTGGCCTCACCCATTGTATGGCTAATATCGAAACATTCGATACGTTCAGTGCTCTCAGGCAAACGTAGCGCCTGACGCAACGCCAGCAGCTTCTCGGTTTGATTCGCTGATGTTGCAGCGCGCTGGCCTAATGCGAGCTCTGCATTGGTTTGCGCCATTTTTAGCCAGACACGCTTATCGCCGATAGGATTGGTATTAATGCGGATTTTGCGGTGGCATTGCTCGCTTAAGACTTCTTCAAGCGTTGCAGTCTCAATCTTTACGCCGATCACAATGAGAGGCGGCGTGTTATGCGCAACGTAATGCTGCGAGAGAAAAGCTTCCACACTGGTTTCTAAGGTTTCGCCCTCGGAGTTCTTGGGCATATAGCTCCTGTCACCTAAATGACGCCCGCCGCGTATCATCACCAAATTAATGCAATGCTGGCCTTGCAATTCCGCTGCTGCAATGACGTCGGCATCTGACACATTGAAGTCACTTACAAACTGCTTGGCTTGCACCTGGCGCAATGCTTGCATACGGTCGCGATACACGCCCGCCATCTCATAATCCAGGTTTGTAGCGGCTGTATTCATCTGCTCGCCTAAAGCATCAATCACTTCATTGGTTTTGCCCTGCAAGAACAAAGCGGCTTGATGCACATCGTTGCGATACGCTTCATCTGAAATAAAACCTACACATGGTGCTGTGCAGCGTTCGATTTGGTGCTGCAGACAAGGACGGCTGCGATTCGCGAACACGGTATTTTCACAGGTCCGCAGCTTGAATACTTTCTGCAATAGTTGAATACTTTCGCGCACGGCATAGGTGCTTGGGAAGGGCCCAAAATATTGGTTACCTTTGCGCTGTGCGCCGCGGTGGAAAGCCAGCCGGGAATAGGTGTCGCCTGTCAGCGTGATATATGGGTAAGACTTGTCATCGCGAAACAGCACGTTGTAACGCGGCATCAAACCTTTGATGAGGTTATTTTCCAGCAGCAATGCCTCTCCCTCGCTATGGGTGACCGTGGTTTCAATCTTTACCACATGGCTCACCATCATGCTGGTGCGTGGGCTCGACAGCGTTTTATTGAAATACGATGAAACGCGTTTTTTGAGGTCTTTCGCTTTGCCTACATAAATCACCTCTTCTGCTGCGTTGATCATGCGATAAACGCCAGGCAGATTAGGCAAATTTTTCAGGATGGGTTTAGGGTCAAACATCCAATTATTTTAACCGCTAAATACAATCATTGTGCTAATGCTTCTACTCATCCTGTCATTCAACCTTAATCCAATTTATATTCAGCTCTTACTCATCTAGCAGTTGCCCGGCAATCGCCCAGTCTTCGTAAGCGACTTCTTCAAAAGTAATGTAGGTATAGGATTTTGGCTTATGCGCGACGCGCTCCAGCGTTTCTGTGATTTCTTTGGCGATCTGCGCTTTTTGCTCACGGGTTACTTCACCGGCTAGTTTAATGTTGACATATGGCATTACAATTCTCCTTCGGTTAACTTAATTTAAATTAAAAGTGCGAACTCTATGATTAAACGCCATTCGGTGCGCACTAAGCCCAGAAGACACCTCCAAATGCCATTCGTTGCAATTGAGGTCGACAATCACCCAACTGGTTTAGTGATCATGGTCATGCCCATCGTGATTTAGCGCTTTGCCGTGATGCAAGGTACCCCAGATATCATGAATGAGCTTTAAGGTAGGGATCAATATCAATAGAGAAATCAATATTGATAGAATCGGGTCAATCGGCATCCAACCAGTAAAATAAATGACCAAACCGGCGATAATCGCAGCTGCTGAACCTGCCAAGTCGCCCAGCACATGCAAGAACGCAGCACGGTTATTCAGGCTTTCGCCATGATGTTCAGCTTGATGATGCAACTGCTTGGCCACAATAAGGTTAACGATAAAACCGATACTCGCCAGCAATACCACCCCGCCGCCCTGTACATGCTGGGGATGATTGAACCGGATAATAGCTTCCACTACTACAAATACGCTGATAATCAGCATGGCAACAGCGTTAATGACCGATACAATCAACTCCGCATAACTGACGCCGCAGGCGTGGCGTTTGGCATTGGGTTTGTGGGCAATAATGCCCGCGATCCAAGCTAGGCCTAGCGCTGCCACATCGGAAAACATATGCGCAGCATCACTTAATAATGCCAGCGAACCAGTCCAGAAGCCGCCGACTGTTTCTACAATGGCAAATAAGAAAATGAGTAGGAACGGGATAAAGTAATGGTGATGATCGTGGTGATTTTCAGGCTTGTTAGTCATTGAATCAGGCGTATTTATAGGTAAATTGGTCATAAGGTGAAATGCTAACCGAAAAGCTTATGCACGGTTTAATTAAGCCGGTTTATTTTAATTAACTTTGTCGCACTTGAGTGAAAAATGGGCAGAAAGTCATGTTGAAAAGTTATAATAACGGCTTATGTTCGCTTGCCCATTTTTTACGAACTCTAATGCTTAAACTTCTAATGTCTAATCTCCCATGTTAAGTTATCGCCACGCATTTCACGCAGGTAATCATGCCGATGTACTCAAGCACTATGTGTTAGGGTTGGTGTTAAACCACGCAAAACTTAAAGATAAGCCATTCTGGTATATCGACACCCATGCCGGAGCAGGGATGTATAGCCTGAAAGAAGGTTATGCTACTCAGAATGCGGAACATACAGATGGCATTGCCAAGCTCCTGGATGCCCAGAACTTACCTGAATCTCTTGCGGCTTTTGTTGCGCAAATCAAAAGCTTTAATCATTCAGATGTACTAAAACTTTACCCAGGTTCACCAAGTATCGCTCATGATTTATTACGTGCCGACGATAGAATGCGCCTATTCGAGCTACATCCGAATGACTGCAAGTTGCTGCTCGAAAATTTTCGGGGACAAGGTAAACAAACCCGAATTGAGATGCAGGATGGTTTTGATGGCATCAAAGCCTGCCTGCCGCCACCGCCGCGCCGCGCTGTAGTTTTGATAGATCCGCCGTATGAAGATAAACAGGATTACCAGCGCGTGGTGAAGTGCATTAAAGATAGCTTGGTGCGCTTTTCAACTGGCACTTATATCGTTTGGTACCCGCTGCTACAGCGTTCCGAACCATTGGATATGGTGGAGGGACTAAGAAAACTGAATCCGGAAAACTGGCTGAATGTTTCCATGTCCATAGAAGCGCCATCAATCGAGGGCTTCGGCATGTATGGCAGCGGGTTGTTTATTATTAACCCGCCGTGGACACTGCCTGTAACGTTGGCAGAAGCTATGCCAGTTTTAACGCAATTGCTGGCATTGGATGAAACCGCTGCTTACATTCTGGAAAGCCAGATCGCATAATAAAATTATGCCTTTCAACTGATACAATGGCTCATATTTTTAAGAATCAACCCTATTTAAAGGCTGTTAAATGCAAGACAAACCCAAATCCCAAAATATAGAATATAAACAAAAAAGCATTATGACCAATATCCTGTTCGGCAGCCGCTGGCTGCAGTTACCGCTCTACTTAGGTCTCATCATCGCGCAAGCGGTCTATGTATTCTTCTTTGGCGTGGAGTTGGTCCATTTGGTAGGGAAAGCCAACCATCTAGTAGAAGCCGACATCATGCTGATTGTCTTGGGCTTGATTGATGTTGTGATGATCTCAAACCTGCTGATTATGGTAATTGTAGGCGGTTACGAAACTTTTGTTTCACGCTTGAACCTTGAAGGTCACCCGGATGAACCCGATTGGCTCTCGCATGTAAACGCCAACTTGCTTAAAGTGAAGCTGGCTACCGCAATCATCGGTATTTCTTCGATTCACTTGCTGAAAACGTTTATCAATGCGGAAAACCTGAGTGACCGCGTGTTGATTTCACAAACAGTGATTCATATGGCGTTTGTATTATCTGCTGTCGCCATTGCTTACATTGATAAGCTCATGACGCATTCTGAAAGTCTGCAGTCAAATTAAATATTAAAGAGTGAGCACGATGCGTTCCTGCTCACGTTCGATTTTCTTAACGACAAATTCATAGTTAGCGATGGTGCGTGCGTTCTCTGTTTCTACGCTCACGCGCCATTTCCCATACTGTAAGTTCGTTTTGATGGTGTAGCCACGGAATCCATTGTTACGGCCGCCAGCCACATCGAATCCTACGCGAGACCTGCTCACCCATCCCGTTTTTTCATCGTAGAATTGCCAGTTGTGATACAGCTTGGTTTTAATGCCGGCCGGTGCAAATATGGCAGATATACAATATACGCCTTCACCCGGGTTGATATGAATGACCTTGGTCATCACCCTACGCCAAAAAAACCATATTGGCGTTTTATCCTGCTGCAACACATATTGAACGCCATATTTGCCCGGCACTTTTTCCAATTGTGTGCCTACTTGAATATCACGTTTAACCAGAGGTACTGGCGGAATAAAGTCGAATATATAAGCTGCAGCTAAAATAAACGCCAAAACATAAGTGGGGATAATATTGCCTAGATTTGGGCAAATATTGCGCTTTAACAGCGTAGTTAATAATAGCGCCAAGATGATACTTAGGAAAAACCAGATAGCATGTACGCTGCCAACGATGTAAGGCAACACGAAATTCAGTACTAAAATCGCGCAAAACCCGAACAAGGTCCAAGTCAGCGTAAACCTTCGGTAAGCACTTTCAAAAAATTCGTTGGCGATTAATAACACGCCTAAGCCTAGGCACCATAAAAAAGCTGCGATGTGTGATGAGCTTTTGAAATACAGGATAAAGAGCGCGCTGAACAAGCTGCCAAACAGGAACTGCAGTAACATGAAGGGCAGGCGCGTCTTCCAATGCTCAGTATCTTCGTTTGGCTCCGGTGGCTCGAAAACCTCGTCGCAACCAGAATTCGGGTTAGATTTTTTTGCCAGCCACCAGATGATAGGAATAGCGCCTAGTAAGTAAGCGGATAGTATCAGCAAATCTGACGCATTCACCTTGACGCCTATGGTCAGTGCATCCCACAAGAAGCCTGCGAAAAAAGCGACTGTAGAGAAATGGTGTTTTACCGCAGCAACTATAGGGGATTGGTCTAAATAGCGAGTAATCAAAACTGGCAAACAACTTTATTTAACGATGCTACCGAGTATAAAACCTATTACGATACCCACTATCAAGGTGATAGTTAAACCGCGATACGTCAAAACATCTTGTGAGTAACCGCGCTTGATAGCCACGTATGACACAAGATAGCCTATGCCGTTAATAAGCCAGACGATAGGAATGGACAGGATTTTGATTACTAGGGGCCCAATAATTGGCACCAGAGTAATCAAGGCAACTACCCAAGCAAAAGCCCCGGAGACCACTGCGAATACAAAAGCTACACCGGCGATGACCAGTTCATCAACTTGGTACTCCAAACCCAGCCATATCAGAGCGACAATCACCAATACAATAGGCAACATAACGCGCCATCTAGCTAAGTTAGGTTTACCGAATACACTGTCCGGCGTGATTTTTTTTATGGCTTTCTGTAAGTGCTTTCTCAAATTAGCTTTTTCTTTTTAAACATTAATTGATTAAATAACTTCTGCAATCGGGATGATTTTTTTAGCTTTAGCCATGCTTTCAGAGTAATCTGGCATTTGGTCAAAATTCAGATACTTATAGATTTCCGCAGTATTGGCCAGTTTATTACCCACTGTTTCCAGGTATTCAGCATGTGTAGGCATGCGCCCTAATTTCGCACAAACTGCTGCCAATTCGGCTGAACCCAAGTATACGCGAGCATCTTTACCCATACGGTTGTCGAAGTTACGCGTACTGGTAGAGAACACTGTGGCTTTGTCCGCTACGCGCGCTTGGTTGCCCATACATAATGAGCAGCCTGGCACTTCAGTACGCGCACCGGCGATACCGAATACTGAATACACGCCTTCATCACGTAATTGGTTCTCATCCATACGGGTTGGCGGTGCAATCCACAAACGGGTTGGGATATTGCCTGTGCCTTCCAGTACCTTGGCCGCAGCACGGTAATGGCCGATATTAGTCATGCAGCTACCGATAAACACTTCGTCAATTTTATCACCCACTACTGCTGACAATGGTTTGATGTCATCCGGGTCATTAGGGCAGGCAACCAAAGGCTCTTTAATCTCACTCAAGTCGATTTCAATTATATGGGCATATTCCGCATCAGCGTCTGGTTCTAATAACTCTGGTTTTGCCAGCCATGTTTTCATACTCTCAATACGGCGTTGTAATGAACGCGCATCCTCGTAGCCGTTATCGATCATGTTCTGCAAAAGTACTATATTAGAACTCAGGAACTCAATGACTGGTTCTTTATTCAATCTAACCGTACAGCCATTAGCAGAGCGCTCTGCAGAAGCATCGGCAAACTCAAACGCCTGCTCCACTTTCAAATCTGGCAAGCCTTCGATCTCTAAAATGCGGCCATTGAATACGTTCTTTTTACCTTGCTTACCAACAGTGAGTTCACCTTTTTGAATGGCTGCATAAGGAATCGCATTAACCAAGTCGCGCAGGGTAATACCTGGCTGCATTTGGCCTTTGAAGCGTACTAATACAGATTCCGGCATATCTAGCGGCATCGCTCCCATAGCGGCGGCAAATGCCACCAAGCCAGAACCTGCCGGAAATGAGATACCGATAGGAAAACGGGTATGCGAGTCACCACCAGTACCTACGGTATCCGGTAAGACCATACGATTTAACCATGAATGGATTACGCCATCACCAGGTCGCAATGACACGCCACCACGACTGGACATAAACTCCGGCAAGCTATGTTGCAGCTTGATATCGACTGGCTTTGGATACGCTGCAGTGTGGCAGAAGCTTTGCATAACCAAGTCTGCACTGAAGCCTAAACACGCCAACTCTTTGAGTTCGTCGCGTGTCATACCGCCAGTAGTATCTTGTGAACCAACAGTAGTCGCTTTCGGCTCACAATAACTGCCGGGTCGAACGCCAGTACCTTCTGGCAAACCACACGCACGACCCACCATTTTCTGTGCAAGTGTATAACCTTTGCCTGTATCTTTAGGCGCCACTGCGGTAATGAATATCGTTGGTGCTGGCATGCCTAAACTTGCGCATGCTTTAGTAGTTAAGCCACGGCCAATAATGAGCGGGATGCGGCCACCAGCGCGCACTTCATCTGCAATGGTCAATGGTGTCAACTCAAAAGTAGAGATCACTTCGCCACTTTCATTCAACACTTTGCCGGCGTACGGTTGAATCGTGATGACGTCACCGGTTTGCATTTTTGATACATCACATTGAATCGGCAGTGCGCCTGAGTCTTCTGCAGTGTTAAAGAAAATCGGTGCAATTTTGTTACCTAGAATCACACCGCCAGTACGTTTATTCGGAATGTTCGGGATATCTTTACCCATGAACCATTGCAATGAGTTAATAGCCGATTTACGTGATGACCCAGTACCAACAACATCGCCTACATAGGCCAGTGGTAAGCCCTTTTGCTTCAAGGTTTCAATAACTTTGAGGCCATCAGGCATCTTGTTGATGAGCATCGCTTTAGCATGCAGAGGAATATCCGGGCGACTCCAGGCATCTTGCGCTGGGCTTAGGTCGTCGGTATTGGTTTCACCATTAACCTTGAAAACTACCATTTTGATTTCATCGGCTAGAACGGATGCATTGGTGAACCATTCGGCATTCGCCCAGGATTCAATGAGTTTCTTGGCATGCGCGTTGCCGGCTTTCATCTTCTCATCAACGTCATGGAACGCATCGAACATCAGGATAGTTTGCGACAATGTTTTTACTGCTGCTTCAGCCATAGACGTGTCTAACAGCGCTACCAAAGCCTGTACGTTGTAGCCGCCAAGCATTGTGCCCAGCAATTGCACCGCTTTATCCGGGCTGATTAAAGGTGATTTTGCTTTGCCGTCAGCAATATCGGACAAGAAGGCTGCTTTTACATACGCGGCTTGATCTACCCCAGCAGGGATGCGGTTCGCAAGCAGATCGACTAATAATGACTCTTCTCCCGCTGTCGGGTTTTTCAGTAACTCAACAAGCTCGGCAACCTGTTCTGCATTCAAAGGTAATGGCGGTAATTGTTGGAGTGCACGTTCTTGCACGTGAGCGGCATAGGCTTTTAACATGATGTTTTTTTGCGTCTTAAGAAGTGTTAAATAAATTAGGTATTTCTAAATCTGTATTTTTTAATAATTATCAGGTTCTATTCAGAATTATACAGCCAGCGTCCAACTGCATCGAATGCTAGTTGGCTTTGTCCTAATTCTTGTCAGAGCTCCTAATTTTTTTCGGAGTAAAGCTCCTTGGCAAATGGCGTACTACAGCTTTTGCCACTGGCTGAGGCTTCCCACTTATCCAGCATGTCTTTCTCATAGCCTTTGCCGTGTTTTAATTCTAAAAATGCCCGCACTTCGTATACATCAGCGAACCCGTTTTTATCGGTATCCATAAGTGCTACATTATCCTCCAGAGTCGGGCCTACATACTTACCATCCTTGTCCGTCAGATATTCCAGTACTCCTTCAGCGTAGGCGATACTAAACGCTGATAACAGGCAAATCGCAACACTAGTCTGTAATGAAAATTTAAACATTTTTGCGCCCTTTTTTATCACTATGATTCGATATTGATTATGACTGATATCAAGTTAAATAGTGCATGAGGGTAGTTCTAAACAGCAGTAATCGGGATACTTCCTGCAATCTTCTGCTTCCATAGCGCCGGGCCTGAGGTATGAACAGAAACGCCTTTTGCATCAACTGCCACGGTCACCGGCATATCCTGCACGGTAAATTCGTAAATCGCTTCCATGCCTAAATCTGCAAAAGCTAGCACTTCAGCTTTTTTAATGGCTTTGCTGACTAAATATGCCGCACCGCCCACTGCCGTTAAATAGACGGACTTATATTTAGCGATGGTTTGAATGGTTTCATCGCCACGCTCAGCCTTGCCTATCATGCCCAACAGGTTGCACTGCCCTAACATCATCTCGGTAAAATCATCCATCCTCGTTGCCGTAGTTGGTCCAGCAGGACCAACTGCTTCATCACGCACTGCATCTACCGGACCTACGTAATAAATAAAACGGTTGGTAAAATCTACCGGTAACGGTTCACCTTTAGCAAGCAAGGTGGCGATGCGCTTATGTGCAGCATCACGGCCGGTAAGTAATTTACCGCTTAGCAATAAAGTTTGTCCAGGCTGCCATGTTTGAATATCGGCTTTGGTTAAAGTGTCCAAGTTCACTCGCAATGCAGCCTCACTAGGCGTCCACTCCACTTTTGGCCAATCATCCAAACTGGGTACTCCAAGTTCTGCTATACCGCTGCCATCTAGCTCGAAATGCACATGACGGGTTGCGGCACAGTTGGGGATAATCGCCACCGGCAATGAAGCCGCATGCGTCGGGTAGTCCAGAATCTTCACATCCAACACAGTCGCCAAACCGCCTAAACCCTGTGCGCCTATGCCGAGGTTATTCACCTTTTCAAATATCTCTAAACGCAATTCTTCAATGCGGCTAAGGCCTATATCTTTATTTTTCTCAGCCTTTTGTTTTAGTTCATGCATATCAATCGGCGCCATTAATGACTCTTTCGCCAGTAGCATGGCCTTCTCTGCACTGCCGCCTATGCCGATACCCAGCATGCCCGGCGGACACCAACCTGCACCCATTTGTGGCACAACTTCTAATATCCAATCCACGATAGAATCATTCGGGTTCAACATTGCAAGCTTGGCTTTATTCTCAGAACCACCGCCTTTTGCTGCAATGCTTACATCCACTTTATCACCTGCCACCAGTGACACATGCACCATCGCGGGGGTATTGTCTTTAGTGTTCTTACGGCTCCCGGCTGGGTCTGTTACCATCGAAGCGCGTAGTTTATTTTCTGGCAATAGATAAGCGCGGCTTACGCCTTCATTGACCATTTCTTCCACAGTCATGGTTGCGTTACCTAAAACTGAAGCCCAAGCGACATTCATGCCTATCTTTACAAAAGCAACAACGATGCCAGTATCCTGACAGATTGGGCGCTTGCCTTCAGCACACATGCGTGAATTGGTCAGTATCTGAGCAATCGCATCCTTAGCTGCTGGCGACTCTTCTGCTTCATAGGCACGGCCCAACGCCTGGATATAATCCTGTGGATGGTAGTAAGAAATGTACTGGAGTGCATCTGCCACACTCTGAATAAAATCTTCCTGTTTAATAACGGTAGTCAAGTCAGCTATCTTTCTGATTTAGCGTAAGCGATTTTGTTGTTAATATCCTTACGCAGGATTTTACCATTCTTGGTGCGTGGAAAATCTTTTGTCAGGTAAACGGTTTTGGGTGATTTGTATGCGGCCAAATGTTCCTTACCGAATTTAAGCAGTTCATCGGGGCTTACATCCGCATTTGGCTGCAGTATCACATAGGTCACAACCAGTAACTTGTCTTTCTCCAGCTCTTCGCCAACAGCAGCGCAATCTGCAACCGCAGGATGTGATTTATACACACGCTCAATCTCATAAGGCGAAACGCGATAGCCGAAGCTTTTGATAATGTCATCCTTACGGCCCAGGAACCAGATATATCCATCGGCATCGTAGCGGGCATAATCACCGGTGAAGAACCAGCCATTATGTTTATATTTAGCGGTTTCCTCTTCTAGGTTCCAATAACGTAAAAATAAGCCCGGGTCGGTATCCGGCACACAAATCATCCCCTCTTCCCCAATGGCTACTGGTTCCAGTGTTTCCGGGTTCAGTAGTTGAATATCATGACCAGGTTGTGGAAAACCGGCTGACCCTGCGCGTATGGGACGGTATTTGCTTTGGCTTAAGTAATAGGAGAACTCGCTCATGCCCACGGCTTCATAGATATCGTTGCCGAACCGTTCGCGCCATTGCTGCAACACTTCATCGGATAGATGTTCACCCGCACTCATGCAATGTCGCAGACTTGGCACATCGTCTTTGGCAGCTTTAGATTTTTGGATAATTTGGCGGTAGATGGTCGGTACGCCGACAAAAACAGTCGCCGAATGCTTAGCAATCAGTCGCGTCCATAAATCAGCATCGTTTTTACCTTCATGCACAATGACAGTTTTACCCAAATAAAGCGGGTCCATCAGCCCCGAACCCAGTACATAGGTCCAGTTGAATTTTCCGGAGTGCATGATGCGGTCCTGTTGACTTTCGTCAAAGTTGAACCAGTATTGTGAAGCCGGCGTACGCCCTATCAAAGCACGGTGCGCATGCAGCACGCCCTTGGGGTAACCGGTAGTGCCAGAAGTGTAGACCAGGTAAGCAGGGTCATCCGCTTCGGTCAGTTGTGCTGGCAGGCAGAATTCGATGCCGGCTAAAACGGTATCTAAATCATGAACTTGCAGTTTTGCATCTGCAACCACGTCGCCCTTGCCTGATAAGAATACATATTTTAAATTGGGCAAGTCTTGCAAATGACCTTGTAATTGCAACCAAGCTGTTTTATCAGTCACCAATACCGTAGCGCCGGAATCGCGGGCCAAATAGGCTACTTCTTCCGGGGTCAGCAAAGTAGAGGTAGGCACGGCAATCGCGCCGCGCTTCATGGCACCTAAAAATGCGGTTGGATAATCTAGGCTATTCGGCAGCCGCACAAGCACCCTATCGCCAAACTCTACACCTAGATTTCTCAACAGTTGGGAAAATTGGTCAGTGCGTTTCGCCAACTCCGTAAAAGTAATTTGCGATGTGCCTAGAAAATCGTCCTCAACAATCATGGCAATACTGTTTGCAACAGGCGTGTTTAAATGTCTGTCGGTACAGGCCGCACCGATATTGAAGTGCTTTGGAACGGCCCATTGCCATTCCGGGAATTTCTCAAAAGACATGGTTAACTCCAAAAAAATTATAGCTTTGGAATGCAGTACGAGGCGCGCGTAACGCAACACTTGAAGACAGCACATTAAGTGCGGCGAAAGGGTGAGTATCGCGCAACGAAGTAATGGGTCCAAAAGATAATTTTTTCATAGCAGCACCCCGTACGGCCAGTTCTGACGGATAACCTGGGCTGGTAGCAGTTCCAACACATGCAGTGCAAAATCCATATCTTCTTGGTTGAGCGCTTTTAGTGCATGCGCCCTAAGCAATGTCTGTAAGGCTTTACCGAACATGGGAGGGTCTAGCATCTCGCCTTCAAACTTGATTGCACCGCCTAATAAAGCATCGGCTTCAATAGCGGCTTTTAGGATACGTACTTTCTGGTTCACTTCGGTAGGCGACGGCGTATAAGCGGTTTTGCATAGGTGAATATGGCCCGGGTGAATCACCTGCTTGCCGGTCAGGCCCATAGCGGCTTCCTGGCAGGCATGTTTATAAACGATGCGCGACTCGTGATCGCCATGCAGATCCAGCCAGCGGCGCACATCGTGCGGCTCCACGTATTTTTCCGGCATGATGTTAGTGCCGATCAGCGTTTCCACACCACCGATCACGCCCTTACCGGCAATACGCGCCTCGAACATGAGCTGGTTCATATAAAACTGCAGCTCTT
This sequence comes from Methylotenera sp., assembly GCA_046595335.1. Classification (GTDB taxonomy): domain Bacteria; phylum Pseudomonadota; class Gammaproteobacteria; order Burkholderiales; family Methylophilaceae; genus Methylotenera. The sequence goes on from JBKJOT010000004.1 coordinate 37,504, forward strand.
CAATCCAATGTTCCGGGGTAATGTGAATACCCATGGCTTTAGAAAAGTCATGGATACCGAACACTACATGCTGCACCGTACTGTATTGCATGAGTTCTGGCGCAATTTTGAGCGATTTCGGGTGCTCGATAATCGGTTGTATGGTGATCTTCGGGTTGATATTGAGTAATAAGCTAGAAAGGTCACGCACTTCGGCAGCGCCATAAGCCTCGCCCGCTTTAGCCAGCATCACTACATTGATACAGTCGCCCAGATCGCTCACCAGTTTCATGTCTAGCTCGTACTCTTCAGTACGGAATGAGTTGGCACGGATGGCGATCGTCACGTCTTTTTTATGCTTGAGCAAGGGTAGTTCCTGGCGCAGCAAGTCGCGGCTCATTTCTTTTTGGCGACAGCCGTCTTCCAAGTCAAAAATCAAGGTATGGGCGTTGGTGTTATGCGCATGTTTCTTCATGCGTGCCGCGGCTTGGGTAATATCTTCGTAAATCCCTTGCGCAGGGGAATACTTGACCGGCGGATAGTAAAGCTGGATACCAGGCCAGCACTCGCCCAACATCCTACTATTGCTATAACACTTAATCTGCCCGTGATTATTCACTTCGGCAGTTTTAGACTGACTGCTTGATTCGCTACTCATATTGAAGTCTTTCACTTTAAAATCCTTCACCTAATTTAAATTATTTCTAAGCTTGGCTAATAATCGTTGCATCGCTATAGTTTCGCGAAGTCCGGCAGAAGTAGCCTCTATCCTTGCGGTCACCACGTCCAGAAAAGCGTTATCCGGGTAGTCCAGCAGGCTATCAAACGCGGCTAATTCCTCAGCATCCAGCGTTGCCAGGTGATGCTCTGCAAAGCGTTGCAATACGATATCCAGCTCCAGCAAGCCACGACGGCAGCGCCAGCTTAGGCGGCGTAGTTCGATGTCGGTCATGGTAGATGCTGTCGGCATATCGCTAGCCTTTATATTCGTTTGATACCGAACAGTTTTCTGGCAGGGCTAGCCGCTTGGGTATGCGCAGCTTCCTTGATTTTTAAGTCTTTAATCTTGGCAATAGCCAATGACGGGTTGAGCTTTTTAGGGCAAACATCCACACAATTCATGATGTTATGGCAGCGGTACAAACGGTCTGGCGCTTCCAGGTTCTCAAGCCGTTCTTCTAATGCCTGGTCACGACTGTCCGACATAAAACGGTAAGCCTGCATCAAGCCTGCCGGGCCGACGAAGGTTTCCGGATTCCACCAAAAACTTGGGCAAGATGTCGTACACGCGCCGCATAAAATGCATTCATATAAACCGTCCAGCTTGGCACGGTCTTCCGGTGATTGCAGGCGCTCGGTTTCTGGCACTTCATCGTTATTGATGAGATAAGGTTTAACCGAGTTGTAATGCTCAAAGAACTGCGTCATATCAACTACCAAGTCACGAATCACTGGCAAGCCAGGCATGGGTCGCAACACTACCGGCTCTTCTAAATCAGATAATTTAGTCACGCATGCTAAGCCATTTTTACCATTGATGTTCATGCTGTCTGAACCGCATACACCTTCACGACAGGACTTACGCAGGCTCAAGCTGTCGTCAAAATCCTTGATGCGTAATAGCGCATCTAGCAGCATCTGGTCGCTGTCTTCCAGTTCGATGTTGTAGTCTTGCATATACGGTTTTTTATCAACATCCGGGTTGAAACGGTAGATAGAAAATCTCATTTTTTTAGCCATATCAATAAACCTTTAAATGACTTCTAATAAACGCGCGCTTTAGGTTCAAAAGATTCCACAGTCTGTGGTTTCAAACGCACGCCCTTGTATTCCAAGCGGTTATTTTCGCGATAATAAAGTGAATGTTTCAACCAGTTCACATCATCACGCTCACTAAAATCCTCGCGTGCATGGGCACCGCGGCTTTCATGGCGGGCTTCAGCGGCATGCATGGTCGCTAGTGCCACTTCCACCAGGTTATCCAGTTCCAGCGCATCGACACGTGCAGTGTTAAACACTTGGCTCTTATCTTTGATAATTGTTTGTTTAGCACGTTCTGCCACCTGGTCGATTTCCGTTACACCCTCTTTTAACAAATCAGGGAAACGAAACACGCCGCAATGTGTTTGCATGGTTTTACGCAATGCGGCACCAACGTCTTTAACAGACTCACCCTGTGTTTGAGTTTCAATGCGGTTCAAGCGTGCTAGCGTCATGTCAGCAGCATCGGCAGGCAAAGGTCTTTGTGCGCTATCTTTACGCACTTCTTCTACCATTTTGTCACCTGCTGCCCGGCCAAACACCACTAGGTCTAGCAAGGAGTTTGAGCCTAAACGGTTAGCGCCATGTACTGAAACACAAGCACATTCACCGACGGCGTATAAGCCATTCACTGCTTTTTGCCCGCCATTGTTATCGGGCACCACCACCTGGCCCTGCAAATTGGTAGGAATTCCGCCCATCATGTAATGCGCAGTCGGCACAATCGGGATCGGGTCCTTCACTGGGTCCACATTGGCAAAGGTCTTGGCAATTTCGCGTATGCCTGGCAATTTGCTATTAATAAGCGCTTCACCCAGATGGTCGAGCTTGAGGTAAACGGCGTCCTTATTTTTTCCAACACCACGTCCAGCTTTAATTTCCGTAGCAATAGAGCGTGATATCACGTCGCGGCTGGCAAGGTCTTTGGCATGTGGCGCATAACGTTCCATGAAGCGCTCGCCTTCGGAATTCACCAGGTAACCGCCCTCACCACGCACGCCTTCAGTAATGAGTACACCTGCATTCAGTACACCCGTTGGATGGAACTGCCAGAACTCCATGTCCTGCAATGGAATACCAGCCCGCGCTGCCATGCCCAACCCGTCTCCGGTATTAATGAAGGCATTGGTACTGGCTTGGAAGATACGGCCTGCGCCGCCAGTGGCTAACATCGTAGCTTTAGCACGAATACAGTGGATTTCACCGGTTTCAATTTCCAGGGCAATCACCCCAAGCACATCGCCGTCCTGGTCTTTAAGCAAGTCCAATGCGAGCCATTCCACAAAGAATTGCGTGTTGGACTGCACGTTACGCTGATATAGCGTATGCAACATGGCGTGGCCAGTTCTATCAGCCACTGCACAAGTCCGTGAAATGGCGCTTTCGCCGAAATTCTGTGTCATGCCGCCAAATGGGCGTTGAAATATCTTGCCGCTTTCCAGACGGTCAAACGGCATACCAAAATGCTCAAGCTCATAGATTGCTGCGGCGGCGTTCTTGCACATAAATTCAATCGCATCCTGGTCGCCCAGATAATCTGAGCCTTTGATGGTGTCGTACATATGCCAAATCCATTTATCGTCCGCCACGTTGCCCAATGCTGCAGCAATGCCACCTTGTGCCGCCACGGTATGCGAACGCGTAGGGAACACTTTAGACAGAACGGCAACCTTCAAGCCGGATTGAGCCAGTTGCAATGAAGCCCGCAAGCCAGCGCCGCCACCGCCTATCACTAAAGCATCAAATGTCTGTGTTGCTAACGCCATGATTTAACCTTAAATTAACTTTTATATTCAATCGGTTGTGCTGAATTAATAAACCTATCATATGGTTGCAAGCAGCCAAACAGCCCAACCCAGATATAGCCAAAGCGCAATTGCCACCAGCTTTACCACTACACTGCGCACACTTTGATTCGGTACATAATCTTTCAGCACATCACGCACACCCAGCCATGCATGTTCGGATAAGCTAATCCACATCAATAAGGTGGCGATCCGCACCCAGCAAGGTGAAAAAAATGCATACCAGCTTTCATAACTATCAGGCTTCACTACCAACAAGCTGATAAAAAACCACACACTGTAAATTGCCATGACTAGCGCGGTTAGTCGTTGTAACAACCAAGCACGCAGGCCAGGATAACGTTTAGTCAATAACTCCAAAATCATAGTTGTCTTACCAAAACCATAACTTAACAGCGAGCGCCAATGTGGCCAGAACACCCAATATCAATACCACTTTACTGGTGTAGCGTGCCTTCATCAGCGTGGTCATCCAATGTACGTCCATCGCAAGGTGGCGAATACCCGCAAAGAAGTGATGAAAAAAAGCCCATGCCAACCCAAGAAGCATGAGCTTTGTAAAAGGGGAATTCAGTAAACTTTTTACCATTTGATAATGCTCTGCTGAGCTTAAAGATAATTGCAGCATAATGAGCAGCACTGGCAATATCAGGAATAGCAGGCAACCAGTAGCGCGATGCAAGATAGAAACCAAGGCATTAATCGGCATCCTGATGGTCAGCAGGTTGAGGTTTTTAGGGCGGTTCCGTTTATTTTTATCCAGCTGGATTTTATTATTTTGCATCACATTAATCTTTAATATTAGCCGGTTGTAGTTTTGCTGCTTTAGCCACAGCGCCTGATACTTTATCCATGAGGCGTGCATCGAACGGCTTAGGGATAATGTAATCCTTCCCGAAACTCAAGCTTGTTAAGTGATAAGCTTTTAATACCGCTTCTGGCACCGGCTCGCGAGCAAGAGCTGCCAAGGCATGTGCCGCTGCAATCTGCATTTCATCGGTAATCTGCTTGGCTTTGGCATCTAACGCACCTCTAAACAAATATGGAAAGCACAAAGCGTTGTTTACCTGATTTGGGAAATCTGAACGGCCAGTTGCCATCACCAAATCATCACGAACTGCGTATGCAGCACTCGGCAATATTTCCGGATCTGGGTTCGCTAAAGCAAATACAATCGGTTTAGCTGCCATGAGTTTTAATAATTCAGGCGAGAATGCGTTGGCAGCAGAAACACCGACAAATACATCAGCATCCGGCATCACATCTGCCAGGGTTTTATTAGCAGATGGCGCTACCGCCAAATGACGGTTGTTATCGTGCAAATCGTCACGAGAGGTATCCAGCACACCAGAACGGTCTACCATCGTGATATGTTTCGCACCCATCAACTTCAACAAGCGCGCGCATGAACAACCCGCTGCTCCCGCACCCAGGAATACGATCTTCACTTTGCCAAGCGCTTTACCTTGAATAGATAAGGCGTTGGTTAAAGCCGCCGCTACAATCACCGCGGTACCATGCTGGTCGTCATGAAACACAGGAATATCTAAACGGGCACGCAATTCTTTCTCAATACGGAAGCAATGCGGCGCGGCGATATCCTCCAAGTTTATACCTCCAAAAGTTGGGGCGATATTCACCACTGTTTCGATAAAAGCCTCTACGCTAGGCGCATTCACTTCGATATCAAACACATCGATGCCGGCAAAATGTTTAAACAATACCGCTTTGCCTTCCATTACCGGTTTACTGGCCAGCGCCCCCATATCACCCAAGCCCAATACCGCAGTGCCATCGGTAATCACGGCTATCAGATTACCTTTATTCGTGTACTTATAAGCATTAGCAGGATCACGATTAATCTCGCGAACAGGTTCGGCTACACCAGGTGTATAGGTTAAAGACAAGTCATACTGCGTTGTGCAAGGCTTGGACGATTCCACGCTCAATTTGCCTGGCTTGGGAAATTGGTGGTAATCAAGTGCTGCTTGTTTTAAGTCCATGAGTTTTACCTTGAATAGTTTCTTGGTGTATTGTTTGTTAGTAACAGTTTCTTTACTGCTAAAAAGGTTTAGTTCGCTCAAATACTAGGCATAAATAGATTTTTGAAGCGCCGTGTATGCTGTATACACAAGCGATAAAATCGATTTATAACAAAGTAGTTGAGATGAAATAAACATTTTTACTCAAGCTCGTTCATGTAATGGTGGTTATCGGTAACGCAGAGACCCAATCTCCACTCCATCGGCTTATCGCCATAAGTGAATGACACGCGCTCTATGCTCAACAGCGGCTCATTGAGCGTCAAACCTAACGCCTTGGCTACTTCACCTTGAGCGCCTGCTGCGGTTAAACGCTCCTCGGCGCGTATCATACGCACCCCGAATTGTGATTCGTACATGCTATACATAGAGCCATTAGCATCTTCTACGCGCGTTCCGTTTAAGCCTTTGAATGGATTGGCCGGTACAATAATATGGTCGTAAATGAGGGGCCGGCCTGAGAATGACAATAAGCGTTTAACTTCTATGGTCGACGCTCCCGCCTTTAAATCCAGTATCTGTGCCATGCGCGCATCAGCTTTGCTTTTTGTGCATGAAATTAATTCATTATTAAGTACTTCTTTTTGGCCATCCGCCGAAGTAAGCCGTAAAAATCGCAGTTTTGCATCTTCTGCATTATGCGTAGCGACAAAAGTACCTTTACCTTGACGACGAATCAGGATGTTTTCCGAAGCTAATGCATCAATGGCCTTACGTACCGTACCTTGGCTCACCTTATAACGATTCGCGAGCTCGATCTCACTGGGTATCATATCGCCAGGGCGCCACTCGCCCCCAATCAGGCTTTGCGTGAGCAATACCTTGATCTGGTCATAAAGTGGCTTATAACTTGGCGAACTGTAACTTTTTTCTGTCATGCTTATCCTCGCTATCTTGACGAATATTGGCGACCATTTGTCGACATATCCCAACTATATCTACAAGCTTTGCCAATTTTTTGATTGGCTTGTTTCTAAGCTTGTTTATTGTCAGGTATATTTATATCATGCTAATTTTAAATAGTCTAGTGTTTTATATCTTATATAAGACATAAGATATATGTTGACAGTAATTAATTTAGGTCTATATAATCAAAACCGTTAATTAAATAACTATATAACTCTTATATTAAATAACTTATAGAGATTAACTGAGTTAGATATTGAGTACAAGTTGTGTGTAAGGTTGTTCTGTATATGGCTGAAATGTAAAGTAGCAATAGCGAAACAATGCTGATGTACACTCACAACTCGCTTGATAATTTAAAATTCGCTTAATAATTAAGGTACTTGCATGAACCCATATTATCGACCTCGACGCTCCATGCTATATGTGCCAGGCTGCAATACGCATTATTTAGAGCGTGCGCGCACCTTGCATGCGGATTCTGTCATTCTTGACTTGGGTGATCCTATTCTCATTGAATGCAAAGAAGAATCCCGTGACAACATCGTTCGCTACGTGAGCGAAGGCGGCTATGGTTCACGCGAAGTCGTAGTGCGGGTTAACGACCTGGATTCCATTTGGGGATCTGACGATATTAAAGCCGTTGCCAAACTTCCGGTAGATGCCGTGCTTTTTCCAAATATAGAGTCCCGTGAAGATGTAATTACGGCACTGGCTAGATTAGACGCTGCGGGCGGTAGTCATTTGCCTATCATGGTAATGATAGAAAGCCCGATTGCAGTATTAAATGCCAAAGAGATTGCCAGCGCCTCGAACCGTATTGCCTGCATCGTCATGGCAACCTCAGACTTGATATCACAATTGCATGCGCGGGTTACACATGAGCGCTCTGCGATACTCACATCACTTTCATTGGTGATTCTTGCTGCGCGCGCCTATAGCCGTGCTGTTGTAGACGGTATCACCAGTGACTTTAAAAATATGCATTCCTTTGAATATGCTTGCCGTTTAGGCCGCGATATGGGTTTCGACGGCAAATCATTGGTGCATCCAGCACAATTAGCGTACAGCAACGATGCCTACACACCTAAAGCTAGTGAAATTAAAGATGCCCTAGAAATCATCCAGGCTTTGAAAGAAGCCAATGAAGCAGGAAAAGGGACCGTCGTGGTGAATGACAAACTGGTAGAACGGCACCATGTGGTAGCCGCTGAACGCTTATTGAAACTACATGACATGATTACGACTTTGGAGGAAGCCCATGTCTAACTCTTCTAACATTGATATAAATCAGTCCAAAATCAGAGCAGGTAATTTCTTTGAGGATTTCAGCATAAGCCAAGAAATTCAGCACGCCACGCCACGCACAATAGGCGAAGGTGAAGTTGCGCTATATATCGCCCTAACCGGTGCTCGCCAAATCGTGCATTCTTCAGAGCCGCTAGCCCAGTCTCTAGGCTATAAATCGCGGCCGGTAGATGACCTATTGGCCTTTCATATCGCTTTCGGTAAAACGGTACCGGATATTTCCGTAAATGCTGTGGCTAATCTCGGTTATGCGGATGTACGTTTCTTGCATCCTGTTTACATTGGCGACACTCTCAGCACACGCTCTACCGTGATTGGCCTGAAACAGAACTCCAACGGTAAATCCGGCGTGGTTTACGTACGTTCAGTTGCGATTAACCAACTGCATCAGCCTGTATTTTCATGGGTGCGATGGGTCATGGTACACAAACGTGAACCGAATAACTCTCAGATTCGAGCACCGGAAACAGTAATTCCAGATTTGCCTGCCTTCGTTGCAGTAGGGCAACTCTCCGTGCCGAGTTTCCTGAATGTTCGGAAGTTTGATACCAGCCTAACAGGTAGCCAGCACTTGTGGGATGACTATCAGGTAGGCGAGCGCATCAACCATCCGGCGGGCATGACCATTAACGATGCAGACCATACGCTGGCAACCAAACTTTACCAGAATAACGCGCGCCTGCACTTTGACGACCTGATGATGAAGTCTAGTCCCTTCGGTCGTCGCCTGATGTATGGCGGTCACGTCATTTCGTTATGTCGCGCGCTTTCGTATGACGGCCTGGAAAATGCACTGACTATTGCCGCCATAAACGCCGGCACCCATTGCAACCCGACATTCGGCGATGACACGATCTATACCTGGACAGAAATACTCGATAAATGGGAGATACCTGGCCGCACAGATATCGCTGCGCTGCGTTTACGCATGCTTGCTGTTAAAAATATAACGGCAGATGCGCTGGAATCTGCTTACTTGGAAACGGATGGCAAACAAACCTATCACCCTAACGTGGTGCTGGATCTGGATTACACCGTGCTCATGCCTAGAAGATTTAGCAATTGATACCTAAAACAAGCTCCTCAATTTAATACTTAATAGAAATTTAATACTTAATAGATTAGAAGGACAACCATATGGCAGTGCATCCAAATCAGGCTTTATTCGGTGGCGAAAAACCTTTCCCGGTGATTCCTTCTTGCGAACACTTTGCCGGTAGCGAAAAACTGATATTAAAAGCATTCGCCATGCAAGATAGCTTGGGGCCTGTATTTGATATTACTTGTGATTGCGAGGATGGTGCAGCTGCTGGGCAAGAACGCGAACATGCGCAGATGATCGTTCGCGTACTGAATAGCGAAGCGAATAAATTCAAAATGGCAGGTGCCCGTATTCATGATTACACCCATCCAAGCTGGCGCCAGGATATTGATATATTGGTAGCTGGTGCAGGTCAGGTGTTGACCTATATCACTATTCCAAAATGTACCAATATCAATCAAGCCAGCGAGATGATCACCTATATTCAGGAAACTGCTAAGGCTAACAATATTAGCCGCAGGATTCCCGTGCATATCCTTATTGAAACGCATGGTGCCTTGAAGCAAGTCCATGAGATTGCTGCCCTGCCATGGGTGCAAGTGCTGGATTTCGGCTTAATGGACTTTGTCAGCGCACATCATGGCGCGATTCCAGCTACGGCCATGCGCAGCCCACAACAGTTTGAACACCGCTTGCTAGCTCGTGCTAAGGCCGAAGTCGTTGCCGCAGCATTGGCTAACGGCGTGGTTCCAGCACATAACGTGACCTTAGATTTGAAAAATACTGAAACTACCTATGCAGATGCGCACCGGGCACGTAATGAATTTGGTTTTATGCGCATGTGGAGTATCTACCCTACGCAAGTGCAGGCCATTGTTGATGCAATGAAGCCTAACTTTGCCGAGGTAGCTGACGCAGCGAATATATTACTGGCTGCGCAACAGGCTGATTGGGGGCCTATCCAGTACGAAGGCGAGTTGCATGACCGCGCAACCTATCGATACTTCTGGGAGGTTTTGCAAAAAGCCAAACTGACCAATGTCAGCATTCCAGCAGATGCAAGTGCCGCTTTTTTTAGCTAAATATTTAAGAGTATTTAAGGTATCAATATGAAAACCCTCACCTCAGCAGGCGCAAGGTTCCGCCAGGCGCTTGCTCAAGAAAAACCTTTGCAGATCATAGGCGCAATCAACGCTTACCATGCGCTGCTCGCCACTCAGACCGGCTATAAGGCGCTGTATCTTTCCGGTGGTGGCGTAGCCGCTGGCTCGCTGGGCATTCCAGACTTAGGCATTTCTACCCTGGAAGACGTGTTGATTGACGTACGCCGGATTACCGATGTGACCGAAACACCATTATTGGTCGATATCGATACCGGGTTCGGCGGCGCGTTCAATATCGCCCGTAGTATCAAAAGCGTGATCAAAGCTGGCGCGGCAGCTGTGCATATAGAAGACCAGGTGCAAGCCAAACGTTGTGGCCACCGTCCAAACAAAGCCGTAGTGAGCCTGGCTGAAATGGTAGACCGTATCAAAGCCGCAGTGGATGCCAAAACCGATCCGGATTTCGTCATCATGGCGCGTACTGATGCGCTCGCTGTGGAAGGTTTGCAATCGGCGATTGACCGCGCTTGTGCATGCGTGGAAGCCGGTGCCGATGCGATTTTCCCGGAAGCGATGACTGAACTCAGTATGTACAAGCAATTTGTTACCGCAGTTAAAGTCCCGGTGCTGGCGAATATCACCGAGTTTGGCGCCACCCCATTATTTACGGTGGATGAGTTGCGTGACGCAGACGTGAGCATGGTGCTGTACCCGCTCTCCGCCTTTAGAGCAATGAATCAGGCAGCGCTCAAAGTTTACGAAGCTGTACGCAAAGAAGGTACGCAAAAGAATGTCGTGGACTTGATGCAGACACGTGCAGAGCTATATGAACATTTGAACTATCACGCTTACGAGCAAAAATTAGATGCCTTATTCAATGAAGGCAAATCTTAAGGAGAAAGTAGCGATGAATGCAACCTCACACACTCCAACTGAGCCAAAAAAGAAAAAAGGCGTTGCCCTGGCAGGTGTTTCAGCCGGTACTACTGCAATCTGTACTGTAGGCCATACTGGTAATGACTTACATTACCGCGGCTACGATATTATCGAACTGGCAACACATGCCACGTTTGAAGAAGTCGCCTACCTGCTGATTCATGGTGAGTTGCCCAATAAAACGCAACTTGCTGCTTATCATCAAAAGCTCAAAAAGCTGCGCGGCCTGCCTGACGCGCTGAAAAAAGTGCTGGAACAGATTCCAGCCAATGCGCATCCTATGGATGTGATGCGCACGGGCTGCTCTATGCTAGGCAACGTGGAACCGGAAGCTGCGGACCGTAATACCGCAGCAGCTCAAGCGCTTGGCGATAGGCTTATCGCATGTTTTGGTTCTATTCTGTTGTATTGGTATCACTTTAGCCACAATCACAAACGTATTGAAGTAGAAACGGATGAAGATTCCATTGCAGCGCATTTTTTGCATTTACTACATGATAAAAAACCGTCAGACCTGCATATCCGTGCGATGAATACATCGCTCGTGCTATATGCAGAACATGAGTTTAACGCATCCACATTCACTGGTCGTGTCATCGCGGGCACGCTGTCAGACATGTATAGCTGCATTACCGGGGCGATTGGCGCCTTGCGCGGACCAAAACACGGCGGTGCTAATGAAGCCGCCATGGAAATCATCGAACGCTATAAAAATGCAGACGAAGCTGAAGCTGACATTCTGGCCAGAATCGCTCGTAAAGAGATCATTATCGGCTTCGGCCATCCCGTATACACAATCGCCGACCCACGAAATGAATCCATCAAAGAAGTTAGCCGCACGTTATGCGAAGATAATGGCAATATGACGCTATTTGACGTATCTGCCCGCATTGAACAAACCATGTGGCGCGAGAAAAAAATGTTCCCTAACTTGGACTGGTATAGCGCATCCAGCTATCACATGATGGGGATTCCCACGGGCATGTTCACGCCGATTTTTGTAATTTCGCGCACTACCGGCTGGGTTGCACACGTAATTGAGCAGCGTATTGATAACAAGATTATTCGCCCGAATGCAGAATATATTGGCCCAGAAAATCGCCCTTTCGTTCCGTTGGAAAAACGCTAAGTCATAGCAAAAACTACTAGCAACATTTTCTGCCATATACGTAAAAATTCAGTGTTGTGGGCTGTAGCGCAAGGCGCGCGGAACGCAGAAGCTGAAGATAGTACGTGTAGTACAGCGAAGCTTTGAGTACCGCGCAACAACGCGATACACCCAAAAAATGAATTTTATAAAGGTACAAAAAATGTCAGCCCATATCTCTAACGTACGTCCTCAACCAGATCAGGTTCTTGTTGACATCGCCACCTACGTCGCCGACTTTGAAATCAAATCCGACGAGGCTTTTGAAACTGCGCGTAACTGTTTAATGGATACGCTTGGTTGCGGTTTTGAAGCCTTGGATTACCCTGCTTGCACCAAATTATTAGGCCCGGTGATTGCCGGTACGGTAGTACCAAATGGCGCAAAAGTGCCTGGCACCAATTACCAGCTAGATCCCATTCTGGCGGCATTCAATATCGGCACCATGATTCGCTGGCTGGATTTCAACGATACCTGGCTGGCTGCAGAATGGGGGCACCCCTCAGATAACTTAGGTGGCATCCTGGCTGTCGCGGACTATATTTCACGCAAAAATATTAACGAAGGCAAAGCACCATTGACTATAAAAGACGTACTGACTGCCATGATCAAAGCACATGAGATTCAAGGTGTATTGGCGTTGGAAAACAGCTTTAACCGGGTAGGGCTGGACCATGTGATTTTGGTAAAAATCGCCTCGACTGCCGTAGTGACTAAACTACTAGGTGGCAATAAAGAAGACATTATCAATGCTGTTTCAAACGCATTTGTAGACGGCCAAAGCCTGCGTACTTATCGTCATTCACCAAATACCGGCTCACGTAAATCCTGGGCAGCTGGCGACGCGACCTCTCGTGCGGTGAGGCTTGCGTGGATGACAATGCAAGGTGAAATGGGCTACCCATCAGCCCTCACAGCGAAAACCTGGGGCTTTTACGACGTGTTATTCAAAGGCAATGCTTTTAAATTCCAGCGACAATACGGTTCATATGTGATGGAACAAGTGTTGTTCAAAATCTCATTCCCCGCCGAGTTCCATGCACAAACGGCCGTCGAAAGCGCATTCCAATTGAATGCACAAATAGGTAGCAAGTTGCAAACGCTGGAACAAATCAATAACATCGACAAAATCGTCATCACCACCCATGAATCTGCGATTCGTATCATTGACAAAACTGGCCCGCTGGATAACCCGGCTGATCGCGATCACTGCATTCAATATATGGCTGCTATCGGCTTACTAAAAGGCAGTTTAACCGCACAAGATTATGAAGATGCCGCAGCGGCTGATTCGCGCATTGACGCGATTCGCAGCAAAATGGTGTGCGTGGAAAAAGCCGAATATACGGCTGATTACCATAACCCGGAAAAACGCTCGATTGCCAATGCCATACAGGTGTTCTTCAAAGATGGAAGCAAGTCAGACAACATCGCAGTGGAGTATCCAATTGGTCACCGTCGCCGCCGCGGTGAAGGCATCCCTGAGCTTGTTAAAAAATTCCAGGTGAATCTGGCACGTAGGTTTGATGCTAAAAAACAAGCAGATATTCTTGCGCTATGCTTAGATCAATCCAAGCTAGAAGCCACGGCTGTTAATGTGTTTGTGGATATGCTAGTCGCTTAATTGGTAGGGTGTGCATAAATGGGTTTATTGCATACGACTTTTCAAGTGCTTTGGCACTTAGAAAATAGGAGTGCCTGGGGTGCAAACCGTGTTGATAAAATGGCGATGGTGGGCAAATAAAATCATTTTGCCCATCCTACGCTTACTGATTTGCCATCAGGGTTAGATGAGATTTTCCACCAATTCGGACTAGGGCAATATTGTTTGATATAAGCGTTATTTTTATCAAGCTTATTACCAGTTCGATCTACTACCTTGAAATAATAAATTATTTTTATTATTTTCCCATCAACATTAACTAAAAGCTCTGCATTATCACTGCCTTGGTATTTGGCATTGGGTATATATTGATAATCATGAGCAAAACCATCTTTTGACATTACTGTGTCTTTTATTTGACCATGTTTAGGCTCTTTGATAATTTGTACTGGAGCATTTGCAATGCTGTTTTGCAAATCAACATCTAATTTTGACTCTGGGAAAAGCTCTTCTGCTACAGACTCTGGATAAAGACTAGGTACGTATTTAAGATCAACAGCTCCAGACTTCATTACTTCAAATGTAGAGGTTTCGTTACACACTCCTATCGTTGCATAGGGCTTTTGAACAATTGTTGTGTTAGCACGCGTAGGTTGGGCTGAGCTTTGCGAAGCCCAACACATCATCACCATTAAAGCCATTGCACTGCCGTAATATATGCTGCGTTGTTTGTTGGGCTTCATTAGATTCTGCACCAACCTACAAAACCGATGCCCGAGCCATGTTG